>NZRP01000049.1 GCA_002693775.1 Crocinitomicaceae bacterium | reverse complement strand
AGTATCTGGATTGCCGAAATGATAAAGAATTGACACTGAAAAGTAAATAAGCAAGAGAGAAAGCAACCACCTTACTACATTAAGCCAAATAACTGTTTCACCTAGTAAATAGCCCTCTGACCCTAAGTGCGTTAGGAGTTTTCCACTGAATCCTATGAGCAGTATTGCTAGCCCCATAAATAGAATTAGTACAATAAACAGTACTATAGAAATTAAAATAGAATACCAGCCCTTGCCTTTGTTTTCTATTAAATAACTTGCATTAAAGCTTGTAAGAATAGCACTAATACTATTTGATGCATATATAAGAGTTAATACAAAACCTATTGAAAGAAGAGTGCCCTGAGTTTTATCTAATAGGTCATCAATTGTTTGTTTTAATAGCATAATAGTTTCTCCAGGGAAGAAATCTCTTAAAAAGTCTATTACATCGGCTGCTTTTAAAGGCGTATATGGAAGTACACTTAATAGCAGAATGATCGCTGGAAAAACAGCTACTAAAAGCCTAAATGATATAGCCGCAGATCTAATTGAAACAGATCCGTTCACAAGCCCCATAATGAAAAATCTCAAAACATCATAAAGATTCATTCCATCTATTCCCCAAGGAGTTTTACTCCTAAGAAATTCTTGGGTACGCTTAACTATTGCCTGTTCAAGCAACCAATTCTTAAGCTTAGAATTTTTATTAGCTGACATTTGGTGTACTCTTTAAACTCAAATCTAAGCTCTTTACAGAGTGTGTCATGTAACCCATGCTAACGTAATCCACACCTGCATCTCCATAACCTCGAACATTTTCTGGAGTTATCCCTCCAGATGCTTCAAGAGTTACTCTATTGGAATAACGTTCTACTGCTTCAGCTACTTCAGCGTGTGAGAAATTGTCTAGTAAAATTCTAGTTATCTCAATACCTGTTTCATCTGAAGAGACAATAGCATTATCTATCTCTTCAAATGATCTGGTCTCAATAACTAGAGGTAGTTTTTGAGTTCGCATAGATTGATATTCTGATACATGTAATAATGCCTCTTTCATACCTCCTGCATAATCAACGTGATTATCCTTAAGTAGAATCATATCATATAATCCCATCCTGTGATTAACCCCGCCTCCAATTTTTACTGCCCACTTCTCGAAGGCTCTTAGACCTGGAGTTGTCTTTCTGGTATCAAGGACTTTAGTTGGTGTTCCAACAAGAATGTCCATTATTTCACTAGTTCTTGTTGCAATCCCGCTCATTCTTTGCATAAAATTTAATGCAAGCCTCTCTCCAGTAAGAACGCTCCTAGCTGGCCCCTCAACTTTAATAACAACATCGCTGAACTCAACCTTTTCGCCATCTTTTTTTAATGCCTTGAAATCTATTTGAGGGTCAACTTGCGAGAATACTTCTTTTGCTACTTCTATTCCAGCAAGTACTCCACTTTCCTTAGCTAGAATATAGCCTGTCTTTCTAACGTGTTGTGGAACACTAGATTCAGATGTCACATCCCCCGGGCCAATATCTTCTTTAAGTGATAGAGCTATAAAGCTCTTCATTACAACGTTTAGCATGTTGCTAAGATAATCTTTAACTTCACACCTGTGCAGATTTCATTAATAGCAACAGGCAAAACAAATGCCATTTGGATAAAGGAGGGAATTGAGAACTACTCAAAGAGGATGGGCAAATATGGCAAGTTCCTTTATTTAGAAACACCAAACTTAAAAGGAAAATTTACTAAGGCAGATCCTAAAACCGTTATGAAAGAAGAAGCTGTTCTTCAGTCCAAATTTCTAGAAGGAGTTGACTATTTAATTCTACTCGATGAACACGGAAAGGTCTACGACTCTGTTGGCTTTTCAAAACACATTGAAAAACTTGGAGTTAGAGGGTTAAGGCATGTCGCCTTTCTGATAGGTGGGCCATATGGTTTTGACCAAAGAGTTAGAGATAGGGCAAATGCAACTTGGGCACTTGGACCTCTTACATTCCCTCACCAATTAATTAGAATTTTCGCTGTAGAGCAAATATATAGGGCTCACACTATTTTAAAAGGTGAGCCATATCATCATTCGTAATGAATATTGTTTTTTTATTGTGCTAGAACTGTAATGTGATTGTTTAACACTTCAACCGTTCCGCCTTTTACTTGAAAGAATTCTTCGTGGTTTTCGTTTTTTACAACGACCTCACCAGCCTTTAGTGTAGTTACTAGAGGGGCGTGATTATTTAAAATACCTAGACTACCGTCAGATCCAGGAAGTCCCACATAAGTGGCATCTCCCTCGTAAAGAATTACGTCTGGTGTAATAATTTCTATAGTCATAATCACGCTTCAGCAAGCATTTTCTCACCAGCCTCGATAACTTCTTCGATGCTCCCCTTAAGGTTGAATGCAGCCTCTGGGTACTTATCAAGCTCACCGCTAAGTATCATGTTGAAGCCCTTGATTGTATCCTCGATAGATACAAGTGCTCCCTCCAGTCCAGTGAACTGCGTCGCAACGTGAAATGGTTGTGAAAGGAAACGGCTAATACGACGCGCTCTGTTGACGGCCTGCTTATCCTCTTCACTTAGTTCGTCCATACCAAGAATGGCGATGATATCTTGAAGTTCCTTGTAACGTTGAAGGATAGCCTTTACGTTCTCTGCACAGTCATAGTGCTCTTTTCCAATAATTTCTGGATCAAGAATTCTAGAAGTTGAGTCCAATGGATCTACCGCTGGGTAAATACCTAGAGATGCAATCTTTCGTGAAAGTACTGTTGTAGCATCAAGATGGGCGAAAGTTGTCGCTGGTGCAGGGTCAGTCAAGTCATCTGCAGGTACGTATACCGCCTGGACAGATGTAATTGATCCACGTTTAGTCGAAGTAATTCTCTCCTGCATGGCTCCCATCTCTGTAGAAAGAGTTGGTTGGTAACCTACAGCAGAAGGCATACGACCAAGAAGTGCACTTACCTCAGATCCCGCTTGAGTGAAACGGAAAATATTATCGATGAAGAAAAGGATATCACGCCCTCCAGACTGCTCATCTCCGTCACGGAAGTACTCAGCAACTGTTAGACCAGAAAGAGCTACTCTTGCACGTGCCCCAGGAGGTTCGTTCATCTGACCAAATACTAGTGTTGCCTGAGACGTAACAAGCTCTTCTTTGTCAACCTTAGTAAGGTCCCAACCACCAGCTTCCATGCTCTCTTCAAATTCTTTACCGTACTTAATAACACCAGATTCAATCATCTCACGAAGAAGGTCGTTACCCTCACGAGTACGCTCACCTACACCTGCGAATACTGAGATACCTTCATATCCTTTTGCGATGTTGTTAATAAGCTCCATAATAAGTACTGTCTTACCTACACCGGCACCACCAAATAGACCAATTTTACCACCTTTAGCGTAAGGCTCAATAAGGTCGATTACTTTAATCCCTGTAAATAGTACTTCAGTAGAAGTAGAAAGCTCTTCAAATGATGGTGATTCCTGATGGATGTTACGTCCATTATCCTTGCTTATTGTTCCAATACCATCGATAGCGTCTCCAACTACGTTGAATAAACGTCCCTTGATAGCATCTCCAGTAGGCATTTGGATTCCTGATCCAGTTGCTACAACCTTCATTCCACGGCTAAGACCTTCTGTTGCGTCCATAGAAATGGCTCTCACAGTGTCTTCACCAATGTGCTTTTGGGTTTCTAAAATTAGTTTTGCGCCTTCATTTTCGATGACCATTGCATCAAGAATGTTAGGTAATTCAACCCCTTGAGGGAAGCGGACATCTACTACTGGTCCGATAACTTGTGCTACTACTCCTTGTTGTGCTGACATTTTAGATTTGTCTTGACATGTATAATCGAGCGCAAAAATACAATAGGATTTACAAAAATTTCCCCTCACGCCTGCCTAACTTTACACCCTTGAAAGTTTACGAGAGTACAAAAGATTTTTTTTCGTCAGATCCAGTGGTTTTAACCATAGGAACTTTTGATGGTGTTCACGCTGGACACCTGGCCGTTATTGACGTTTTAAAAAAAACGGCTGTGGAAATAGGGGGTAAAACTGCTCTCTTAACTTTCCATCCACATCCCAGGGTTATCCTCCATCCCAGTAATCATGGTTTAAAACTTTTGAATACACTTGATGAAAGAAGGAGATTATTACAGGATTCTGGACTCGATTTTTTAATAGTAGAAGAGTTCAATTTGGAACTTTCAAGACTTACTCCTTTTGAGTATGTGAAAAACTTATTTGCTGAAGAGATTAAACCTGCTGCAGTTGTAATTGGAGACGATCATAGGTTTGGACGCAATAGAGAGGGAGATTTTAACGCTTTAAGGGAGATGGGAAAGATGTTTGACTTTGAGGTAATAGCTCTTGATGCTAAATATGTACAAGATATTAGGGTTAGTTCGACAAAGGTGAGGTCTGCTGTTGAGAAGGGAGACGTTGCGCAAGCTAATAAGCTTCTTACTAGACCTTTTCCTTTAAAAGGTGAGGTTGTGGGGGGGCAAAAATTAGGTTCGGAGCTAGGGTACCCTACTGCCAACCTTAAAATAGAGGAGGAATTGAAAATTATACCGGGGGCTGGTGCATATGCGGTTTGGGCTACAACAGAAGGCGGAGATAGAAAAATGGCAATGCTGAATATAGGAGATAGGCCAACGGTTTCAGACTCAGGCTGCACTACTATAGAGGTGAACTTGCTCGATTTCACAGGCGATTTATACGGATCTTCATTAGAAGTAGAATTTGTCGACAGAATAAGGGACGAACGGAAGTTCTCATCATTAAATGAGTTAAAATCAGCTCTCAAAATCGATGAAGAGAACACTAGGAAATTGTTGGGTACATAATATGAAGTTGCGCATAACAATATTATTGCTTTTCATCTTAACAGGCTCTTGGGGCATAGCCCAAACCACTTTCAAATCCATAGACAAAGCTCTATTAGCTCAGGCAACTGGCATTGAAGTTGAACACTTGGATTTATCTAAGAAAAAACTAGACAGTATTCCTGTTGAAGTAAGAGGACTTACAGGCCTAAAGACCTTAACGCTTGACAAGAATAAGATTACTGAAATTCCTTTTTGGGTAAGGGAATTAGAGAATCTTGAGTTGCTTTCAGTTGAGAGGAATTTGTTGGAGGAGTTCCCAACAGTTGTACTTGAGCTAAGCAAATTAAAAATCCTGAAACTGGGTGATAATTTGATAAATGAAATACCTCTTGATATTGACAAGCTTGAAAACTTAGAGCGCTTAGTTATGTGGTCTAACGTAGTGAGATTATTTCCAGCATCTCTTAGTGATATGAAAAGTCTGAGTTATCTCGACCTACTTTACAATGACATGACTCAAGAAGAGCAAAGGATGCTTAAAAATCTACTACCTAAAGTTTATATAGAGTTGTCAGATCCGTGTACATGTGATTTTGAAGATTAAACTAAGATCATGAAGCGCATTGTTATCACAGGTGTAGAAAATTCCGGCAAAACGACTTTAGGTAAGGAACTAGCAAAAAGGCTTGGCCTAGCATTTATACCTGAAATGTGCAGGGAAAATCAGGATGTGTTAAAGGGTACAGAAACTCCATCAACTCTTATTGAATTAAACAAACTGCAGGAGACGCTAGCTCAAGATGTTTTGAGTTCAAATGACTTGGTAATTTGTGATACTTCGGGGGTAGAATTGGAGATTTGGTCTAAATCTAAATTCAAAGAAGAAATTAAATGTGAGGCTATAGTTCCAGTGGATATGTATTTATTCTGCAATACATTGCCCATCTGGGAGGAAGATCCAATTAGGGCTTTGCCTAAACATGAGGATAGAAAGCAACATGAACTTTTATTCATAGAGAAATACACAGAAATGGGGAAGGATTTGATTATGGTACCCGCTTTAACTATCGAGGAAAGAGTGGAATTTGTAGTGGAACAATTAAAAGAGAGAAATGCAATTATCTGATACGCTCATCAAGATTCTTGAGGGAATTGCAGTAGTATTTGGACTGCTTTTCACTTTCCTGTATTTAAATGATATATTAATGCCTAAGGGGTTCTTTTTCGCAATTGCAGGTGCGGCAATATTTATGTTTCTCTGTATTAGAAAGGAGATTTATGCGGAATCATTTCTACACCTGTTTTACATCTTAACAGGAATTTTAGGATTCTACTTTTATGAAAACACTCCCGTCAGTGAATGGGACAATAATTGGCACTTCTACTTAATAATTGCATCTTTACTTGCTACATTGTTTGTAGGATTTCTACTCAAGAAAAACTCTAATTCTAAGCTTCCTTATATAGACGCGTTTACAACTGTATTTAGCTTAGGGGCCACTTGGCTTATGATAACTTGGGAACCCACAAACTGGTTTTACTGGGTAGTAATTAATTCTGTGACCGTTTTTCTTTATTACAGAAGAGGCCTGAAAATGGGCGCACTTCTTTATGCCATTTATCTTCTAATGGCAATTCAAGGCAGCTATGACGTTCTTATGAGTTGAGCTTATCTGATGATAAACTTCACAGGAATAGTGTACTGTACACTTACATTCTTACCTCTCTGCTTACCAGGATCGAACTTTGGTAGAGATTCTACAACTCTCTTTGCTTCTTTATCAAGCTGAGGGTGAACTTCTCTTAGAATTCTTACGTCCTTTACGTTTCCATTTTTTGCTACAACGAAGTACACGAATACTGTTCCCTGAATTCCAGCATCTTTTGCCATCTCTGGATACTTAGTGTTCTTACTGACGTATCTGATGATTTCTCCTTGAGTACACTGGTTACGCTCCTCTCCTCTCATATTTATACATGGACCCAAGGCCGGCATGTTCTCAACAATCATAAATGGTGTGTCGTCTTCTAAATCCTCATCATCCTCTATGATATCAATCTCAGTATCCTCGTCTAATTCGATATCCTCAATCTCTAGTTCCTCTTCAATTTCCTCCTCATCGTCCACGATTTCAATAACAGTTGTCTGCTGAGGTGGTGGTGGTGGTGGTGGTGGTGTCACAATGTTTACAGGAATCTCCTCGTCTTCAAGAAGGTCTGCTTCAAAGTTTAAATCTTTACGAACAGCTACATCGTAGCTAGTAAAAGACAGTGCAATCAAAATAATAGAAAGTGAGGCTATGAAACCCAAAGCTAACCATGTTGAGCGCTTGCTTTCCAAATTTGCTTGAGGTGTTTTACGACTAATCATTTTCTAATATTCTGAGAGTTCAAAATTAACACAATTAAGGGCATTGCATAAACTAAGTCAAGTATTATGCCAAATTCTTACAGTTTAGCCTAACGACGCAGCATATGCATTAGCATCCATTAATGCCTCAACATCTGCTATATCATTTACTTTAACCTTGATAATCCAACCCTCACCAAATGCATCGCTATTGATTAACGACGGGTCAGCCTCAATAGCTTCATTGAACTCTATAATTTCCCCGCCGACTGGAAGGAATAAATCACTTACTGTTTTTACAGCTTCGATTGTGCCAAATACTTCCTCAGCATCTAATGTCTCTCCTTCAGTTTCAACTTCAACAAATACGATATCTCCTAATTCTCCTTGAGCGTAATCAGTTACGCCCACAGTGGCAATATCTCCTTCTAATCTAATCCACTCGTGGTCAGATGTGTAACGTAAGTCTGTAGGTATATTCATTTTTTATTGATTCAAATTGAAACGGATGGCAACACCCGAGTTAATGTTTGACGTTGCAAAAGAAGTCGAGATTTTGGGAGAAGTCAACTGTTGATCGTAAAAAGCTCTCAAAGTTACCTTATCACTAACTTCTAAATCACTCGAAAATTTAATAGAAACTAGCTTTTGACCGGCAGTGACTTGGTTTTGATTTTCCTCCATCTTCCTAATCACAGTGCTATTGTCTCTTATATTAATATCACATCTAAGTAGCAGGTCAGTGTCTTTCAGCATCTTAATAGGAAGCTTACCATAAGTTTTAATAAATGGATTTCTTACATCTGCAAACTTATACCCCACGCCCACAACTAATCCATTACTCTTGGTCTCAGTAATTTGATAGTTAGCTAGGCCAAAGCTCACATTCCTGTCCCTGGTGAGCTCAACCTTCAACTGAGGCTCATTGTTGGATGCTGTCTTAATAGTCATATCAAGACCCACAAGAGGAGATAGTTGTTCTGAAATACTTACAGTATTGAACTGCCTTTGGGAGATAAAGTTTTCAAATCCGCCTATCTCTGTAGCAGTAGGGAGACCATTTTCATCCGCTGTATACTGAAGGTTCGTTGTGTAAGACGTACTCATCGTAGAACGGTAAGTGTGGCTTAGGTTAAACCTTCTAAAGGTCTTTTTCAGTTTAGGAATTTTTGAAAGACCGTCGTAAGTTATTCTCCAGTTAGGAGCAACCTTAGTGTTCATGATATCTAAGCTTACTGTATTAGGGTCTACTCCTAAGTAAGCACTAACAAATGATGGGATAGTCACGTCTTGTGATGTTGGTCCCCAACCTTCATAATATCCATTTACTGCTTCATCAAGGTTATAAGTTTGCTCATTGAGTCTTGAAGAAATAATCTCTCTATTACTCAAGAGTTGCTGCCATGTAGCGGAATTGTACTCTTCATCATCATCGATAAACGCAGTGTTCCACGCAAGTACTGTTGCAGTATAGTTACCTGTGTAAGTTCTCGACTGATAGCCCCAATTTTCGCTGACCTCATCGTATCTAAAGAAACTTTGCTCATTCCTAGATGTTGACCTGTTTGCTGTCAGTTCAATTTTAAAGTGCTTGATAGGCTCAACATTCAGCCTCACATTAAAGTTCTCAGTAAATGACTCAGTGTATTGCTGATTCAAATAAGGTTGCTGTACAAGCCATCCTTTATTTGCAGCATACAAAGCAAAATCAGAAGTTCTATTACCCCAAATATCTGTGTTTTGATGCCCCAACAAGAATAGCGCTCCAGGAGCATCAAAATCTGGACTAAATCCAGAATATCTAGCCGAATAATCATATCCTGGAAGCATCATGCCTTCGTTACGAGAGAATGAACCACTTAAGTTTTGGACTCCCATAGCAAACCTTAGAATATGCTCAAGAGGGTTAATGTTCCAATCTCTTTTTTCCTTTTCATCCTCCTCTTCAATATTTCCAAACCCATCTCTCCTTTCGTTACTCACATTTCTATTTGAGGCCTTCTTTGGTCGCTTGTTGTTAATTTCCTTTAAGTATGGAACTTTATTGTAAAGCTTTACAAAATTCGCTTGGCCATTAAGACTGAGGTTACGAGAGTTTTGGATAGTTGCCCCAAGAGTGTCTTGTGCAAAAGGCGCCCTATCCCATCTGAATGAACTTTGATATCTAGCATCTCCAGAGATAAAGTCACAAAGTGGAATCTTATCGAATGGAAGCTTATATGATCCGTTTGCATTGTGGTTGTAATTTGTAATCTCACCTGCATTCATCAGGTTAGTTTTAACTGTATCGATATAAAATTGATACGCCTCCTCATCCTCTCTGTCTATAACACCAGCAGGTTCACCAACAAACGCCGTCGCCTGTGCAGCGTAATCGAACTTCAATGCAGAAGTAAGGTCGTATTTGAATATGTAGTTTCTAGTCCAATTCCAAGTCTTAAGCACCTGCGTATTTATCAGAAGTGGAGTCTCCACACCCAGCAACTCAAAAGTGTTATTTCTCACCCTGCTAGTCTCATAGATTCTCTGCATTTGAGAGTTCACGCTCACTTGCTTAGGAGCTAAATAGAAATTGAATTCTGTCAACCAATCGAAGATCTTCAGCTTCTTCAGGAAACCAATATTACCAAATGGCTTGTATTGCTTGGGTCTGTTTTGCCAGTTATACTGTAGACCTCCTCTGTGTTCTCTGTTGATTTGGAATTCAGTATTAATATCTCTTCTATACTGCTCATTAAAGCTGTAGTTAGCACTGAAATTGCTAATCTTTAAGAATGACAACGGGCCTGTTCCATTTGAGCCTCCTCTTCCTCCTGCACCTCTGCCTGCCATATTCCCTCCATTCATAGCGCCGCCTCTTTGAGAGCTAACTACATTCTTCCCCTTCGAAGTCTTAGAGTCACTAGCTCCTGACGCATCACTTCCTCTCGAGTTTCTATCTCTAGAACCATTTTTTTTCCCTCCGCCCTGCGGATTTATTTTAATGCTAGAGAAGTTGATACTCCTAAGAGTATTAACCGACTCCGTCTTCTCCATCCTTTCTGTAGGAAGGTCTAAATCCACCATTTCAAGGTCAGGCCTTAGAGGGTCAAACTGAGGAGTAGAAACTTGGTTGGAGTAGCCCAAATACATCGGGAGTTGCAGTCCCAGCTTAGAAGGTAATAATTTCCCAAGTTGAATAGTTCCATTTGCATCAATTCCCTTGATAGTTTCCCTTGATCGTTCCTGAACTCTCTCTTCTAATCCTCCCCATCCTGGAGTAGACATATTTGCAGCTAGGTTTACATTACCTAGATCTGCTAGCGTCGCGTTCATCCTAGCTACAGCTGCCCAACCTCCTTCTTCATTAAAGTCAGCTAATCTTAACTCATTAGCCCAAACCACAGCGCATTTATCTAATCCATCATCAGCATATGGGAATACATTGGTGTCCTTATCGGGATTCCTGATACCAATCATTACCATAACTACGTTAGCAAGGTTTGGATTACCCTTTACAGACATCCTTGCCCCCGATTCAGGATCCAATTCTGTGTACTCCATAAATATTGGAGTATCAACAGGACGGGAAACCTTTAGTGTTTGGAGCTTCTTCAGCTCAATATCCATTTCGTTTGCCTCAGGCCAAATAAGCTCGTCATCCGACGTATACCAAGGCGTTACAGTAAGGGGGATTTCGTACTCGTAATAGTTTGCGTCAAAATCAGACCCAAGCCTTACAAACGCAGATAGATCGCCGTCATTCAAATTAGACCCATCGGCACCAGGCTCAGCATGGAAGTACATCTTCAGCCTCTTGTACATCCTCATATCGTAGTTGATATTCCTGTACGCCCCCCGTGCATCTCCATCAGCCAAGTCACAAACCTCGAGCGAAAGCGATTGCTCGTTTAACCTCCTAGCATTGACAGCTGCCACATCGATCTCACGAATAATCCCTGGAGGCGTCAAATACGGAACTGGCTCCCTGTTTCCATTCTCCTCAATGTTTACAGCGCTCAAATTAAAAGCGGTAGCCGATGGATCCTCAGGCTCAACTTCTTGTGCGCCCGCTAAGCTTCCAACGTACTTACGCCACTCACCACGAATAAGCTCCATCCTCGCAAACCTCAGAGTAACCGGCTGAGTCCAACCCTTCATGTATAGCCTCATAAACCTGATAGACCTGAAATCTGAAATCGATCCAACCCTTGTCTCGAACTCCCTCACTGGGATCTTGAATTGGTACCACTTGATAGGCCTTTGGTCATTTGATGTTGCACTTTGGCTTAAAGTCTCATAAACGTCAGTTATATAATTAGATCCCACATTGATCTCGCCCAAATCACTTGGCCTCAACGAAATCTTGTATTGGTAATAACTCTCAATCGTTCCAAGTGTGATGTCCTCATTAATATCCTCAGTATTTGGATACGTAGTCGAAGTGATAGGATACCCATTAGGCGAGGCAGTGTTAGAGTTACCCTCGTAACGGCTGAATTTCTTGTAACGCTCAAGAATATTCAGATCGTTTGCTTGAGCTTGAGGAGTTCTGAAATACTCGAAGTCATCCGCAGACGGGTCATTTTCAATAATAGATAGAGCCTCAGGAGTTAGGCTACCCGACACTTCCAAATCTTCAAGCCACTCGCTAAAGAATTCCCTTTCATCCTCAGAATTCATTCCGTCAATACCGACATCCTGCATCTCGTAAGAACCTGAAGTATTATCAAATGCATTTACAACATTAAAAATCGATGGGTCCGGATAAATTGCTAATGCACTAGTATCTGTGTCTTGGTCAGGGTTGTTTATCGACGGCAGGCCATTCTCAAATTCAAGCTGACTATCATTAAGTACATCCTCACTCACATTACCAAGGTTAATGTATAAATCACCACCCGTTGTATTCTCTGAATCCTCATTGAAAGGATCCATAACCCAAAACTGTATGTACTCAATATTCGCCGACTCGAAATCCGTAGTAGTCAGCGCTCGCTGAATTCCACCCCAACGCGTCCCTGGATCCTCTAAGTAGCCCTCTTCAGTGAATCCTGATGCTATACCTGGCTCTCCATCTGCTGGTAGATAATTATAAGGACCTCTTTCATTGGGCCAAAACGTCATATCAAAAGTTGGGATATTTCTGGGTGTACCCGGCTGATAATCTCTGTTAGGGAAGATCTCCTGCTCGAGGATCTGCCTCATCCTGTGGTCGTGTCTAACCTCATTACTTACTTGGCCATCCTCTAGTCCTGAGCCAGTGTAAAATGCTGGATCGATCGTATACCAAGACATCCCCGCACGGTTGTAGTTGTATACCGGCGAAGCTTCTATCGAGCCTTCAGGGAAAAGAGATTCTTGAAGTTTAGGCGTTGAAGCAAGAAACCACCTAGAAACCGATCTGATATCGATAGTCGATTGAGACCCCTCAAAGTCATCGATATATGCATTACCCTCATCACCAATAGCTCTACTATGACCCGGAATAAGGTAAGCTCCCTCAGCGCTCAAATCAATTGTAGACGTCGCAGATGTCTCGTAAAACGGAAGCTTATCTACAATTTTTGTAAGCAATCTGCTATCAGTCTGCCAAGAGAAATCCGTTCCCAAAATAGTATTATTTACCGGCTCGTCACCTATATCCACCTTCTGTGTTAGAGGACGCTCCCTCATATTCAGGACGGTCGCACCAATGGTGAAATCATCGCTGGCTACATAGTCAAACCTAGTACCAAGTAGAGTCTTAGTTTGAATGTTGAACATGGAGTTAGATTCGAGTGACACTCTGATGGTTTGGCCTGACTCGAGTAATCCATCATTGATGATTCTAACTCTTCCCAGATTGTAATCAACCGTGTAGTCTCTGTTTTCCTCAAGCCTTACACCCCCTGCAGTTACAGTAACTGAGCCTTCTGGAACGTTAAGAGCGTTAAGCGAAATCTCAGACGAACTCTGCGATTGGAACTGACCCTTTATGTAGTACCTATTTAGTGAGGGAATCTGCTGAGCCGCTGTCTTCGTACTATCGTAAAGTGGGTCGAAAACAAGAGTATGTATAAGCGATTCCGCAAGGTTAGGATCGCTAACCCTATCGTTAATTTCATTCCTCAAATTATCTCCAAATGGCTCAACAGAAGGGAAGAAAATTCTACCATTTTGCGAGTTTATAGTACCTCCCTGAGTGGCAGCATTATCTACATAGTCGAATACACCATCCTGTTGAGCCATGGTATTTATATCCATTCTGTCAAGCCCCAGAAGCTGAAGAAGCAACGTGCCATCAAGCGGAGCACGCGGTATGTAGTTTAAATCAACACCTGTCGATGGATCATTATACCAAACATCTAGCCTGAAGTCCTCCTGACTTAGGCCAAATGCTTGCATGCTGTAAACGTTCTTCATCATTCCCTCCCATAGAGGCGATGGATCTCCATTATCAAGATCGAGCTGAGTAACAGAAGACTTAAGCATTTTAAGAACTAGAGAGCCTGGCGCTGTATACCCATCTTGTGCAAGAGTCCCGACTTGATAGGTTTGGCCATCCAAAGTATACTCATATGCAACACCCAATACCTCTGCATTATTCAGAGACTGCCTAAGAGAGATAAAGCCCAGCTTAGAGTTATAAGTGAATTCCGATGCTGTCAATTTCCTAGCATTACCCACACGCTCGTAGTGCACACCCTGTTCAAATCCCATATTCATAGAATTAATAGCAGCGTTAGCTCCTGTAAAAGCCATCACTTCCTGGTTATTCACCAGGTCGTTGAAGATGTCGTTGTTAGAGTTGTTTGCGGCTCTGTTCTGTGTAGGTGTGGTTCCTGCTCCGTCTACCAAAGTAGAAATAGGCAGGTTAGAACTCATGTAATCAGGGTGCTCACCAAGGTCGGTTACAGCGATTACGTTTCGTACATCCTGAGTATTTGCCTGCATGTTTACAACCCAAACCTCAATCCTGTTAATCATCACTCCAGAGTTAGGGACTGGAAGACTACGCATTGCGTTATCGTACTGATTTCTGAAGTATTGTGAAAGGAAGTAGTGACGGTTTGCCTCGTAATCGTCAGCTCGGATATTGAAATCTTGGGTTTGGGCTCCGCCCTCTACTTCAATGTCTCTTCGCTCACCCTTCTGCTGAGAAATAATCGTCGAATTGTAAAGACGTCCCCACTGAGTTTCCATCTTTACACCAAACAAACTCTGCGATCCAGTTATCAGCGTTCCCTGTAGAGGCAGGGAAATATTACCCGCTTCGATATTCTTTAAAATGTCGTCTTCCTCACCTTGGAAACCAATATTCATTTGGTTTTCAAAATCGAAAAGAGACTCAGTGTTATACTGGGTCCCAAGTTCAATTTTATCGCCGATTTTTCCAGTGATATTAAGCTGTATCCTTTGATCGAAATCAAAAGTCGTTACCCTCCTTTGCCTTTCCGGTATTCGAGGATTTTCAGTGTTGGAGCTATTAATTCCAAAGGTGATTTCAGCTGAACCCTGGGGGATAATTTCAATTTCATTAGTCCCGAAGAGCATCTCAAACAGCTCGTTGTCAATCTCGAGTTTAGGAGCAAACGCTCTATTTGCCTCGTCGTCCTCTTCTTGAAGCTGATTCCAAAACTCCGTCAAATTCCCATTGATGTCGTAATTGAGAAATTCGTCGAGTGAAAAAAGAGACGAAGGCCTGAATTGTATGGTGTCGCCGATGGTGTGCTGAACGATGTATTGGCCAGTTATTGGATCGTAAACAACTTCATAGTTGAAGTTCCCCGGCCAATCCAAACTAATACCGCCAGTATTTTCCACAGGATTAAAAACATCCTCCTCTCCATGAGGTAGTGGAAGATCAATTTCCGTGGAATCATTTTCTTCGGAAGTTTGGGCGTGAGCGTTTAGGCTGCAAAAAAGCAAAGACAATAGAATGCCATAACTGGCACATATGCTCCCGATTTTATTCACCTATCGTTCGTTTTACAGCTCCTTTAATGCCTGTTTAATCAGGCCTTCCAGCGCAATTGCGCCTTCCGATCTCTGAATAGTTACATCTAGAACCTTTTCCACACGTTTTTTGTCAAAGCCTAAAGAAGTCAAAGCAGATAACGCTTCTTTCTTAATTGTATTGTGCGGCGAAGATATTTTAGATACTGTCCCAGTAGACCCAGTATCTACACCAACTTTATCCTGAAGGTCAATTATTATTCTCGATGCTGTTTTAGCACCTATGCCTTTTACCTTTTTCATAGAGTCAACATCACCCGATGCAATCACCTCTGAGGCGGTAGCTGAGTCCATTGCTGATAGGATCATTCTTGCGGTATTTGCCCCCACTCCACTTACCCCTAATAACAGCAAAAATAACTTCCTTTCTTCTACAGTAGCAAAGCCATAAAGAGTTTGGGCATCCTCCCTAACTACTAAATGAGTATGTAAAAACAAATCCTCCTTATTGGGAATAGATTCGAAAGTAGTCAAGCTAATAAGCACCATATATCCAACTCCACCGCAGTCTATCACTACATGTGTAGGATACTTCTCAACTAATCTTCCATGCAGGTGATAAATCATTACAAGTTTTTATTTTGAGCATCAACTACCGCAAGCCTTACCATATCTACTATCTCTTTAGCTGTTGAACCTTGTTGAAGAATGTGGAATGACTTCTTCATCCCCAATAGTACAGGACCTTGCGCCTCTAAACCACCCATTTCCATAAGCAGTTTATATGAAATATTACCCGCCGCCAGATTTGGGAAAATTAATGTGTTTACCCTGCGCTTGTGCAACATCGAAAACGGATAAGACTCTCCTAATAATTCTTGATTAATGGCAAAGTTTGCTTGAATCTCTCCGTCTACAATTAGATCTGGATGATCCCTATGCAAAATCTTAGCTGCCTCAGCCATTTTTTCTGCATCTGCTCCCTTAGATGAGCCAAAATTTGAATAGCTCAACAACGCAATCCTAGGCACAATTCTCAATCTTCTAACCGCCTCTGCCATCAATAACGTGATCTCAACTATTTCCTCAGCAGATGGATTAACATTTACAGTGGTATCAGCAAAGAACATAGGGCCATGCTTAGTTTGGAGTATATACATCCCTGCAACCTTATTTACGCCCTCAGCCTTACCAATTACATGTAGTGCTGGCTTGATTACGTTAGGATAGTTCCTAGTTAAACCGGACACAAGTGCATCAGCCTCACCTGTTTCAACCATCATTGCTCCAAAATAGTTTCTTTGGCGCATGTTCCTCTCTGCCTCAATAGCTGTTAAGCCATTTCTCATCCTTTTTTCATAAAGAATTTTTCCATACCTAGCTCTTCTTTCTTCTTCAGCATCTGAACGAGGATCAATTATTATAGCTGAACCAAGCTTTAAACTGTTATCCGCGATAATTGATTCTATTTTATCTCTTCTTCCTATTAGAATTGGATGAGCAATTCCTTCATCTACAGTTTGTTCAGCAGCTTTCAATACCTTGTAATGCTCTGCCTCAGCAAAAACAACTCTTTTAGGATTCTTCGTTGCTCTATTGCTAAGCGATCTAGAAAAGTTAGTTGCCTGGCCTAGTCTACGAAGAAGTGTTTGCTCATACGAAGCCCAATCTGTTATTGGCACCCTTGCAACTCCTGATTTAATCGCAGCTTTTGCAACTGCTGGAGCAATTGCAGAAATCAATCTTGGATCAAGAGGTTTAGGGATAATCATGTCTCTACCAAACACTAAAGACTGCTCATCATAAGCCTCACTTACTTCATCAGGGACAGATGCCTTTGCAAGAGACGCAATAGCTCTAACAGCTGCAAGTTTCATCTCATCATTAATGCAAGTCGCTCGAACGTCTAATGCACCTCTGAATATAAAAGGGAAGCCTAGTACGTTATTCACCTGATTTGGATGGTCACTTCTACCAGTAGCCATAATGACATCTTCTCTTGCCTGAATAGCTTCATTATATGGGATTTCAGGCTCAGGATTTGCAAGTGCAAACACTATCGGATTTTCTGCCATAACCTTTATCATTTCAGCATCCACAAGTCCTCCTTTGCTTAATCCTAAGAAAACATCAGCTCCTTCAAATGCTTCTAATAATGAAGAATATGAATTCTTTGTAGCAAACTCTTGCTTGCGCCCATCGAGATCTTGCCTTTTGCTATTTACATGACCCTTGCTATCAAATACAGCAATATTCTCCTTCTTTAGTCCCAGCTTTATATAGAGATCTAAACAAGACATCGCTGCAGCTCCTGCACCACTTACTAAAATTCTAACATCCTTAATATCTCGGGCTGTAAGTTCTAATGCATTTAATAATGCAGCAGCAGAGATAATTGCAGTGCCGTGTTGATCATCATGCATTACAGGAATATCTAATTCCTCCTTAAGTCTTCTTTCTATTTCAAATGCCCCTGGGGCCTTGATATCCTCAAGGTTAATCCCACCAAAAGTTGGAGCAATTGCCTTCACTGTAGACACAAAGTGATCTACATCTGTAGCATCGACCTCTATATCAAACACATCAATATCAGCGAATACTTTAAATAGTACACCCTTCCCCTCCATAACAGGCTTACCTGCTACAGGCCCTATGTCTCCTAATCCTAATACTGCAGAACCATTACTAATTACTGCAACTAAATTTCCCTTTGAGGTATATTTATATACGTCATCCGGATTTTCAGAAATGGCAAGACAAGGCTCAGCCACACCAGGGCTGTATGCAAGCGAAAGGTCCCTCTGAGAGCTGTAAGGCTTTGTAGGAACTACTTCTATTTTACCCTTTCTACCACGCGAGTGATAGTCAAGGGCTTCCTTTTTACTCGGTGGATGCATATATGATTATTTCGCTACAACAAATCGCTTAGTTGAAGCAACAACTCCATTTACTTCTATCGTTGTGAAGTACAAACCTGGAGCGTATTCAGAATCTCTAATCAACACTCTCCCTGTTGAAGTTAGGTTCTCAAATGATCCAATGATTTTTCCAGATATATCTCTTGATACAATTCTACCAATCTTACCTGAAGGAATATTGTAATCTATTATACCTTCTCCGTGTAAGGGATTAGGGTATACTGTAGAAATCGTCGCAACACTTTCTTCTAAGTATCCTACTTTAGCTGTGGCAGTGATTACATAAGTGATAGTAGCACACGTACCAAACCCTTCATTTCCTACAGGGTGCATACAGTACTCAATAGTAGATGTTCCAGTAACTCCATTTGGATAGAAATACGCCACGAATGAGGTGTCAACTGAATTTTGAGGGATACTAACTAAGAAACCTGAATTTGTTGATGAAGCATCAGTTCCATAATCGTAACAAATAGGTCCCCAGCAGAATTTCTCATATGAACCAGGTACTGGGTTTTCCTCAGTTGAAAGTACATAAGGATAGTTATATGGATCAACTAGGTCTACATAGTTTCTAGTACACATTAAGTCTAATGTACCAAACTGGTTATTAGCCACATCCCAATGCACTGTAAGCTCTCCATTTGTAAGAGTGTCCAGAGCAACATAAATGGTGTCTGTTTCAACTGTAATCTCAGGTTGTGCGATTACTGAACCTGTCGCTAAAAAGAATAGCGACATAAATAGTGTTTTTACTTTGGTACGAATCATGTATGCGAAGTTAAGGCATAGTAAATGAGTAGAATGCCGTTTCTTTGTAACATATCTCAATAAATAGGAAATGAAATATCTTTACTTTTCTCTTATACTGGCTTTAGGTTTTAGCGCAAGCTGTGAGGCTCAAACAGTTGCCTCAGTAAACCTTAAGAACCTTGAGGGAATTACCACAAACACTGCGGATTTAGTAGGGAATGGTAATCCAACAATTGTTTGTTTTTGGGCAACATGGTGTAGCCCATGTAAGAGAGAGCTAAATAATTACATGGACTATTATGCTGATTGGCAAGATGAAACAGGAGCTCAAATCATTGCAGTAAGCATTGACGATTCTCGTTCAATGAGTCGTGTTGCGCCGTTTGTAATGAGTTCTGGATGGGAATACGAGGTGTTACTTGACCCAGGAAGAGATTTTGCAAGAGCTATGCAAGTAATCAATGTGCCTCATACATTCTTAGTAAATGGTGAAGGTGAAGTTGTTTGGACGCATAACAACTATGCAGAAGGAGATGAGGAAGAGCTTTATGAAGAGCTACTTAAACTAGTAGAATGAAAAAACTTGTTGTTGTTTTAGGCGCATTTGTTCTAGTGTGTTTTTCTTCTTTTGGGCAAGAGGAGAAGGACCATGGCGTAGTAACGGGCAACGTTAGTATGTTATTCCAATCCTATCAAGAAGACACTTTAATTGGCGCAGTTGTTCCGCCAGCTAAAACTGGTTTCAATGCTTTTGCTAATCTCATATACACTCAGGGAAATTTTTCTGCTGGAATAAGATATGAATCATATCTAAATTCAGTTCTAGGTTTTCCCGGAAGATTTAAGGGGACTGGCATAGGCTACAGATTTGCTAGGTATGAAGACCGTGAAAGAGGGGTGGATGTTACTGTAGGTAATTTCTATGAGCAGTTTGGTAATGGGGTGTTATTGAGATCGTATGAAGCGCGTGATTTAGGTTTAGATAACGCTCTAGATGGCATGAGACTTATACTAACTCCAATCGATGCTTTAAGGATGAAAATAATTTATGGAAGGCAGAGATTAGACTTCGACGACGGGCTCATTAACGGGGATGGAATTGTTAGAGGTTTCAATGCTGATTTGAGTTTAAATGATCTTTCAGACAAGTTTGCCAACTCTAAACTTAGAATCACTCCTGAGTTTTCATTTGTAAGCAGATTCCAACAGGGAAGCAATATTGTAAAAGACACTTTAATTCTGGAATTACCTGAAAACGTAGCTGGATGGGATGTAGGATCTCAGTTTCAGCTTGGCACATGGAGAGGTGGTGTGAATTACACGAAGAAAATCAACGATCCATCAGCAGACAACGGCTACATATATAAAGATGGTGAAGCACTCATGTATTATCTATCAGGCAATGTGAAAAAGGTAAGTTTCCTATTTCAGAGATCTACAACTGACAATATGAGCTTTAGATCAGATAGAGATTTGCTTCTTTTCGATGCTCCAATCAATAATATTCCAGCAATCACTAAGCCTCATACATACAATTTGGCTGCTACTTTATATCCATATGCGACAGTAATTAATGGTGAGTCTAGCATGAGAGGAGAGCTTTACTACTCTCTTCCAAGAGGATCTAAACTCGGTGGAAAATATGGGACTAAGTTCAGCTTAGTGTACGCTGCTGCTTATAGCCTAGACACCACTCACTTGGCAGGAGTAGAAGGTATTGTAAATGGATATGAAAGGAATAGTTGGGGATTTGGAGATACTTTAAACGTTCAGGATATCAGCTTTGAATTTGAGAGGAAGATCTCAAAGAATTTGAAGTTTAAGGGTATGTATATGAATCTACTGTTCAACACCCTTGCAACTCCTGTAACCACTGACTTTAAAGGGATTGTAGACGCTGACATCTTTGTACTAGAAACTCAAATCAAGACTAAAAAACGACAGAGTTTAAGGACAGAATTTCAAGTGTTAACTACAGATCAGGACAAAGGAGACTGGGCTACAGTGATTGCAGAATACACATGGAGCCCTCACTGGTTTGTAGGTTTAATTGATCAGTACAATTATGGGAATCCAGAGGAATCTAAACGCATACATTATGTGTACGGATCCGCTGGATATATTAATGGTCCACACAGACTAAGTATTGGCTACGGAAAAAGGCGAGAAGGAATATTCTGCGTAGGCGGTGTATGCCGTGCTGTACCTGCATCTAACGGTTTTGAAGTAAGCTTTACATCTAGTTTTTAATGATGCAACCTATCTTTAGTGAGATTCGTCTAAATATTACCTATTTTTGTATGAAATTACTCTGAATTAGAAATCATTAAATAATTATAACATGAAGCAATTCTACATGCTTTTCGCAGCTTTAACTCTTGGATTTGCTGCCCAAGCTCAACTGCCAGATGGAAGTGTCGCTCCTGATTTTACCGCTACTGATATTGACGGTAATGAATGGAATCTATACAGCCTTCTAGACGAAGGAAAAACTGTTATTTTAGATTTTTCTGCTACATGGTGTGGCCCTTGTTGGAGTTACGCTCAATCTGGAGTGCTTGAAGATTTACACGCTGCATTTGGTCCGAATGGAACAGATGACTTAATGGTGTTTTATTTAGAGTCTGACGACACAACTACTCCTGCTGATTTAAACGGAACAGGAACAGCAACAACTGGTGATTGGGTGTCTATAACTAACTTCCCAATAATTGATAACGCTGGAAGTATTTTTGACTCTTACTCAAACTCTTACTACCCAACTATTTACACTGTTTGTCCCGGGGATTACACTCTTGTTGAATCTGGCCAAGGGACTTTCGATCAACACCTTGCTGCTGCTTTCAGTGGTTGTGGGAACACAATTAGCGGTGCTGCTCCAATGATGACTTACACTGGTGAGACGTCATCTTGTGGTGGTGCTAACTGGGGCGCTTCTGCAGATATTAACAATATGGGTTCTGAACCAGTATCAGCTATGACGTTCGCAATTGAGCTCAATGGTGTATCTCAACCAGATGTCAATTGGACTGGATACCTTAATTCAGGCAATACAGAGTCAATAGATTTAGGAACATACGCTGCAACTGGGACTCTTGACATCTCTCTTGTTGAGGTTAATGGAAATGACTGGGAAGCTCACAAATCTGTAGACATTGTTGGTTCAGTTGAATCAACTACTTACGTCCAAGTTCGTATTATGACTGACAACTGGCCAGAAGAGACTGGTTGGGCCATCCAAGATTCAAACGGTGGAGTTGTTGCAGGTGTTGACGTCGGTACATACTCAAACCAACCGAACACTCTTCAAATTGCAGATGTTGCTCTTGACCTTAACGAGTGCTACACGTTCACAATGATTGATACTTACGGTGACGGTTTATATGCTTCACAGTGGGGAAACTACGCTGACGGTTACGCAGAAATTGCATCAATGGATGGAGAAACTCAGCTTTCTCTTGTTCTTGATTACCAGGGTGCATCAGGTGTTGAGTTCGCTGAGCTTGTAATTGGAATGGAAGCTACTACTCAAACAAACGTAATTGAGAACGAGCTGACTGCTTCAGTAAACGTATACCCTAACCCATTCAATGGAAACACTACCCTTACATTCACTGCAGTTGAAGCTGGCGATGCATCTATTGTAGCATACAACTTAGTTGGTGAAAAGGTAATCGACATGAATCTTGGTTCTGTTGCTGCTGGAACACAGACGGTACAGTTAGATTTTACTTATTTGAATTCAGGAATTTACCTACTAAGCGTAACTACTGCTGGTGAGACTACTACTCTTAGAGTAACGAACACTCACTAATAGAAAATAATATTTAGAAATCCGCGTCTTGTATCTAGAATTCTAGAGTACAGGCGCGGATTTTTCTTACTTACCTGTTTAAACGAGAAATGAAACGACTATTCTTTATATCAACGATTATCATTGCTTTTACATCTTGTGATGAAATTGATGATCCAATCATTCCGTTTGATGGTGCATACAACACTGTTCTTTACGGTGAACCTCCCGTATTAACGGTTTCAGAACAAACAGGTAAAAACATCTTGATTGAGGACTTTACTGCACACCAATGTGGCAACTGTCCTCAAGCTGCTATTATAGCAGATGACATTATGTTTAATGACCCAGAAAATGTATTTGTCCTTGCTATTCACGCTGGAAATTTAGCAATCACAAATGAAGATTATCCCACTAACTGGACCTGTGAGGAGGGGGATGTTTTTTGGAGTCAATTAGATTTCCAAGCTAACCCTATTGGAAGAATCAATAGAATTGGAGGGCCTGGAAATTTCTTTTCTCCTGGAGAATGGGAAGATCAAGTGTCTTCAGAAATACAAAAAGACACTCCTATTGAATTAGTACTGGAAACTGAATGGCACCCAGAAGCTGGACACTTAAATATTCACGTTCGCGGTCTATATTTTTCTAACGAAGTTTCAGGTGATCACAGGTTATCTATTCTAATTGCTGAATCTCACCTGATTGGCCATCAGCTATACTATGGAAACGATCCTGAGCAAGTAACTGATTATGAATTCAATCACCTTCTAAGGGGTAGCGTTACTGGCGCAAATGGACTTGTTGCAATTAGCGACCCTCAAGAGGGCGATTACTTTCAGGAAGACTATACGTTTAACTGGAACGATGAATGGGTTTTTGAAAATTCATCAATAATTGCAATTGTAAGTAACGAAGACGGTTACGTGATAAATTGCTTGGGCAAGCACTTAAGTGAATGATTCCATTTAGGAGCATAACACTAATTGGCTGTCTTTTTCTCCCTTTTCTTATTTGGGGGCAAACCCCAGACATCCACCCACTAAAATTTAATGGTGGACTTATTTGTGGCACAACGCTATCTCAAGTTCATGGAGATGGTGTAGGTGGTTTTAATAAAATCAGCTACAACTTTGGAGCTACTGTTGAAATTGAAAATCAGGAAAGAAAGGCACTTCTGCTAAGCGTGATATACAATAATAAAGGAAGTAGACGCCCGCCTAATCCGCAAAACGGAGATTACGAAACTTGGGCTTATCAGTTTACATATATAGACCTTCCTGTAGTTTATAGTTTCCCATACAGCTTAGTGGAATTTCAAGCCGGACTGCAGCCTTCTGTTTTTTTAAAAGGAGAAGAGAACTTCGACAATAACGGTTATATAGAAACAGGACTTCCTCTAAAGGACTTTGATTTAAGCGCAGTAATTGGGGCTCGAATTGAGTACGGAGACAGAACATATATCCATTCTAGACTCACTCAAAGCATTATACCTATAACTCCACTCCCTGATAATCCAAGTGGAACATGGACTACAAGGATGAGAAATATGACGCTTGAACTCGGCGTTACAATCCTTGTCTCTAAAATAAACTAGGCCTCCGCATAATACTTATAGAACAAAGGGATCGTTTCAATTCCTTTAAAATAATTGAACACACCGTAGTGCTCGTTAGGTGAGTGAATCGCATCTGAGTCTAAACCAAACCCAAATAAAACTGTCTTTAGTCCTAGTATTCTTTCAAAAGAAGCCACAATAGGAATAGAACCTCCTGACCTTACAGGGATGGGCTCCTTGCCGTAAGTGTCTTGCATTGCTTTTGATGCGGCCTTGTAAGCAGGGCTGTCAGTTGGGGTTACCGCTGGTGCCGCGCCGTGCATTGGAGTGATTTTTACGCTAACTGACGGAGGTGCGATTTTTTCGAAATGAGACATGAATTGCTCCGTTATCTTTTCGAAGTCCTGATGAGGAACAAGTCGCATGCTGATTTTAGCAGTTGCAATCGAAGGGATTACTGTCTTTGCACCCTCACCTGTGTATCCACCCCAAATTCCGTTTAAGTCTAGTGTAGGCCTGATGCTCATACATTCTGGTGACGAGTATTGAGGCTCGCCCTCCGTTCCACCTATGCCTATGCTTTTCTTGTAAGCCTCTTCGCTAAATGGTGCTCTGGCCATCGCCTCACGTTCATCAGTTGACAGCTCAAGAACATCATCGTAGAAACCGTCTACTGTGATTCTTTGGTCTTCATCTTTTAATGAAGCAATCATCTCGCAAAGGATATTAATGGGGTTAGGGGCAGCTCCTCCGTAAAGACCGCTGTGAAGGTCGCGATTAGGTCCTGTGATTTGGACTTCAACATACGCAAGCCCGCGAAGGCCAACACAAATTGAAGGTGTGTCGTTTGCGATAATACCAGTGTCGCTAACTAGAACCACATCTGCTGCTAGTTTTTCCTTGTGCTCTTCGAGAAAATCATCGAGGTTATCTGATCCGACCTCTTCCTCTCCTTCGATAATGAACTTGATGTTACATGGCACGTCACCCGATGCTACCATTGCTTCGAGAGCTTTTACATGCATGAACATTTGGCCTTTATCATCACACGCTCCTCTTGCAAAAATTGCTCCCTCAGGGTGAATCGGGGTTGTTTTAATAATGGGCTCGAAAGCTGGGTTGTCCCAAAGCTCAATAGGATCCGCCGGTTGCACATCGTAGTGACCATATACAAGGACAGTAGGCGCACTCTCATCCACCTTATACTCGCCAAACACAATTGGATGACCAGGAGTGGCCATCACTTCTACATTAATCGCTCCTGCTTCAGTTAGCAAATTTGCAACTGCCTCTGCGCATTTTTGAACGTCACCTGCGTAAGCCGGATCTGCAGAAACTGACGGTATGCGAAGAAGGTCAAACAATTCATCCAACATACGTTGGCGATTTTCAGATAAATATGCTTTCATGTCCATGCCCCGAAGGTACAACGCACCTCTCAACCTATCTTCGCAATATGACGAGAAAAGGCCTACCAAATTTCGATAATACGGAACTTGCTTTTCGCCATCTATCAGATAGTGACCTAAGAAGAGGTAAGATGCTTTTCAGCTTGTTAAGCAGACCTGGATTAGTGGCAGTTGGAAGTGTATTTGCTAGAATTGCTCTTGCACTTAGAATTCCTATTGGTTGGGTTATAAGACCTACCGTTTACGCTCAGTTTTGCGGAGGTGAAACCATTGAAGAAAGTGATTCAACTATTGAAATGCTTTATAAAAATGGTGTGAAAACCATCCTCGACTATAGCGCTGAAGGAGCTACAACAGAGGAAGAACTAGATAGTACTTGTTCTGAAATTTTAGCAGCCGTTTCTGCAGCTTCCGATGACCCTAGACATGCCTTTTCTGTGTTTAAACCTAGCGGACTTTCTCTTTATGGATTGCTCGCTAAATCTCCAGATGATTTCACTTTACAAGAAGAAGAATCTTGGGGAAAAGTTGTAAGACGTATCAGAACTATTTGCTCTTCAACTGCTGATGCTGGTGGCAGAGTTTTAATCGATGCTGAAGAAAGCTGGATTCAAGACAACATTGACGAAATAGCTAATGCTATGATGAATGATTACAACAGAGAAAATGCTATAGTATTTACTACCATACAGCTATACCGTCATGATAGGCTAGAATACCTTCACCAGCTTCATAAAAAAGCTGTTGAAGGAGGGTTTAAAGTTGGAGTAAAACTCGTACGAGGTGCTTATATGGAGAAGGAAAGAGAGAGGGCGGAAAAGCTTGGATATCATTCACCTATACAGCCAGATAAAGCATCAACAGATAGAGATTATGATGCTGCGATTGAGTTTTGCCTAGATAATTTGGACGTTTTTGAAATCTGCGCTGGAACACACAATTCCGACAGCACTTTTATGCTGTGTGAGCAAATGCAGAAAAGAGGAATTACGAATGATGATCATAGAATTTCGTTTTCTCAATTGCTAGGCATGAGTGATCAGATAACTTTCAATCTTGCTGCTCACGGTTATAATATTGCCAAGTATGTTCCTTACGGTCCTATTAGAGAAGCTATGCCTTATTTGATTCGTAGAGCTAAGGAAAACACTTCTGTTGCTGGCCAAACAACTCGCGAGCTCTCTCTCATTAAACAGGAAACTGAAAGAAGGTCAAGTTTAAAATGAAATTATCAGTTTCAATTAATATAAGTTTATTTGATCTCAATAGTTGCTGAGCTATACATCCCAAAGCAGCCAAAACCTGAACTTACATTTGAGTAGATAAGATTTGGCTCAGCAAATAAATCGTCTATACTCCACATTTCATACTCATCTAGGCTTTGATAGAATTTCTTCAGTCCTACGCTAACAGATTCTACTATTACTCTTCTTTCAACATCTTCCTGCTCAGGGTCACTAAAAGCTAATAATTGAATGTTATTCAATCCTTGTGGGTCCGTTGACACAGTTTCATCAGAGACTAAAGCGACAGATCCAAAGGCATATAAGAACTCTTGTCTTGGATCAACTGCGGCAGTTTCAAATAACCAAGAACGCTCCCAATCAGTCCACTCTTCCTTCCAGTCATCATAGTACTTCTGCTCTATGTAAATCATGTAGTTCTCTTGTCTATTGATGTCATTTTGCAGATTGATAGTGTATCTGTCTAAAATGACCTCATCCCAAAGCTGCATGGTATCTGACGCGAGTGAAAATTCTAGCTCTACATTTGGCGTAACAGGCATAGTCGCAGTTGAATTAACTGATTCTAATTCTGGGGCATCAATGCTTAGAGTTATTTCTCCTTCTGGTATGCCAAACTCTTCATCTAAATGAATGTGATATCTATTTTCTTCAAAGTGCTCAGAAGAAAGAGAATGGATTACGTTTCCAGATTCGTCAGTCAACTGAATAACTGCATCACTTATGTATTGAATCGAGTCGTTAAGATTAACGTTTGTCGAAACTTCTACTATTATCTCTTCATCCTGCTCTGCTACTATCAATGTTGCAGCTATTGAAGGATCAATTGGTGGAATGTCTATCTCGTTAGTCATCCCTTCTGTCCACTTTTCGCAAGAAGTTAAAACCAGCGACACTGAAAATGCTATGATTAATATTCTATTCATGATTAAAACTTATAGCGCCAAGCAATTGACGGAATTACTGGAAATAGTCCATATTCAACAACTGCAGCATTTCCATTTATTGAAGTTGTATTAAGCGCAAAGAATGGATTTAGGTTGTTGTAAACATTATACACACTAAAAATCAAGTGCTTTTCTCCTCCTTCATTCGTAGGTCTAACCCTAGCAAGAGACAGATCGACTCTATGATATGGGCTCATTCTATACTCATTTTTCCCTGACGGAACAGTGAATACCGTTTCTAGAACTCCATCTCCATTGGGGTCAGGAATATATGTGCTGAACTCAGAATCAGCCAGTGTAAGAGCTCTGCCAGTACCATAGACTTGAACAAAAGATCCGCTCCATTCATGATTGAAGTCGTGATTAAGAACAACGCTTAAATCATGTCTTCTATCATATGTAAACGGATACCAGTTGCCGCTATTTATATCATCAAATTGTCTGTTAGACCAGCTTAAAGTATAGCCAATCCAGCCTGTGGTTTTGCCATACTTTTTTTGGACTAAAAATTCGCTTCCATAAGAATTTCCAACACCTTGAGTAATCTTAGATTCCCAATCAACTTCTAGATCATTTAGAAAACTTGCACCTTCCTTATAACTCACGAGTCCATCCATATACTTGTAATAACCCTCGATGCTAACTTCAAAATCGCCAAGGGTTTTTGCAAATCCGATAGCTGTTTGCCAGCTGTTTTGGGGAGTAATATTTGCAGTTGAAGGAACCCATAAATCACTTTGGAGCCCCATCCCGTCACTATTTAGTAGGTTAACAAACTGTGTCATCTCAGCATAAGATGCCTTTAGTGCAACATCACCTGGCAACTTGTAGTTTAGTGCTAGTCGCGGTTGAGCTGAGAAGTAACTCTCTCCCTGAACAAATAAACCCGATAGATGTAAGCCTGCATTTACTTTAAGATTTTCTCTAATTTCAAACTCATCTTCTGCGTACAAAAATGATTCGTGAGAATTGATGTTGTCAGGGCCATAAACTGAGTCAATAACAAACTGTTCACCTAAATCAATTTGGATAGCCGATGCAGCTGGGTTGAAAGTGTGGTAAGTATAGTTAGCGCCAAACCTTACCATATGCCGAGGGTTGGGCGTGTAATCGAAATCTAGTTTAGCGCTGTAGTCATTAATATAACTAGTGTTCGTTAAGCTATTTACAATAGTGTCTGCGTCTCTTAGAACAGTAATACCATTGTGTTGGTTATAGTTGTACTTACTGTGATTTATAGTAGCGTTTGAAAAAAGCTTTGGAGTCCAAACGTGGTTCCATCGTATAGCTTCAATTTGATTACTCCAGTTTAAACCCACATCAAGGCCAAAACCATCCTCTTCATTTAATTCAGTTTCTAAACCAAATTTATCCCTGCCATTAAATGCGCTGAAAAACAACCTGTCTTTTTCACTAATCTTCCAATTAATTTTTCCATTGAAATCGTAGAAGTTGTAGGATGGCATAATCATATCAGAAGATGAACCAGCACTCATTCTAATCAATGGATTGAGTAGTAAATCCAGATATGTTCTTCTTCCACTTAGCATAAATGAAACCTTGTCTTCAATAAGTGGACCTTCAACCGTCAGCTTGGAGGAAATAATTGAAACTGTTCCATCCACATGGTATTCTTTCATATTACCATCCTTCATATGTATCTCTAAGATGGAACTCAATCTTCCACCATATCTAGCTGGATATCCGCCCTTGGTTAGAGTCATATTTCTAACGGCATCCGCATTAAATACAGAGAAAAACCCAAATAAATGGCTAACATTATAAAGAGGAACTCCGTCGAGAAGCATTAAATTTTGATCTGGGGATCCGCCTCTAACATATAAACCGCTTGAACCTTCATTTCCTGATTGAACCCCAGGCATCAGTTGAAGCACTTTTAGCAGGTCTACTTCTCCGCCAATTGCAGGAAGTCTTTTTATCTGATCAATCGGAATCTCAACCTTAGACATTTGAACCTGATCCTCAATCTTAACCGTTTTATTCCCTGTCACAACGGCCTCACTTAGTGTTGTCCCGGGTACAAGATTGAAATCCTTGTATATGTCTTCATTAAGCTCTAACTCGATCCGTTGAGTTGTGTAACCTATATAAGTAACCTGAACCGTATAATTTCCTTCCGGAAGGGTTAATGAATAATAACCATATATGTTTGACACTATCCCTTGCTGTATGTCTTCACAGTAGACTGTTCCACCAATCAACTGCTCACCAGAGTGTGAATCCTGAATGTGACCAGACAGAGTAAAAGTGTTTTGTGCTATAGCTGAGCTAGAGACAATTAGAATTATTAGCGCGGAGAGGATTCTAAACATTAGCAGTCACAATCTTTAGTGTTTACTAAATTGACTTCTGTTATAGTCGAGGTTGAATCAGTTAGAACCACTTTCATAGACTGAATTTCACCTTCTGATTCAAATCTATACCACCGGGGATTTTCCTGGCGGCCACTCTTTGGCATATTTAAATAACCTGTAGCAATCACTTCCTTGACATTTTTGTAATCGATTTCGTTGCATTGCAGTTTACAAGCAATGTCTTTAGTCATTACAACTCCCTTTTTATTAATCTCAGCTCTGATTACATTTTTGGGCAACCAGCTCCAGCTTTTATCACCCGATATAAAATATGCTAATCCTAATCCAATTAATACTCCAAGTAAGTACTTTGAAAGTCGATTCCTAAATTTCATTCTTCAAAGCTAACCCCTCCTTACCTTCGAGACATGATTGCAAGCTGCGATTTAACATTTAAATACCATAACTCAGAGCAAGAGCTCGTGTTTCCTGATTTCAACTGCCCTAATGGTGGTCGATTTTTAATCTTAGGCGACTCTGGTTCAGGCAAAACAACCATGCTTCACCTGATGTGTGGGCTTCTAAACGCAAGGACTGGTAAGGTTGAGATTAATGGTGTTAATCTTCAGTCTCTTGGAACCAAGAATCTTGATCATTTCAGGGGTAAAAATATTGGTGTGATTTTCCAAAAAGCTCACTTTGTACAAAGTCTTACAATTAAGGAGAACCTTTATTTGCCTTCAATGCTAACTAAATCAGCCATTACTTCTGGTGAGTTAAATGTAAGAAGTGATGAACTTTTGGTAAGATTAAGACTTGACCATAAAGCTAATTCATTGCCGAGAGATTTAAGTATGGGCGAGCAACAGAGGGCATCAATAGCTAGGGCCATCATACATAAGCCTAAGGTGATTTTTGCCGATGAGCCTACATCTGCTTTAGACGATAAAAGCACTGAAGCTGTTATGTCTCTATTAGAAGAAGAAGCACAACTAGTTGGAGCGAGCTTAATCATTGTGACGCACGACCAGCGACTAAAATCCAGATATAGCGATAGGGTTGAATTAAAAAGTATAGCGAGATGAATCTGTTTTATATCGCTAGAAAAAACCTGAGTGCTAAACCACTCCAAACCACATTAAGCATTATTCTACTGGCATTTGGTATAGGTATGTCGAGCTTGATGATCTTAACTGAAAAACAAATTCAGGATCAGTTTGATAGGAATTTGAAAGATATCGATTTGGTATTAGGGGCAAAGGGGTCAGGGCTACAATCAATCCTTGCAAATGTTTATCATATCGATGCACCCCTGGGCAATATCAGCCTTGATGCAGCTAATGAAATTTTAAAAAACCCTCATATCGAATCAGGTATTCCATTAGCGTATGGCGACAGTTATATGAGCTATCGAATTGTCGGAACAGAGCATAGTTACCCTGAACACTATGAAGTAGATATAGAGGAGGGAAGACTTTGGGAAGATACATATGAGGTAACAATAGGTAAAGAGGTGGCTAGTGATTTAGGGCTCAAGTTGGGGGACACATTCTTCAGTTCTCACGGACTCTTAGATAAGCAAGATGCTATTGATGACACACTAGCAATTCATAAAAACGCAGAGTTTGTAGTTGTAGGAATTTTCAAAGCATCCTCATCTGTTATTGATCAATTGATACTGACTAGAGTAGAAAGTATTTGGGCTATTCATGGGGATTATGGTGATGACCCAGATAAAAATCGCGAGATCACTGCAATGCTTTTAAAAAAGCGAAATAATCTTGCTGTACTAACATTACCAAATATCTTAAGAGAGACCAATATGCAGGTTGCTCTCCCGGCCATTGAAATCAATCGTCTAAACGACAGATTCAGTGTTGGTATAAATGCAATAAATGCTATCGCATTTCTAATTGTGATTCTCAGTTTTGCCAGCATTTTCATCTCAGTATTTGAAAGTATGCAAACTCGAAAATATGAATTAGCACTGATGAGAACCATGGGTGGCTCAAGTGGCTCACTTTACAAACTGATAATTTTAGAAGGTGGACTTCTTAGCACAATGGGCGCAATTACAGGGCTTGTGTTTTCTCGCATCTGTCTTCTAATTCTGTCACGCGCAATGCAGGACAAATTCAAATACAGCATAGACCACATGAGCCTTGTTATGTGGGACATCTCAGAGACCTTGAATTATATATGTCTCAAATTTAAATTTCTATGTGGTATTTGTGATAAAATAAATGAATTACGTCAATTTGTAAATATTGAATATTATTCACCTGAGGTATTAATCGTTTTTTGTGCGATTTTTGTAGGCATCACTGCTTCTGTCATCCCAGCATGGGGAACACTGAACAGAGATATATCAAGAACCCTATCTGAAGACTAATGAAAATTAATGTTGCTACATCAAGTTGGATTGCAGGTCTTATGGGGCTTGTATTTCTAACATCACTAGATTGGAGTAGCATGTGTCATCCAACTCCAGAGGCAAAAGCTATAGAGGAAAAGATTCATCAAGTTTCTATTGCTAAGCAAGAAGAACAATTTGCAAGCAAACCTGACATTATTGCAGAGTTTATTCCTGATAAGGAATATTCTGAGCTGACATGGCAGCTTTTAAGCGACGTTGATTTCAGAGATGTTTTTCTCGATGAGTTACAAGCTTATTACTGGAAGCCCACCTTTGGAAAAGATGTCCAGAATGCTGAAGGAAATGATTTCTACATAACTGGCTACGTTATCCCAGTAGATATCGATGAGGACTTTTACGTGTTAAGTCGATTCCCATTTGCTAACTGCTTTTTTTGTGGTGGTGCCGGGCCTGAGACTGTAGTTGATCTTCAATTTCCAAATGGAGCACCAAGGGAATATGTCACTGATGAAAGGCTCACTTTTGCAGGTACTCTTAAATTGAATGCTGATGATATATACCAAATGAATTACATCATCAAGGAGGCTCACGAGTACACCCCATAAACAAGAGTTTTTCCATACGTTAATAAATTAAGTGGAATTTAACATTCTTATAAACACTATGGCACGATATTGTACGTTGTAAACTTGACAATTACAATTACACTATGTTAGAATTCTGTAAGAAAGTGCTCGCAAAAGTCAGTTTCGATAAGGTCCTATTTCAAAAGGAGCTTAAGAAAAGCCTTAAATGGTTGAAAGTGGCAGAAAGAGAGAGTTTAAAAAAATGGTGCTTGAAAAAGTACGGTGATCTATATGGTGATTTAATCCTCACCACATTTTCTAACCCAGCCCTAGCTTAATCGCAAGGGCTTTTTTTCCGTCCTACTTTCCTGTGAATTTTATATTCCTGGTTAGCCCTTCAAACCCTGTTCTCATAACAGGGCTACTCTTGAAGTAATCTCTAAACACTTCCTCTGTTAAATCTATCCAGTCACTTTTACTCATCTCGAGTAATCCGTCTGCTGGTGCAAAATCTGGTTCTGTAGTTTTATCAGAATGCCTATTCCAAGGACAAACCTCTTGACATACGTCACACCCAAATATCCAATCGTCAAATTTGCCAGCCATAGGCTCAGGAATGGCCCCCTTTAATTCAATTGTGAAGTAGCTTATACACTTCGATCCGTCTACCTCGTAAGGTCTAATAATAGCTCCTGTTGGACAAGCATCTATACAGCTCGTGCAATTACCACAATGATCCGCAACAGGTATGTCGTATTCAAATTCCACGTCGAGCATCATCTCTGCTGTAAAGAAATAACTCCCTCTTTTTTTTGAAAGAAGCAAGCTGTTCTTTCCAATCCACCCTAACCCAGATTTAGCAGCCCAAACCCTTTCCAATACCGGAGCTGAATCCACAAAAACCCTTCCATCAACATCTCCCCATTCATCCTTCATCATTTTCAAAAGATCCTTCAACTTCCGCTTCAATACGAAGTGATAATCAGTCCCTATGGCATATTGCGAAATTTTAAATTCTCCCTCCCTTGTATTTGCATCAGGATTGTGGTAATTAAACAGAAGACTAACTACACTCTTAGTCCCTGGCACGAGCTTCCTTGGGTCTAACCTTTTATCAAAGTGCCCTTCCATATACTTCATCTCCCCATGCATCCCTTCCTTTAGCCATCTCTCCAGCCTAGGAGCCTCCTCTTTGAGCTCATCAGCCTTACTTATACCAACGCTTACAAATCCTAGATCTTTAGCTTTCTGTTTAAGCCATTGAGTCCTCTTACTTGCTACTAGGTTGGTCCTAGACATCGATTACTTAAATAATTTTCCAGAAACTGCACTAGGTTTTAAACCCAAATGCTCATATGCAGCCGGTGTAGCCTGCCTTCCTCGTGGCGTCCTCACAAGTAGCCCCTCTTGAATCAAAAACGGCTCATAAACCTCCTCTAAAGTCCCAGCATTTTCTCCAATAGCAGTTGCAAGAGTTGTCATCCCAACTGGCCCACCACCAAACTTCTCAATAAGAGCTCTCAATATCCTATTATCCATTTCATCAAGCCCACGCTTATCTACCTGAAGTGCATCCAATGCATACTCAGTTAGCTCAGGCGTAATTATTCCATCACCTTTAATCTGAGCAAAGTCCCTTACCCTCCTTAAAAGCGAATTAGCAATCCTAGGCGTCCCCCTACTTCTTGAAGCAATTTCATAAGCCGCCTTAGCATCGTTTGGAATGTCTAAAATCCCCGCTGACCTCTCAACTATATCTGTGAGAGTCTTAGCATCGTAATACTGCAGTCTAAGGTTTATGCCAAACCTCGCCCTTAGCGGCGACGTCAACAATCCTGATCTGGTAGTAGCACCAATTAAGGTAAATGGGTTAAGATCGATTTGGACTGTTCTAGCATTAGGTCCAGTATCAATAACAAGATCAATCCTATAATCTTCCATTGCACTATACAGATACTCTTCCACCACGGAACTTAATCTATGAATCTCATCAATAAATAAGATATCATTCTCCTCTAAGCTAGTAAGAAGACCTGCAAGGTCTCCTGGTTTATCGAGCACAGGTCCAGAGGTTGTTCTAATTTGAACATCCATCTCATTAGCAACAATGTTTGCTAGAGTTGTCTTGCCTAGCCCTGGGGGGCCATGGAGCAACACGTGGTCTAATGCCTCTTCTCTTTGCTTGGCTGCCTCGACAAATATTTGAAGGTTATCCATCGCAGCTCTTTGACCTGTAAAGTCATCAAACCTAGACGGCCTTAATACGCGATCTATATCACCATCTGCCTTCTGTGAAGCTTCATCTCTCATATTGAATTGATCGCGTAATTCCATTGTACCAATTTAACCTAAAAAGAAAAGCCCCTCGGCAATACCGAGGGGCTTTATTTTAATGTGCGTGCTCTCCTTTTTTAAGAGGTGTCGTTTGTAAAACGAAGTCCTCTTCATGGTCAGGGTTACTGTAGTCGTATGCCCAACGGTGAACTTCAGGAAGAGCCCCCTTCCAGTTTCCGTGAATATGCTCTACTGGAGTAGTCCACTCAAGTGTGTTCGCTTTCCAAGGGTTCTCAGTTGCCTTTTGGCCTCTAAAGATGTTGTAAAAGAAGTTGAACAAAAACAAGATCTGTGCTAAAGATCCAATAATAGCAAATACTGAAATGATAAGTTGCAGGTCAGTTACACCTTCTAATAAAGCAAATTTTGAGTGATCGTAATAACGTCTAGGTGCGCCAGCAAGACCGACAAAGTGCATTGGGAAAAACACTCCGTATCCACAAACTAGAGTTAGCCAAAAGTGAGCATAACCAAGCCTAGTGTTCATCATCGTTCCAAACATCTTTGGGTACCAGTGATAAACGCCTGCCATCATTCCAAAGATTGCAGACAGCCCCATGACAATGTGGAAGTGTCCAACAACAAAATAAGTATCATGAACAGATATGTCTAATGCGGAGTCAGCAAGAATAATACCTGTAAGACCACCAGTAACAAAAGTGCTTACAAGACCTATGCTGAATAGCATCGCTGGAGTGAATCTAATATTACCCTTCCAAAGAGTAGTAACATAGTTAAACGCCTTAACTGCAGAGGGGATAGCAATTAGAAGTGTAGTGAACACGAATACTGACCCAATGAATGGGTTCATTCCTGTCACAAACATATGGTGTCCCCAAACAATAAATGAAAGGAATCCAATTGCAACAAGTGACCCAACCATAGCCTTATATCCAAAGATAGGCTTACGAGAATTGGTTGCAATTACCTCAGAACTTATACCAAGAGCTGGTAGAAGTACGATATATACCTCAGGGTGACCTAAGAACCAGAATAAGTGTTGAAATAAAATGGGTGAACCTCCCGTTACGTCTAACACCTCACCTTTAACGCAAATATCACTCAAGTAGAACGCCGTTCCCATTAGCCTATCCATCATAAGAAGAACAACTGCTGATACAAGAACTGGGAAAGAAAGCACACCTAGAATAGCTGTTACAAAGAATGCCCAAATTGTAAGAGGTAATCTTGACATCTTCATACCCTTCGTTCTAAGGTTGATAATAGTTACGATGTAGTTAAGGCCTCCAAGAAGAGACGAAACAACAAATAGTGTCATTGAGATTAACCAAAGAGTCATACCCATGCCAGAACCAGGCATTGCCTGAGGCAGAGCACTTAATGGAGGGTAAATGGTCCAACCTCCTGCAGCAGCTCCATTTTCAACAAATAAAGAGAAGACCATAATGATGCTCGAAACTAGGAAGAACCAGTAACTAAGCATGTTTAGGAATCCTGAAGCCATATCTCTAGCTCCAATTTGAAGTGGAATAAGTAGGTTAGAGAAAGTCCCTGAAAGACCACCTGTCAATACAAAGAATACCATGATGGTACCATGAATTGTAACCAGTGACAAATAGGCATTTGTATCAAGTTTCCCGTTCTCACCCCACTTCCCTAGAAAAGTTTCAATTATAGCAAATTCTTCATCTGGCCACCCAAGCTGTAATCTAAACAATACTGAGAGAAATACTGCTAACACTCCCATAAACACAGCAGTCATTAGGAATTGCTTAGAGATCATCTTATGATCTTGTGAGAAGATGTACTTCGAAATGAAGCTCTCTGTATGATGTTTGTTTCCTCCCATTAATCTAATAAATTTATATTCATTTAATTTATCACAAAATTATTCCCTGTATTAATATTAGGAAATGTCTTTAATTCTGAAAGCCAATTCTCATATTGCTCTGGAGTTTCTACAACAATTTTCATACACATAAGATAGTGTTGAGCTCCACATACTTTGTTACAAAGCAGGATGTAATCGAATTCTGGATCCCCTTGTTGAACTCTCATCTCATCAGTAGTAACTGTTGGAGTAAACTTAAACGTTGTTGGCAGACCAGGAACCGTATTCATTTGAGCTCTAAAGTGTGGCATGTAAGCTGAGTGAATTACGTCACTAGAACGGAAAACAAATTCAACTTCTTGACCAACTGGCAGATGAAATTCACCTTTTATAAGCTTATCGTCCTTACCAGCATCCCAAGCATTTAAATCTTCACTGAAGTTGAATGACTCAAGCTCAATTAGTCTTTGATTACGACGTTGTAGTTTGTAAATCTGATCCTCCTTAGCTGCATAAGATCCTTCAGTTAAAATTGTAACCTTATTTGAAGCAAGCATCTCCTTCACTTCGTGAAGTCTGTGCTCAAGGTGAGCCTTATGCTCGGCAGTCATCTCGTGATGATCGCTGTGATTATCTTCGTGGTGTTCACCGTGGTCGTCGCTATGGTCATCACGATGCGAATCGTGGTCGTGGTCATCGCCGTGATCGTCACCATGCGAATCGTGGCCGTGGCCGTGATCCTCTGGATGAAGAAGAGCAATGATTGAAGCCTCCTCATCAAGAAGATGTCCTCTTTCAAAAGCAAGAGCTTCGTTTAGTTTAGCAATATCGGCATCATTTATTGCAATTACTTCTTTAATTCCTTCAGCAGTTACAATACCCAATGGGTTAGAATTAGTAATAGTATTGAAGTTTGTTACACCAAACTCCCCATCATCTCCAGCGTATCTAGCTGTCCAGTCAAACTGCCTAGAGAAAAGTTCAACTTTGATTGCATCCTCAGAGGCTTCACCTGTTATATCTATCCAAGTACGAAGACCGTAAATGATGATTACAGCAAGAACTATAGCTGGAATTACCGTCCAAATAAGCTCGAGTCTATTGTCATGAGGAAAGAAGTATGCCTTTCTGTTCTTGTCGTAACGGTACTTATTCGCAAAAATGAATAATAGAGCGTTTACTAGGAAGAACACAAAAAGAATCAAGTACAGGTTAAACTTCATCAGGGTATCGTAATCGACCCCATGCTCAGATGCCACTGGAGGCATGCAGTAACCGTAGCGTACAATCTGCCAAATTGTTGTGCCAAATAGAAGAAGCATAAATACAATGAAAAGTGACCCTTGAAGTTTTGTGTCAGCTTCAGAGATATCCTCTTCACGCTTATCACGAAGCGTTGCTGAAAGGCGGTAAACCTTCGCTAGTTGGGCGACTGCAATGACGCCTACAACTATGACTAAAAGTATGAGAAGTTTTATCATGAAATGTCTTCCTTATCAGATCAGTAGTGTAAATCTTTAGACTCCTGAAGCATCGGATGATTCTTCGGGATTAATGATGCCTTAGATAAAGTAGAAAGAGTTCTGTTAATGAACAACCCTAGGAACCCTAAGAATAATCCTACTTCAAATAGACCAAAATCGTGATGCTCAAATAATGTTCCAGGTATAACCATTAAGTACACATCAGCAAAGTGCCCTGCAAAAATCAGGAACGCAACTGGCAGTATGAACTTAGGATTACGCTTCGCGTCTCTTGCAATTAGTACATAGAAAGGAACAGCGAAGTTGATTAAGAACATTGCAATAAATGGAGTTCCGTACTCAGTAGAGAATAGTCTGCTAACGTAGTAAGTTACCTCCTCTGGAATGTTAGAGTACCAAATCAGCATAAACTGGCTGAAGAATAAATAGCTCCAAAGCATAGCAATTGCAAACATCCACTTTCCTAAGTCGTGCATGTGGCTTTCGTTAACTTCTTGGAAGTAACCTTTCGTTCTAAGCCAAAGCATACAAACATTAGTAAAGATGATCATGCTCACCCACATACCTGAGAAGATGTACCATCCAAACAGTGTACTAAACCAGTGAGTATCGATACTCATGATCCAATCCCAAGCCATAGTAGATGAGAACACTGCGAAGAACACAATAAAAAGTGCACTTCTACGGAATTGCTTGTAGTGTAGATCAAGACTAGGTACTGCATCCTCTTGTAGAGACCACTTGCGGAACAAGTGAGCAAACCCAAGGAATGTTGCTAAGTAAGCAATTGTTCTTCCCCAGAAGAAACCTTCGCTGAAGTATGCAGACTTACCAGCAATAATTGCATCGTATTTTGGGTTTGGTTGCTCAGAACCATCTACCATAATTAATTCATCATACAATGATCCGTCCATCCAGTGGTATAGGTGGTGTATGTCAAATTCACCAGCTGCTAATACTATTACCATTACGGCAGCCCCGTAAGGCAAGAAGCCCCACATCGCCTCGAAAAAACGCTTAAGTACAACTGACCATGCAGATTCCGTAGCGTATTGTAATGCGTAGAAGAATAACGCTGCTAAAGATATAGAGAAATAAAAGAAGCCATTCACCAGAAGGTTCGCCCACCATCTTGTATGTCCAATTTCCGGATCCGGATCTTCAGTTGTAAAATACCCTATAACAAGAGCAATCAGACCCACAACCATTAAGATTTGGGTTAGTAGCTTTGCACGTCCTTCAAATTTGAATTCCATGATCAGTTGTTATTTTCAGTTTCAGTAGATTCTACATCATTACCCTGAAGAGTCTTGATGTACTCAATAATAAGCCAGCGCTCTTTCTGAGAAAGCTGAGACGCATGAGACCCCATAAGACCTTTTCCATACTGTAAAGTGTGGTACATCTTTCCCTCAGGAAGATCCTTTAGCTTAGTTGAATAGTCAGGTATACCAACAATATGTCCATTCTTAGCAATGGCTCCATCACCCTTTCCTTCTGCACCGTGACACTGTGTACACATTTGGCCATAAAGCAATGCCCCAGCCTCAATGTTTTGCTGAGTAGTCTCAAGCGGAGAGGTCAACTCAGCTCCAGCTGCTTCATAGCCTTCAGGTGTATTTGGGTATGCGTAAGGGAGACCAAACGCTTTATCATCCCCAACAAAAGGAATCGTTCCTTCAACTGGACGATTTGCGCTTGGAGTGTTACGTTGCGAAGCAGCAAACTCTTCAGTTACGTAATACGGGTCTTCACCGTAATCAACGTAAGCCTCAATAGCAGGTGAACGGTACATGTCAGGCATGTACTCAAGTCCTGGACTATTTGGGTCGTTCACGCATGATGCAAAAATTATTGATATTGCAAATGCTACAACCGGGAGTGTAATCTTAGGCATCTTCATTACTTCACGTCTTTGATGCTTAGCTCAAGAAGAGCTGTTTTCTTAATAGCAGCCTCCAACTTCTTAGCGTTTAAACTATTTGTAGAAGTAGTAATCTCCATCACAAACTTGTCATCTGTAGTTCGAGGATCCGGATTCGAAGCGGGCATACCTGGGAGAGTACCATTACGCAGCAAATATGTAATTGCCATACCGTGTGCTCCGCATAATACAGAGAATTCAAAAGTTACTGGAATGAATGATGGAATGTTCTCGAATAAAGAAAAGCTTGGCTTACCTCCAATATTCATGGGCCAATCTGAAATCATAAAGTACCACATCCCTAGAATTGCTAATGACATTCCCGTCATTGCATACATAAATGATGCGATAGCTAAACGAGTTCTCTTGACACCGATTATTGGGTCGATTCCGTGAATTGGGAATGGAGAGTAAACTTCGTTTACGTGAACTCCTTTTCCAACTAATTCACGAGCAGCTTCCATAAGCTTATCGTCGTCGTCGTACATGACGTGGAATACCTTGTTCATGATGGTATTATTTGTCTAATTGATTCTTGTATGACTCACCGCTTGACTTTAGGATGGTCTTCAATTCATTCAATGCAAGTACTGGGAAGAACCTAGTAAACATTAAGAATAGAGTAGAGAAGATACCTATAGTACCGATGAAAATTCCTATATCAATTGCCGTAGGGTAGAATTCACCCCAGCTCGATGGCAAGTAGTCTCTGTGAAGAGAAGTAACGATAATCACATAACGTTCGAACCACATACCGATATTCACTACAATTGATAGAATGAATGTTGCAATAAGTGAACGTCGGATCTTTTTAAACCAGAATAGCTGAGGGCTGATAACGTTACAAGTCATCATAGTCCAATAAGCAACACTGTAAGGTCCAGAAAAACGGTTGATGAACGCATAGCTCTCGTATTCAACACCTGAGTACCATGAGATGAATAGCTCTGTTAGGTACGCTACACCAACAATTGAACCCGTAACAATAATTACGATGTTCATGTACTCTACGTGCTTTACGTGAATATATGCTTCAAGCTTGTACGCCTTTCTCATAATGAGCATAAGCGTCTGTACCATGGCAAATCCTGAGAATACGGCACCAGACACGAAGTATGGAGGGAAGATTGTAGTGTGCCATCCTGGAATAACAGATGTTGCGAAGTCCATCGATACGATAGAGTGTACCGAGAATACAAGTGGAGTTGCGATGCCTGCAAGTACTAAACTTACTTCCTCAAATCTTGTCCAATGCTTAGCTCTTCCGCTCCATCCAAAACTTAGGATAGAGTAAATCTTTTTTGGAAGAGGCTTAACAACTCTATCTCTAATAGTAGCAAAGTCAGGAATAAGACCTATGTACCAGAATACTAGTGATACTGAGAAGTAAGTAGAAATTGCAAATACATCCCAAAGTAGAGGTGAATTAAAGTTTACCCAAAGTGACCCAAATTGGTTTGGTAGAGGTAATACCCAGTAAGAAACCCAAATACGCCCCATGTGAATACCTGGAAATACCGCCGCCATAATTACGGCAAATATTGTCATTGCCTCTGCAGAACGGTTAATTGCCATTCTCCACTTCTGACGGAAAAGCAGAAGAACAGCAGAAATCAGTGTGCCTGCGTGACCAATACCAACCCACCAGACGAAGTTGGTGATATCCCATGCCCACCCAACAGTCTTATTTAATCCCCAAACACCGATACCAGTGCCAAGTAGGTAAAGAATGCAACCAACGCCATATAGAGCGATGATAGATGAAATCGTAATTAGAATCTTCCAGCCGATATGAGCAGGACCAGTGATAGGACCTACGACGTCATCGGTAATATCCTTATAAGTCTTATGACCTAGGATTAACGGTTCTCTTATTGCTGATTCTCTCTGCATAATTAGTGGCTATCTACGTTTCTTACTTTAGTCATGTAGTAGATATTTGGCTTAACACCAATCTCTTCTAGAGCATGATAAGAACGGTTATTTTCAGAAATGCTGTTTACCTGAGACCCCTTATCGTTAAGATCTCCAAATGTGATTGCATTTGATGGGCAAGACTCAGCACAAGCAGTTGTTACAGATCCATCCTGTACTGGCTCTCCTGCCTTCTTAGCATCAAGTTTTCCTTGTTGGATTCTCTGAACACACATAGAACACTTTTCCATAACTCCACGAGCTCTAACTGTTACATCTGGGTTTAGTACTAGACGAGTCAAGCTATCAGCTGCTGGGTTAAAGTTTTGGAATTTATCGTGCCCCTTGTAGTTGAACCAGTTGAATCTACGAACCTTATACGGGCAGTTGTTTGCACAGTAACGTGTTCCGATACAACGGTTGTAAGTCATTTGGTTTAGACCCTCATTACTGTGAGTTGTAGCAGCTACTGGACAAACCGTCTCACAAGGAGCGTGGTTACAGTGCTGACACATCATAGGCATATGAACAGTTTGTGGGTTTTCAGATGGATCCTCCATCTTGCCGTAGCTAGAAATTACATTAACTCCCTCTTCTGCTCCTTTTTCGAGGCTGTAGTCAGAAGCATAGTAACGGTCAATTCTTAGCCAGTGCATATCTCTGTGGCGACGAACCTCGTCCTTACCTACAACACTAACGTTGTTTTCTATGTGACAAGCTGTAACACAAGCGCTACATCCAGTACATGTAGTAAGATCGATAGTCATACCCCAACGGTGACCTACNTCTTCTACAGCGTGNCTGTNCCAAAGGTCAAATGCACTTGTTGGTAGTTTATCCTGAGAGTNNATAGTATTGTCCCCGTTTACNTCTTCGTGAACATTAAGACCTATAACNGTATTCCANGATGCTTTNCCCTTAGACTTGTGCTTCTCCTTCTTGTATTCAGCAAGTGTTGTTTCCTTTACCACTGAATCCCTATCCATAACTGTGTTGTGAATCTGAGTACAAGCTAGTGGGTATTCAGCTCCCGTGACCTCAATAGTAACATCGTAGTTACCTCTTGAAGTGAATGGGAAAGCGTTAGCTCCAATAGGCATTGGAAGACCGTTAGCACCCTCAAGGTGCTCGCCGTTCTCTCCCGTTTGGTATCCTGCTTTACCGATGTTTTCACCATTAGCACCTCTACCGTAACCTAGGGCCACGGCGATGGTTCCTGGCTTTTGGCCTGGCTGCATGAAAGCAGGAAGCTCAATAGAATGCCCATTAGATGTAACTCGAACAACTGAAGCAAAATTTTCTTGAGCTATGTAAGTGTTAAGACCTAGAGCGTTCATGTCAGACCTAGACATAGTAATGTAGTTATCCCAAGTAACCTTTGAAACAGGATCTGGAGTTTCCTGAAGCATCGGGTTAGCTGCGTGATTACCAAGCCCCATTGCAGACTTTACATAAGTAGTAAGTTGCATTGCACCTCCTTTTCTCTTAGCTACTGCAGACGAAGCGGCTGCTGAGTTGATAACTGCCGTGTAATCAGGAGATTGTTTTGCACCATCAACTGAGAAATATCCATCGTGAACTGCTGAGTTCCAATCTGCATCAGTGTACATACCTGCAGAAGTGTAACCAGAGTTGTAGTTAGTACGGATGTAAGTGTACCAATCTGTTAAAGGGGCTCCAGCCCAAACAAGCATAGATTCACCAGCTGCTCTCGTATCGTAAAGTGGGGCGATTGTAGGCTGAGAAATATCTACTCTGTTTGAGTAAAGGCTCAAATCATTCCAACTCTCTAAGTAGTGGTGGTTTGGAGCGATATAAGATGAAAGCTTTGCAGTCTCGTCTTCAATTCCACTCATGCTAACTGAAGTCTTAACCTTAGACATTCCTGATATGAACTCAGAAGCATTAGGTAGATCGTAAGCTGGGTTACAGTTTAATGTAATAAGTGTGCTAACCTTACCAGCGTTCATGTCAGCTACTAGCTGAGCAACTGCTGAATCATCTCCTTGATAAGCAAGAGATGGGTTAGTTAAATCTAAAGTAGTTCCGTAGTTGCTAAGCGATTGGTTGATAGCTGCAACTAGCAATTGAGTGTTTAAGTCGTTAGAACCAGCAAGAACAATTGACTTCCCGCGATTTTCGATAAGTGACTTAGCAGCTTCTTTAATTCTCGCAGTAGTCTTTTCATCTAGACCTACAACAGCTGAACCTGTAATTGCAGCTAAGATTCCTGCTGCAACCTTGCCTTCGTCAGATGGATTAACCATCGTTCTAACGTCAGCGTTAGTTCCTGTCATAGTCATAGCAGACTCGAACTGGAAATGTTTTGATTGTGCTCCCTTAGCAGTACGCTCAGGTCTTCTTAGCTCAGCATACTGAGATTCAATCTTAGTATTAGTTAGCCAAGTGTTTAAGAAGTCTGCTGCGATACTTACGATTGTTTCTGCTTGAGAGAAGTCGTAAGAAGGAACCGCATTTACACCGAAGGCATCTGATTGAGCCTGGCGAAGAGCATTGTAAGACATTGCGTCGTACTGAACGTGCTCTGCTCCAAGAGAAGCGATTGCCTTCTTAAGCGATGGGCTAAGAATAGTATTTGAAAGAACAACCGTTCTTCCTGAACCTAAGGATGATCTAACCGCGTTATCAAGGTCAGACCATGATGTTGGTGCGCCATTCTTAATTGGTCCCTGAAGACGAGCACTATCGTATAGGCTCATTACAGACCCAATAACACGTGCGTTTGCGTGTCCTAATTCAGAGTTGTTGTTTCCTTGAACAAAAATGGGTCTTCCTTCTCTTGTCTTAACAAGTACGTTGCAGTAGTCTACACCGTCGTAGTATGTAGAGGCGTAGTAGTTTGCAACACCTGGAGTGATCTCTTCAGGTTTGTTAACGTAAGGAATCGATTTCACAACAGGAGTCTCACATGCCGCAAGCGTCGCAGCTGTAAGAGAGAAACCCATGAATTTTAAGAAATCACGACGTCCCGTAGTTGATTCATTGTGACGTTCGTCAGAGATGAATTCATCAACGGTTTGGGCCTCAGGAAACTCCTGATTCTCCATGCTCTTGAAAGCATCCGTCTGATCTAGTTCGTCCAATCCGGACCAGTATCTTTTCATGTTAGCCATGTCTTGTCTGAATCTAGTTTAGTAGTGACACTTTGAGCATTCCCAACCACCCATTTCTTTCACAGTGATCTTATCATCTTCAAGGAAGCGACGAAGTTCTTCGTTACCTCTATCATTGTCTTTAAGCCTATCGTGCATCTCCATATAATATCCACCGTCAGCCATATCAATCTCGGCTTTATTGTGGCACTCTATACACCACCCCATTGTTAGAGTAGGCTTAGATAGCTCGATAAGTCCAGGAAACTTATCTACTAAACCATTGATCTCTTCAACTGGAGCAATTCTCCCTACAGAGTAAGTTGCTACGTCACCGTGACAGTTTTGGCATTGTATCCCTCCAACTACAACGTGCTGTTGGTGGCTGAAGTAAACGTGGTCAGGAAGGTTGTGAACCTTATTCCACTTAATTGGCTCTCCGTTGTAGCTATCCTGTGGAAGAGAGTGGCCGTTATTACCTTCTCCATCTATGTAAGTACTTGTTGCTGGATCAAATCCAATCGCTGCATAAATCTTAGCGATTTCCTCTTCACCATTAATCTTACCCTTCTTTATAGCTTTATGGCAGTTCATACAAACATTAGTTGACGGAATGCCCGCATGCTTTGAGTCGTTAGCACTGCTGTGGCAGTAGTTACAATCAACTTCGTTTTCACAAGCGTGAACACTGTGAATGAACTTGATCGGTTGCTCTGGGCTGTATCCTTCGTATACGCCTATTTCCATAAGAGCTTGATAGCCCTTAGTTGCACCGAAGGCAACAAAGAACAATCCAATTAATGAGACAAATACAAGGTTGTTCCAAGCCCAAGACTTAAATCTATCTAGGTAGCTAGAATCTGGAAGAAGCTCTTCTCCTGACTTCTCAGCAATGAGATCAGAAAGTGAGCGCTTTACTCCTGAAGCACTAAGAGCGATGATGGTAAACATCACTAGAAGCATTAGGAACCAAAGCATGTTAGGCTCTTCTTCTGCTTCAACTGCATTATCAATTGTTGGGCAAGCGTCGTTATTGTTAGCAGTAACCTCCACATTTGGTGGGTTTGCCACATAAGCCATGATGTCCTTAACATCATCGGACGATACGGCTTGTGCTGTCATCCATCCGTAATTAGCTACGTATCGGTCAACAAGCGATTTCACATAAGGGTCACCAGACTCTGCTGCTTTCTGTGGATTCTGAATCCACTTTACAAGCATTTCGTCAGAAGAGCCCCAACGTTCAGCGATACCAGCAAGACCTGGAGCAGCTAAAACTTCGTCGGTCACTTTGTGACAAGATGCGCAGTTTGCGTTAAAAAGAGATTGACCGTTTTCAATGCTACCACCCTCCCATATTGATTGGGCAGAAACAGTAGAAAACTTAAGTGTTAGCAAGGCAAAAGAAGCTAATGCAATAAATCGCATCATTCTTTTCCTTCTATTCGTCGGTTTTTGCATGTTGCTCAAGTAGACTCTATTCAGCTGCAAAATTACGATTAAACAGTCCCTAAATGGGCAAATATGACCTTCAAATACAACGCTATTCCTTATTTAGAATCTTTCCAAACAAGGCTTAAAAAATGATGGCCTGATATTTGGCATTTATAGTATTGAGATAAGTAGATTTGTGACAGATGAAGATGAATATTTTAACTAACTGTATACGAGTAATTTTGTTATTCGTTTTTTGCTTTTCAACACTTTCTGCCAAAGCCCAAACAAGGTCAAAAAGAGGCATGAAATCATGGAGACAATCTGATACTAATCAAGTGAGCGTCATTAATGAAGCTGACACTTTAAGTAGAGATTCCTTAAGCATAGACTCGATATCAAAGAAGGTAATCCCACTACCAATTAGAGCTGAAACTGGTGATCTTGTTGTTAATATGGATTCGACTATTACACTGCTTTATCTCGAATCAAAGAGCGAAACTAAAGCTGTAAACGGCTTTAGAGTTCAAATCTATTTTGGCGATTTAGAATCGGCTAGAGAGATAAGGGCTAAATGCAGAAAAACTTTGGGTGATTTAGGCGTCTACCTAATATCTATTTCTCCTAATTATAGTGTATCTGTTGGAAATTTCCGAGACAGATGGGAGGCTGAACTGGTCCTTAAGGAACTGAAAAAAACATACCGACAAGCACTAATAGTTCCTGCAGAAATTGAATTGCCAGAATTAAAGTAAAGCTGAAGTTCAACTTATTAAGCGTCGTCTAGAGTCTGCTTAACTTCTACGTCTTCATATGCTTCAACAACATCTCCAACTTTAATGTCGTTGAATTTCTCGATGTTTAATCCACACTCGTAGCCTTTAGCAACTTCTTTAGCGTCATCTTTAAATCTCTTAAGAGATCCTAGGAGCCCAGTATATACTACTACACCTTCACGTAGAAGTCTAACCTTACTAGAACGGAAAATCTTTCCTTCAGTAACGAAACATCCAGCAATTGTTCCAATCTTAGAAATCTTGAATGTCTCACGAATTTCAGCAGTCCCGACAATATTCTCCTCGATTTTCGCAGATAGAAGTCCCTCCATTGCATCGCGCATTTCTTCTATAGCCTTGTAGATTACTGAATAAAGTTTGATTTGAATTTCTTCCGTTTCAGCCAACTTTCTAGCAGTAGATGAAGGTCTTACTTGGAAACCAATGATGTATGCACTTGATGCAGATGCAAGAAGTACGTCCGATTCTGAGATTTGGCCTACAGCTTTATGGATAATATTAACCTGAACCTTCTCCGTAGATAGCTTCTGTAAAGAGTCGCTTAGCGCCTCGATAGATCCATCCACGTCACCCTTAACAATAAGGTTAAGCTCCTTGAATTCTCCAACAGCGATTCGACGCCCAAGCTCTTCAAGAGTTACTGTTTTCTGAGTTCTAACACCCTGCTCACGCTGGAGTTGCTGACGCTTAGTAGCGATTGCTCTAGCCTCTTTTTCATCCTCAAAAACATTGAATTTATCTCCAGCACTTGGCGCTCCATCAAAACCTAGAACTGATACTGGAACTGATGGTCCAGCCTCCTCAATTCTAGTACCACGCTCGTCGAACATGGCTTTGATTTTTCCTGAATATTGACCCGCAAGGAGTGAATCTCCAACTCTTAGCGTTCCACCCTGTACTAGGATGTTAGTTACATAACCTCTTCCCTTATCTAGAGAACTTTCAACTACAGTGCCAACTGCCCGCTTATCAGGATTAGCCTTTAGATCAAGCATCTCAGCTTCAAGTAGAACTTTTTCTAGAAGTTCATCTATATTGGTTCCGTTTTTTGCAGAAATTTCTTGGCACTGGTACTTACCTCCCCACTCCTCAACAAGGATGTTCATCTCACTGAGCTCAGTCTTTATCTTATCTGGATTAGCTGTTTCTCTATCCATCTTATTAAGTGCAAAAATCATAGGGATGTCTGCAGCTTGAGCGTGGTGAATTGCTTCTTTTGTTTGAGGCATCACCGCATCATCAGAAGCGATAACTATAATAGCAAGGTCAGTCACTTGAGCACCACGTGCACGCATTGCCGTAAATGCCTCGTGACCAGGAGTATCTAAGAATGTAATGTACTTACCGTCTTCCATCTTAACAGAATAAGATCCGATGTGTTGAGTAATTCCCCCCGCCTCACCTTCGATAACATTAGCTTTTCTTACATAGTCAAGTAATGAAGTTTTACCGTGGTCAACGTGTCCCATTACAGTCACAATAGGAGGTCTAGACTGAAGATCTTCCTCTTTATCGTCTTCCACTTCAATTGCATCCTCAAGATCTGAACTTACAAACTCTACTTCAAAGCCAAAGTCTTCAGCAATCATTGTGATGGTTTCAGAATCTAGTCTTTGGTTAATTGACACCATAATACCCAGCATCATACATGCTGAGATTACATCGTTAGGAGACTTGTTCATCATCGTAGCTAGTTCTGCTACTGTTACGAACTCCGTCAACTTCAAGATGCTATCTTCAAGCTGCTGTTGTACTAGTTCGTCTTCTGAACGCTCTCTTATATTCTTTCTCTTTTCTCTACGAAGCTTAGAAGATTTTGACTTTTTACCGCCACTTAATCGTGCTAGTGTTTCTCTAATTTCCTTCTGAATATCTTCTTGACTTACTTCCTTCTTTACGTATCCTCCTTTCTTAGTGCCTTTTTTGTTAGCGCTTCTTCCACCTTTACCTGTGTTAGCCTGCTTATTTACATCTACCTTTTTAACTCTAACCCTCTTTCTCTTACCGTCATCAGAAGATTTAGGTTTCTTTTCAACAGGAAGTTCAATCTTTCCTACAACCTTAGGGCCTGAAAGTTGTTCTGCTTTTGCTTTAACAACATCTGAGTCTGCAAAATTTTCATCCTTATCATCCAAATGAGTTTGAATGGGTTTTATTGCTGATTTAACAACGATTTTTTTTGCCTCTATTTCCGCTTTAAGTCTTGCGTCTGCAGCTGCAGCTCTTTTCTCTTTAGCCTTTTTCTTTTGGGCTTCAAAATCAAGTTTGCCTACAACCTTTACGCCACCTACGTTAGAAGGTTCAGCAGAAGCTTCACCTTTAAAATCTTCTTCAGGATGCGCATCAACAGTCTCTTTCTTGTCATCTACAACCTCAGACTTCTCCTCATTCTTTATTTTCTTAGCAGGAACTTCAGCTATAGACTTTTCCTTGACTTCGGGAGCCTTAGACTCCTCACCCTTTTTGAAGATACTTAAGTCAATTTTATCTGTTGCCTCTTCCTTTACAATCTCTTTTTTCTTTGCGCTTGCAAGTGAAATGTTTTCTCTATCTACGCTAACCGTAGATCTTTGGGCTGCTTCTTTAGCATCCTTATCCCCTTGGAAATTACTACGCACAAGGGCGTACACATCTGGGTCCAACTTAGTGTTAGGCTTTGCTTCAACCTGGATACCCTTAGTTTCAAGGAAATCCACGATGGTACCTATACCAAGATTGAACTCTCTGGCAGCTTTACTTAGTCTCACTGGTTTATTTGCGTCAGCCATGTGCTTTTTAATAGTTTGGGAAGGTAGTTATTATTCTAGCTCCTTCTTTAAAATCCTAATAACTTCTTTGACAGTCTCAGCCTCGAGATCTGTTCTAGCAATAAGACCCTCTTCGTCAATTTCTAAGACAGAACGTGCAGTGTCGCAACCAATCTTAATGAATTCTTCAAGAATCCATGTGTCGATTTCGTCGCTGAACTCCATTAATTCTACATCGTCCTCAGATTCGTCTTCCTCACGGAATACGTCAATTTCATAACCAGTTAATAAACCAGCAAGTTTGATGTTGTTCCCACCCTTACCAATTGCAAGACTAACTTGATCTGGTTTGAGGTAAACCTCTGCACGGCCAGTCTCGTCATTAAGAGTAATAGAAGTAATCTTAGCTGGGCTTAACGCACGAGACATTAATAGATCTTCGTTTTCAGTCCAGTTGATGACGTCAATATTTTCATTGCGAAGCTCGCGAACAATTGAATGGATACGAGATCCTTTCATCCCCACACATGCTCCTACTGGATCAACTCTATCGTCGTATGATTCAACGGCAACCTTAGCACGCTCACCAGGTGAACGAACGATTTTCTTAACGGTAATTAAGCCGTCGTAAATCTCAGGAACTTCCTGCTCGAATAGACGCTCAAGGAACTCTGGAGCTGTACGAGATAGGATGATTCGAGGGGTATTGTTGCGAAGTTCAACTGCCGCAACAACAGCACGTACGTTATCACCTTTCTTAAAATAATCACCAGGGATTTGGTGGTCACGAGGCATAACAACCTCGTTGTCGTCGTCGTCTACAAGAAGAATTTCACGCTTCCAGATTTGGTATACCTCAGCAGTAACCACTTCACCAATACGCTCCTTGTACTTCTGATAAATCTTATCCTTCTCAATATCCATGATACGGCCAACAAGGTTTTGACGTAGAGAAAGAACAGAACGACGTCCAAAAGATTCAAGTTTGATCTCCTCAGAAACTTCCTCGCCGACTTCGAAGTCGTCCTCAATTTTAAGGGCGTCATCTAGTGAGATTTGAACATTGTCATCCTCTACTTCACCGTTCTCTACGATCTCGCGGTTACGCCAAATTTCAAGGTCACCCTTTTCTGGATTTATAATAAGATCGAAGTTCTCGTCAGAGCCATACTTCTTAATAATCATGTTTCTGAAAACGTCTTCAAGGATAGCCATCATGGTCTCCTTGTCGAAATTTTTGAATTCTTTAAACTCGCGAAACGAATCAATTAGGTTCAGTTGCATTGTACCTTATTTAAACGAAATTATAACTTTAGTCCATTCTAATTGTGAGGCGTTGAATGTGATTTCTTCCTCTACCCACTGCTTTGCCTTTCTTCCCTCGATGCGCTTTTTCTCCCGCGTCTTAAGGACCAAAGAACTCATCTCACCATCCTGTTCCTCAATACTCATTAATTCGCCTTCGACCTTCTTCCCTACTATAGGAAGAACCATCACTTGCTTGCCAATGATTTTTTTATACTGACGTAATACCACTAGGGGTGAGTCCAAACCAGGAGATCCTACATCTAATGAAAAATCTTCAACTTCCCTGTCTAGTGAACCCTCAATGTGGCGGCTTAAGGCCATACAGTCCTTTATGGCTGTTCCATTATCGTTGTCAAGAGCAATACGTATTACGTTACCACTTGCAACTTTAACGTCCACCACAAATCCAGATGTTCCTTCAAGGAACTCCTCGGATATTGTCCTTATGGTCTTTGCGTCAATCATGTTAAAAAAGTATAGAGCATAAAAAGGGGGCTAATGCCCCTCACAATTCTTATCTCTTTCCTTATTCCGTGGCAAAAGTACACAATCTTTCTGTAAATACATGCAATTACACAGCACAATATCCCGAACTTAGCTTACGTAGAAGACATGTTGAAGAAAGAAACCGTTAAAATATTAGTGCTTTTTGCAATGTTCTTTGTGTGCTTTGCTCACTCCTACGCACAGATAAACAGACCAGTAGGCACTTGGAAGGACTTCTTCCCTTACGGCAAAGTAATGGAGGTAGCTTCAGGTGATGGAATAGTATATGCCCGAACTGATTACGCAGTTTTCAGCTTAAACCCCGCAACTAAGGAAATCAATAGACACAATGTTGTTACTGGATTAAGCGGTTCAAACCCTACGGCTATAGAAATCGCTTCGTTTGGAATTGATGGCGGGCAAGTTTTGATTGTAGGTTATGCTGATGGCAACATTGACTTGGTAACTGACCATGGTGTTTACAATATGCCTGATATTGTTACAAGTAACCTGATTGGCGATAAAGCAGTACGTGATATTTATATAGAAACTAATAAGGCTTATGTGTCTACTGGGTTTGGTGTAGTTGTAATCGATATAAATGATATTGAAGTATCTGACACTTGGTACTTAGAAGGCCAACAGGAATTACTTGGCGCAACAACAGTAAACAGAAGCTCTTCAGGTGAAAAATGGGTGGTGAGTACGGATGCCGGAATCTATGAAGCTTCAACGACTCATCCATTTTTATCTAGTTCTGAAGCCTGGAGCAGATGGGAAGATTTACCCGAATCACCTGAAACTCTTGTTACCGATTTAAAAATTACAGAATCAAAAACCTTCGCACATTTAGGTGATGGATTTACGGGGAGGCTTTACGTTATGGAAGAAGGCTCATGGTCTCTATTTCCAGGTTGGCCTGAAGAAGGGGATAAATTATGGGGGCTTGACTCTAGAAACGACACCTTGCTAGTTGGTAGATGTTGTTATGTTGAAAGATATGACGCAAACTTGAATCTTCTGGATGAACCTAATGCAATGGGACCTTGGATGCAGGTGAGGGATGTGGAGTTTGGGCTAGAAGAAGAAACAACTATTTGGATAGCAAGTAATGTAGGTGGTTTGATTCGCTATGTTACGGATCCTATGGAAGTAGGCGCTCAAAATGGGCTTTTCTCGCCTAACGGGCCTGAAAATGCTGAAGCTAGGAAGCTTGATTGCTGGTTTGACAACTTGTGGTTTGCTACTGGAGGAGTTGATGAGGCTTGGATAGGGTTATATACTTCTGTTGGAGTGCATGGACTTGTTCAAGGAGATTGGATAGATGTAGAAAGTTGGGATGGGTTTAATGACATTTTGGGGATAAGAGATTTTATAGATGTTAGTATTGACCCTTTAAACCCAAACCACGTGATGTTTGGCTCTTGGGAAGAAGGGCTTATAGAAGTCTTAGATGGGGAGATGGTAGAGATTTACAATGAAAGTAATTCTACTATTCAAGATGGTGATTTTGGAGGAAGTTTGAGAACTGGTATCGGAGGGGTTGATTTCGATATAAAGGGTAATCTTTGGTATACGAATCCTTATACTAATTCACCTCTAGGTGTTAGGTTGGCTGACGGCACTTTTGTTTCTATGGACCTGGGTTCAGCGTTTACTGCAAATGACAATTTGGGAGGAGTTAAGTGCACTAGGGATGGTTATGTTTGGGTAATTATCCCAAGGGGTGGCGGATTACTGGTTTATGATACTGGAGGGACACCAGCTGATTTATCTGATGATGACTGGAGATTTTTGAATACTGGTGAGGAGTCTGGAGGGCTCCCTTCTAATTACGTTTACAGCATTGAAGAAGACTTGGACGGTGAGATTTGGCTTGGGACAGGATCAGGTCCTGCAATATTCTACAGGTCAGAAAACCTGTTTAATGATGAGGATAATACTATTGCTTCACAGATACTCATTCAGCAGGACGGTAACTATCAATACCTTCTTGAAACTGAAACCGTAACCTCAGTTAAGATTGACGGCGGGAACAGAAAGTGGATTGGGACATCTGGTTCTGGAGTTTATGTACTTAGCTCAGACGGAATTGACATAGAACATCATTTTAAACCTGATAACAGCCCGCTCCCATCTGAAAACGTCCTTGATATTGCTATTAATCACGCAAATGGCGAGGCCTTCATTGCAACTGGTCGCGGTACGGTATCATATTTAAGTGAGGCGACAATTTGGGATACAGAAATGCCTGACATCTTCGTGTTCCCTAACCCAGTCAACCAGTTTCATGATGGCCCCATCACAGTTGACGGCCTCGACTACCAAACAACTGTACAAATCACAAACATGGAAGGGCGTTTAATCGCGGTAGAAGAGTCAATGGGTGGCAGAGCCATCTGGGACGGCTTGCTCGACGATGGTACACCAGCTCCTTACGGGGTTTATCTCGTATTTGCGGTGGACCGAGACGGAAACGCAACTGGAAATACAAAGTTTGCAATTACTAGGTAAATTACAGCAATGAGTAATTTGAAGCTTGTTGGCATTGAGTTTGAGTTAATTTGGGAAAATCCCTCTGCGAATAGAACTGCATTTGAAAAGAAGATAAAGAGTGTGGTTGGGGTTTGCGATGTAGTGGTACTACCTGAGAATTTCACCACTGGGTTTTCTATGAATATTGATAAGGTTGACTCATGGGGAAGCGGTGAAACTATTGATTGGTTGAAGGGTTTGTGTCGTGAATTAAATGTTGCGATAATGGGGAGCGTGGCATTTAATATGGGAGACGGGACAGCTAGAAATAGGGGTGTGTTTGTTAAGCCCGACGGGAATGTAAGTATTTATGATAAGAAGCACCTTTTCACTCTCGGCAGGGAGAATGATAACTACATAGCTGGAGATAAGAGGACGGTGGTTGAGTTTAAGGGGTGGCGTATTTTACTGCAGATATGTTACGATTTAAGGTTCCCTGTGTTTTCGAGGAATAATCCTGCGGATGTTTATGATGCTATTCTGTATGTTGCTAATTGGCCTAAGCCAAGGGTTCATGCTTGGAGGACATTATTGCAGGCAAGGGCTATTGAAAACCAGTGCTACGTGATGGGAGTGAATCGCTGTGGAGAAGATCCTAATGGCAATGTTTATACCGGAGATAGTTTGGGGGTTGACCCTTGGGGGCAGGTGTTAAGTGAAGGACCGATTGTTAAGTTGGAGTGCGAGAGGGAGAAGCTGGACGAGTTTAGAAAGAGATACCCGTTTATTGAGGATGGGGTAGGAGTTTGAGGTTTAGGTTTAAAGCTAAAGCTATAAGTGCAAAGTTTGAGATTATGATGTCTTCACCTTTTCAATCCTTGAACTTTAGGTGCGCCCCCTACAATAAGTTCAGTTTAAGTTACTTGCTTCTCAAGCGAATTACTTCACCAAAATAAAAGAAGAATGATTCACCTGTAAATTTGGTTCTAGAAGCTGTTCCAACAACTCAATATTTTTCGCGTTTATTCTATTGCTTACTTGAATGCTGAAACGCCCGTAACGTCTAAGCCTGTAATTAGTAAGTGAATATCATGTGTTCCTTCATATGTAATAACCGATTCGAGGTTCATCATATGGCGCATGATAGGGTATTCATTCATGATGCCCATAGCGCCAAGCATTTGGCGAGCTTCACGTGCGATGTTAAGTGCCATATCAACGTTGTTACGCTTAGCCATTGAAATCTGAGCACTAGTTGCAGTACCCTCGTTACGGAGTTGGCCTAAACGGAAAGTCAGAAGTTGTGCTTTCGTTATCTCTGTTATCATCTCAGCTAATTTCTTTTGTTGAAGCTGGAATGCCGCGATGGGCTTGCCAAACTGGTGACGTTCTGTAGAGTAACGAAGAGCTACGTCGTAGCAGTCAAGTGCTGCTCCAATTGCTCCCCAAGCGATTCCAAAACGAGCAGAGTCAAGACAACTAAGAGGGCCGCCTAGACCTGAACGTCCAGGAAGGATGTTAGCCTTTGGTACTCTTACGTTGTCGAATAGTAATTCGCCAGTGTCAGAAGCTCTAAGGCTCCACTTGCCCTTCATAGTTGGAGTTGAAAAGCCTTCCATACCGCGCTCAACTACTAGTCCGTGGATTCTGCCTGCTTCATTTTTAGCCCAAATAACTGCGATCTCCGCAAATGGTGCGTTTGAAATCCACATCTTAGCTCCGTTAAGGATTACGTGGTCACCATCTTCAACATAGCTAGTTACCATACCGCCTGGGTTAGACCCGTGGTCAGGTTCAGTTAGACCAAAGCAACCAATCCACTCACCAGTAGCGAGCTTAGGAAGGTATTTCTTCTTTTGCTCCTCTGATCCGTACTTCCAAATTGGGTACATAACTAGGGAGCTCTGAACTGAAGCTGTAGAGCGTAAGCCTGAATCGCAACGTTCAAGTTCTTGCATTAGTAGGCCGTATGAGATTTGGTCTAAACCTGCTCCTCCATACTCCTCAGGGATATATGGTCCAAAAGCACCGATAGCGCCAAGTCCTGGCAAAAGGTGTTGAGGAAACTTACAGTTTTCAGCCGCATCCTCAATAATGGGGCTAACTTCTTGCTTCACCCACGCGCGGGCTGCATCACGAATCAACTTATGCTCTTCTGTTAGAAGATCATCCATATTGAAATAGTCGTGTCCTTGGTATAAATCTGTACGCATTTGAAAAAATATTCGCGGCAAAGTTAATCTACAATAGTTGCTTCGTAGGCTTCATCTACTTTTAAATCTCCATCTTGGTATGCATGGACAGCCAGTCTGTCTGCAACCTCATTTAATTCGTTCCCTGCATGTCCTTTAACCCAAACAAACTTCACCTTATGGTCGGAGTAAATTTTCAGAAACCTCTTCCATAAATCAGAATTCTTTTTATCCTTAAAATTCTTTTTAACCCAATTGAAAACCCAGCCCTTCGAAACTGCATCTACTACATACTTAGAATCTGAGTAGATGGTTACATCCGTGCCCTTGAATTTAAGTTCTTCAAGAGCAATGATAACAGCCAGGAGTTCCATTCTATTATTTGTGGTCATTCTAAAGGCACCACTCATTTCTTTTCTGTGTTTTCCAGAAAGAAGGACTACTCCATAGCCTCCAGGGCCAGGATTACCACTCGCGCCACCGTCAGTATATATAGTTACTTGAGGCATTCTAGTTGATTAAACCTTTAACGTTTGAAGTAAATAGCTTTACTGCAATGGCTAGAAGGATTATTCCAAAAACTTTTCTAAGAACTGCAATACCTCCCTCACCTAGTAGTCTTTCTAGTCTACCTAAAAATTTAAGCACAATGAACACCATAGCCATATTTATTAAAACGGCAATCATGATGTTTAACTGGTCGAACTCCGCTCTTAATGAAAGGATAGAAGTCATACTACCAGCCCCCGCAATAATTGGGAAAGCAACTGGAACAATTGTGGCAGCCTTCATAGATGATGGGTCTTGTTTGAATAGCTCAACACCTAGAATCATTTCTAGGGCCATAAAGAATAGGACAAACGAACCTGCAACAGCGAATGAATTAATATCTACTCCCAGAAAACCAATTATGCCTTCTCCAATGAAAAGAAAGGCAAGCATTATGCCTAGAGCCACAATGGTAGCTCTTCCAGGATGAATGTTCCCAGCCTTACTCTTGATGTCCATCAAGATAGGGATGGACCCCACGATATCGATTACAGCAAAAAGTACCATCGTACTTTTCAGAATCTCATTAGCATTGAACTCCATAGTCTTAGTCTTTAATCCAAGCAAGTGCTATGCGTGGGTAATACTCATGCTCCAAAGCTAGAACTTTCGAAGCAATTTCTTCTGCAGACTCTGCAAGAGATATATCTACAGACACTTGGAAAACTATACCCCCCTCATCGTAATGCTCGCTAACCTGATGAATGGTCATTCCTGACTCAGTCTCACCTGCTTCAAACACCGCTTTATGGACATTCATCCCATACATACCTTCTCCACCAAATTTGGGGAGTAAAGATGGGTGGATATTTAGCATCTTTCCATTAAACATGTCAATGATTTCAGATGGGATTTTAAGAAGAAAGCCAGAAAGCAAAATCCATTCAACATTTCTTGAAGTCAGTTCAGCTAACAACACCCCGTTATTCATTTCTTCCTTAGAAAAGTGAAATGTGTCAATGCCCTCAGATTTAGCCTTTTCTAATGCCTGAGCAGCTTTGCGATTAGACCCCAAAACTACTACCTCTACCTCTTGGTCGTTTTTAAAATACTCAATAATTGATTGAGCATTTGTCCCTGCTCCAGATGCAAGAATTGCAACTCGCCTCATATTACTTCTTTATAGATTCCGTTAGAGATTAATCGCACCTAGATTTAGTCTGGTTCGCTGATAATTTTCAATTTCAGCATCAATAGAATCAATACGAGACTTTAATTCATCAACATATGGGTCTTCTTTATGGTAGTATCTCATTACACGAAGAAGCCTGTCACACACCTGAATAGACATCTGTAATTCTTCCTCCATAGCCGCAAAGTAATCTGGCGATTGAGAAGTACTGAAATCTATTAATTCCTCAGACTGAACAAACAGTGCGTCAGTAATCTGTTTTGCTTTCAGAAGAGCACTGTCTCTTTGCAAATCAGTTAGCTGATCATAAAATGAAAGAAGCATAGTATCCTTAACTGCAAGTTTCATGTAACCTTCTGCAATAGGCATCAGTACTCGAGAGTATGGAACATTCTCCTCTGGTGTTACTCGAATTGTTTCATCAAGAATAGTCAGAGCGCGAACTGGATCGTTTTCCTCAATAAGCGCATCACTAAGATTAGCCATTTGGTAGCGAATATTCGTAACCATCCTCCTATTGTTCTCATCCATATAAATCCCACTTTCAACATCATCCATTCCTCCCCAACACCACTTATCCATCACATTCTCATACATGAGATCTGTCTCAACACCTCCAATTTTATTTGGATCGCTACTGTCAGGATATTTAATTGGAACAAGCCTGTAGGCCAAACCTTCCAGTCTAAAGTAATCTTCTAGACCCAAGTACGAATCTCCTCCCGTAGTTACGGCGAAGTAAATCGGTCTCTCCCAATTATTATTAGCTAGCATAGAAAGAACTGCAAAGTGATTCTTAAGTACGTAAGATTTAGGCCTACCGTCTTCCGTAGTCATTTCCCACTCGACAGCATCTACCATTAACTCTACCTCATCTTCATTTAAGATGCCATGCTTCATCACAGATGCAGAATCCACAGGCAAGCTGAACATATGAGTAGGCAAGTAGTTGTACTTCTTGCAACCTCTTTCCTCCAATTTCTTGTCGTTTAGGGCTACAGCAAATGCCTCATTAATATCCATATAGTAATTTCCAGCACTAAGCATAATCACATCTCTAGTACCCTGCCTATACTGCTCCTCATTTAGATTAATAGGAAGCGGATCACTCTCGTATGCTTTGCGAAGCATTTGGTCTATATACCAATCAGTATTCAGTAGACTAAGGTTACAAACCCTTACATCAGTCCTTACACCTTCAACCTCCTGTGCATACCAAAGCGGGAAAGTATCATTATCTCCATTAGTAAACAGAATGGCATTAGGGGCAAGCGAATTCAAGTAGTTCTTCGCAAAATCAACCCCAGTACTTCTCTTCGCCCTACTATGGTCGTCCCATCCTTCGAAGCCCATTAAAATCGGCACTGCCATAAGAATAAAAACAATCCACACAGCCTTTGCTGAATCTATAATTGTGGTCTTACCGTCATTTTTATTATCCATTAACACCAAGTCACTCAGGAATTGCATCAAATACGCAATTCCGTAAAGCACTACAGCAACAATTGTCATGAACAACACGCTATACGACAAGTAATGAGGAATGCCAGAAAGCAATTCTAGCAAGAAGAAAATAACTCCAGCTCCTGCAGTCATTCCAAGTCCCACCGCTCCTTCAAGCACGTTGCCCTTGCGAGCAGCATGGAATAAAGCAACAACACTTAAACCAATCCATATTGCAAAGGCATAGAATGACCCTACATAAGCGTAATCTCTTTCACGAGGCTGAAGAGGGGTTTGGTTTAGGTATACTACAATAGCAATACCAGTCATAACGAAAAGTAGGCCTACTACTGTCGCTCCCTTAGGATCTTTTTTCACTTGGAAAACTAGACCTATTAGCCCAAGAATTAGTGGTAAGAAATAGAATTTGTTAAGCCCCCTGTTTTGCTTCATCTCAGTAGTAAGGTGAGACATATTGCCTAACCTTTTTGAGTCAATCATATCAATTCCTGAAAGCCAGTTGCCCTCTAAGAAATCGCCATGGCCTTGAATGTCGTTCTGCTTGCCAGCAAAATTCCACATGAAGTATCTGAAGTACATCCACCCCATTTGGTAGTCAATGAAGTACCTGAGATTTTCACCTTGAGAAGGTTTTAATTTTTTATGTATTTGTTCTAATCCTGCGACTGCATTCTGTCTAGATATACAATCATTAGCCTGATACATATGATATTCATAATCTCTCTTGTCTTGATTAAGTTTCTTTACAAACAGTCTACCCCAATCTACACCTGATTCAAGTTGAGATAAAATTAATTCGCTAAGTGCTTCAACTGCTCTTGGGTTAGTCAAAGGAAGCGGAAACTCCTCCCTTGTTTTAGGATCCTTGACAACGACTAATGTAGCTGATTTAACTTGATAATCTCTTCTATATAAGGAAACCAAGTCATATTCTTTAAAAAGACTCTTTAATGTCTTATCTAATCGTGTTTTAGAAAGTTTGCCATTTAAGATGTCCTGCTCAATGTGCATTAGGAATTCAGCCTCGCTTAACTCACCATCAACTAATGGGCTTTTATATCTAGCTGGCTCATTATAGCCCTTGTAATTACTCCATCGACGGTATTCCTTTACGTGACGAGAATCTGAAGAATACATTCTTGGGAGCCACATGGTGTAGTCCCATTCATATTTAGCTATTGATTTCTTTTTCTCCTTTGTATCAACGTATTCTTCGACTATTCTGAATTTGTTATCCTTATTCTTTTCATTCTCTTTTGCAATGAAAGCTTCAGCGCTTGACAAGCTTTTGAAGGTTTTTATCCTTTTATCTTTAGTTCCTTTCTTTTCCTTTACTGAGTAACTCTTTACCCATGTTTTTCCTCCATCAGCATATTGTGAATATTTTTCACTACAAGGTTCCACATTCTCACATTCCTTAAAAACCTTGAAGTTTAATGGTGTATCCCAATAATGTCCTACGCCTAGTGGTCTATCGCCGTACTGCTCTCTGTTAAGGTATTTAATGAGTTGGAAGAAGTTCTCTGGATCGTTCTCATCCATGGGAGGGTTAGCGCTAGAACGAACTACAATAGTTGTAAATGAGCTGTAGCCAATCAGGATCATAGCAACTGAAAGAGCAAGTGTGTTCACTGCCCACCAGCCTAGCTTTCTTGAAATGTAAATCGTTGATGAGATTATTCCAATCAAAAGAATCAGATAGAAGATGATCCCAGAGTTAAATGGCAAGCCACAAGTGTTAACAAACAGCAACTCGAAAGAAGCGGCAATCTGAATGAGGCCTTGGATTACTCCGATTTGCACTAATCCTAAAAGAATGATTGATAAAACTCCTGTTAGAAGGAAGCCACCAATGCTGAATTTATATTTTCTGAAGTAGTAGACGAAGGCAATGGCTGGGATGGCAAGAAGATTTAATAGGTGTACTCCAATGGAAAGTCCCATTAAATAGGCTATTAAAATTAACCACCTAGTTGAGCCAGGTTCGTCAGCTGATTTCTCCCACTTTAGGATGGACCAAAAGACAGCTGCGGTGAAGAGTGATGAAAGAGCATAAACCTCTCCCTCAGTTGCGCTAAACCAGAATGAATCTGAGAATGTATATGCTAATGCGCCTACTGCACCGCTACCTAAGATGGCGATAGCTTCAGCTGTTTTAGGCTCTTCGCTAAAGCCTCCAAAGAAGCGTCTTGCGAGGTGAGTGATACTCCAAAACAAGAATAAAATTGTAAATGAACTGCACAGGGCAGACATAATATTTGCTGCGTAAGCAGCCGTTTCCGGCGAAGCAAACACCATGAATGCTCGTGCGAGTAACATAAAGAGGGGTGCCCCTGGCGGGTGTCCCACTTCCAATTTATATGCTGATGCGATAAACTCACCGCAATCCCAAAAGCTCGATGTAGGTTCTACAGTAAGTAGATATACTACAGTAGCAATAAGCCATACAGACCAACCGGTCAAATTGTTAAGGCGTTTAAAACTCATTTATTCGTAGTTCTAGTGCCTCACAAAGGTATGGAACTTACTTAGGGTTACCGCTGAACAACAACTCTTTTAGCAGAAGTTGTAAGGCCTACAATTTGCATTGTGTACATCCCGCTTTTCAGTTGGTTAACATCAAGCTGATATCCGTTGCTAACGTCGCTCTGCAACACTACTCTTCCTGTTGAATCAAAGAGCTTAGCAGACCAAGTCCCAGCTGGCAATCCTCGCAGAGAAATGTTATCTGAAGTTGGGACAGGGTAAACTGACCAATTTGCTCCATCTACTATTTCCTCAACAGAAGTATCACATCCTTCAACTTGAATTGTAACCACAATGGTCACCCCTTCAAGACAATCATCTGTGTAGTATGTCGCCGTAACGATATACGTTCCATTTTCAAGATAAGAGTGTGCCTCCCATGTAGATCCTGGTCCTGATGTTCCGTCGCCAAAGTCCCACGTTACTGAACAGTTTTCATCTACTCCTTCTAGAGCAAATGCCCAATGACACATATCCCAGTTGGGCGGAATAACTTCAATGCTTCCATCACATTCGCCATCACCACCACCAGTATTATCATCAACTTCTACTGAAGTGCATTCAAACACACCATCTAGACAATCAGGAGACTCGTACCCAACACACACTTCTAAGAAGTCTACATCGATAAGGTTCATGTCTATTTCTAAATAGTGACCCTGGTTTTCAATATTCTCACCATTTACCACCCAGAACAAGTATACTCCCTCTGGGTAGTCATAAGCTTCGAACATTGCTATTCCACCTTCAACTCCTGACCACAATTCAAGCGGGCAAGGATTCTCTGGCTCACCATCAAGCGTAATCTGCATGCACTCATAAACCTCACCACAGTCATCTGTTACATAGCCCACACAAATGTCAACTACATCTTCATAATACGCGTAGTACTCAAGATTATCCACCTCTATAAATGAAGTCTGATCCTCATAAAGCTCACCATTAATCCACCAATGAAGGTTTACGCCCTCAGGATAATTATATGCTTCAAACATACCAAACCCTCCTTGGTACCATCCATCCACGTCGATAGTACAATCTCCATTTGACCCTCCACATTCACCTTCAGTCCATTGAGTAACTCCGTGGTAGTAGTATGCATAGCAATCATTTGAATATGTTACTCCATCGCAACCACAAACAGGAGCCCAAATATCATAACACGCCATTTCTGGGTCGATAATACTTTCGTCTACACACTCGTCATCTCCACAATCCTCAATCTCCAGCACATCTGACCAAGTATCTACCCACTCACACATCACATATTCACAATCGTTTAAGTAGATGATAGACCCAACTGGATAGAACACCCCACCTTCATGACAACCAAGTTCTACATCACATCCTTCTACAATAATCTCCGTAACAACAGTAACCAATTGACATGATGGGGTGAAAACAAATGCCGTAACTAAATATATCCCATCCGTTTCATATGTATGCTCGGTAACCCAACTTGCATCTCCTGAAGTGCCGTCTCCAAAATCCCAAAAAATATTATCTGTCTCTTCTTCAAGTCCATTTAGCTGAAATAGCCAATTTAAATTACATGGGACATCGTCTTGCGAAGAAGCTTCTATCGAAAAATTACAATCGATATCACACCCAGCTATAATTTGTATTTCTGACCAATTCCCTGGGCTTTCACAATACGTATATTCACAATCGTTCAAATACATCTCGTCTCCGACATTGTAAAAGACTCCATCATCACTGTAACATCCAGCACCTGCACAATCTGGAATTTCAATTACTTCAGACCAACTTCCTGGACTTTCACAGAAAATAAATGAACAGCTATCCTCGCCTAGAAACAACTCGGATCCTAAATTATAAAAGACACCAAAATCATCAAAACAACCTAAACAATCATCAAGGACATTAATATCCGACCATGAGTTTTGACCCTCACAAACAAAAAACTCACAGTCTGTCAAATACCACTCCGAACCAATGCCATAAAAGATACCTGAAGTATCGAAACAACCAATGTCTTCTTCATTACATCCTTCAACAACAATCTCTGTAATAACCGTAACTAATTGACATGACGGGGTGAAAACAAATGCAGTAACTAAATATATCCCATCTGTTTCATATGTATGCTCTGTAACCCAANTCGCATCTCCTGAAGTGCCGTCNCCAAANTCCCAAAAAATATTATCTGTCTCTTCTTCAANTCCATTTAGCTGGAATAGCCAATTTAAATTACATGGAACATCGTCTTGCGAAGAAGCTTCTATCGAAAAATTACAGCCTGTAGAATTACAATCAGGATACAATTCGAAATTTGAAACAAACTCAAAACCTGATTCTGATTGGATACAAGTAAGGTTATCACAATCATTATCACTAATAATTAATTCTTCATTGTTTAAATAAAGATTCCCATTTGCATCATAACATCCTAATCCATTACAATTTGGAACTACTACGATATCTGACCAATTATTTGGTGTCTCACAAAAAATAAACGCACATCCAGAAGAGTCTAAGAATAGTTCCTGACCAAGACTATAAAAAACTCCAAAATCATCAAAACAACCTAAACAGTCATCAAGGACATTAATATCAGACCATGAGTTTTGACCTTCACAAACAAAAAACTCACAGTCTGTTATAAACCACTCCCCACCAATGGGGAAAAACAAATCGTTATCGTTATAGCAACCTTCAAATTCCTCTTCACAATCAAAGCCTATCTCAGGATATATACAAGATCCATCCTCATATTCAGCGGTTGGGTCATAATTACAGGCAAAAGGATCTGTACAACCAAGTGATAGACAAGAAATAAAATCACATAAAGAATTATCACTTTCAGTAGCATCAGGATTATAGTTACAGGCCTCAAAAATCGTACAGCCAAATATTTCAAAATCATCACAAATGCCATCACTATCAGAATCAAGAATGCATTCCCCACAATTTATTGCTTCTAATGATGCTGCAATCGTACTTAAGCCACAGTTAGCATTCCAATATGTTGCAGTCACATTATAAACCCCAGACAATTCATATATATGCTGAGTTTGCATACCTGATTCAAAGTCAAAATTTCCATCTCCAAAATCCCATACTATTTCCGCAAGTAAGCTACCATCTGAACCAATAAATTCAGAATCTGTCATCAAACTAAATTCAAATAAACAAGGATTTTCAGAAGACTGACTTAACATTATTTCGACATCACAATCAAAAAAACAATCATCAATAATCTGAATTTCAGACCAATTATTTGAGCCCTCACAAACAAAAAACTCACAGTCTGAGATGAACCATTCTGATCCAACAGAGTATATGGCCCCATTATCATCAACACACCCTTCAAATTCCTCATCACAATCAAAGCCTAACTCAGGATATACACAAGATCCATCCTCATATTCCGCAGATGGGTCATAATTGCATGCGTTTATATCAATACAGCCTAAACTTAAACAAGATATAAAGTCACACGTCCCGTCATTTTGATTTGCATTTGGATTAAAATTGCATGCTTCCAGAATTGTGCATCCGCTTATGATTTCATCTGTTTGTTGGCAACTAGGATAGACCTCCCAATTTTGAACAAATTGATATCCAAACCAATAAACACATGTATAATTCTCACAAAAATCTTCAGAATATTCATATGTGTCTCCTAATCCATACAATACTCCATTAAGATCATAGCAACCCTCCTCTATCTGATCATTATTAAAATCGTCTTCCGAATCGTCTTCCGAATCGTCATTATTTTCCCACCAACAATTCCCATCACATTCTTCGTCGCACCAATCTCCATGCCACCCACCATTATCGTCCTCGTCATACTCTTCTTCATCGGTATCATTTTCGATAGGAATATCTTCATCTGAAGATTCACATGGCCCCAATGTCCATGATAATACACCTGCATAATTAGTGGCTTCACAAGAATTTATGTATGTAATTCCATTACAACCACATACCGGCTCATAAACAAAATCACAATCGCTATTCGGATCAATTAGCGTTATATCAGTGCACCCATCACTTGAAGAAAAATTTAGTAAAAACGAAATGTCAACAAATTGGCAAATCTGAATGTCTTCATCACAAGATGGACTATAAAATTCGGCGCAAATATAAACTGGTTGAATAACCGAAGAAAGACTTAGTGATAAGATGTCCGATGGGGAATACATAGTTTGGCCATCAAGGGTGAATGACACTAAATCAACATCGTCTAGATTTTCTATTTCAACACTTACACTTTCATTTTCAATTGAATAAATAAAGGAGTACAAACAATCGTCCTGAGCATGTATTAAACTCGTTGAAAAAATTGACAAAATTACTAGAGCAAGTATGTTGTTTTTCATTTTATTGGCGCATGTGTACTCACATTTAACGTTTATAAATACTAAAAGGTTGCATAATAAAAAAGGTTACAAAAACCTTTCATCAACAGCCATAATTTCACCAGAAACCGGACATGTTCTTAATTTTTCATCTGAATAGAACCTTTTAAATACTGGCAGAAAATCAGTCTCAATATTTTTTAGATGAAAATACTCTTCATAAAGCAATACATTTTCTTTTTCAGAATACCAAAGTAATCCATCTTGATGATGGGCTTCTCTTTTTCTTTCAATGACAAGTCCAATTGAATTTTCTGATCTAACAGGAGAATGTGGGATTTTAGAAGGTAATAAAAACATTTCGCCAGCTTTAATAGGCACCTCGACCATTATGCCATTTTGTTGAGTCTTTAGGACAATATCTCCCTCAATTTGATAAAACAGCTCTTCTGTTTCATTATAGTGATAGTCCATCCTAGCATTTGGACCAGCTACAATCATGACAATGTAATCACCACTGTCTACATAAAGATTTTTATTGCCAACTGGCGGTTTAAGTAGGTCTCTATTTTCCTCGATCCACTTAGTCAGGTTGAAGGGTTTAGTAATTGCCATGCAGCAATTTACACCATTATTCTAGTTTTTAGATAACCTGAAGGAATACTCACTAACCATACACCTGTGAATATCGCAAGCGCTGAAAGAGTCGTCTGATAATTAATCTCCCCTTTATAAAGGGTATATCCTGCATAGGCCAACCCCAAAGTCAACAAAGTCACAATTATTGGTTGAAGATATATGTATATACTTACTACTGTTGGTTCCACGGTATTTAAAGCGTAAATGTTCAATAAGTAAGCAAGGAAGGTCGTGCCTATTATTACATATACAATTGCCCAATAATCGACGGTATTAATAATCGTCAAGTCAATATCAATTAACTGATTATAACCCACAGGTACAGCGAACAATGAGCCAAACAGGAACACCCATGAGATCACGGTAATTGGCTTGTACTTTGTCATCAACGGTTTTACCACTACCAAGTAAACACCATAGGAAAGTGCATTCACTAAAATCAGAAAATCACCCTCTAAACTCGAAGCCACATTAGCGGCCTCCTCACCAGAGTTAAGTAAAAGAGCCACAGCACCAAGTCCGCCAAATGTGATGCCTCCTAGCTTCCTCAATGTTATTGAGGTCCCTAAAATCAAGGCACTAGCCACTAAAACGAATATCGGATTAGTTGTCATTATCAAAGCAGCATGCAGTGGACTAGTTAGGGCAAGCCCATTAAAAAAACACAACTGATTTATGGCCACACCCGTAAGCCCGCAAAGGGCAAGTCGCATTATATCATCACGCTCCACTCGCTCCCATTTAACGAACAGTCTTGCCGCAAAAAACATGGCAACTCCGCCAAGAACCCGTAAGGCGATGAAGCCTGAAGGACCTATTTTTTCAGGCATTAGGCCCTTCGCAATAAAATAGTTTAAAGCATATATTACCCCAACTGTAAACAGGGCAATGTGTGCATATGTGGTTTTGTTAGCCAAGTAATTCTCTTGCTCGCTCTACTTCAATTTTTCTTGAACCAACTGTTACCGAGTTTTCGAAAAGGAATACAGGTCGCTTAAGGAAGGTGTATTCACTCAGAATAAGGGTTCTGTAATCTTTTTCTGAAAGATTTTTATCTGCGAGACCCATTGATCTGAATTTTATGGCACGCCTAGAAAAAAGCGCTTCATATGAACCTACATGTTGCTTCATTAAATCTAGGTCTGAAGCGGAAATACCCTCTTCTTTTATGTTGATGATGTCGCAACCCTTTGATTCGGGAGTAAGGTCATCGAAGATCTTTTGGCATGTCTTACAAGTTGGTAGAGTAAAAGCCTTTTTCATGATTCCATTTTATATATTAACTCAGAGAGCCCCTCAGTATAGTCTTTTTCATTGTCAATTACAACGTCGCATTTATTGCGCCAAGGCTCTATGTAAACTTGGTCTGCTGGTCTAACATGGTTGTGCCACTGATATTCTACCTCATCGGGATCGTATCCTCTAACAGTAAAATCCCTAAGCTTTCTTCTTTCAAGCCTTGTATTCGGAGCTGCATCAATGTATGCAGTTAGGTCAAACAAGTTTCTTACACCTGGATCATGCATCACAAAAAGCCCTTCAACTATGAGCCAGTCTGAGGGAGTAATTGTAATTACCTCCGACTTCATAGCATCCCTGTTATAAGTGTAGGTTTCTATGCTTACACTTTCGCCGTTCATCAATTTGTTTAGGTCGCCCAGTAATTTGTCGTGATTGATTGCCTGGGGAACATCGTAATTAGTCTCACCATTCGAGTCTATAGGCAGTTCCTCTCGCGGCCTGTAGTAATCGTCTAATGAAAGAATCGAAGAACGCCCTTTAAAATGCTCTAATAATCCTTTTAAAACAGTAGACTTCCCCGATCCGCTACCGCCTGTTAGAGCGATGATTTTCATAGCTGGTCAGCGAATGTTCTATCGTTAGAAAGACGTGGCACTTTGTTTTGACCACCTAGTTTGCCCATAGAAGACATAGCCTTATTAAAGCTGTTTTTCTTTACAGACTTGACGACTGCATTTTGGATAACCTTACCTTTTACAAGGTCAGAGTAGTAAGTGTTTCTTGCTTGAAGAGCCTCACATAGATCTGATGAGAAATCCTTCATGCTCTTAGGCTTTGATTCAAACTCAACAAACCACTCGTGATAAGGAAGTCCTTTTTTAGGAGCTACTTCTGGTGCCAAATGAAAGTCTCGTATCACAGCTTCATGTTTAGTACTCACCTCAGCAATTGCGCTCTCAACTTCCTCAGCGATCACATGCTCACCAAAGGCTGAGATAAAATGCTTAGTTCTTCCAGTAACAATAACTCTATAAGGTTTGTTGCATACGAATTTTACTGTATCGCCTATTGCATACCTGTAAAGTCCCGCTTTAGTTGTGATTACAATTGCGTAGTTGACGCCAAGATCGGTTTGGTCAACAGTTAGATGCGGAGCATCCTCCTCGCCAAACTTATCAGCAGGCACAAATTCAAAGAAAATACCTTCTGCAATATTCAGCCTCATGCCTTCAACACCTGGCTTGTCTTGGTAAGCTAGGAATCCCTCGGATGCAGGGTACAACTCAACTCTTTCAATGTCGAATCCAATAAGTTGCTTGAACCTCTCAGCATAAGGGGCATAGGAAGAACCCCCGTGCACAAACAAGCTTAAATTAGGGAATACTTCTTGAACAGTTTCAGCTTTTGTGAACTTTAAAAGCTGCTCGAAGTACATCTGCACCCAAGTTGGTATTCCACTAATGAGTCTTAGATCTTGGTCAACGGTTTCCTGAACAATTGCTTTAACCTTATTTTCCCAATCCTGTATGCTATTAGCTTCCATTGAAGGAAGGCGATTTCTCTGAAGGTAGTTTGGAACGTGATGTGCTACTATGCCTGAAAGGCGCCCTAACTTAATTCCGCCTTTCGTTTCTTCAAGCTCAGGTGATCCCTGAAGGAACATCATTTTACCGCTGACGAAATCAGCTTTGCCTGACCCTGCGATTTGGCCTAGTAAGGCGTTTCGTGCGCTGATTAGGTGGTTAGGAAGGCTATCCTCGGTGATTGGAATGTACTTCGTCCCGCTTGTAGTCCCGCTTGTTTTACAGAAATACATAGGCTTTCCAGGCCAAAGTACATCTTCCTCTCCTTTTACCGCTCTCTCCACATATGATTTTAAGCCCTCGTAATCTCTAACTGGAACGTTTTTTTGGAATGATTCAAGACTCATACCTTCTTTAAGGTTGTGGTCTTTTCCAAAAGAAGTTTTCTCAGCAGATTTAAGGATTTCGTTAAGTTGTTTGATCTGCGCAACCCCTGGCTGTGAGGTACGCATTCTAAGTTCAACCATCGCCGCTCTAGCGAATGGTTTAGAAAGTGATGCTTTGAGTCCCATTCTGCGAAAGTAAGGAATAAAAAAAAAAGGCACCTCCGCAGAGGTGCCTTCCTTTTATAATCACTGTGTTAGATTACTTTACAGTCATCTTTTTAGTTACAGTTACACCGTTTGCAATTAACGAATAAGTGTACATTCCTCCAGAAAGAGCATTCACATCAAAGTCGATTGTGTGAGTTCCAGCTCCAAGAGATCCTCTATCCATATTTGCAACAACACGTCCGCTTAAATCGCGGATTTCAAACTGAACATCCTTAGAGTTATTTAACTCAAATGTAAATATTGTTGTGTTGTTAGCAGGGTTAGGACGGTTCTGAAGAAGCTTAATGCCGTTAAGGCTAGCAACCTCATCAATAGATACTCTCTCGCTTAGGATAAGACGAACTGCAGGGGTGTATGTTTGAGATGTAAACCAAACATAGTCTCCATCACCAGTTACGTTGTACTCTCCTGTAGAGTTATCAGTATCACTGTTGTTTTGAGTTTGAACAGTTAAAGCACCTTCGCTCTCGTACTCTGCGATAACACCTACAAAGTATACCGCATCAGCATCCAGCTCGATTGGGTCTTCAAAAGCAAGGTATTGAGTTGTGCCCGCCCATGCAGGATCAAATGTCCAGTATGTGCTCTCGTAATCGCTATCAGTAATACCTACCGCACCGTCATAATAATAGAGTCGAGTCTCGAACTCCAGTTCTGCGACCCCTCCGTCTATGTTAGTACCACAATTAGCGCCAAATGCTACAGTAAGACCGTATGCAGTTGAACCCCCAGCAACAGTATGGTAGAAGTTACCTTGTCCTGTTGGATCGTAAAGACCCGGAAGGTCAGACTCACGTGGAAATGCCTCTCCATCAAGAGCAGATTCGTCATCGTGACCGTAAACATCTTCAGAATAAACAAACACCTTTTCCATTATGTTGTTATCCGGAGTAGCGTCCTCAACCCCAGCATCAATAGTAGCACGAATAATATAATTTCCAGTTGCGCTCGGCTCCCATCCTGTTGGGATATAAAGAGTGTCTTGAGAGTTTGCAGGGCAATTAGGTGCATTAGCAAATGAGTAAGCAACGTCTAAAGACTCGGTAACTGTATTTAAAACAGTTCCCGCATCATCAAAAATCTCAACTATAACATCAACGTTATTTTGGTTGTCAGTTCCACTGTTACGGTAAAGTACCCCAGCAACAACACCACCGTCTGCAGCAGAAATTCTCTGCTCCATAGGAGTAACTCTGTACTCCCATACGTTCCAAATATCGCCATTTGTTAGCTGAACAATTTCAAGATCGTTAGCATTAGGATTAGAAGTAATTACAACATCATCAATGCCCCAGTAGTAATGGCTGTATGCGTTCCCCGTTTCAGGGGCCTGCTGATAAGTAAACTTGATTTGAACTTCCGATTGGTAGGCCGCCACACAGCTAATATCAATAGAAGTAGGAAGTGGATTTGCAGAAGCAGCGTTTGCGGCTTCAATAAATGAACCGTGACCATCGAAAGTTGTCCAAGTCGCACCACCGTCATTTGTTACTTCTACATATATAGGCGCGTAAGGAAAGCAACAGTAACGGAAGTACTGATCCCAGTTAAGAATAACAGAACCATCGTTTGAGAAATCAATCAATGGGCTAATAAGTGACCCATCAGTATCTTGATAACCCTCAGAAATTGGAGTATTGAAGTAATCACAATCAAAAATCATCCAGCCATTGTTTGGAGTTTCTGAGGATAGGGGGCCAATATTTGTAGAATATTCTCCACCAGGATGGTTAGCTCCAGTTGCAGAACCGTCAGCATAGAATCCAGCATCACCACCGGCAGCTACATATACCCAAAGGCTATCACCTGCGTTGTCCTCAGTAGTCCAAGCTCCATTTCCATTTGAACCCTCAAATCCGTTTGAGAAATCTTCTTGGAAAAGTATAGTCCCTCCACCCCGTTGAGATTCGCGTGCTTCAATTCCAGCTTGACGAGACGTAGCTATTTCGCTAACTGAAGCTTTTTTTAGTGTATGCTCAAATGTGTGAAGATCGTTCACTCTTTGAGCTGAAGCTGATGCTAAAATGCAAAGAGCTCCAAGAGTTAATGTCAATTGTTTCATTGTCTTATTATAGTTTACACGGCCAAATTACGCAAAAAAAAAGGAGGAGTACCAATACCGGCCTCCCCCTTTTCTAAAAGTTTTTTCTATTACTTAACCATTAAGCGGTCAGTAGCACGCTCACCGTTTACAATAAGTGTGTATGTGTAAGCTCCAGCGGCGTATTGAGAGGCATCAATTCTGATGTTATTCATACCTGCAGCTTGTGTACCCATGTTAATGCTGAAAACTACCTTACCAGTAATATCACATACTTCGAAAGCTACCTCAGAGGTGCGATCTAAGTTGAACTTCACAGTAGTCATAGAGTTAGTAGGGTTAGGGAAGCTTGGGAACATTTCAAATCCAAGATTGGTGTTTACCTCAGAAACGTTCTCTTGTACGTTAGGGTCAAGGTTTAAACGAACCATTGGCACTTCATTCGTGTAGTACCAGTCGTAAGCGTTTCCTGATCCGAAAGGACCGTAGATGAATGCAGTTTGGTCTTGAGTAAACTTAGACTCACCGTACTGAACGATAGCACCTCCGTAGTGCTCAAATCCAGCACCTAACCAATCTCCAGCAGAAGCCTCGTATGGCTCATTTAGGATAAAGTGGTACCAAGTAGTAACAGCCTCACCTTCAGTGTTTCCGTTTCCAGGGATAAGATCATACTCGTTAGAGCTTGTTACGATACCACCATACTGCTCGCCAAGGAATGTGTCATCAGACCCGTCAAATAGGTGAGCAACAACTGGTGTCTCTGCCTCGTATCCGTCCATGATAGCAACATCGATAGCGTAAATAGTTACGTCCTCAACTATATCGTATAGGCTAACTGCGATGTAATCATCAGCACTTGCACCTGCATCAGTTACAGGAGTTGCATTGTACGCAATTCCGTTGTCACGACCGAATGAGAGGTCCGTTACCTCGAAACTTTGAGTAGCAGTGTTGTTTCCAGGGTTCTCATCAGCAGCGTCAGCCATAAGAGTATAGTTAAGAACTACTTCCCCTAAACCAGCAGGCTGGTATGCAACAGCAAGAGTATCGTTAGTTTGGTAACCAAGGTCGATAGCGTCAGAACCACCGATTACACCGTTGTTGTCTAGTTCAAGAACAACACCTGTTTGGTCAGCGTAACCTACGTTGTAAACTTTAGCAGCAGCTTGAAGCTCATTAGGTATTTGAGACTGTGCCCAAGCACCGTACTCGTACACGAGTGTACGCTCGTAGTCAGTATAACTAATGTAATTGTCTATACGAGTATCGTTCTCTGGAGTAGCGTAAACTTGGATATCGTCGATCTCCCAACTGTAACCCCATGTTCCAGACCAACGGAAACGTACGTATACAGTTTCTTGACCGCCAGCTGCTTCAGTAATATCGAATTCAGCAATTGTTGGGTTATCAGATCCGTCACCTGTTCCGTATCCTTCGAATACTTCCCAACGGCTCACTACAGGACCGTCACCGTAATCAACTGTACCTTCTTCTTCAGAGAAAGTAGCAATGTCTGGCCAGTTTACACCGTCACGACTAATCTCGATTAGACACTTCTCAGAGTCGTCAGAAGAACCGTTATCCCAACAACGGTAACGAGTTTCGATTGAAATGCTTACGAATGGCTCAGCAGAACAATCGATAGGAGCTGCAGTTTGTACCCAGCAGTTCTCTACCCAGTTAGCATCGTAGTTAGCATCTGCACCAAACAGGTCAGAATCTACCATAAGAGTACCGTTAGCAGAAGTTGTTGAATTCATCGAGCTTGCAGCAGAACCGTCACCAGAACCACCAGCCCACTGATTGTATGGTCCTGAAGGACCAGCTGTTGCACACTCGAAGTTGATGTCGATTTCATACCATGGAGATCCCACGATATCAGAACCGTTATCAAAAATCCAGTCTGAACAGTTGTCTACGTTACAGTCGTGGCTCCAGAAAGCGTCACGGTCGATTTGCGTCGAAGAAACGGACTGTTTGTTGAACGACTTAGCGTCCTTATCCGCTTGTGCAGGCATTATGCCTTGCGCGGAAGCAACTGTCCCGAAGAACATAGCTGCTAGAAAAAAGTATACTTGCTTCATATTAAGCATTTTATGATTATTATTTCAACTTTGGGTTACAAATATAGAATTTAGTTCTCAAAGTCAGTAATAGGTGGACATGAGCAAATTAAATTCCTATCTCCATGGGTATCATTCACCCTTGCTACTGGAGCCCAAAACTTATTTAAATACAATCCTTTTACTGGATAAACTGCTTGTTCCCTTGTATATGGGTGAGTCCATTCAGTCGCTGTAGCTTCTTTAGCAGTATGCGGCGCCATCTTTAGTACGTTGTCTTCAGCATCTACTTCTCCCTTTTCAATAGCGCGGATTTCTTCGCGAATCGATAGCATCGCCTCTACAAACCTATTAAGCTCATCTAGTGATTCACTCTCTGTAGGCTCTATCATAAGTGTGCCAGCAACTGGGAAGGAAACTGTTGGTGCATGGAAACCATAGTCAATTAACCTTTTTGCTATATCTGTTACTTCAACACCAAAGGCTTTAAACTCTCTACAGTCAACGATCATCTCGTGAGCAACTGTTTCATTTGACCCTTGGTATAGTACTGAGTATTCTTTTTCAAGCCTCGCCTTCAAGTAGTTTGCATTAAGAATTGCTACTTCTGTTGCCTGTTTTGCTCCTTTAGCACCAAGCATTTTAATATACCCGTAAGGGATTAATCCTATTAAGGCTGAGCCAAACGGAGCCGCACTTACAGGTGAAATAGAGTCCTCTGAACCCTTGTGAACGATAGGGTGCCCTGGTAGGAATTTGCTAAGATGTTCAGCAACCCCAATAGGTCCAACTCCAGGTCCTCCACCTCCGTGAGGAATAGAGAATGTCTTGTGAAGATTAAGGTGACACACATCAGCTCCAATATTACCCGGGCTAGTAATTCCAACTTGTGCATTCATATTTGCTCCGTCCATATAAACCTGACCCCCGTGCTTGTGAATCGTTTCGGTTATCTTAAGAATACCTTCTTCATATACTCCGTGAGTAGATGGGTAGGTAATCATGATTGAACTAAGCTTATCGCTGTGTTCTTCCGCTTTAAGGTTAAGATCTTCAAGGTCGATATCACCATTCTCCATGCACTTTACTACCACCACTTTAAGTCCGGCCATTACCGCACTAGCTGGGTTGGTACCGTGAGCTGAAGCTGGAATTAGACAGATATTCCTGTGACCTTCATTTCGGCTTTCATGGTAGGCTTGGATTACTAGCATTCCTGTGTATTCTCCGTTAGCACCAGAGTTAGGCTGAAGAGATACTCTGTCGAAGCCCGTGATTTCTGCAAGATCTGCTTCAAGGCATTGAAGAATCTTTATCATTCCCTTTGCCTGCTCAGGTGGACAGAACGGATGAAGTTCTGCGAATTTGTACCAGGCTATTGGAAGCAATTCAGTAGCAGCGTTGAGCTTCATTGTGCACGAACCCAGAGGTATCATCCCGTGTACAAGTGAAAAATCCATGTTCTCAAGGTGCTTGATGTAACGCATCATAGCTGTCTCAGAAGTATGGCTGTTGAATACTGAGTGATTGAGGTAATCAACTTCTCTGTAAAGAGTGCTAAAGAATTCTCTCGTCACTTCCACACCTCTTATGAGGGGAACTCCAAACGCATTACACAGATTCTGTAAATCTTCAAGGTTAGTACGTTCATTAAGGCTTACTCCAACGTGTTCGCCATCGTTGTAATAACGGATATTGATTTTCTTAGCTCGAGCTCTAGCGATAAGAGAGTTGATCTCGTCTTGGCCGCCCTTTACATGGATCTTTAAGGTGTCGAAGTAGCAGGTGTTTACTACTTCCATCCTATCGTTTGAGTTGAGTGCCGTAGCGAACGACTTAGTTCTGTTGTGGATGCGTTCAGCAATATTTCGGAGGCCCTTAGGTCCGTGATAAACGGCGTACATGGATGCCATTACTGCCAGAAGGGCTTGGGCTGTGCAGATGTTTGAGGTAGCCTTGTCTCTACGGATATGCTGCTCACGAGTCTGTAGAGCCATCCTAATTGCAGGGTCTCCGTTACGATCAACGCTCACGCCTATAATTCGGCCAGGGAAGTTTCTTTTGTACGATGCGTCCGCAGCAAAGAATGCCGCATGTGGACCTCCGTAACCCATCGGTACGCCAAACCTCTGCGACGTCCCTACCACAACATCTGCCCCCATTTCGCCTGGACTCTTCAACATCAGAAGTGCCATTAGATCTGTCGCCATCACCACTTTTATGTCAGCTGCGTGGGCTTGAGCGATAAGTTCTGTGTGGTCAATAGCTTCTCCGTTTCCGTCTGGATATTGGATAAGGCATCCGTACATGTTCTCCGTGAACTCCCACTCAGAGCGTGGCTTCTCTACGATATCAATGCCTAGAGAATTAGCTCTTGTCTTCATTACCGCAAATGTTTGAGGGTAAACAGCTGTGTCTACTAGGAATGTTTTTGCTCCAGACTTTGCTTGAGCGCGGTGGCGAGCAGAGTAAAGCATGGTCATTGCCTCTGCCGCAGCAGTGGCTTCGTCTAGCAGAGATGCGTTAGCCATTTCCTTACCAGAAAGGTCTGAAACCATAGTTTGGAAATTCAAGAGCGCCTCCAAGCGGCCTTGCGAAATCTCAGCTTGGTACGGAGTGTATGCTGTGTACCAACCTGGATTTTCCAGTATGTTTCTTCTAATTACAGATGGGACTTCCGTTGGGTAGTAGCCCATGCCGATGTAGTTCCTGTAGATAGCGTTCTTTGAGGCTAACTCGTCAAGGTGCTCCAAGTACTCACTTTCTGTCAAAGACTCAGCGAGATCAAGTGGTTTACGTAATCGAATAGCTGGCGGAACAGTTTTATCGATTAGTTCGTCAATAGAACTTAGGCCTAGAGTCCTTAGCATTGAGGTTTGGTCTTCTATACGAGGACCCATGTGCCTTGAGGCAAAACTTCCTATTTTCATTCTGCTTTATTAGAAAGGCAAAGATATCTTCAGCGATGAATTTCTCACCTTTGTAGCATGACTTTTTCCTCACATTCTACTAACCTCGTTGTTAGGTTTCTAGGCTTTACACATTTACTCATCGCAGTGGGTGCTGGCGTGAGCTCATTGGTGAGTTTGAAAGTGCTAGTTTTTACTGATGATTGCGGAGAAAACCCTCTTCTTGTTGCGGGGTTTATTTCAGCTTGCACCGGCCTGGGATATTCAATCCAAAGATGGATAAAAGTCAAAGTGTTTCCTGAATCTGTAGACCCAGTAAGATTAGAATTCTTAAAAAGATGGGGACTCATGCTAATTTTCACGTGGGGGATAGCCTTCTTTTTAGCATTTCTTTCAGTTGGGAAAATCCCTTGGTTGTATATGGCTGTTCTGGTTTTAGCAGGTATGGGATACGCTATTTTACCTGGCAGGTCGTCAATAAGACAGTTGCCGCATATGAAGCTGCCTTTTTTAAGTGTGGTTTGGGGTGTAGCTACTGTGATTCTCCCCATTTTAATGTTAGGCGGTAGTGACTATAACATCTTTAGAGATCAGAATTTACACCTGATCATTTTAGTTTTTTTTGCTAGGACACTTTATGTAGCTGGGCTAACAATACCGTTTGATGTAAGGGATTTAAATATTGACCATAAAGAGATGAAAACAACTCCTCAGTATATGGGAGTTAGAGGCGCTCTAATTTGTGCGACAGTGTTGGTGTTGATGAGTGGAGGGGTTTGGGCTATAGAAGGACAATGGGAATTATTAGTCCATTCATTATTAACAGCATCAGTAGTTTATCCATGGGCTTGCTCAGAAAAAAGAAGCGAATATTACTACAGCATATTACTCGATAGCATGTTAGTGTTGCAAGCAGTTGTATTAACCTAAATTTGCCTCACTCCAATTTTCAATGATGCAAAGTCCGACGATTTCTATTTCTGAAGCTAAGAAGCTTGATCTTAAGGATTCCTTGAGCTCTTTTCGCGACAAGTTTATTTTCCCTCAACACGATGGTGAGAATGCGCTTTACTTCACTGGAAATAGTTTAGGCTTACAGCCCAAATCCGCTTTAGACGCAATCCGTACTGAGCTTGATGATTGGAGAGATCTCGGGGTTGAGGGTCATTTCAGGGCTAGGAATCCTTGGATGCATTATCACGAATTGTTTTCAGAGCACCTAGCGCAAATCGTAGGAGCTAAACCTTCGGAAGTTGTTGCCATGAATGCTTTGACTGTGAACCTGCACCTTCTCTTAATTAGCTTTTACAACCCGCAGGGTTCGCGCAGAAAAATTATCTGTGAGGCGAAGGCATTCCCTTCTGATAGATACGCTCTTTTAAGCCAAATCAATTTTCACGGAGGCAATCCCGACACTGACCTAATTGAAATCTCACCCAGAGAAGGTGAGGAACTCATCAGACTTGAAGATATTATTTCAGCAATCAATGAGGTAGGCGAGGAACTAGCTACAGTAATGATAGGTGGAGTGAATTACTACACCGGTCAACTTCACAACATTGGAGAGATTACTAAGGCGGCTCACAAAATGGGGGCGATGTGTGGTTTTGATTTGGCCCATGCTGCAGGAAACATCCCGCTGAACCTTCACGATATGGAAGTGGATTTTGCTTGCTGGTGTAGCTATAAGTATCTGAATTCTGGTCCTGGTGCTGTTGGTGGGGCTTTCGTGCATGAAAAGCATCACAACTCTGATCTTCCTCGGCTTGAAGGTTGGTGGGGGCACGACAAGGAGACTAGATTCAAGATGGACCCAGATTATATAAGCATGGGAACAGCTGAATCTTGGCAGATGAGTAATGCGCCTGTATTAAATATGGCAGTACACCTTGCTTCACTCGAAATTTTTAAAGAAGCTGGCGGAGTTGGAGAGCTTAGAGAAAGAGCTCTAAGGCTAACGGATTATCTAGAAGCAACAGTAAAGAAAGTAGCTGCTTTAACTGGAACTCATCTTGAAATTATCACACCTAGCAATCACGAAGAAAGAGGTTGCCAGTTGAGCATGGTTGCACACGGCAGAGGAAGAGAGTTGTTCGATCATCTTAGTGAAAACGGGGTTATTATTGATTGGCGCGATCCCGCAGTAATAAGAATGGCTCCCGTTCCACTTTATAATAGTTTTGAGGATATTGCAAGGTTTGGTCTTATTCTTCAAGACGCTCTAAATTAGCGCCATGGTAAAGTCTAGATTCGCAGTTTTTGGAACTGGTAGATACGGAACTCAAATTGCCCTTTCCCTTGCGAAAAGAGGTGCTGAAGTGTTCATCTTTGACGCTAAAGCAGACAGGGCCGAACACCTTAAAGATGAAGTTGCTCTAGCAGTTACTCTTGACGCTACTGACAAAAAGGCTCTTAAAGCCCAAAACGTTCAAGACATGGACGCTGCTATTGTCGCTATTGGCGAAAACTTTGAAGCTACTGTTCTTACAACGCTAAACCTACTGGATCTTGAGATTCCTAGAATCATCGTCAGAGCTAACGATGCAAATCAGCATCGCATTCTAAGCTCACTTGGCGTGAAAGAAATTCTTAGTCCTGAAAGTGAGGTGGCATCTGTAGTAAGTGAAAGGCTTATCAATCCTAGCATTAGAGGATTTCTTCAGCTTCCAGACGAGTACGAAATTGCTGAAATCAAGGCCCCTAGGAATTGTTGCGGAAGGTCTCTTCGCGACATCTCATTAGGCGCTAAATACGAACTTCGATTAATCACAATCAGAAGAGAATTCGAAGAGGAAGTAAATGGCGAGAAGACTATCACTGAACACATTATCGGTGTTCCTCAGCCAGACACTGAAATCCGTGAAACGGATACTCTTGTTGTGTTTGGCCCCTTAAAGTCTGTGAAGAAATTCCTCGAGATTAACGAGTAAAAATCTAGTAGAGTATTTTGCTAGCGAACCTGCCAACTCACTTCGTGGCTCCAATCTGCTTTTACCTTAATAGGCTCTTGCATCACTCTTGCCGGTTCTGGAAGCTCCCATCTTTCTAGACTCACGTCATCCCATCTACCATTTCCATTTGGATCCCCCAACCACCTTAGAGCATATGATCCAGGCGTTAGATTTTTAAAAAGAACCGGTTCCATACCAGGCTCAAGGTCTACGACCTCTATGACTTTTCCATTAGCTGAAATCAGCTCTAACCATCCTTCTGCGTCTATTTCAACTTTAAGCTCAGCTAATTCATCCTGTTTAAAAGTCGACCACTTTTTAGAAATCGTATCTAAGAGAGCTACGTCCCCAAAACCCTTTACAGCACCAGGCAACATAGTAAGTTCTACCACATGCCCCCTGCCAAATGATGCCTCAACCTCAATTTGGAATGGGCTCTCTTCAGAAATAAAAACACTCTTTATTTCAACGTTAATACTATCAGATCTAGTAAGCTTAAACTGCTCTTTATGAACTTCAGTTACGGGTCTATTAAACGTCAGCGAAGCTGTCGACCCGCTCACCTGTTTGCCCTCTGGAGCGCCCACCACATCAAAATCAATTAGTTCTCCTACACTCTCCTCTGACACTTTCAAAGTATCTGCTGATTTCCATATCACAGTAGATTTTTCCAACTCTTCAGGCATATCCCAAACCCACAAAATCTCGCCCTCAGAATACACCTCTAACCCCTCCGCCTCTATTTCCTTATCTGCATCAACTTCACCACTCAGCTCCATTTTCAATAATCCAAGTGGGTCCTTATAAGTGTCTACAAAATACTTCACGTCGGTATTCAGAGTCATCTGCATTTGCATTGCTTCTTGTAAGGTGTCATTCCCTACTACCTCCACCATTTCACTATTAATCGCTAGCGCCTCACCTGCTGTCCAAATATAATTCCTGTCAACATCATCAACTGCTATTACCCTATACTCCCCCTTAGGCATATAGTCAACAGTAAACTCTCCAGCGTCATCAGTAGTTGTCACAAAAAGTGGCAAAGCTCCGAGTACTATTGTATCAAGTGGTGTTCCCGCATCATATAAAAACACCCTTTTACCCTTCTGCTTCTCATCGGTAAAAACGTCCTCAACACGACCGCTCAAGCTCAGCGTATCTAACTGATCACCCGTAGAAAAAGCATGCACAAAGCCACTAGCCGGATTCCCTTCATTCACATCGACAATGGCATCGCCAAACTGAAAAATATAGGTCCTATCCTCATCCAAGTCCTCTTGTAAAATAAAGTATACCCACTTCCCCTTTACTACCCACTCCATCGGTTTAGTCAATGGCGGAGACACCAGCAATTGTGCACTCAACTGCCTCACATTTACATACTCATCAAACTCCACAGAAATCATATCACCCTTTTTAAGAGCATATCCAATTCCTCCCAATTCAGGACTAATCTGCAAAGCCCTAGGCGCATCTTTATCCTCAACTCCACCACTAGGCACACCCACTTGAGCGCAAGAATATACAACTATTGAAATAGTAGTAATAAAAATAAACTTTATCCTTCCCATCTGTCCTCTAATTTACTTACAATCTTTTCTAGCACCTTTATTTCTTTTCTAGTGAACGCATTGAATTCGACGCTATCTATATCAAGAACTGCAACAACTTTTCCATCAACTTTCACTGGAATTACTAACTCTGAATTGCTGTGTGAACTACAGGCAACATGTCCCTCGAATTTGTTTACGTCAGGCACCACTACAGTCTTAGCATCATCCCATGCCTTAGCACAAACTCCCAAGCCGTGTCTAAGTCTTGTGCAAGCAATCGGGCCTTGAAATGGACCCAGAACTAATTCATCATTCTCCTCATCAACAGTGTAAAATCCAACCCAATGATAATTAGCCTCAGCCATCAACAAAGCACTTATGTTGGCCATATTAGCAACACTGCTTTTTTCAATCTCAATTAGAGATTCAATTGACTTAATAATTGATGGTGTTATGGGCATGTGAACAAATATAGAGACGCTATGCTAACGCAAGCACAGCAGCTCCTAATACTGCCCTTCCATTTTCTTAAAGAATCTATCTCAATACTCAAAGTGTTGATCCAGTAGTCAATACGTCATCTATAATTTTCAAAATCAAATGAAATAATTTCTTAAACCTATTCAAAGCCAACTTCATGTGCGTATTCGTTAGATTCGTAGAGTGAAATTTGGTAAATTAGATAGTGTCGATGAATTAGGAGGTGTTCAACTTGATCTCCCTAATTTTAGCAATGAAATATCCGATAACATTAAAAGGGCTATTTTAGTTCAAAGTTCTAAGCCAACAATTACAACTGGAGGCACCATGTGGACCATAAAGCCATGGCGAGGGATTGTTTATCCAATGAAGGAGCCCATGAAGACTTGGCCTGAGTACTACGGTAAACAATTTAGCAGCATTGAATTCAACGCAACTCACTACAGGATTTATCCGCCTGAAAAAATGAGAGAGTGGGCTGAGAAAATGCCTGAAGGGTTTTTATTCTGCCCCAAGTTTCCAGCTATAATTTCACATTACAGACGCTTTAATAATTGCGAGGGACCCACTGACGATTTTATCGAAGGTGTGCTTGCAATGGGAGATAAGTTGGGCCCTGCTTTTCTGCAATTGTCACCACATTTTAAACCATCACATTCAGAAAAACTAATCGCTTATTTACACACACTGCCAAGAGATTTAAAGGTGGCAGTGGAGTTTAGACATCCGGAATGGTTTGAAGGCGGAGTGGTGGCTGAGAGGGTTTGGGCTACACTTTCTGAATTAGGAATAGGGGCGGTGATAAGTGACACTGCAGGAAGAAGAGATGCAGTGCACATGAGGCTCACCTCGCCATTTTTGATCGTTAGATTTGGCGGGTACGATGGCCACATAACAGATGATAAAAGGATGAAGGATTGGGTTGAAAAAATCTCAGAACTACAAGGTCACGGAGTTACTGAATTTCACTTTTTAATTCACCAAACTAATAGTATTCACACTCCACATACTTGTGTTCAGTTTGCTGATTTAATATATGACTCATTAAAAATCAAAATAAAATATCCAAAATTATTACTTTGAAGAATCCCCAACAATTGTCCATCCTTGGTTTAGTAATGTTTCAGCTTTTTTATATTTTAGTTTTTTCACCTCACTATCTTTTTTAATTGTGACAACTTCATTTCTGCCATATTTTTTATGAGCTCTAATAGGGCTGACTTTTTGTGGTCTTTTTTGAGGTGATCCAGCTCTTACTCCAGGTCGTAGACCAGCTCTTGATCTAGCCGCAGAAGATTGTTGAGCAAGGTTATTGACTCCGTCTTTTGATGCTTTTCCTTGAGGAACAGTTTCTGTGTTACGAGCCTGAGTAATCTTTTGGTCTGAAGGATTCGAAGGAATAGTACACTTCATTAAGAATGATGCTACTTCAGCATTAACCTTGCTGATCATCTTCTTAAACAACTCGTACGATTCAAACTTATAAATAAGGAGTGGATCTTTTTGCTCGTGACGTGCATGTTGAACATTAGAGCGTAAATCATCCATAGACCTTAGGTGTTCCTTCCAGTGTTGGTCTATAACTGCAAGCACAATTTGCTTTTCTAGTGATTTCATAACACTCTTTGCTTCAGTAGCTACACTTTCTTCAATATCAGTACTGATTTGAATAGTCTTTCTACCGTCAGTAAAAGGAACTAATATGCTCTTGTAGTCGTTGCTATCATCATCGTGCACCCTCTTAATTACTGGGTGAGCTCTTTGAGCAAGCTCATCAATCTTAGCTCTGTAATGAACCTCAGATTTTGAGTAGATATCATACACCAAACTATCAGTGCTAGATGTGTGGAATTCCTCTTCGCTTAAAGGAGCTTCCATACCCAAATTAGCTAGCATGCCTAATCTGAAGCTATCAAAATCCTTCATCTCATGAGTAGAATCAACATTCATTTCAACAAGCTCGAAGAACATGTTAGCTATGTCAGTTCTGATTCTATCACCGTATAAAGCGTGACGTCTTCTCTTATAGATTACCTCACGCTGAGAATTCATAACATCATCATATTCAAGAAGCCTCTTACGTACGCCAAAGTTATTTTCCTCGACTTTTGTTTGGGCTCTTTCAATAGACTTGCTAATCATTTTATGCTGAATAACTTCTCCATCCTGATGACCCATTCTGTCCATCATTTTAGATACCCTATCCGAGCCAAACAATCTCATCAAATCATCCTCAAGTGACGCATAGAACTGCGACGATCCTGGATCTCCCTGACGACCTGAACGACCTCTTAACTGCCTGTCAACTCTTCGCGAGTCGTGGCGCTCAGTACCAATAATCGCAAGACCACCTGCAGCCTTAACCTCATCAGAAAGCTTAATATCAGTACCACGACCTGCCATGTTTGTAGCAATAGTAATCGTGCCTGGCTGACCTGCTCTTGTAACAACTTCCGCCTCCTGTTGGTGACGCTTTGCATTAAGTACCTGATGCTTCAAGCCCCTCATATCCAGCATCCTAGAAAGAAGCTCACTCACCTCAACAGTTGTGGTGCCAACTAGAACGGGTCTTCCTTGCTTTGACAGCTTTTCTACATCCTCAATAACAGCATTGTACTTTTCTCTCTTAGTCTTGTAGACCAAATCCTCCTTGTCCTCTCTTGCTATAGGTCTGTTTGTTGGAATAACCTTTACGTCTAATTCGTAGATATCCCAAAACTCGCCCGCTTCCGTCTCAGCAGTACCAGTCATGCCACTTAGCTTGTGGTACATCCTAAAGTAGTTCTGTAGAGTTACTGTAGCATAAGTCTGAGTAGCTGCCTCAATCTTCACGTTCTCCTTTGCCTCTATGGCTTGGTGAAGTCCGTCGCTATAGCGACGACCGTCCATGATACGGCCGGTCTGCTCGTCAACAATCTTTACCTTGTTGTCCATAATAACGTACTCAACATCCTTCTCGAATAAAGTGTACGCCTTCAGTAGCTGATTCATAGAGTGTATTCTCGCTGACTTCACCCCGTAATCCCTCATGATTTCCTGCTTCATATGAAGCTTCTCATCATCCGTCTTACCTGAATTATCTACAACAACAAGCTCAGTTGCAAGATCCGGCATTGTGAAGAACGCGTCATCTTCCATTCCCTGAGTAAGGAATGAAATACCCTTTTCTGAAAGCTCAATCTGATTGTTCTTTTCGTCTATTACGAAGAACAGCTCTTCATCAGCCTTGTGCATTTCACGCTGATTATCCGCCAAATAATAACCCTCTACACCTAATAGGGTTTGGCGCATGCCTTCATTGCTTAAAAACTTAATCAATGGCTTACTCTTAGGCAATCCTCTAAACGCTCTATAAAGTGCCAGACCAGCAGCTTCCTTCTCCTTCTTCGAAAGACCATCATCAAGCAATTTCTTTGCTTCACTCAAGAAACCCTGAACTGCCTTCTGCTGAACCTGGATTAGCTTCACAACCATAGGCTTCAGCGAATCAAACTCATGCTCATCACCCTTAGGCGTAGGTCCACTAATAATCAGTGGCGTTCTCGCCTCATCAATCAATACCGAATCAACCTCATCGACAATCGCATAGTGATGCTTACGCTGAACTAAACTCTCTGGTCTTTGGGCCATGTTATCTCTAAGATAATCAAAGCCAAACTCATTGTTCGTGCCAAACGTGATATCACATTTATAAGCCTCCCTTCTCGACTCACTATTAGGCTGGTGCTTATCTATACAGTCCACAGACATTCCGTGGAACTCATAAATAGGGCCCATCCATTCTGAATCTCGTCGTGCCAGGTAATCGTTAACTGTCACCACGTGCACACCCCTTCCAGTTAATGCATTCAAGAAAACTGGAAGTGTGGCCACAAGCGTCTTACCCTCACCCGTCTGCATCTCTGCAACGTTTCCTCGGTGAAGAGCAACACCACCTATTAACTGCACATCGTAATGCACCATCTCCCACGCTACCTCTGATCCTGCAGCAGTCCAGCTCTTAGACCAATACGCTTTATCGCCCTCAATTCTAACAACGTCCCTCTGAGCGGCAATGTCCTTATCGTAGTCCTGAGCTGTAACCTCAATTTCTCCATCGGCTGCAAATCGCCTTGCTGTTTCCTTGACAAGTGCGAATGCCTCAGGTAGAATCTCCTCTAAAACTACTTCCAACTCTTGATTGATTTGGTCTTCAATTTTATCAATCTGATTAAACACGGCCTCCTTTGCATCGAGATCAGCTTCAGACATTGACTCAGCCTTAGCTTTTAATTCAGCGACCTCATTTGTCAATGGTTCAACGTGCTTATTTATGCGCTCTTTTAGTTCGGCTGATTTCCCCCTCAACCCATCTGGGCTAAGTGAGGTCAAAGACTGTTCTGCAGCATGAACAGCATCAACTGTAGGCTGAATTTCCTTCATGTCTGCAGAGGACTTATCCCCTAGAAAAATTTTAAATAGGCTCTTAAGCATGGGTGCAAAAATACAGTGATTTAAATTGAAATAGAGATTGAACAATGCAATATGTAGCTCTCATATAAATATGGTATTTTAAATATTTAGTTTGCTGTTTGTCAGTTGTTTAAACTGTTATCAATATTGAATGTTAACAACTCCAGTAGAAGAAGGGTTGAAATAATGTAATTGGTAAACTTTCTTTGAAACGTTGATTGGTAGCGAGTCGATTTCGCTTTGCCACAGCCACCCAAAATTTCTTTAACCACCCAACTAAAGTCATAGAGACATGCAACAACCATCTTCAAAAGTTAACGACGCCGAGAACAAGGAAAACACAATAAAAGAAGTAGATATGGCGCAACAAACGTCAATTGAAGAGGTCTTGCCGGAGAACACCGAGGTAATGGAGCCTATTCTTACAGAGAATCCTAATCGCTTTGTTTTATTCCCTATTGAGCATGATGATATTTGGGCTGAATATAAAAAGCAAGAAGCTAGTATCTGGACTGCTGAGGAGATCGACCTATCCTCAGACATCATCGATTGGAATGAAAAACTAAATGACGACGAAAGATTCTTCATTAAGAACGTTCTTGCATTCTTCGCCGCATCTGATGGAATCGTAAATGAGAACCTTGCTGAGAACTTTGTAAAAGAAGTGCAATACACTGAAGCGAAGTTCTTCTACGGTTTTCAGATTATGATGGAGAACATCCACTCTGAAACATACTCTCTCCTTATTGATACATACATAAAAGACGCAGAAGAAAAGGATCATCTTCTTAATGCAATTGAAACAGTACCATTCGTAAAGAAGAAAGCAGAATGGGCATTACGTTGGATTGAAAACGGATCTTTTGCTGAGCGTCTTATAGCTTTTGCTGCTGTAGAGGGTATTTTCTTTAGCGGTAGTTTCTGCTCAATCTTTTGGCTCAAGAAGCGTGGCCTAATGCCAGGACTTACTTTCTCAAACGAATTGATTTCTAGAGATGAGGGCATGCATTGTGATTTTGCTTGCCTTCTTTACAACAAGCACTTAATCAATAAGCTCCCAAAGAAAACAGTGGAGACTGTAATCACTTCTGCTGTAGAAATGGAAAAGGATTTCGTGACTCACGCGCTTCCAGTTCGCCTTATTGGAATGAACGCTGATTTAATGCAGCAATACATTGAGTTTGTGGCTGATAGATTATTAGTAGAGCTTGGTAATGAAAAAGTATACAACACGTCGAATCCCTTCGACTTTATGGATATGATTTCGCTTCAAGGTAAGACTAACTTCTTCGAAAAGAGAGTTGGCGATTATCAGAAAGCTGGGGTTATGAACCATGGCAATGACGCTGATAAAGGATTCAGCCTAGACGCCGACTTCTAAATAAAAACCTGAACCACCACCCACAAGAGACTTGCCATGCATGTAGTAAAAAGAGACGGAAGAAGAGAGCTAGTACAGTTCGATAAAATCACAGCCCGCATCAAGAAGATGTGTTACAGCCTACACGAAAATGTAGACCCTGTTCGTATCGCAATGAAAGTAATTGAAGGCGTATACGACGGCGTAACAACTACTGAACTAGATAACCTTGCTGCTGAGGTAGCTGCAACTAACGCTGTTAGCCACCCAGATTACGCACACCTAGCTAGTAGAATCGCTGTAAGTAATCTCCACAAGTCGACGAAGAAATCTTTCGCCGACACTATGAATGATTTATTCCACTACGTAGATCCTAAGACAGGAGACTCTGCAAGTTTACTTGCGGAAGACGTACATGAAATCATTCAAACAAATGCTGAATACCTAGATTCTCAAATCATTTACGATAGAGATTTTAGCTACGATTATTTTGGGTTTAAAACTCTTGAGCGATCATACCTAATGAAGCTCAACGGAAAAATTGCTGAACGCCCACAACAGATGCTTATGAGAGTGTCCGTAGGTATTCACAAAGATGACTTGGAGTCAGTTGTAAGTACTTACAACATGCTGAGTGAAGGGTGGTTCACTCATGCAACTCCAACCCTGTTCAACTCTGGCACACCTAAGCCACAGATGTCTTCTTGCTTCCTTCTTACAATGAAAGAGGATAGTATCTCAGGCATCTATGACACACTTAAGCAGTGCGCTAAGATTTCTCAAAGCGCAGGAGGTATTGGTCTTGCTATGCACGATATCCGCGCAACAGGATCATACATCAAGGGAACAAATGGTACTTCAAATGGTATCGTTCCTATGCTTCGGGTATTCAACGATACAGCTCGTTATGTAGACCAAGGTGGAGGTCGACGTAAGGGATCATTCGCTATGTACATCGAGCCATGGCACGCAGATATTTTCGACTTCCTTGATATGAGGAAGAACCACGGAAAGGAGGAACAAAGAGCTCGTGACTTGTTTTACGCTCTTTGGATCCCAGATTTATTTATGAAGCGTGTTGAGGAGAACGGTGATTGGACGCTGATGTGTCCTAATGAGTGTCCAGGTCTTCCGGATACTCACTCTAAAGAATTCGAAAAGCTTTACAAGAAGTATGAGGCTGAAGGAAAGGGTAGAAAGACTATTAAGGCTCAAGAGCTTTGGTTTAAGATTCTTGAATCCCAAATTGAAACTGGCACCCCATATATGCTCTATAAAGACGCAGCTAACGCTAAGTCTAACCAGCAGAACCTCGGTACTATAAGATCTTCAAACCTTTGTACAGAGATTATCGAGTACACTTCTCCAGATGAGGTTGCCGTATGTAACCTAGCTTCTGTTGCAATTCCTAAATTCGTTAAGGAGGACGGTACATTCGATCACGACAAGCTATTCGAGATATCTTACCAGGTTACTAAAAATCTTAATAAGATCATCGACAGAAACTACTACCCTGTAGTTGAAGCTCGTAACTCAAACTTCCGTCACCGCCCTATTGGAATCGGTGTTCAGGGTCTAGCTGATGCATTCATTTTAATGCGCTACCCATTTGACTCTGAAGAAGCAAAAGCGCTTAACAAAGAAGTATTTGAAACAATTTACTACGCTGCTTGTACCGCTTCAAAGGATCTTGCTAAAGAGGAAGGAGCTTACGAAACTTTCAAAGGATCACCTGCGTCTAAGGGCAAGCTTCAGTTTGACCTATGGGGTGTTACTCCAACAGAAAGATGGGAGTGGGACGTTCTTAAGAGCGAAATCAAGAAGCATGGTATGCGTAACTCACTTCTAATGGCTCCTATGCCTACAGCTTCTACAGCCCAAATCCTTGGAAACAACGAATGCTTCGAGCCATACACTTCGAACATATACACTCGTCGTGTACTATCTGGTGAGTTCATCGTTGTAAACAAGCACCTTCTTCGCGATCTAACAAAGCTGGGTCTTTGGGACGAGGATATGAAGAACCGTCTAATCGCTGCAAACGGCTCTATTCAGAACATCAAAGAGATTCCAGATAACCTTAAGCTTCTTTACAGAACAGCTTGGGAGATCTCTCAACGTTCTATTCTAGACATGGCTGCTGACCGTGGAGCTTACATCTGTCAGTCTCAATCACTAAACGTTTTCATGGAGAACGTGAACAACTCTAAGCTTACTTCTATGCACTTCCACGCATGGAAACTTGGTCTTAAGACTGGCATGTACTACTTGAGAACTAAAGCTGCAGCTGATGCAATCAAGTTCACTATCGATAAGAAGTACAAGGACGAAATAAACGTAGGAGAAGCGCCTGAGCTAACTCACGAGGAACAAGTAGCGATGTGCAGCATCGAAAACGGCTCAGATTGTGAAATGTGTAGTGGCTAAGCCACTACAACATTCAATTACCCCAGGCATTAGGTGTAAGCAAGTTGTGCAGCGGATAACATGCATCAAACCTCGGCAACAGCCGGGGTTTTTTTTACCCCTTCCTTGTTGCGATGTAAATCCTGAAATTGATTAGCACTAGTGCAAACGCTAGTAGGATATGCACGGGCTGAATAACTGCAGGCATACCGAGTTTAACAAACACTAACCCTGTAATAGCAAGCGAACAAATAATGACCACCACTCCTCCAGCATAGGCTCTCAACTCCTTAATCTTAAATAGTGGGAAGGCCCACAAAAGATGAAGTGCAATCAAAGGCCAAACAGCAGACCTGTGAATCTTCCACCAACTTGGTAGCTCAGAGATTATATCTAGTCTATCCGTTCCGTGTTCTAGCAATCCGTCGACCTGCTCCCTAACTTGTGTGCCCAAAAGGAGCTGAGCAAATGACAGAATCAACGACAGTAAAATCAGAAATCTAGTTTTTGATGGGACATTGTACTTTTTACGACTTACGTATTGCATCATCCCCACTAAGAAGGCAAGGGTTAAGATGGCAACTACTACATGGATTGAGATCATTATGGCCTCGAGGTTTTCGTCGACAACGACCTTTCCAAGCCACGCAGCTATAAGGACGAAGAGCAGTGCTCCACTTGAAATGAAGATGCCCTTTTTCCTGTTCTCCATAAGCGTCATAGAGAACAATAGAATGATTGGTATGCCTGCGAGTGCTCCAAGTAATCTATTGATGTACTCAATCCACGTATGCTTAGCGTTAAAGTGCGCGTAGTCGTGCTTTTCATATTTTTCCCAACAATCACATGCCTTTAAATCAGGGCCTTTTGATATATGGTCTTTCGTGGCTTGCCAAAGTGTATCGTTTGCGATGACCATTTGGCCTTCAGCATATTCCGCACCTTGTTGCCATGTAATTTGGTCTTCAGAGGTAGGGGGAATTAAAAGCCCAAAACATTTAGGCCAATCCGGACAGCCCATTCCAGACCCTGTCATCCTTACCACAGATCCTGCGAGGACCACCAAAAAAACTAAAGTAAAAGCTATGTAGGTGATGTTTCTCACTCTGGGTAGTTTTCCTTGTAGTAAGTCGTTTCAACAGATTTCACAGTGTAAATCTTTCCATCAGCAATTGAATTAACCACACCGTAAATGTATTCAGATGTGTTTCCTTTGGGGTCAAACTCTACTAATGCAAAATCAGTTTCCCTTTCCTTGTCAAAATCAATTATAACGCTCGAAACGGCATCTTGTTCAAGGAGTTCTTTTTTAATTTTCGACGCACATCCAACCTCACACATCATTCCTTCAATTTCTATTTTAAGCTTTCTCCTAGAGTCAATTCCGTCCTTATAAACTTCTGTAAATTTGGGTAAGGATTGTTTTTGAATCTGCTGGTCGCAACTTGTAAATGTCATAGTTGCTAGTACAGTGATAATTGAAGCAAGTAATAATCTCATGGTGCAAAGTTAGTGAGGTGTGAGGGGTTAACTTTGCAAAACTGTGCAAAAAGAAAAGCCAATATGGGTTATTTATGGAGTCCTGCTTTTGCTAGCCTTTATATGGGGTACCTCTTTCATCTTGATGAAGCTTGCTCTATTCAACTGGATTGAGCAACCCGTTTACGCGGCCATGGACGTGGCCGCTATGAGGATCTTATTTGCCGCAATTGCCTTACTACCTGTTGCGATTATGCAGTTTTCAAAGGTGCCTAAGGACAAGCTGATTTGGATTTTAGGAGTAGGAGCTTTTGGAAATCTTTTCCCCGCTTATTTATTTAGTTCAGCCCAAACCGAGCTAGCATCTGGCATGACCGGAATGCTCAATTCACTCACTCCTCTTTTTACATTAATAATTGCAATACTACTTTTCAAAACTACATTTTCCCTGAGACAACTTGCTGGTCTACTCTTGGGGTTTATAGGAGCGATTATTTTAATAAGTGACGGCGGGAACATCCTACAAGTGTTTTCCTCTGAAGCAGATATTAGTATTATCGCTTGCGGTAAGGTAGCACTAGCTACGGTCTTTTATGGATTAAGCGTAAACATCTTAAAGAACAAGCTAGGTGAGGTAAATGCAACTGCCATTGCTGCTATCGCACTATCCATGGTAATGCCTGTTGCAATTATTGCATTAATAGGTTCAGATGTTCCTGACGTATTAGTCAATAATCCACATGGCGTAACAGGAATGATTTCTGTTCTTGTTCTAGCAGTTATTGGAACAGCTAGTGCGCTTGTTATTTTTAACGCTTTAATCAAGTGGACAGATGCTCTTACCGCAAGCTCTGTTACTTATGTAATCCCGGTATTTGCTGCAATGTGGGGCTGGATTGTGGGAGAGGAAATAAATGAATGGCACCTCTTAGGTGGAGTAGTGATTTTGTTAGGAGTTGCCCTTGTCCGAGGGCTCAAAAGTGAAAAAAAATAGAGAATCCACTGAAAACTTGGGCAATACGGTTGTTATTCCTATCTTTGCGCCCCCTTACAGATTAATTCTGGACGGGACTATTAAAAAATTTATACAATGTATGCAATCGTAGAGATAGCAGGGCACCAGTACAAGGTACAGAAAGACCAGCAGGTTTTCGTTAACCGTCTTGATGCAAAAGAAGGGGCTAAGATTAAGTTCGACAAGGTTCTTCTTATGGATAAGAATGGCGACGTAACAGTTGGCGCCCCAGCTATAAACGGCTTAGCCGTTCATGCCACTGTAGAGAGGCATCTAAAGGGAGACAAGGTTCTTATTTTCAAGAAGAAACGTCGTAAAGGTTACCAGAAGCTTAACGGTTTCCGTCCTTACTTAACTGAGATTCGCATTTCGGATATCAAGAAGGCAGCAGCTAAGAAAGCAGCTCCTAAGAAGGAAGAAGTATCAACTGATGATAAGCCTGCAGCTAAGAAAGCAACTGCTAAAAAGCCTGCAACAAAGAAAGCAGCAGCTAAGAAAGCAACTGCTAAAAAGCCTGCAACAAAGAAAGCAGCAGCTAAAAAGCCTGCAGCTAAGAAAGCGACTAAATCAACTAAAGCATAATACCCCTAGATCATGGCACATAAAAAAGGTGTAGGTAGTTCGAAGAACGGACGTGAGTCACACTCGAAACGACTCGGTGTAAAGATATTCGGTGGCCAAGGCTGTATCGCTGGTAACATTATTGTTCGCCAGAGAGGTACTGCTCACCACCCAGGTAACAATGTAGGAATGGGTAAGGATCACACCTTATACGCTCTTACAGATGGAGTTGTTGAGTTCCGCAAGAAGCGCAACAACCGCTCATACGTTAGCGTAGTTCCTTTCGCAGGAGGCGAAGCGTAAAGAGTAGACACTTTAGTATCTCAGACTCCCGCCCCCTTCGGGGCGGGAGTTTTTGCTTTTAAAAGGTGGAGTTTAGAGTAATTCGCCCGAAATTCACCAAATCAAATGCTGACATTAAACCACATTCGCGAAGAGCGCGATCAAATTATAAAGGCCCTTTCTAAAAGAGGACTAGATGTAAGTGAGTCAATAGACCAAATCATCTCTCAGGATAAAGAAAGACGATCTCTCCAAAAAGAGTTAGACGACACTCTTGCTGAGTCTAATGCTCTTAGCCGTCAAATAGGCGAGCTAATGAAGTCTGGTAAAAGAAACGAAGCTGAAGAAGTAAAGACACAGACTGCTGGTTTAAAAGCAAAGTCAACTGAGCTTAAGGATTCTATGCAGAGTCTTGAAGCTTCTATGAATGAACTCCTCTACTCTATCCCCAATACGCCTGCCGACATCGTTGTAGCAGGCAAGTCTGAAGAAGACAACGAGGTAGTCAGCACTCACGGAGAGCAAGTTGATCTTAGCGATTCATGCAAGCCACACTGGGACCTTGCTAAAGAAAAGGACATCATTGACTTCGACTTAGGCGCTAAGGTTACAGGAGCTGGCTTCCCATTCTACAAAGGCAAGGGTGCTAAACTCCAAAGAGGACTGACAAGGTTCTTCCTTGAAAAAGCTGAAGAAGCTGGATACCTAGAGTACATCCCGCCTCATATGATTAATGCTGATAGTGGGTTTGGCACAGGTCAACTTCCAGATAAGGAGGGGCAGATGTACCACATGGAGAATGATGATTTGTACATGATTCCTACAGCTGAGGTGCCTCTAACGAATATCTATAGAGGGTCTCTCGTGAATTCTTCTGATCTACCTATTAAGATTTGTGGATACACTCCTTGCTTCCGCCGTGAAGCTGGATCTTATGGTAAGGATGTAAGAGGATTAAATAGGCTTCATCAATTTGATAAGGTTGAGATAGTCCAAATCGCAGAGCCTAACACTTCTGACGCCGCATTGGATACTATGGTAGATCACGTGAAAGGCCTTCTGGAGGCGCTGGAGCTTCCATATAGAATCTTGCGTTTATGTGCAGGAGATATGGGCTTTACTGCTGCCATCACATATGACTTCGAGGTTTGGAGTGCAGCTCAAGGACGCTGGCTAGAGGTTAGCTCTGTTTCTAACTTCAGAACATTCCAAGCTAACAGGCTTAAGTGTCGTTACAAGGACGCTGACGGAAAGAACCAGCTTGTTCACACACTAAATGGTTCAGCTCTTGCTCTTCCAAGAATTGTAGCTGCCCTTCTTGAAAACCATCAACAAGATGGAGACGTTGTAATGCCTAAGGCACTTGTACCATTTGTTGGTTTTGAAAGAATCTAATTCTGATGAGAGCAGTTCTTTTAATTTTATTTGCTTGTACACTATTTGTCGGGTGCACTAAAGAGAACCCTAATATTCCAGCTCTTAAAACAGCTCTTCAGGAATCTCTTGAAATTTCAGAAAGCACTAAGGCCTTCCCTGCTGATTCAATTATATCAGTACGTGAGAGGATGAACAAAGCAAAAGACGATGTGCGCTGGTTAGGCATTGAAGCTTCTGTAGAATTTGTTAGAACAGACGCTCCCATAATAGGCAAGCTTTCTGAAGCAAGCAGATTCTTAAAAGACGCACCATCAAGATTAAGTGGGCTTAAAAAAGAAAGCGAAAGATGCATGTCTCAAATTTCTGGTCTTATTTCCATCATTGAGACTAATGCAACTAACGACGCTAACGGCGACACAATTAACGACGCTTACATAAATGAGAACGCCGCTCGTGAATTAGAGGCCGTCGAGAGTTTAAAAAGAACCTACACTGATACTGAAAGGTTCTTCAGGTTAGGACTTGAAATTGATTCTGTGCATTGGAGCTCAATCGATAGCTTGATCACAGCGAAAAGAGGTGAATACTCAAGAAACATAGCTGGTGAGTAATGATTGAATTGAAAAGAAGTTTAGCAATAGGGTGCACCCTCATCCTTACACTCTTTTTTTCGCAAAATCTATCAGCACAGACTGATCTTGAACTCGCAGAGTACTACTACAATAACGGTAGCTACGAGCAGGCTCTCCTTTACTTAGGAGACATTTATAAAAAGAATAAGACTAACAAAGTCTACCAGATGTACTACGAGTCCCTTCTTGCAATGGACGAGTTTTACGAAGCTGAAAAACTAGTTAAAGGCCGTCTGAAGAGAAGGCATAAAAACAGTAAGTCTACTGCATATGTGGATTTGGGCGCTTTGTATCTAAGATTTGAAATGCGGGGGAAAGCTCTCGACGCATTCGACGATGCGCTTCAGATAATGCAACCAGGGAAGAGCCATGCTGTTAGGCTTGCAAACGCATTTATCAGCCTTGATGAATTAGACCTCGCCCATGAGACTTATATGAAGGCTATAGAAATGGGAACTAACGATTTCCACTTCGAACTTGCTAACCTTCAGGGCATGATGGGCAATTATAAGGGGATGGTAGAAAGCTTTATGGAGCTTCTTCACACCAAGCCCACTTATATCACCACAATCCAAACCTCTTTAAACCGCAACCTTAGGCTTGAGACAGATAAAAAGAACTCAATCCTAGTTAAGGGGGCGCTTTTAAAAGCAGCTAAAAAATATCCTGAAGACGCCGTCTACCCTCAAATGCTTGTTTGGTATTTCACTGGGGAGCAAGATTTTTCATCTGCATTTATTCATGCCAGGTCTCTTGATTTAAGGCTTGGAGAAAGAGGAGCTGGAATCATAGAACTTGGAAACACATCCGCATCTAACGGAGACCTAGAAACAGCTGAAGAGTGCTATAATTACGTGGCGGGCTTAGGTCGAAGCAATCCATATTTCTACATAGCTAGAAACCAAATCCTCAATACCAGATTCACCGCATTAAAGCAGGAAGTTCCTCTAGACTATGAGATGCTCGAAGAACTCGAGGTCGATTACGCTGCTAGTTTGAGAGATCTTGGCGTGACTCCTGAGACTGCCATGATGGCAAAAAATCACGCTCACTTGCAGGCTTTTTATCTTGAAAAAAGTGAAGAGGCCATGGATGAGCTTGAGGCCGTTCTTGAATTGCCTAACTTAAATAGAAGAGTGGCTGCAGCTGTGAAACTAGAGCTTGGAGATGTGTATGTGTTTGCTGACTTGATTTGGGATGCATCCCTGATTTTTTCTCAAATCATATTAGATTTTAAGGATGACCCACTAGGCCATGAGGCTAAGTATAGAAATGCTAGAATTAGTTATTTCACGGGTGATTTTGCTTGGGCCCAAACCCAGCTCGATGCACTCAAAGCTTCTACTTCGAAGCTGATTTCAAATGACGCCATAGATTTGAGTTTGCTTATCACAGACAACTTCAATCTGGATACAATTTTCGAGCCCATGGAGATCTATGCAAGAGCTGACCTTCTTATCATGCAAAGACGGTTTGATGATGCTCGACTTGCTCTGGATTCAATTTCCACTAATTATCCTGGCCATGCTTTAGAGGATGAAATTCTTGTAGTCCTAGGAGATTTAGCTATGCAAGAAGGAGACCTTGAAGGAGCTATCGAGTATTACAACGAGGTAGTTGAGTTGCATTTCGACGATATCACTGGTGATGATGCTTTGTATAACTTAGCTGTTATCTATGATCAGGTTCTAAGAGACTATGAAAAAGCTGAAGAGCTTTACTCTAAGCTGTTATTTGAATTTTCAGGCTCGCTTTATACCGTTGAATCAAGAAAACGTTATAGGGAGCTTACAGGTGAACTAGAAGAATAAATGGTACTATACAACATTACTTTAAGCGTTGACGCATCTCTAGCTGATGAGTGGATTAACTATATGCATAAGGAGCACATCCCTGCAGTTTTAGACACAGGTCACTTTAGGGATTTTAAGCTTTGCAGAGTTGAGGGAGGTGAGCAGGGAGGATTAACATTTGCTGTACAATATGTGGCTCATAGTGTTGATGCTTTTAACACCTACCAAAAGGAGTGCGCCCCTGCTCTTCAAAAAGAATTTATTGAAAGATGGGGTTCTAAGGCTGCTGCCTTTAGAACAGTTCTTCCAATTATTGCAGAAGGGAAAGCTTAATGGACGTTAGGGCAAAAAAACACTTAGGCCAACACTTCCTAACCGGTCCTGGGATTGCCGCGAGCATTGCTAATGCTGTCACTCTGCACAATGGGTGTACGACAGTTTTAGAAGTAGGACCTGGAACTGGGGCGCTGACTAAGCCACTAATTGCAAGAGGAGATTTAGACCTACATGTTGTGGAGCTCGATGAAGAAAGCGTAGACTACTTGATTACTGAGGAGATACTTCCTTCTAATAAAGTTCATGGAGTTGATTTGTTGAGGTGGAATCCTGATTTGGCCTTCCCGGATGGAGCACCATTTATTGTAGCAGGTAATTTCCCGTATAATATCTCGTCGCAAATTTTGTTTTGGGTCTTAGAGAAAAGAGATAGGGTTCCGGAGGTAGTCGGGATGTTCCAAAAGGAAGTGGCTGAAAGAGTGGCAGAGAGGCCTGGGACTAAAACCTACGGAATTTTAAGTGTCTTGCTTCAGTCATACTATGACATTGAATACCTCTTCACTGTACACGAAGATGCATTCGACCCTCCACCAAAGGTGAAAAGCGGAGTAATCAGATTGGTTAGGAATGACACCCAAGATATAGGTTGCTCTTTTTCTCACTTTAAAAGAGTCGTAAAAGGGGCTTTTAATCAGCGAAGAAAAACTCTTAGGAATTCATTGAGTAACGCGGGCTTTGCTAAGGATTTAATTCCGGAGGAATACGCTGGAAAAAGAGCTGAGCAGTTATGCGTAAAAGAATTTCACGCTCTAGCTATCAAGCTAGACTTACCTTTGCAGAATGGGCAAAACTAAAACTCTAGGAGAATTCATAATGGATCGCCAAGCTGCGTTCCCATTTGTTTCTGGTCAATTGACTAGACTACTGACTGATATCTCAGTAGCTTCTAAAATTGTTAGCCATCAGGTAAATAGAGCAGGTCTTGCTGGAATACTTGGAGAGGCCGGTTCAACAAACGTGCAGAATGAAGCTCAGCAGAAGCTAGACGTTCTTGCTGACGATACTTTTATGAGAATTCTATCAGCGGGCAAGTCTGTTGCTGGAATTGGATCTGAAGAACAAGACGAAGTGTTTATTTGTGAAGAAGAGGGAAGAAGGGGGAAATACATTGTGTTGATCGATCCACTTGATGGCTCTTCAAACATTGATGTTAACGTAAGCATCGGAACAATTTTCAGCATTTACAAAAGAATTACTCCTATTGGAGAACCTATCGGCGAAGTCGATTTTCTTCAAAAGGGAACTGAGCAAGTAGCTGCTGGTTACGTGCTATATGGATCCTCTTCCATGCTTGTTTACACAACTGGAACAGGCGTGAATGGATTCACTCTAGATCCAGCTGTAGGAGAGTTTTTCTTGTCTCATCCTATGATGATTTTCCCAGACGTAGGTAAGACTTATTCTTTAAATGGCGCACTTTTAGATATATGCACAGAACCTACAAGGCAGTTCTTGAGGAGATGTCAAGCTGATGATAGTTTGGACTATAGAGCCCGATACATCGGATCACTAGTTGCAGATTTTCATCGCAACTTAATTCATGGCGGAATCTATATCTATCCATCCCTAGAACATAAGCCTAACGGAAAGCTTCGTCTCTTATATGAATGCTCTCCTCTTTCATTTATCGCGGAGCAAGCAGGCGGAGTAGCGCTTCACGATAACGGAAGAATTATGGATGTTCAGCCAACAGAACTACACCAGAGGATTCCTTATTATGTCGGCAGTAAAAATCTTGTTGATGTAATGCAGGAGTGCTTATCATCATAAAACAATAGATGCGCCCGGACGATCTATTAGAATTTTATAGGCGAGATAATAGAACTACAACGGTTCTAGGTTCCCTGGAAAAAGCTGGGAGCAAGGTAGAGTTACGCAATATCGTCGGGTCAGCACTGCCAATTTCATTTTGTGGTATCCTTGAAAGAGAACTTGAAAGTGGGGGAAAGCCCAGGCATCATTTAGTGGTGTTAGAGGATAAAGAGTCTGCTGCTTATTTCATGAATGACGTTGAGCAGACCTTGCTGAAAAATCCTAGGCCCACCTTCCTGTTCCCTAGATCTGCCAGAGTACCTTACCAAGAGGAAGTGGTTGAGAATGCCAACATAGGCATGAGGGCTCAGGTGTTGAATGAAATTAATGGGGGGCGAGATGGTTGTGTGATTGTCACATACCCGGGAGCACTGTCTGAAATGGTGGTGACGAAGAAGAAGCTTAGCTCGCAAACATTTACTCTAGCACTGCGAGATAGCTTCAGTCTTGATTTTATCGATGAGGTGTTTATGGAGTACGGATTTGAAAAGGTTGATTTCGTTTACGAGCCGGGGCAGTATGCAATGAGAGGGGGGATAGTTGATGTGTTTAGTTTCTCTTTAGACTATCCATACAGGATAGAATTTTTTGGCGAGGAGATCGATTCGATTAGAAAGTTTGACCCAGTAAGTCAGCTTAGTGTCGGGAAGCTTATAAGGGCAACTTTAGTGCCTAATGTTGGGAAGAAAATGCTGCATGAGTCTATGGAAAGTTTCTTCAGTTTTATCCCTCAAGACACTGTGATATGGATGCACGATGTGGTGAGCTGTGAGAAGGGATTAAGTGCTGAATTAGAAAAAGCAAGAGCTCATTATGAAAGACTGGATGAAGAATTAGAGCATACTCCACCAGAGGAATTATACCTAGATCCTGGAGTTTTTAAATCTATGATTGAGGACTTTAGGGTTGTAGAGTTTGGCGGAGGTACAACCTTTCCAGACAGGTTGACTCTTGATTATGAGATGACAGAGCAACCAGCTTTCAATAAGAATTTCGATATGATTTCTTCGAATCTTATTGCCAACAGCAGAAGCGGTTATGTGAATGTAATTGTATCAGGTCAGGCCACTCAACTAGAAAGGCTTTACGATATTTTTTCTGACAGAGAAGAAGATGCGCCATACAATCCCATTGCTATGGAGTTAAGTGAGGGATTTGTCGATAAGGCTTTGAAACTTCTGGTTTATACAGACCATCAGCTCTTCGACAGATATCACAGATTCAAGCTTAAAGAAGGGTATAAAAAAAGCAAGGAAGCACTTACCATAAAAGAGCTCATAGCTCTAGAAGTTGGCGATTTCGTGGTTCATATTGACCACGGAATAGGGCAGTTCTCAGGGCTTCATAAAATTGAGGTAAACGGTAAAGAGCAAGAGGCAATTAGACTGTCTTACAAGGGTGGTGACGTTCTATATGTGAGCATTCACTCTCTGCACAGAATTTCAAAGTTTACTTCTAAGGAAGGAACGCACCCTAAGGTCAACAAATTGGGAACTGCCACTTGGGCTAAGACTAAGGCAAAGACCAAATCTCGTGTTAAACAAATCGCCTACGACCTTCTGCAACTTTACGCAAAGAGGAAGGCTTCTGAGGGTTTTGCGTATACGCCGGACAGCTATTTGCAACACGAGTTGGAGGCTAGCTTTATGTTCGACGACACGCCTGACCAGCACGAAGCAACTAAAGCAGTTAAGCAGGATATGGAGAGGTCTATGCCTATGGACAGGCTGGTGTGTGGCGATGTGGGATTTGGTAAAACTGAGATTGCAATAAGGGCGGCATTCAAAGCTGCTACCGATGGTAAGCAGGTTGCTGTTCTAGTGCCTACCACTATTCTATCTATGCAACACGCGAGGAGTTTTTCTAGAAGGCTTAAGGACTTTCCAGTAACTGTCGATTACATCAACAGATTCAAGACTGGAAAGAAGCTAACTGAAACACTGAAAAAAGTAGAAAGTGGAGAGGTAGATATTCTTGTGGGTACTCACGCGCTAGTGGGGAAGAGGGTGAAGTTTAAGGATTTGGGCTTGCTTATTATCGATGAGGAGCAAAAGTTTGGTGTGGGAGTAAAAGACAAGCTGAAGACTCTGAAGGAAAATGTAGATACCCTTACTCTGACAGCGACGCCTATCCCCAGGACGCTACAGTTTTCATTAATGGGCGCAAGAGACTTGAGTATTATCAGGACTCCACCTCCTAACCGTCATCCTGTAGAAACCATCTTGACTGGATTTAGTGAAGAGACTATTCGCGATGCCGTGACCTATGAGGTTAGTCGTGGTGGCCAGGTTTACTTCGTCCATAATAGAGTGAGCAATATCAAGGATGTTGCGGGCATGATTCAAAGACTTTGCCCAGATGTGAGGATAGGAATTGGGCATGGCCAAATGGAGGGCAAAGAACTCGAGGATGTGATGGCGCGATTTATTGAAGGCGGATACGACGTCCTGGTTGCAACAACCATCATTGAAAGTGGAATTGACATCAGTAACGCAAATACCATTTTAATTAATGATGCCCAAAAGTTTGGCCTAAGCGACCTGCACCAATTAAGGGGAAGAGTTGGAAGGTCAAATAGAAAGGCCTTTTGTTATTTGATGGCGCCACCGCTTGGTGCTTTGCCGTCTGAGTCTAGGAAGAGGCTGCAAGCGCTGGAGCAGTTTAGCGATTTAGGCAGTGGTGTTCAAATAGCAATGCGCGATCTGGATATCAGGGGGGCTGGTGATTTGTTGGGCGCTGAGCAGAGTGGGTTTATTTCTGATATAGGGTTTGAAATGTATCAGAGAATTCTTTCAGATGCGGTTAAAGAACTGAAGGAAGAGAAGTTTAAGGAGCTATTTGAAGAGGAGCGCCGTGAGACTGGAAATTATGTGGAAGAGACCGTGCTAGAAACTGATCTTGCCCTGCTTATCCCAGACAATTACGTAAGTGATATACCTGAGAGGATTACATTGTATAGGAAGCTAGACGGGCTAGATTCTGAGCATGATCTAGAAGGGTTTAAGGTGATGCTTGAGGATAGGTTTGGCCCTATGCCTAAGGAAACTAAGGAGCTACTTGATACAATTAGACTGAGGTGGTTATCTAGGATTTTGGGTATGGAAAAAGTGATTCTTAAGAGTGAGGTTCTGATTGCGGCCTTTGTGTCTGAGGAGGAGAGTCCTTATTTCCAGGGTCCAATGTTTGCCAGGATTTTAAATTATCTAAAGCACAACACTAAGTATACGAGTATGTACCAAAGGAATGGAGCACTGAGATTGAAAATTACTGGGGTGCAGTCCGTAAGGCATGCCCTGGGTATATTTGAGGACATGGCTGGCATGACTGCATCTGAGGCGACTGAGATGACTAGTGGTAGAGCTGCTAAAAAGGAAAAGCAAAATGCAGAGTAAACTCCCTTTTTCAACTTCAGATGAAGTCCTTGAAGGACAGGTTTTAGTGTTTGACAAACCTCTTACGTGGACGAGTTTCGATGTCGTGAATAAGGTGCGCTATACTTTTAAAAATGTGTTTGGACTAAGGAAGGTGAAAGTGGGACATGCTGGGACTCTTGATCCTTTGGCAACTGGTGTTTTGATCCTTTGCATTGGAAGGAAAACTAAGACAATTGAATCGCTGCAAGCTAAGGAGAAGACTTATACTGGGACAATCAGGTTGGGGGTGACAACTCCATCGTTTGATGCTGAAACGGAGGTTGATTCTTGGGGAGAAAAGGACGTGATTCTCAAGCTGGAGGATGATGCAATTCAAGATGCAGCTTCTACTTTAACAGGGAGTTTAGACCAAATGCCCCCTCAGTTCAGCGCTAAAAAAGTAAACGGCGTAGTCGCTTATAAAGCTGCGAGAAAAGGGAAGACTGTGAACCTAAGACCTAAGGCTGTGGAGGTATTTAGTTTTGATATTGGTGAAAGGGAGAATTTGGAGCTTGATGGTCATCCGGTTGTTGATGTTAAATTTGAGATTAGGTGCTCAAAGGGAACATATATCAGGGCTCTTGCAAGGGACCTTGGAAAGGCTCTTGAAGTGGGTGGCACACTAACAGAATTAAGGCGAACTAAGAGTGGGAATTTCTCAGTAGAAAATGCCTATGATTTACAGGAATTTATCTCTTCTGTCAAGTCTTTAGCGTAGACTGAATTTTATAGCTGAAAGTACTTGACTTACATGGTGTTTTTAATTAGTTTCGCACGCTCAATTTTCGCACCCTAAAAACTGCACATATATGTCAGCTCAAAGAATGAAATTATCGCACTTCAGGTTTGACCTTCCTGAGGAACAAATTGCGAGATACCCTCTTGATAATCGTGAAGATGCCAGAATGATGGTGATCGACAGAAAGACAGGGACTTTCGAGCATAAGATGTTTAAGGACATCATCAATGTTTTTGATGAAGGTGACGTATTCGTTGCTAATAACACTAAGGTTTTCCCTGCTCGTCTTTACGGTAACAAGGAGAAGACTGGAGCTGTAATCGAGGTATTCCTTCTTCGTGAACTGAATGAAGAAAGCATGCTTTGGGATGTGCTTGTTGATCCTGCTAGAAAAATCAGAATTGGTAATAAGCTATACTTTGGCGAGAATGACGAACTTGTTGCTGAGGTAATCGACAACACTACTTCAAGAGGAAGAACACTAAGATTCTTATTTGAAGGTTCTAAAGCTGATTTCATAAAGAAGATTTCTGAGCTGGGTGAGATTCCACTTCCTCGTTACCTAGATCGTGGTACTGAGGATATCGATAGCGAAAGATTCCAAACTATATACGGAAGCGTTGAAGGTGCCGTTGGTGCTCCAGCAGCTGGACTTCACTTTTCTAAGCAAATTCTAAAGCGTTTAGAGATTAAAGGAATCGATATGAGCTTCCTTACTCTACACATTGGACTTGGTACTTTCAGAGAAGTTGTAGTTGAGGATATCACTAAGCACAAAGTAGATTCAGAGCAGTTAATCATTCCTCAGTCTTGTGTAGAAAGAGTGAACAGAGCTAAGTCTGAAGAAAGAAGAATTTGCGCTATTGGTACTACAGCAATGAGAGCTATGGAGACTTCTGTTAGCACAACTAACACTCTGAAGCCATTCACTGGTTGGACTAATAAGTTCATCTTCCCTAAGTATGACTTCCGCGTTGCTGACAGTCTACTTACAAACTTCCACACTCCTCAATCTACTCTCCTTATGCTCCAATCAGCGTTCGCTGGTCACGAGCTTATCATGGAGGCTTACAACGAGGCAATCAAGGAGGGCTACCGTTTTTACGTTTATGGAGACGCCCTTCTAATTAAATAAAAGGACATGAAAAATCTAGCTCTATCCCTTCTTGCTTTATCTGCTGTTTCTTTTGCTTCAGCCCAAACCGCAACAATTGAAATTGGTGATAGAGCCCCGTTCCATACTTACCAAATGAGGAACGTAGATGGATCAACTCTTAGTATCGAAGATGTAGTTAAGGAAAATGGCGTTCTTGTGATTTTCACTTGCAACACCTGCCCATTTGTGGTTGGAAGAAAGAAAACTGAAGGATGGGAAGGCAGGTATAATTCTATTATCACCCTTGCTGATTCTCTTGGAATAGGAAGCATTCTTGTTAATTCCAACTCTGCTAAGCGCGATGGCGATGATAACGTCAGCGCTATGAAAAACAGAGCTAGAGATATGGAATACGCTGCTCCTTACGTGGTGGACGAAGAGAGTAAGCTTGCAAATGGGTTTGGAGCAAAGACTACTCCTCATGTTTTCCTTTTTGATGGAGAACTAGACCTAATCTACACAGGAGCCATCGACGATAACGTGGATAGTGCTAAAGAGGTAGAAAAGCATTATTTGATCAATGCAATTGAGCGTCACGCAGCAGGAAAGCGCGTACGTACAAACACAACAGCCCCACTAGGCTGCTCTATAAAAAGAGTAAAATAAAGGATATAAGACCTTAAAGCGGTAGGTTCCCGTGCTTCTTACGTGGGTTATTTCTAACCTTATTTTTAAGCATATCGAAAGCTTTAATTAGCTTATCACGGGTATCACTTGGGTTGATTACCTCATCTACATAACCTCTTGCTGCAGCATTATATGGGTGAGCAAACAGCTCTGCATATTCAGCTTCTTTTTCAGCAAGCTTCGCAGAAGGATCATCAGCTCCGCTGATTTCTTTTCTAAAAATAATCTCAGCAGCTCCCTTAGCTCCCATAACAGCAATCTCAGCCGTAGGCCAGCTGTATACTATGTCCGCACCGATGTTTCTGCTATTCATCACGTCGTAAGCTCCTCCGTATGCCTTTCTAGTAATCACCGTAACACGAGGAACTGTAGCCTCAGAGAAAGCGTATAGAAGCTTCGCACCATGGGTAATAATTCCGTTCCACTCCTGATCCGTTCCAGGAAGGAACCCAGGAACATCTTCTAACACTAACAATGGCACATTAAAAGCATCACATGTTCTAACAAACCTTGCTGCCTTAATTGAAGCGTGGATATCAAGTACCCCAGCTAAGAATGCAGGTTGATTAGAAACCACACCTACAGACTTTCCTCCAAGACGAGCAAAACCAACAACTATATTTTCTGCGTAATCCCTTTGGACTTCAAAGAAAGTTTCTGAATCAACAATTTCATTTATCGCTTCACGGATATCGTAAGGTTGCTGTGCGTTCTCAGGAATCAGAGTGTCTAATGCAGGGCGCTTTTCGTCAGAAGCTGTATATTCAAGTGCCTGTGGATCTTCCTCGCAGTTCTGAGGCAAGAATCCAAGCACAGTCTTCGCCTGCTCAATGGCAGCAGCCTCGTGTGGCGCAGTAAAGTGAGTTACACCCGACTTAGTAGCATGTGTCTTCGCTCCCCCTAGCTCCTCAGAAGTTACCTCCTCGTGAGTTACGGTCTTGACTACGTTAGGGCCAGTCACAAACATGTACGACGACCCCTCAACCATAAAAGTAAAATCTGTCAATGCTGGAGAGTAAACGGCTCCACCGGCACACGGCCCCAGAATTAATGATAGTTGTGGCACAACTCCGCTTGCCTGAACATTCCTGTAAAAGATGTCTGCATAACCACCAAGACTCACAACCCCCTCTTGAATCCTTGCACCTCCCGAGTCATTAAGACCCACAACCGGCGCGCCATTTTCAAGGGCAAGATCCATGATTTTACAGATCTTCTCCGCGTGCGCTTCAGCAAGTGAACCACCAAGAACTGTAAAGTCCTGAGAGAAGACATAAACCAGTCTTCCATTCACTTTTCCGTACCCAGTTACTACTCCGTCACCTAAAAATTTCTGCTTGTCTAAGCCAAAATTCGTCGACCTATGCGTCACTAGCATTCCAAGCTCCTCAAAAGTGCCAGGATCTAAAAGAAGGCTAATGCGCTCACGTGCCGTTAGTTTGCCCTTAGAGTGCTGGGCTTTAATGCGTTTTTCACCTCCGCCTTTCAGCGCTTCTTCGCGCATGTTTTCGAGGCGTTCCACCGGACTATTAAACTGGTTTTGCATAATGCGAATCTACGGCAGATAAATTCTAACTTTGCGCCATGCATAGATCACATACATGCGGAGACCTAAACCAAGAAAAAAAGGGAATAAACGTTACCCTTTCAGGTTGGGTTCAAAAGACTAGAGACCTTGGAGGTATGACCTTTGTTGACCTGCGTGACCGTTACGGAATTACGCAGCTCGTGTTTAACATGGATACTGACGCAGACCTTTGCGCTCAAGCGAGAAAATTAGGTCGTGAGTTTGTCATAAAAATCTCAGGAGATGTTGTTGAAAGGGAAAGTAAAAACCCAAACAACCCCACTGGTGATATTGAAATCGATGTGAAGACTCTTGATGTGCTTAACGCATCAAAGACTCCTCCATTTACTATTGAAGACAATACTGATGGCGGTGACGACTTAAGAATGCAGTACCGCTACCTCGATTTGCGTCGTAACACCGTACAGCAAAACATTATGTTGCGCCACAGAGTAGGTATTGAGACACGAAAGTATTTAGACTCTATCGGATTTATCGATGTAGAGACTCCGTATCTGATTAAATCTACTCCGGAAGGAGCGCGTGATTTCATCGTGCCTTCTAGGATGAACCCAGGCCAGTTTTACGCTCTTCCACAGAGCCCTCAAACGTTTAAGCAGCTACTCATGGTTAGTGGGTTTGACAGGTATTACCAAATTGTAAAGTGCTTCCGCGATGAGGACCTAAGGGCTGACCGTCAGCCAGAGTTCACGCAGATTGACTGCGAGATGGCATTTGTTGAGCAGGAAGATATCCTGAACACTTTTGAAGGCATGGTTCGTCATCTTTTCAAGGTTGTCCTCGACGTTGATATTGAAGATTTTCCTCGCATGGATTACGACGAAGCAATGAGACTTTACGGATCTGACAAGCCTGATACAAGGTTTGGGATGGAGTTTGTTGATATGGCAGAGGTGAGCCAGGGGAAAGGGTTTGGCGTATTTGATTCAGCAGAATCCGTTCTAGGAGTTGTTGTTCCAGGAGCAGCTGAATACACTAGAAAGCAACTCGATAAATTAACTGAATGGGTGAAGCGTCCACAGATAGGAGCTAAGGGCCTTGTCTATTGCAAAATGAACGAAGATGGAACTACAAAGAGTAGCGTCGACAAGTTTTTCGATGAAGCTGATAGGTCTGCTTGGGCTAAAAAAGCTGGAGCTGAAAAAGGCGATCTTATACTAATCCTTTCAGGAGATCTAGATAAAACAAGAAAGCAATTAGGTGAGCTTAGGCTGCATATGGGTTCTGAGCTTGGTTTGCGCGATCCTAAAGTATTTAAGCCTCTTTGGGTAATGGACTTCCCTCTTCTTGAGTGGGATGAGGATACTGAGCGTTACCACGCTATGCACCACCCGTTCACTTCTCCTAAGCCAGATCAGCTTGCGCTCATCGACACTGATCCTGGTAAGGTAAAAGCAAACGCCTACGATATGGTGATTAATGGTGTTGAGATAGGCGGTGGATCTATTAGAATCCACGATAGAGAATTACAATCTAGAATGTTTGACCTACTTGGATTTGCTCCAGAGGAGGCTCAAGCTCAGTTTGGCTTCTTAATGGATGCATTCCAATACGGAGCTCCTCCACACGGTGGTTTAGCATTAGGATTTGACAGGCTTTGCTCAATGTTTGGCGGGTCAGAATCAATACGAGACTTTATCGCATTCCCTAAAAACAACTCTGGAAGAGATATTATGATAGACGCTCCGTCGCCTATCGATAATGAACAATACGACGAACTATTTTTAAAATCTACATATGTACCCTCCTGAACTAGTTGCCCCAATGAAGGCTCAGCTTTCTGATGCTGGCTTTAAAGAACTAATTACTGTTGACGATGTAAACGATGCATTGGACAAACCAGGCACTACTCTTGTTGCTATCAACAGCGTGTGTGGTTGTTCTGCTGGATCAATGAGGCCTGCTGTAATTCAGGCCTTGGATAATGAAAAGACTCCTGACAACATCACAACTGCCTTTGCTGGCGTAGATACGGATGCTGTGGCACACGCTCGTAAATTCATGCTTCCATACCCTCCATCTTCACCTAGTATCGCACTATTTAAGGATGGCAAGATTGCTATGATGGTAGAGCGTCATCACATCGAAGGAAATACTGCTGAAGCAATTGCTGCCCACCTTAGGTTAGCATTCAATGAATTCTGTTGATATTTGAAAATGGCACGCATCCTAACAGGAATACAAAGCACAGGGACACCACATCTAGGGAATATTCTAGGTGCTATTAAGCCTGCCATTGAACTAGCAAATGACCCGCATAACGAGTCGTTTCTATTTATCGCTGATCTCCACTCCTTGACCCAAATTAAGGATGGATCAACTCTTAGAGACAACACATATAAGGTTGCTGCGGCTTGGCTTGCTTTTGGGCTAGACCCAGAGAAAACGGTTTTCTACCGCCAAAGCGACATCCCAGAGGTTACTGAACTCTCTTGGTATCTGCAATGCTTCTTCCCCTACTCCAGACTTACCCTAGCGCATAGCTTCAAGGATAAAGCCGACAGGCTGGAAGATGTAAATGCTGGGCTTTTCTCCTACCCCATGCTGATGGCTGCAGATATTCTTCTGTACGATGCTGAAAAGGTGCCCGTAGGTAAAGACCAAATGCAACATCTCGAAATGACTCGAGATGTTGCAAGCAGATTTAATCATTTCTTTGGTGAGACCTTTGTTTTACCTGAAGTAATGGTTAATGAAAACACCATGTATGTTCCTGGAACTAATGGAGGCAAGATGTCAAAGTCTCAAGACAACACTATTGACATCTTCGCAGAACCATCTGCCATTAAAAAGGTTATCAATAAGAAGATCATTACTGATGCTACTCCTCTCGAAGGTCCTAAGGACCCAGACACATCAGTTGTATACCAACTTTATAAGCTAGTAGCATCTGAAAGTGATGCTGAGCAAATGGCTTCTTCTCTTAGAGCTGGAGGCTTCGGTTGGGGGCATGCAAAGAAGGATTTACTTGAAGCTATCGTAGATGGATTCGCTGAGGAAAGAGCTAGGTTTAACCATCTTATGGCTAACCCAGCTGAGATAAACGCCGCTCTAAAAATCGGCGCAGAAAAAGCAAGAAAAATTGCTAGAGAGGTGCTTGATAGGACTCGCTCTAAGGTAGGTTACTAAGTTTAGCTAATAAACCTAGTCTAGACACTCAAATCCATACTTCGTTTGAAACTTTCTGTATAGTTCCCTCTGTCTGTTATCTAGGTCAATGCTCTTTCCTAAAATGTAGGCATGAGTAAGGTTGTTTGATATGATATCAAGAGCATCACCAGACGAAATAAACAGAGTAGCATCCTTCCCTCTTTCAATCGAACCACATCTATCCTCTATCCCCAGAATCGTTGCAACATTCCTCGTTAAGGCCATAACAGCCTGCTCTTCCGTCAAGCCATATTTTCTAGCAGTTCCGGCATAAAAAGGAAGATTTCTAGTATTCATCTCAGTCATTTGAGCGTCTACTTGTAGGCCAAACAACACGCCCTCATCCGCTAACAGTTTGGGCAATTTATATGGCAGATCTACATCGTCCTCCTTAAATCTTGGCAGTCGGTGCACGCTGTTGAGTAAGACGCTTACGCCGTTTTCTCTTAGAAGGTCAGCAACCAAATAAGAATCGTAACCTCCAATAATTGCCATTCTAGAAATACTCATCTCGCGCTTGAAGTGAATGGCCTCTGAGATAGCTCGAGCATCATCCGCGTGAACGTAAAGAGTTAACGATCCATCAAATAATCCTCTCATACCTTCATGCCTCACATCCATGGTGCCTAAGGAGTGATTAGGATATGCTTCAGCGTAAGCTTTTGCCTCGGTAAAGTAGGATTTGATTTCCTGCTTACTCTGATCGTATGACTTGCTTTTTCTAATATCAATTACACCATCCTTATTATGCTTGTGATGTGTCGTAGGCCAATTCAAATGAACGCCGTCCACCATTTTAACCGCTGCATCTTCCCAGTTCCATCCGTCGAAATGAACGACGCAACTAGAGCCGCTGATGACACCACCGCGTGGAGTAATTTGCCCCATCAAAACACCATTGGTTCTAACGGTAGGAGTTATCTCTGAATCTGTATTAAATGCGATTACTGATCTAACATTTGGGCGAAACGTCCCAACTTCATATTGGTCTCTTGAAGCTCTAACAGCCCCTATCTCCTGAAGGCCTATGGTAGAATTCGATACGATAAACCCTGGGTATATATGCTTCCCTGAAGCGTCAACCAGATCGTCATACGTGCTTTTATCAACCTGGAAAGCTCTTCCAACATAGTCAATCTTCCCATCTTTAAATCCTATAGCTGCATCAGCAATAACATCCCCAGTACCAAGGTGAGCTGTGCCGCCAACTATTAAAACGGATCTACTTTGTTCAGGAGCAGGAGTTTGTTGTGCCTGACCAGTAAAAGCTAAAAACAGGCAAAGACTTAGAAGCGAAATTATAATCTTAAAATTCTTCATCTTATCTGTTTTCTTCAGTTAATGTATCACAGTGGTAATGAGGTCTAACTCGCTCAGAAGGCTTTTTCAATTTCTCTCCAGGCTCAGCAGAGGTCATCATCTTCTCAGTTAGTCGAGCCCTTTCGAGTCTGATGTTTTCCCTGAGCTCCTTATCCTTCTCTAGGCTGAATAAGCACATGCCATCGACATAAGTTGCCACAACCTGAGCATCCATACTCAAAGGGTTCGCATCCCAAATCACAACATCTGCATCCTTACCCTTTTTAATTGACCCAGTTTTATGGTCGATGTGAAGAAGTTTCGCAGGATTAAGAGTGACCATCTTCAAGGCCTCTTCTTGTGGAACCTGGCCGTACTTCACAGCCTTTGCTGCTTCTTGGTTAAGCCTTCTTCCCATCTCTGCGTCGTCACTGTTTATGGCCGTAGTTATGCCCATGTTATACAAAACTGCGGCATTGTATGGGATGGCGTCCTTAACCTCGTATTTGTATGCCCACCAATCGCTGAAGGTTGACCCACCCACTCCGTGAGCCTTCATTTTATCAGCAACCTTATATCCCTCAAGTATGTGTGTGAAGGTGTTTAGCCTAAAGCCCATAGAATCGGCAACGTGCATGAGCATGTTTATCTCGTCCTGCCTATAACTGTGACATGTAATAAAGCGCTCCTCGTTTAGGATTTCGTTTAAGGCATCCAGTTCTAAATCTCTTCTAGGCGCAAGCGGAAAATTCCCCTTAAGAATATCCCTTCTCTTCACCTTCCTCATTGCTTGGCGGTAGTCGAACTGCGCCTGGCCATATTCGCGGGCCCTGATAAAGTTGTCGTAAAAGACCTGCTCAACTCCCATCCTAGTTTGAGGGAATCTTGTGGTCTGCAAGTCGCCCCAGTTGCTTTGCTTCACGTTTTCGCCCAGAGCGAATTTGATAAATGGTGAGGCGTCCTGGTACAATAAATCGTTTGGCAGGAGTCCCCAGCGAAATTTGACAATTGCACTCTGCCCTCCAATTGGATTCGCTGATCCATGGAGCAGTTGAGCACACGTCACACCACCTGCAAGCTGTCTGTAGATATTTACGTCCTCGCTGTTGAGCGATGAGCCTATCCAAACTTCAGCACTACTCGCTTGGGTTCCTTCATTAACTCCCCTTTCGATCATGATATGTGAGTGCTCGTCGATAATGCCGGGAGTGATGTGCTTGCCCCTTCCGCTTACTGTTGTGTATTCCGCATTTGCTCCAATCCATTCTTGAGGTTGCAGTCTCATACCCACAGCGATGATTTTTCCGTCGCTGATTAAAACGTCTGTTTCCTCTAAAATTCCTTCTTCTTCGCAAGTCCAAACCGTAGCGCTCTCAATCAGCACATTCTCCTTTACGGGGCTCTCAGTGGATCCGTATGCGGTAAACGGATAAGTGATTGCGCCGAGCTCTAGATGCGCTACTTCAGTTGTGTCAGCTTTCTCGTCAACTGGCTCAGTTAGTACCTCTGTTTTCACTGCGCTCCATTCAAGGGAGTTGCCCTTTGCGTCCATCGCGGTCCCTTCCCATATCCTACTGTCCATCCAGACGTTACCCGTCATTCTGATTAGACCTTCATCGCGCTTAAGGCCCATGACTACGGTTCTATCGTCGAGTTTAAGGTCGAGCTTTTTTGTGGTAGTGTCGTTAACCAGTTCAGTTGCCTTCCACTTGCCCGTGCTGCCTTTTACTTCAAGTTCAAACGAGTTTGCGCCCACAGTAACGTTGTAGTTGCCGCTTAAATCTAGGGCTTGCCTGTCAACGAGAATTGTTGGGTCTCCGCTAACCCAGTGTTCTATTATTTTGCTTTCGGAGTCGAAGATGGGGCCGTCCATGACTATGACGTTTGCAATAAGGCCAGGATTGATTGAACCGACGAGGTTTGAGGCCTTGATCGTTGAGGCAGGGGTAGATGTGAGTGAGGCAAGGGCGACATCTACGGGTAGGCCGCACTCTACCGATTTTCTCACAGCAGGCAGAAGGTCAGACGGTGATTTAAGGCCTTCTGATGTGAAGCAGATAGTCACTCCCGCATCGTTCAAGTATGCAGCATTGCTCGGGGCGAGCTCCCAGTGCTTTAGCTCAGTTAGAGATACAAAGCGCGAAAGGAATGGGTCGCTGAGGTCATATGCTGCTGGATAGTTTACAGGCACTATTACCGTTGTTCCAGTGGAATAAATTGCTTCAGCTCGTTGATAGCTGTCTCCTCCGCCTAATACTATGTAGTTAACTTCGAATTCATCACCAACAGTTGTCGCTCTCAGTATGTCTTTCCATGAACCTGCGCTGAAGATTTGGGGTAGTGAGGCATTGCTGTTAAATGCCTCAAGGCTGAGATTAGTGCCGCCTGCTAGGCCTAGTGGTGAAGCTTCTGAGTACCAAAGTGCATCGTAGTAGGTTTGGCGTAAAAGGGCAATCGAACCCATAAGTGAGCTAGGGTAATTCTGCTTAGAAGAACCCTTCCTGAAACTAAAATGCGCTGACGCCTCTGGGCGCAACATCGCGTCTCGAGGGTTATCTACAGGCATCACTAAAGAACCTGTTCCTCTTGATATTCCGTCTGGGATATGGATAAGCATAGCGCCTATTCCTGCTGTCCTGTACTCCTTTGATTTTTTAGCATCTACAGTGAAAGCTTCCGCCGAATTTATCTCTGGTCTGATTGCCTGATTCCATCCGTATGCTCCCTTTTTATCACTTTCATACTGAGGTTTTCTTGACCACTCAGCTGGTTTTACTTTAGGCAAGCCATACGAGCTATGCAAATCCACAAACGAGGGGTACAAGTGATATCCACTCATGTCTAATCTAATAGCAGGACCATTTACCACTACTTCTTCAGGACTGCCAACAGATTCAATTAAGCCACGGAATAGAACTACTGTCCCATTTACAATTACTGTATTCTCATCAACGTGTACCGTTGCGTTTTCAAGCACAGTTCTAACTAAATGTTTATCTACCGTTCCGTTTACAGGAAAGGTGGAAGAGTGCTGAGAAGGGGTTTGTGCTAAAGAAACAACGGTGTTGAAAGTCGTAGTGATTAGCATCAGGAAAACCCTTGAAATAGAATAATTCCTCATATCGTTTAAAAGTGGTGTCACAAGTTAACGCCTGCGGTATCTTTGTGCTATGATGTCAACTAAGAAAATTCCTACAAACATTTACGCTGAGATGACTCCTAACCCTACTACGATGAAATTCGTAGCGGATAGGAAGCTCACAAATGATGGGCGCCAATTAGAATTTTTGAGCCCCGAACAAGCTGCTCTTTGTTCACCCTTAGCAGTAGAGCTGTTCCATTTTCCGTTTGTTAAAGGCGTTTTCATCAGCGGAAGTTTCGTTTCTGTAACTAAGGATGAGAGCCTCGGCTGGGAAATGATCGTAAACCAACTTAGAGAATACATTCGTGAGTGGCTTATGGATAACGAACTAGCCGTAGACCCTGAAAAGGTTGAATCCGCTCTAGCCATCTTAGGAGAATCTTCGTCTTCGGACATAGATGACGCTCCTGGATTTGCCCCTCAGAATTTCATCAAAGAAGAGGACATAAGTCCGTCTGAGCATGACGATGAGATCAAACGCTTATTAGATGAATTCGTTAAGCCTGCCGTAGAACAAGACGGTGGGGCCATCGACTACGTTGCGTTTAAAGAAGGCACCGTTTACGTACACCTACGCGGTGCATGCTCTGGCTGCCCTTCTTCAACCCAAACTCTCAAAGGAGGAATAGAATCCCTCCTCAAGTCCAAGCTTGACGCCGTAGAAGACGTCGTAGCCATAGGCGTCTAAAAGACGTTTACTCTACTTTACTACTGTTAGTCTCTGGGTTGCCCTTGAGCCGTCTGTGGTTTCGACTTCTACCAAGTAAAGACCTGGGACGAAATCGCTAACATCAATTCTGGTAGTCTCTGACGCCATCACCAAGCTCAAAACGAGCTTACCTGTTGGGCTGTAAACATCTACCATTGACCCCACTCCACCCTTAAGTTGAAACCTTGCGAAATCAGAAGCCGGATTGGGATATACACCAAACTGGAAGGCCTGTAAACTTGGCTCCTCAACATCAAGTGCTCCGGGGTCCACGTCGATTTTCATTTCTGAAAACCCATAACAAGGCCCCCCGTGGTTTGACACAACTGTCAGCAATAAGTACCTCGCTAGTAGACCTTCAAAATCCGGCCCCACTTCGCCGTAGTACTCATCCGATCCCGGCGCCTCGTCTAGATTCAAGTCACCCCACCAGTACCAGGTATCGCCATCAACTGAATAGTCTAAAGCTACCGTTGCCATCCCGTTAGCAGTTTCGCCAGCTTGATTATAATTCCAGAAATGACTCTCATTTAAAAAGTAATAGCTCCCAAAATCGTAAAGAATCCAGTGCCCCTCAGTCCTCGAAGTATTGGGGTTCTCCGTTCCCGTGCACGACAACCAACTTTGATCGTCCATTGCTTCATGAGCTCCCTCACATTGAGCGCTCAATAGTCCGGCTGACACGAACGCTAGTATTGCAAAAAGTAAATTTTTCATAGCGTTATAGACTTAAGAATCCAATAGGGTTGCCAGTACCCAGCGTATAGAAGTTTTCTATGTTGGGGAATAAATCTGTTAGTTCTGTCGGAGCTACTCCCAACCATAATGCTAGCTCAGCGAAATACTGATCCGTGCATAGCTCGGGAATTAAAACTCCGTTACCTAGGTCTAGGTCATTCCCTAGAGCAAGTGATGGATAGTTACCGTATATCGTACTACCGTTAACTGCGCCACCAAACACCATGGCGTTACCGCCCCAAGCGTGATCAGTTCCAAATCCGTTTGGCGTCAAAGTCCTTGCGAAATCAGAAACGGTAAACGTCGTTACGCTATCTGACATCCCCAGCTCGTCCATCGCAGTATAGAACTCTCCTATGGCAGAACTCAGTAAACTTAGCCTTCCAGCGTGGTTATTTAATAGCTCTCCGTGGTTATCGAAACCACCAAACTTAATATAGAACGTCTGTTTCTGCATACCCAATCCACCAGCAATGGCAATGCTCTCAGCAACCATTCTCATTTGACGAGAAATCGAAGTCTGAGAGAATTGTGTTGAAAGCGGGTTAAGGTTTTCTAAGGCAGCAGTAAACACTTCATGCTGTGTTTGGGAATCCTTTACTTTAGTCGAATATGTCTGCTTGAGAACATCCGAGTAAGTTTGGTCTAGTATGTTTTGTAATCCTTGACCCATAATCACATCAAAAGGATCTGTTTCAGCCAATATGTTAACACCTACACTCCCCTGAGGAGTAATCGAAAACTCATCAACTGTATTACCAGCTTGCCAAAGATTTGTTCCGCTAAGCGATAGATTCATCGAAATGTCCTGATTGCTATTACCCGCTGCAAGCATATCTGCAACCTTACCGCCCCAGCCTTTAGCATGTCGGTTTTGAGGAATTGACGTCTGCCAATGTCTAGCTTGATCTGCGTGAGACTGAAGGCCTAATGGTAATGGAGCCGTGCCATTGAGTACTTGCGTCTTATTCACAGGTTCAATTAGCGTTCCTATGTTTGCTAGAATTGCCGCTTTACCGTCGTTAAACATGTTTGCAACTTCAGGCATAGATGGGTGAAGACCGTAGCTTATACCCTGAGGGTCTGTATAGTTTAATGGCAATAAATCTCCTGAAGGAAGAGCGACTGTTGACCTTGAAGCCGAGTAATCTGTATACTGTTCTGAAGTTGTAGGTACGATCATGTTGAACGAATCGTTACCGCCGGCAAGAAGAATACAAACTAGAGCCTTATATCCCGTAGGTGGTTGAGCACCTGAAGCAAGCGGCCGAGCTCCAGCAAGAGAATTTATCATCCCCAGTGACGTGAATGATGAAAGGAATGTTGTTGATCCTAGAGCAGCACAAGAAGCAGTGCCTAAGAATTTTCTTCTACTCATTTCCCTCCTAGAAGAAGACTTTTTGTCGTGATGATGATGTCCCATGGGTATTACTTTTGGATAACGTAATCAGGTGAAATAAGAATAAAGTACAGAGCTAATTTTACTCTATCTGAGGGTTCCAAATAATCTACATCTATAATATTAACTATTGTCTGCATTGTGGCGCTTGAAATTGTACCTCCACCTAGAAGTAAATTTAATCGTTCTATCATAGCTGCAGGGTCATAGGCGGCCAAAGAAATCTCCTCATTAAAGTCTAATTCAACATGGTCTTCCGGGTTGGAAAAGCCTATTTCCCACCACGGATATCCGATATTTTCTGGGCTAGCTAAAGTTATCGATTCCATATAATTTTCACTCCAAATAATATCAAAGCTCATGTTAATATATTCTATGGCTATTGTAGAATTTAAAAGCTCAAACTCAGGAGCTACTAAAGACGAGTCCATAATAGGTCCTGAAGGGGCATAAGTTGGAAGAAAAAAATTAAAAACGGAAGGGGAGTTTAAAGGGTGCTGTATATCACTTGTGTTCCATCCTACAGAAAACATCTTTCCGCTTTCATTTTGAGCATCGAATGCCTTCAAAAGTTGGATGTACCTAATCATAGGCTCTCTCATCTTTCCGCTATATGGATCTGAAATCCACTCACAATCCCTTGCTTCGACATCAAGCAAAATCGCCTTCACTACAGCTCCTAAATCGCCCTTTACTCCTGCACCGTTGTCGTTAAACACGGAAGCAACCCTGGCAACATATTCAGGAGTAGGGTTACTCTTGACGAGTCGCATAATTAAATTCTTGCTCACAAAAGGAGCAGTGTTCTGATGATAAAACAGGTTGTCCAGAGCTACATCAATATCCTCCTCGCCAGATGCACCATCTAATGTTGCAGCTCCATTTAGCAAGTGCTTTACACCTCCCTCGTGATAGTCCTCGAACATCAACATGGGCTGAGTAGCATCGATAAAAGGAATGGTATTATACCAAACTCCCCAAATAGGCTCCTCCTCAGAATAATCCTCCCAAGGCGCCCAATATCCAGCTGGACCTAGCCCCGTAAACACCCTTGCAAACTCACCAATATCACTGTTATCATAAGTCTCAATAGGCATTCCTCCCGAATCAAGAATAAGCGTGCCATCTTGATTGAGCTCATAAAGTCCAATTGTAAAAAGCTGCATTATCTCCCTCGCATAATTCTCATCAGGGTGGATATTCATTTCCTCATTCGTAGGCTCATTATTAATCGAACTGAGATAATATCCCATCGCTGGATGATAAGTAACCTCCTCCAAAAGGTCTCGATAATTGCCAAATGCATTGCTATATAACACATCATAATAAGAAGCTAGCCCAAACGCGTCCGAATCTAACCTTGAATCCTCAGACACAACTAATAGCTCACTTAATGCGAGTGCTACCTTCTGTCTTAGTAAGTCTTCTCCGTGCATTGCGTTATGCCACCAAGCCATCCTCCAATAAAAACTCGCAGGAAAAACATCTTCATTCCCCTCAATTACAATCTGACCCCACTCATCGAAATACGCCTGCACAAAGTGGTCCCAAACCATCTTCGAAGAGTCCAGATAAGTCATCTCCGGCATGACCATCTGATTATCAATCCATGTTTCATAGCTCTCAGTGGAGAGGGACTCAATAGCCTCGTAATTAGCACCTGTTGTGCTTTGGCCTAAAAACCTCGCAGCATCCCTCAGGTGCTGATCAAGCCCAGATGCATTAATTGTGTTTACACCCTCCCCAAAAAATCCGGTACCGCTAGTTGTAACAGTAACCCCAGTAATATGCCCAGCACCCAGGTAATCTGAGTGAGGTGCTCCCTGTGCAATACAATTAAAGCTGGCCAGAACAATAACTAATGTTAGCGCGGTAACATGTCTCATGAGCAACTTCTTTTCGTGTAAATCTTAATGTAGAACTACTCTTCTAAACTGACTCTGAGAGTCGCCAGAAATTAACTTTACTAAATATGTTCCTCGTGCTAGAGAGCTCACATCTACTGTAGACATTCTATTCATAGAAGATGTGTAAACTAACCTGCCTGAAGTATCTCTAATTTGGATTATCGCCTGGTCAACTTGGTTAATTGTTCTGATATTAAGTGTCGATGTAGCAGGAGATGGATACACGATAAACGGCACTTCTCCCAGTTCATCAATATTCACAGGAATGATATCTACATCTAAGCAAACCTGCTCTCCAGAACAGCCACCACCGTTTGTTTCAGTGACACAGATTGTTCCTTGGTCATCACCCCACCATGCAACTTCAACTTCACTTGTTCCCTCACCATCTTCTACATCTCCAAAAGTTGTTACCCACTCATAAGTAGAGCCAGGAGTGTTTGGGTAACTGTATGTTAACAGCATTATGGCATTAGGATTTATCTCACCTATAATGCTATACAGGGTGATGTAGTTGCAGATGCTATTGTTAGGTATCGCATTAGGGTTGTAATTACAGGCGTCGGAATCATCGCAGCCGTACCCTGTGCAAGAACAGTCATCTTGTATAAAGTCGTCGTATGTGTACTCTTCGCCATCATCACATGGATCGCCAGGTAGGATACAAGACCCATCGTCAATAGTCATCTCTTCTTGGTAGTTACAAGCTTCAGGAATAATGCAGCCTGCGCACGATGTGTACTCACATGTTCCGTCCTCTAGCCAAGCTGTAACGTTGAAATTACAAGCTACAGGGTCAGTACATCCAGCACAAGAAGTGTACTCACATGTTCCATCATCCAGTGTAGCCTCGTCGTTGTAATTACAAGAAAATTCATCTGTACAACCATAACAGCTGTAATCACATCCTCCTGTGTTATCTGTGGCTTCTAGGTCGTAGTTACAAGCATCTTCCTCCATGCATCCTATCACCTCAAACTCATCACAAATTCCGTCTCCATCAGCATCATTAACACATACTCCATCCTCGTATACATGCATTACCTCAAGAACCCCTGGGCAGGTGTATTGAATCTGCTCCTGGTCTCCGTCGATAAACACCTGAACACAAGCACTGAATGAAAAATGTCCGCAAGTAGTTACCTGAGCAACAAGAACTTTTAGATCAGCACCAGCTACCGAGTTTTGTGGCATTCCTACGCTGAAGAGTGAACCGTTGGTGATAATGTCTGAACAGATGTTAGACCCATCAGCTGGTATTCCTACGCCCTGAGGTAGTGAGCCTGGGGCGTCTGAACTTGGCATTCCTATCGTCATATAAGTGTCATACTCCCAATCAAGGAATGGCCCCATCCAAATAGAAGATGGGTTAGAGGCATCCATAATGTAAGATCCTTCAACTGGATTGTGACATCCACATGGAGCGTCGATGTACATAGACGGAGTTCCTAGTGATTCAACATCTGAGTAAACTGCACTCAATGCATCCATAGGATTAGTAAAGTTTGCATAAATCTTATATGCTCCGTAGAATTCTAGATTGCCTTCTGGGTCAAACGGATCATCCGTATCAGGGGTGTTCGCTCCAAAAAAGACAGTGTCTAGCTCTGCAGTAAACCCAGTGAACTGGGCCTTAGCTAAAAAGGTTGTGATTAGGGCTAAGAATAAGACTGTCGTAAACTTCAATTTCATTTTCTTGCTGACTGTGTGTTATGGTCAACAAGGTATGAAATTTATGGGTTCATTGCGTCCTCAATTGCATCAGCCTTCAACGGAATTTGGCTCATTAAATCGTGGAAACCATCTTTCTTGATTACAATGTCGTTTTCAAGTCTAATTCCTAGGTTCTCTTCTCTGATGTAAATCCCTGGTTCAACAGTGAATACATTTCCTTCTGCTATCGGCTCATGCCAAAGCCCTACATCGTGCACATCCAATCCTATAAAATGAGAAGTGCCGTGCATAAAGTACTTTTTATAAGCTGGCCATGAAGGATTCTGCTTTGCCACGTCATGATTGTCGATTAGCTTAAGATCAAGGAGTTGCTTGGTCATCAACTCGCCTACTTCCTTGTGGTATTCGTGAAGACTAACTCCTGGCTTTAGAAGTTTCATAGCTTCTTGCATAACACAGTAAACAGAGTTGTAAACTGCTTTCTGACGATCTGTGAATCTTCCGCTAACAGGGATGCAACGAGTCATATCTGCAGCGTAGTTGCCGTACTCAGCACCAACATCCATCAAAATAACATCGCCAGCTTTACACTCGCTTTGATTTTCAATGTAGTGTAGCACACAAGCGTTAAATCCAGATCCAATGATAGGCGTATATGCGAACCCTCTCGACCCATGGCGCAAGAACTCATGCATAAATTCTGCTTCAATTTCATATTCCATCACGCCAGGCTTCACAAACTGAAGAACTCTATCGAATCCTGCCTTAGTGATGTCACAAGCGCGTTGCATCTGCATAATTTCTTCGTCAGCTTTTATTGATCTAATTTTATGAAGAATAGGTGCAGACCTTTCAACTCTATGGTTTGGGTATTTCGCCTTGATGCGCGCGTTTTCTCTAATCTCCCTTGTTTCAACAGGAGAGTTAGCTCTAGTGTGCTGGTTGTCGTTTAAGTACAATACCTCAGCCTCAGACATAAGCCTGTGAAGAGTAGACTCAAACGTGCTAAGCCATTGAACGTTTTTAATGCCTGTTTGGTCTGTAACCTCCGCTTTAGTGAGCTTGGCACCATGCCAAATCGCAAGCTCCTCACTAGTTTCAAGTGAGAATAAAATTTCCCTATCTGCTTCAGCATGTGCTCCAGGGAATAATAGAAGAATTGTTTCTTCTTGATCCACTCCAGACATATAGAATGCGTCAGCCGACTGCTTAAACGGCAGAGTACCGTCAGCACTAGTCGGATAAATGTCATTAGAAAAAAACAGGGCTAACCCCTTGTTTTCCATAGCATCTACAAATGATTTTCTGTTTCGCACGTAAAGCGATGAAGGTAATTTTTGATAACGCATGCATGCAAGGTACGAAAGGCATTAGCTTTGGGGCATGAGTGATAGCATTTCAACTTCGTCGGCTCCTAAGCCAGTAGGATCATACCCACACGCACGCAGGGTGGGAGAATTGTTGTTTTTAAGTGGAGTAGGCCCAAGGGTGGCAGGCTCTGGAGATGGAGATAGCAGGGTTCCAGGCCTTGAGATTAATGAAAATGGTGAAGTTGTTAAATTCGATTTTTCTGCTCAGGTGCACGCGGTTTTTGCGAACGTTAAAGCCATTCTTGAGGCAAGCGACAGTAGCTGGAACGAATTAGTTGATATTACTGTGTTCCTTGTAAATATGAAAAGAGACTTCAAAACTTTCAACACGATTTACGCTGAGTATTTTCCTAGCTCTTCAGAGAACAGACCTTGTAGAACTACAGTGGAAATAAATTGCCTTCCCACTCCCATCGCTATTGAATTAAAGTGCATTGCAACAGTGAAAACCAACTAGGTTTTCCGAACTTGCACATATGCATACTAAGACGGATTTAAGCCCAGAGATAATTGAGAAGATCCAGCTTTTACAGGAGAAATACTCTTCTGTAGGCCAAGACCTTGTATCGTATCTCGACGGCCTACTATACGCTGATTTCCTCACTTACTGGGACTATATCAACCTTGATACTCTACTCACACTACAGCAGCCTAAGACCCCCTTCCCTGATGAGGAGATTTTCATAATCTATCACCAGATTACTGAGCTTTACTTCAAGCTCAGCATGAATGAATTTAAAAGGCTTAAAATTGAGTCGGAAAAAGGTAGCGTAAACACTGAATTTCTGCACGAGAGAGTGAGGCGAATAAACAGATATTTCGAAGCTCTTACTCATAGTTTCAACATAATGGTCGATGGTATGGACCAAGCTGAATTCCTTCAATTCAGAATGTCACTTCTTCCCGCGTCAGGGTTCCAGTCAGGTCAATACAGAAAGATTGAAATCTGTTCTACTTCACTCGACAGAATAGTACACAAGGATATTAGGGAAAAGTATGCTGACCACAACAAATCAGATATCCCCAATCTAGCTAAACACCTCTATTGGAGAGAAGGGGCTATCGAGGTTAAAACCGGAAAAAAAACTCTAACTCTAAGACAGTTTGAGGATAAATACGACTTAGAATTCCTTGAGCTTGCTAAGGAGTTTTTCAATTGCAACATTAGATCTCTTTCAAGAGAAGTTCAGATGACAGACGAATTGAAGCAAGCAATGCGTTGGTTAGATGTAAACGTTAACATCAACTGGCCTCTCATGCACTACAAAAGCGCCATTCGCTACCTTCAAAAAGACGTGGAAGACATCGCAGCTACAGGTGGAACTAACTGGCAGAAATACCTTCCGCCAAGATTCCAAAAGCGCATATTTTATCCAGAGCTTTGGACAGACGAAGAGCTGACTGAATGGGGTAAAGGATGGGTGAAACGCGAGGTGTTTGGCATAAAATAATGAGCAAGAAAGCCTGGGCTATAGTATTATTTGGAGTCGGATGCGTCTTTGCAATCGCCCTGTATAATTCTGATAAACTGCCCGGGGTGATTATAACTTCGCCAGATCCGGAGCCTAGGATGAGGTTTGGGCTGTACTGGGATAGTCTGCAAGTTGATTCTGGGAAGATTAAATCAGGACAAACCCTATCGCACCTACTAGACGCCTACGGCATCACCCCAGGACAGGTGGCTACTCTTGCGGCGAACAGCAGAGACGTGTTCAATGTCGTTAACATGAAGGTTGGCTATCCTTGGTGGGTTGCGTCAAGTTTAGACAGCTTGAGAGTTCCACAATGGCTTATTTATGAAAAGAGTAAAACAGATTATGTGGTGTTTTCTCTTAGTGATACTTTGGGTGCATACAATGGAGAATACCCAACTGATACGATTTACAAAAGGGTGCAGGGAGTAATTACAAACTCACTTTCCATGGATATTGTAGCGGCAGGCGAGAGTGAAAAGCTGGCGCTTTCTATGGCTTCAGTTTATGATTGGACTATTGACTTTTCGCATGTGCAGAAGGGGGATTCTTTTGATGTGTACTACATGCAACAAAGGGTGAACGAATCGCCTGTGAATATGCCTCAAGTTCTCGCTTCTAACTTCACTCATAGGGGGGTGGATTTTAAGGCTTACAGATTTGACCAGGGGGATGGTCCTGATTGGTTTGACCCAACTGGAGCGTCATTGAGAAAGGCGTTTTTAAAGACTCCAATTGAATTTGGCAGGATGTCGAGTGGGTTTAATAAAAAGCGCTTTCATCCCGTGCTTAAGAAGGTGAAGCCGCATTTAGGAACAGATTATGCAGCTCCAAAGGGGACTCCTATTAGAGCTGTAGGTAGTGGGACTATAATAAAGAGTGAGTACAAAAGGAATAACGGGCACTACGTGAAAATTAGGCATAATGCGACCTATGAAACACAGTACCTGCACATGAGTAAGAGGCTAGTTAAGGTGGGTGATGTAGTTAAACAAGGGGACGTTATTGGTAAGGTGGGAAGCACAGGGCTAGCTACAGGACCGCACGTTTGTTTTAGATTTTGGAAACACGGTCAGCAGGTAGATCACAGGCAGGAGGCTTTCCCGCCAGACACTCCAGTAAGAGACGATATGATGGACGCCTTTGCCGTCGAGGTTAATAGGCTAGAGCTCGAAGCTGATTCCATGCTTAGCGTTCAGTCTCGATAATTCTTTTGAATAGATTGCTTTGAGAAACTTACGTTCTTCCGCCGACATTTTAGGGAGGTTATCAGAGCTATAGTACCACTTGACAAGTGAGGCCTTGACAGATGGTGGTAGCATGTTGCCCAGTTTACGCTTTAAACCGCCCTTAGTTAGGGCGCGGTTGAGAGCCTCGAATCTGGGAAGGCCTGCTGTATTGGCGTCTTTTGATTTGTCTGTTATACCCTTAGGTGTATCTAGTCGAGGTAGGTCGAGCCAGTTGAGTAGGTCTTGCCAAGAATGTGGGTTACGCAGATCTGAGGTCTGCATAATCTTTATCGAAGCTGCTGGGAAGAGCTCTTTATAGCGAGAGATTTGGTCTGTATAAAGGCCCAAATCAACAAATAACTCACTTGCGCCCCAACCCTTTTCAGGACGGTCCATGTCCTTTTTAACCGCATCGATAAGTGGTAGGGATGTGAATCCGTATTTGCGAGCCATCATATAATGTGAGTAAAGCCTGTCGATAGGATTTCTCAGTATGATGAGGATTTTCGCTTCAGGATGGGCTTGAACGATGCGCTTGGGAGCCTCTTCTGACCACAGATATGAGGTGCTACATTCTCCAATGATTTTTGCGCAATCAGGAGCTGAAGCGAAAAGCTTTGCGTAATCTTCTGGGTCGCGAACAAAACCTATTTGGCGTAACTCAAGAGGGGAGGTCTTGAAGTAATCAGATAAATCAAGCCTTGTATTTGCCTTGAACTCTGGAGAGAACTTCGCAATGTCGATGTCTGATGAATAATAGTTGGGCTCCTTTAGGGGGCTCAAATAAACATCAGGTCTATTGTTCAGTCTTTCAAAAACGGTAGTCGTCCCCCCCTTTGCCGCACCTACTATGAAGAAATTAATCCTAGACATTATTTAGAAAATGGATTAGGGATAGAGATGAAACCGTACTCTTTTTTAACGGCAATTACTGCGAGTAAATTCCAAATTATTGTGCTCAACGCTGTAGCTGTTGCAGCTCCATTGACTCTATAGTGTGGAATAAGACAAAGGTTTAATACAAGGTTTAGCACGCTTGCCACAAGCATGATGTTTCTGGCGCTTTTTTCCTTGCCTGTCATATTAAGCAAGTACATGACTGGACCACAAAGCGCGTTGATTACTGAAGCAACAGCAAGTATTCTTAGGGGTTTAACTCCATCTTTTTTAAAATCATCGCCAAATATCTCCAAGAGTAGCTCTGGGAAAATCATGATAATAATGAAAATGGGGACGCTAATTAAAACGTTTAGGTATCCTATGTTGCTAACCATTTTTCTTAGCCCTAGCATATCTCCTTTAGCTTTGAAGGAGCTAAACATTGGTGCGGCAATAGAGTTAATCGCAAACTGGGCAAATGTCACAAGGGCAGCAACTTTAAAGGCAAGTCTATAGATTCCTACTTGAGACTCCTCCATGTACACTCCTATCATAATTGTATCCGTCCAATTCATAACCATAAACATCGATGTGCTTATGAGCATTGGTAAGGCAACTAGGAGGAAGTCTAAGGAGTTGAACTTAGACGTTGAAGAACCCATTGAAACAAGCCTTTTTGGAGTCTTTAACCCCGCAATTAGAGCAAGTAAACCTATAGCTACGCCAAATGAAATGAGTGGATTTTGTTCCCATGCAGGGTATGCTACGCCTAATGCTAGAATTACTCCTGAAGCTATAAGCACCACCGTTCCCCTTTGGAAAAACGAATAGGCCTTCATGTTTTTCATCCCCCTAAATGCTTCTGCATTGAGGCCCATCCAAGTGGAAATAGGTATGATAACTGCTGTTATTTTTAGACCTAAACTAAGGTGAGAGGATTCGAACAGGCCAGCGAGAAAATCTGAGGTGAAAAATAGGATTACAGCTAGCGCAGTTGAGACTGGCAGTGCAACTTTAAGAGCGTGCTTGTATGCCGCCTGCATATTTCCCCATTCTTTTTTCTCCTTGTATTCTGGAATAAATCTAACTAGTGCTCCATCTAGACCTAACCTTCCAAGAACTCCAAATATGGTCATAAAGGTTAGGCATAGTTCGAACACTCCAAATGTTTCAGCGCCGTAGCTCGTGGTGATCAGATAAGTAAATAGGTAGCCAGCAAGCGCACCAAGTAATTTCACACCAAACACAACTCCTGATCCTGTCAATAGCTTGACAAATTCTGGGCTAAATCCCTTAATAAAATTGATCGCTTGCCTAATCATGGTTTTCTCTCAGGGTCAAGTTAACGTGCAGAAAAAGCAATTCCGTACATTTTCATCTGTTTTACCATTGAAAGAAGTCCATTAGATCTTGTTGGGCTCAGGTGTGAGTTGAGGCCTATCGCCTCTAAAAAGTGAAGTTCTGTCTTTGCAATTTCTAGTGGCTCCGCGTCGCTCAATACTCTAATCATTAAGGCGACCAAACCCTTGGTTATAATGGCATCAGAATCTGCTGTGAAGATCACTATACCTTCAGAGTTTAATTCAGCATGAAGCCAAACCCTGCTTTGGCATCCCTTGATTAGGTTGTCATCAACTTTATGCTCCTCAGAAATAGGGTCTAACTCCTTGCCTATTTCAATGATGTGCTCGTACTTCTCCATCCAATCGGAGAACATTTCGAACTCTTCAATTATTTCCCTTTGTCTGAGTTCTAACCTTGTGTCGGTATTCATGTTGTAAAGATATCACCTAAGCAATTTCACAGCCCTATTTACCCCAGCTACTAATGCGTCTACTTCAGCCTTAGTCGAGTAAGCTGCAAATGATGCTCTAACCGTTCCAGGGATTCCCAGTTTAGTCATGATGGGTTCCGTGCAATGGTGTCCCGTTCTAACTGCTATCCCTAGACCATCAAGTAGGGTTCCAATGTCTGATGGGTGAATGCCTTCTACTAGGAAAGAAATCACACTAGCCTTTGCAGGAGCAGTGCCGATGAGCTTCATGCCATCAATCTTCATCAGTTCTCCTGATGCGTACTCAATTAGCGACTTTTCGTGAGCTGCAATTTTTTCGAGCCCCACCGAGTTAAGCCAGTCGATTGCTGCGCCCAACCCTACAACTCCACTTAAATGTGGTGTTCCTGCCTCGAATTTATAAGGGGGGATGTTGAAGGTCGTTGGCTCCTCGAAGCTGACAGAGGCAATCATTTCGCCTCCACCGCGCCATGGTGGCATTTGCTCTAATAGAGAGTGCTTTCCGTAGAGGAAGCCGATGCCGGAGGGACCGTACATTTTATGGCCGGACGCTACGTAAAAGTCACAGTCAATGTCTGTGACGTCTATGGTTTTATGGGGGACCGCTTGGGATCCGTCGACGATGACGGTGGCGCCCACGGAGTGGGCGAGTGCTGTGATTCTCTTTACGTCGTTTACCGTTCCGAGTGTGTTTGAGACGTGGGAGATTGCCACCATTTTAGGGTTGAGTGCGAGTTTTTCATTGAGACTGCTTTCGTCGAGTGAGCCGTCTTCATTTAGCTCTATCACTTCAATTTTAAAGCGCTTTTCCGTGGCAAGGATCTGCCATGGTACAATATTGCTGTGATGCTCAAGGCGAGAAAGAACAATGGTGTCTTCTTCGTTCAGGTTTGCTCTACCCCATGTTCCAGCAACAAGGTTTATGCCGTCTGTTGTGCCTGAAGTAAAGATAATCTCCTCGCGCTGAGCGGCATTTATGTGGTCAGCAATTTTAGTTCTTACAGACTCAAAAGCTTCAGTTGCTTGGGTTGCTAGAGTGTGGACTCCGCGATGTATGTTGCTGTGAAAATGAGCCTCGTACTCGCGCTGAGCTTCAATGACTGAAAGTGGCTTTTGGGCTGAAGCAGCGCTATCCAAATAAACTAACGGATAACCATTAATTGATTTTTTAAGAATAGGGAACTCCCTCCTTATAGCATTAACATCATATGAACCCGACTGTGTCATTCCCAGCCGTGTCGTTCAGAATAAAGTCTCACGATTTCATTTCTCACCTCATCTCTATCTACACTACTAATTACATCTCCTACGTATGCTTTAACAAGTAGTGCTTTTGCTTCATCTGTGCCTATGCCTCGTGACTTGAGGTAGAAGAGTGCTTCTTTATCGAATTGGCCTACTGTGCAGCCGTGAGAACACTTAACGTCATCAGCGTAGATTTCTAGTTCTGGCTTAGCGTTGATAGTTGCTCCTTGATCTGCTACAATGTTAGAGTTTTGTTGGAAGGCATTCACCTTTTGGGCATCTTTTCGAACAAATACTTTTCCGTTGAATACTGCCGTTGATTTTCCGTAAACTATTCCACGGTAAAGCTCTGAAGAGGTTCCGTTAGGGTGAGCATGGTCCATAGTAGTGTGGTTATCCACGTGCTCTAATCCAGTGGGCATATAAGTACCGTTAAACACAGAATCTGTCCCCGCTCCAACAGCTAAAATTTCTAATTCGTTTCTAACCCAATGTCCCTTCACAGTAAATGTGTTGATCTTAAGTCTACTATCTCTCTCTTGAATTAAGTGTTCATGCGAAAATTTGAAAATCTCCCCTCCCTCATTGCAGACCTTGTCGATAACTAGGTAAGCATTTGAAGCGATATGCCCCTCTAAAAGTGAGTTGCACATCCCTGATGAAGCGTCTGTCGCACTACACCAAACCACTACTTCAGCACCCGCCCCTTCTCCTAAGCTTATAAAATGCCTTAGAAATGATGCGGTGTCGGATCCGTCAGTTAAATGATGAACAACAATTGGTCTGTCAAGAATCACGTTCTTGTCAACCGTCAGGAAAAGTCCGTCTTGATGATAGGTCGCGTTCATTGCACCAACCCATTCCTTTCTGTGGTAAGTGTTTTTAAACTCAACTGAATCAACTTCTGAAAGCGGTGAGCACACAACGCCTTCAGCTACTGGAAAGTCACTCAATGAAGAAACATACGTCCCGTTTCTAAAAACAATTCTATAAGAATTTAAAAACGGAACTGGATCAGGTAATATTTCTTCAGGCCAAACCAACCCTTCACTACCAAACGTCTTCAGCGAGCCATTTAAAAGCTTAGCAATTGGCGAGTACTTCCAACGCTCAGTTTTCCTATTAGGAACCGGTAAATCCTGAAGAAATTCAGCTCCTTCAGACCTCAGCTCCTCAGAAAATTCTGGCGCTTTAAAGTTTAGAGTAAAGCTTTCCTTAGATCCAGTCATATCCTTTAGTTTCTAGTTCAAGCGCGAGCTCTTTGCCTCCAGTCTTCACGATTTTACCCCCAGAAAGTACATGTACAAAGTCCGGAACAATGTAATCGAGTAGCCTCTGGTAATGGGTAATCACAATGAAACTTCTGTCTGAACTTCTCATTGCATTAACACCCTGAGAAACCACTCTTAAAGCGTCGATATCTAATCCAGAATCCGTCTCGTCTAGTACAGCCAGCTTAGGCTGGAGCATCGCCATCTGGAAAATCTCATTCCTCTTTTTCTCTCCACCAGAGAACCCCTCGTTTACCGATCTGTCTCTTAGTCTTCCATCTAGTTCAACTAACGATGCACACTCCTTAACCTTTTGTAAAAAGTCAGTTCCCTTAATTGGGTCAAGTCCAGCATGAGCTCTATTGCCGTTTACGGCCGCCTTCATAAAGTTCATGTTACTTACTCCAGGTATCTCAACTGGATACTGAAAAGCAAGGAATAATCCTTCTCGCGCTCTATCGCTTGCATCCATATCGAGCAGGTCCACTCCGTCGAAATCTACAAAGCCGTCTGTCACCTCATATGCCTCTCTTCCACTTAGCACTGAAGCTAGGGTAGACTTACCAGAACCATTAGGCCCCATGATAGCATGAACCTCTCCAGGTCCTACTTCTAGGTTTAATCCTCTGAGGATTTCTGTTTCCCCTGCTTTCGCGTGTAAATTCTTAATCTTTAGCATTATCCTACACTTCCTTCTAGTGAAATTGTCAAAAGTTTTTGGGCTTCAACTGCAAACTCCATTGGAAGTTTGTTGAGTACATCTTTTGCGTAACCCTTTACAATAAGTCCTATAGCTTCTTCTTCATCTATGCCTCTTTGTTGGCAGTAGAAGATTTGGTCTTCCCCAATTTTTGAAGTTGTTGCCTCGTGCTCAATCTGAGCAGTGGGGTTGCTTGCTTCAATATAGGGGAAGGTGTGAGCCCCACATGTGTCCGACATAAGTAGCGAATCACAAACAGAGAAATTTCTAGCATTGGTAGCTCCAGGATGAATCTTTACAAGTCCCCTGTAGCTGTTTTGGGATTTCCCTGCGCTAATTCCCTTAGAAATAATCGTTGAACGAGTCCGCTTTCCAAGGTGAATCATCTTAGTTCCTGTATCTGCCTGTTGCATATTATTCGTTACAGCTACGCTGAAAAACTCTCCAATGCTATCGTCTCCTTTAAGGATACAACTTGGGTATTTCCATGTCACAGCTGATCCAGTCTCCACTTGAGTCCAACTAATCTTAGAGCGCTTGTGGCAAATCCCTCTCTTAGTTACAAAATTGTATACACCACCTTGCCCCTCTTCGTCGCCTGGGTACCAGTTCTGAACAGTACTGTACTTTACCTCTGCATCGTCAAGACTCACTATCTCTACAACAGCTGCGTGAAGTTGGTTTTCATCTCTTTGGGGGGCAGTACAACCTTCCAAATAACTCACATAGCTCCCTTCGTCTGCAACAAGAAGAGTTCTTTCAAACTGACCTGTTCCAGCTTCGTTGATTCTAAAATAGGTGCTTAATTCCATGGGGCATCTTACCCCTTTAGGGATGTAGCAGAATGAACCATCAGTAAATACTGCTGAATTTAGAGCAGCATAGTAGTTGTCTCTTTGAGGAACTACAGTTCCTATGTAATTCTTTACTAATTCTGGATGCTCTTGAACAGCTTCGCTTAATGAGCAGAAAATAATTCCAAGCTCTGCAAGTTTGTCTTTGAATGATGTCGCAACACTTACACTGTCCATCACAAAGTCAACAGCTACTCCACTCAAACGCTTTTGCTCTTCTAGACTAATACCTAGCTTCTCCATTGTTTTTATTAACTCAGGATCTACCTCATCTAAAGATGCAATCTCCTTTTTCTTCTTGGGAGCTGAGTAATAACTAATTGCTTGAAGATCCGGCTTAGGGTATTCTAGATGAGCCCATTCTGGCTCTTCCATCTCAGACCAAACCTTGAACGCATTTAGCCTCCACTCAAGAAGCCATTCAGGTTCACTTTTCTTAGCGCTGATTTCTCGGATCACGTCCTCATTAAGACCTGGTGCAATCGTGTCAGAGTCTATATCTGTTGTAAAGCCAAACTCATAACTCTTTCCAGTTACTTCATTCAGCAGCTTATCTTCTTCAGTAGGCTCCATCTCTTTCAGTTCTTTCTAAAGGGAGAAACTCTCTCCACAACCACATGTTCTGTTTGCGTTGGGGTTGTAAAATTCAAACCCCTTACCATTCAATCCACCGCTATATCTAAGCTCTGTTCCAACTAAATACAGGTAACTTTTTTTCTCAACTACTATTGTAATTCCCTTATCCTCAAACTTTTGGTCTTTATCTGTTAGCTCAGAGCCAAAGTCCATCTCATACATAAGGCCACTACAGCCTCCACCCTTCACTCCTACTCTCACAAAGCTGTTTTCAGGCATCCCTTCCTCCTTAAGGAGTTTAAGCACCTGCTTCGCCGCTGAATCACTTACTGTAATCATGGCGCAAAAATACCATAAAAAGGGGATGCAACAGCCTCTTATTTAAACAGGTTATAAATAAAAGGCTGTTATATTTTCTTTACGACTTTAGCTCAGATATAAAGGAATGAAATTGCATATTTGATGTATGGAGAGAATGCCTGCATCTCAAGCGACAACAATCTTAACCACAATCGTGGGAATGACCCTTACTCTAGTCCTTGTTGGGCTTCTGTTTATTGTTGGAATGCTTGGCTCTCGCTGGGAAAAACAACTGAGAACAGAAATTAGAGTACAGGTGTACTTTCAAAGAGATTTGGACGACGTTGTCCTAAGAACAGCCATTGCTGCTGTTGAGTCAGACATCGCAGTTGAGGAGGCCACCTACCTTGACCCAGCTTCGGAAGCGAAAAAACTTGAAAAAACCCTTGGCGAAGATTTCATAGATTTTCTAGGCTACGTGCCTCTACCTCCTGCGATGGATATTAGGGTTAGAAGCGAACATGGCACCTCGGAAAACATTGAAATTCTAGCAGAAAGGCTAGGTGAAATGCCTGGCGTGAGCGAGGTGGTTTGGCAAAATCACCTTCTAGCAAAAATTGAGAAAACCATTTCGAAGATTTTCTATCCGCTTATTTGTTTAGCTGGTGTATGTCTATTCATTGCTCTGGCGCTTATGAATAACACGGTACGGCTTACAGTGTTTTCAAAGAGATTCTTGATCAGAAACATGCAACTTGTAGGCGCTCGACCAAGCTTTATAAGAAGGCCATTTGTAAAAAATGGTGTGCTTCTCGGAATCACCTCAGGCTTCCTTGCGCTTGCAATATTAATAGGTGGCCTTGCCCTGCTAAAGAGCTATTCAACTGAAGCTTCTATTTCTATGGATCTCGAATTCGTCGCTATCATGGGAGGAGGGCTATCTGCAATAGGTGCAATACTGGGGTTGGTTTCAACAACGCTTGCTGTAAACAGATATTTAAAACTCGATTTAGGCAGGTTACATTAAACTAAATTCGCATTATGAGTAAACAATCTTTTGCTTTTTCAAAAGCTAACTACATCTGGCTTTTCGTTGGAATCATCCTTTTATTTGTGGGTTATTTACTCATGAGTGGAGGTGGAGCTGAAAGTCCTAACGAATTTCATGCTGACGAAATCTTTAGTTTCCGCAGAATAACACTTGCGCCAGTTACTGTCCTTGCCGGCTACGGAACTATTCTTTATGCCATTTTAAAGAAGTAGTTATCTGGGAAATTGTTAGATATATTATACTTGGTCTTGTTCAAGGACTAACTGAATTTCTTCCCGTATCTAGCTCTGGCCACCTAACTCTTTTTGCTGATTTTCTTGAGGTAGATAAGGACGATATCACCTTTGAAATCCTAGTTCACTTCGCAACTGCTTTGAGTACCATTGTGGTGTTTTGGAAGGAGATCGCGGAATTAGCAGTTGGGTTTTTTAAGCGTAATGACGACGGAGGGCGAAAGGCTCGTTTGTACGTAGGATTAATTGCGCTGAGCGCCGTTCCTGCTGGAATTGTTGGCGTCTTTTTCAAAGATGAAATAAAGCCGCTTTACACCTCTGGGTTTGTTGGGTACATGTTACTCGTGACAGCTTTGATATTAGTTGTTTCTCAAAAACTCAATCCCCCATCTAATAAAGATGTTGGCGGGAAGAGTTCTATTTTAATAGGCCTTGCTCAGGCTCTAGCAATTCTTCCTGGCATCAGTAGATCAGGCAGCACCATAGGTGCAGCTCTATTACTTGGTGTTTCAAGAAAAGAAGCTGCCAAATTCAGCTTCCTGATGGCTTTGCCTGTGATTCTTGGAGCAACACTATTAGAAGCCAAGGATTTGTTTGAGGATGATTATGTGATGAGTGGTAGTGTGGAGGGCTACATTGCCGGTTTTATTGCAGCATTTGTATCAGGGCTACTTGCCTGTAAACTAATGATTAAACTAGTTAAGGGCACTAACCTAATGTGGTTTGCCGTTTACTGTGGGATAGCCGGGTTAACAGCCATCTTATTAAACCTATTTACCTAATGAAACAGTCAACGATTTTAAGCTTACTATTCTCAGCAATCTTCCTTTTTACTGGATGTGTTGAAGTAACATTTCCTGAGCCAATGCCATATCTCAGAAGAGATAGAACAGTTTTTCCAATAAGCTGGCAAGGAGAGTGGCACCACAAGGGGAGTAATACAAATATGGACGAAACTATCACCATTCATCCTAAGTATGTCGCAATGGAAAACGAGCAGGTCGTTTTAAATGAGAAAAATGTTCTTAGAAAATTCAATGGGTATTTCATCATAAGCATGCAAGATGATGATGATGAGCGTTGGTCACTTATTTTAGGTAAGCGTAGAGGAAGCGTATTAAGCATCTATGAGTTCGAAGGAACAGATGAAAACTACGCTATTTGGAAAGAAGTCTTAGGCGTTGAAGCAATTGAGGAGGTCACAAAAAGTGATGACGATCCTGAAATCGAAGAGTACCAAATTAATCCTGAAAACAACGCAGCGTTTAGAAAGTTGCTTAATTCTGATGGCCTAACTCATATGGGCGATTATGTGAGATGACGAAAAAGCGTCTGCTTATATCCTTCTTTCTTACCCTACTATTGCTAATAGGCGGTCTAGTTGGGTATCTGCTATTGTTTAGTGATTCTTGGAAGGGGCTGGCAGTTGAGGCAATTCAAGAGCGCATCACTACAGAAATGACAGTTGGAGATGTAGACGTCGATTTATTTGCTTCGTTTCCACAAGTAAGCGTGGTGCTTCACGACATTGAAATAAAGGGAGCTGTAAAAAGAGAAGGTGATCTACCCTCGAATATGGTTATAGCGAGTGAGTTTGGAGTGAGCTTTTCAGTTTGGGATGTCCTCTTTGGTGAGCCAGTTATACGATCTGCCTACTTAAATTCAGGTGAGATCATAGCTGAGGAATATTCTAATGGAAGGTGGAATTTAGAGGTTGTCGAATTTGATAAAGAGGGAGAAGAGAACAGCGAAGGTGCGTCGAAATTCGAGATAACTAACTTCTACTGCAACGACATTGACTTCACCTATATCGAAAGAGGAGAGGTTAAGTCTCGCGGAATCGTAACAAGTGGAAACGCATCAAGTGAGACATTAAGGTTAACGTTTGAAGACTTAGTTTATAGCGATTTAAATGAAGTGTTCGAGCCCTTTTATGGCGAGTTTACGGCTGTTTACAGCACTGATGAAGAAGGGTTTGTAACCGCTAATATTGAGGGCGGTTTGCTCAACGATGTTGGGGTTACCACCGAAGTGGTAATCGATGAAGGGAATGTCAATGCAAAGGGCCATTTTCACAGCGTCTCTCAAGACGATTTGAAAAGGGTTTTTATCGCGAAGGAGGATTTTGAGGGGTGGAGTTATGATAAAAGGGTGAATGTCTTTTTTAATACTGGGGGGTCGAACGGGGTTGTGGAGTTTACCGCGCCGGAAGGGCAGTTTGCCGTGGGACCGTCGTTGACAGGACTGAGGGTAAATAATAAGGGCGAGATTTCTGGCGGGTTTCGTCTGGAGATGGACTATGAAAGGGATGTGGTGGCCGTGAAGTTGAGCGATGTTAAAGTGAGGTCTAACGGGGTTGAGGCTAGGATCGAGGGGAGGACTTCGAGATTTAGGGAGGTGCCGTTTGAGGGGACTGTAGAGGGGACCTTGGATCTTAGTAGATCTTATGATTCATGGTTGCCAGGGCTTGAGGCCAGCACTCAGAGCATACTGCCAAATAAAGGAGAGTTGAAGTTTTCTTCAGACTTTAAGGGTGAGCAAATGATGTTGGAGTCTTCTAATATGGAGGGAGAGCTAGATTCAAGTCCATATCAGCTATCTAATGTTAGGGTCAAATTTGCAGGTGGTAAGATGAATGTGGAGAGCTTGAGTTATGATTGGGTGGGCAATGTTGGAAATGTAGTCGCAAATGTTGAGGCGTATGAAAAGGCAATGGATGGAGGAGCTGTAAAGGGCTCTGTTGACGTTGTAGCAGAATCTGTGGTTGTTGATCCAATTCTTGTGTGGTGGGGAAACCGTCCTGATGATAGAGAGGGCGCAAGCGATTATGCCTTTTTACCACATGGTTCTAATTTTAATTTTTCTATAAACACCGACAAATTATACTGGGAGCAATTAGAGTGCACTGAAGCTTCAACAAGGGGCGATATAGGGGCAAATAAGCTAAGGCTGGGTTTTGCTAAACTGAACACCTTGGAGGGAGAGCTTGTGTTTCAAGGTTCCGCAAGACCAACTAATGAAAATATAGTTTTAGGAATATCTGGTGGAGCAGAGAATATCTCGCTTAAAGAGATGTTTAGGGTTTATGAGAATTTTGGCCAAACCGTATTGAGGGCTGAGCATATAAAGGGAAGAGGCGATGTAACGGGCAGTATGAACCTGGTTTGGGCTAAAGACGGTTCCTGGAAATCTGATGCATTCGATGCTGACTTAGATATTGGCATTTCAAATGGCAGATTGAAAAATTTAGAAGTCTTCGATGAGGTGGCTGATTACTTGAAGGAGCACCGATTAATCGCACCACTCGTTGACCCTGAAGACCTCAGGAAGAGACTATCAGATATAGATTTTGAGTCTGTTGAAAGTCCTATTACTGTTAGCGCTTCAACTGTAACTGTACCCTTTCTGAAGATTCATTCCTCAGCTATGGATGTAAGCTTAGAAGGATCCCAAACCTTCGCCGGCGGCATCGATTACACTCTAGGATTTGCCCTTAGAGATCTTAAGGATAATGGACAAGGAGAGTTTGGCAACATAGAAGACGATGGCCTTGGAAACATGTTCTTCTTGGGGATGGATGGCACATTGGAATTGCCCGAATACAGTTATGATAGAGAGGCGCATAGAGCTCACCGAAGAAGGGGGTTAAATGCTGAGGCTGAACGCATCCGAGACGCCATAAGGGGAGCTGGTGATGAGCCTGAGGAAAAACCTAAGGAGATAAAAGAAGAGGAAGCTCCGGAGGAAACAAAGCCAGTTAGAACTCGAATGAGAACTAATTCTCCTAACAACTTAGACGACCCAGAGGACGACGACTTTTAGAATAGCACTATCTTTATTCCGTCAATGGAAAACGACAAGCACATACCGCTAAAAGATCTTGTTAAGACCCTATATCAAGGGGTTAAATCCATGAATCAAGGCGAGGCTTCGAACGAGGAGGTTAATGATCTTCTTACTATCGCCAGAGAAATCCACGAGCGACTCGCTGTTTTGAGATATAAAGCATTTGAAGCATCTGTTGCTGAGGATAAGAAGGTAGAAGATGTGGCTCTTGAAAATGAAACTGATGAAAGCCAAATCGATCTCATCGACTCAATTGAAGAAGTCAGCCTTGCTGAAAAACACCAGTTTAAACCACTATCGTCGGTCGGGGAAGGCCTTACCATTTTAGAGAGAGCTAACTTCACTTCTATACTGTTTTCAAATGACGATTTAAACTTTAACGATATGCTCGATGCGGTGGATAAATGTCGCAACACAGAAGAGGCTACAAGGGTGTTTAGAAAGGCCATGAAACCGTCTGGAAGTAAGGAGGATATCGAACTAGCTCAATCGACTTTTGAGGAGCGTATACCCAGAATTTTTTAAGCCATGGAGTACGGAAGATTAGATATAGTCCCTACGCCTATAGGCAACTTAAAAGACATTACTGAAAGAGCTGTTGAGGTTCTTAGTTCATGCGATCTTGTACTTGCTGAAGACACGCGAACAACAGGAAATCTATTAAGGCATCTCAGAGTTGATAAGTCTCTTAAATCATTCCACCTTCACAATGAGCATAAGGCGGTTGATTACCTAGTAGAACAACTTAAAGGCGGAGCGCATTTTGTACTGTGTTCTGACGCTGGAACTCCTGCAATTTCAGACCCTGGATTTCTTCTAGTTAGGGCTTGTGTTGAAGCGGGTGTTGAGGTTAGCTGCCTACCAGGAGCAACGGCTTTTGTGCCTGCTCTTGTTGTGTCTGGGTTACCATGTGATAGGTTCGTTTTTGAAGGTTTTCTACCTCATAAAAAGGGTAGGCAAAAAAGATTGACGGCTATAGTTGAAGAAGATAAAACAACTGTCCTATATGAGTCACCTCACAGGGTAGTAAAACTGTTAGAAGAGCTAATAAAGTATGAGTGTTCTAATAGAAGAATTGCTCTTTGTCGCGAACTCTCTAAACTTCACGAAGAGATTGTAAGAGGTACAGTGGAAGATGCTCTTGAGCACTTTAAGCAAAAGGCTCCTAAGGGAGAATTTGTCGTTGTACTTGAAGGAAAGCGCTAATCGAGATTTTAAAAAATCTTTGAGTGCACCTCGCTTACTCTCTTTACAGATATTACTTCTAGGCCCTTAGGTGATTTAGGCAGTTTGCTGTGACCGCTTACGAGCATTCTTTTCATGCCTAATCTTGAAGCTTCAGCCATCCTTGCTTCTAACCTAGGAACAGGTCTGATTTCACCGCTAAGACCTACTTCTCCGGCAAAACAAACGTCTCTGTCAAGGGGAAGGTCTAAGCTAGATGAAAGTATCGCAGCTACAACTGCAAGGTCATTTGCTGGGTCAACAATTTTCATTCCACCGGCCATGTTTAAGAACACGTCGAATGAACCAAGTTTAAACCCGCATCGCTTTTCAAGTACAGCAAGAAGCATGTTTAACCTGCGTAGGTCGAAGGTGGTGCCCGAACGTTGTGGGGTACCGTAAACTGCTGTGCTTACCAGGGCTTGAACCTCGACTAGCATGGGGCGAGCGCCCTCTAAGGAAACTGCTATTGCCGATCCACTAGATGGTTCGCCAGCTTCTGTTAGTAAGACGTCGCTGGGGTTCTCAACGGCTTTTAAGCCGCCTGAGAGCATTTCGTAGATGCCTAATTCTGAGGTTGTGCCAAACCTGTTTTTCGCAGCCCTCAATAATCTAAATGCGTGGTTCCAATCTCCTTCGAATTGTAGAACTACGTCTACCATGTGTTCGAGGATTTTAGGCCCTGCTATTGAGCCTTCTTTTGTGATGTGGCCGACTAGGAAAACTGGAAGGCCTCTTGTTTTAGCTACAGATGTGATCGAGGCTACTGATTCGCGGATTTGGGATACAGATCCTGGAACTCCATCTATGGTTGGGGTGTCAAGGGTTTGGACTGAATCAACAACAAGTAGTGAGTACTCATCTTCCTCAAGAGCCTGAAGGATTAGTGGGACTCTCGTCTCCGGGAGAATCATCAGAGACTCTGGCACTTCACCAAGACGGCTAGCGCGCATACGCACTTGCTCGGGACTTTCCTCTCCGCTTACATATAATATTTTATGGCCTGTGGCGCTTACTGAAAAAGCAACCTGTAGCATCAGCGTAGACTTACCTACTCCTGGTTCTCCACCAAGAAGTATAAGCGATCCTGGGACAACACCAGAACCTAAGACTCTATCTAATTCAGTCTCTCCAGTAATAAGCCTTGGTATAGTACTTACTTCGACTGTAGCAAGTGGTTTGGCTTTAGATGAAGTTGAATTAGACTGATGTCTATGCGCTCTTTTACCTGAATCAGGAATTAACTCTTCTGATAGAGTGTTCCACTTTTTACAACCTGGGCATTTGCCCACCCACTGAGAAGTAGTTGTTCCGCAATCTGAACATACGTAATGGGAACGCTGTTTTGCCATTAGCGGAAGATGGTGACAGGTCCACTGTGCTCGTAGCCGTTTGGTAGGATTATCGTATAGAAGTAAGTGCCTTCACTTAACTCTCTATTATTCAAGTTAACACCGTACCAAGGCTCTGTGTTTGTGTAATCGTAATCCTCGTATACCATGTTACCCCATCTGTCGAATACTCTTAAAAGTACATCATCATAGTTTTCAAGACCGTTGATAATAAACGCTGGGTTATCTGAGTCTCCATTGTATGGGGTGAAAACGTTGATTAAATCAAGCTCACAAAATTCTACAATAAACTCATGAGTAAAAAGAGCATTACCACATGGGTTTTCAACTAATCCATTTAGCTCAAGAAGCTGGCCTTCACAATCGTCTGGAATATTCTGATCTCCTATTGTGATCTGGTGACCTCCTTCACCACCTACACCAAAGTATATGTTTTCGCTATTACACTCAACCCACCATGTATAGTCGAAGTATTCAGGTCCGTTTTGGTAGTCATTTAAGTTGAATGTGTACGGGATGTCTGGGCAAATTATAAGAGGCGATTCAACCTCAATTCCTGGGATGTCATCAATAGTTGGTGCAATGATCGGATCTTGGCCAATGTAAAGAAGTACGCAGTGCTCAGTAACACCACACCCGTATGGGTCTTCAATTTCTACGCAGATTTGGTTTCCGTTGTAAGTCCAAACTGGATTGCCCCCCTCATCGAATAACGGGTTGCCATCAGCATCAGTTTCTTGAACGTCTTCGGGGAGCTCCCATACAAAACCTGTTGATCCGTCAGGCCAAGTAGCAATGTAGTCGTCATTTGGGAGGTTAAGAGTAATTGTTGCTGTTTCACCTGGGTCAATTCCCTCATCATCACAATCAGCAATTACGCCTCCATTTTCTTCGTTAAATACGTCCTCAATTTGGCTAACAATATCAACGAAACCACAGTTTATTGCTCCATTAGGGAAACACTCGTTCGTTACAATAACACAGTAAGATCCAGTCTCTGACACTACTATTTCATCAAGACCATCTATAGGTTCTCCATTGAATGTCCACTCGTAATCAAAGTCGCCATTTTGGTCTCCAACAATAGGATCTATCTCAATCTCATCCCCTTCGTCACATAAGAACATAGAGTCAATGATTGGAGCAAAGTATGCTGTCACCTGTACAGTATCAGCTTGAGATCCACAACCATTTTCAATCTCAACTTCAATTTCAGTTGTTGTGTATTGAGTGTAGCTATATTCGTTTTGAAGTACGTTGTCCGTTCCTGGGTAAGGCCAGTTTATCGTAGCAGTTCCTCCAGCATCTGTCGTGTCTGCTACAAGCTCAAGCTCAGCACCATCACATAAGAAAACCTCCTCTTCGTTTAAGCTAATTGTTGGTGGGAGGGTTACCTCAACCTCGTAGCAATATGGAATATTACAGTTTTCTTCATAAAAGCATAATTCATACATGCCGTACTCTGTTGGAACCCAAAGAGTGTTGTACTGATCAGTGTATTCAAACCATGATGTCCCAGGGCCTTGAGTCTCTTCCCAATATCCATTTGCTTCTTCAACCTCACACATAGCAGCAGCAGAGTATATAATACCTGCACTGAGGTCTGAGATTAATTCGCTATTCTGGCTGTTAGAACAGTTGAACACTTGTACCTGGTTAAATGCATCTGCATTAGGGTCTGCAGAGATGTATTCTACTTCGATAGTATCACCAAAGGCAATAGGGACAGAGAAAGTATCGAAAGTGCTATTGATCAATGTAAGGGTAGAAGCAACCTCACCATTAATGATTATGTTAACAAAGCTTCCTAACCAACCATCGTTGTTTGACGTAATTAGGTAAACGTTGAAGTCGCCTTCTTCAGTTCCTTCGTAACCTCCAGCAAACTGAACCGTATCTAATCCATCACAAATTGGTGGGATTACTAGATCTGGGATATCAGCTCCGATGTTGTTTACTTGGAAAACACGCTGACCAAAACACCCAGACTCATCTTCAACTAGAAGCCTGTACATACCAGCTGATAGCCATGCTCCACTCTCGTCTGCAGCGATATCGTAGACTTCTCCTCCTAGACCGTTCCAATCAGCTTCCCAAGTATATCCAACAAACACTTCGTCTACATCTGGGACAACCTGAACAAAAACAGAATCGTCATCACAGATATACGGAGGGTTTGGATCGTATTCTACGTCTGGCAGGTAATAAGGGCTTTGGTCAATAAAAAACGAGGTCTGTACTTCACATCCAGCGTCTAATATTCCAGTTACAACGAAGTTTCCTCCAAATGGGATTGTAGCAACATTTCCATCTGTAAACTGACTATTAAGGTTCCAAGAGAAAGAATCAAAGTCCCCTGTTGCGGTAATCACGGTTTCAGCACCAGCACATATTGCCATATTTCCCTCAACAGTTAGTTCTGGCGGAAGAACATCAAGTACTTCGATGTACATGGTAACAGCCGTAGTCGATGAAGGCGAGCCGTCATCAACTGCTGTAATGTCAATGGTGTTAATGCCAGGCGAGTTGCCGACAAAAGTTCCTGTGATGCCCGCGTTAGTTCCGTTATTAACAAAAAACCCATCAATTGTGTTTGATCCACTTAAATTCTGTATAACATCAAGAGTGACCGACTGTCCAGGCTCTGGCCCTAGGAAGTTTACGTCAACTGAAGTTGACTGACCTAAGCAAATAGTAATCGTGTCACAACCTAGATTTTCTGTAGCTACAGGAGATAGGTTGTTACTCGAAAGAGCAGTGTTTATGTCAAAGTACTTGTAGTCAAGCCAGTTTATCCCGTCATCAAAACCCTCGCCAACTCCATACGGTCCGTTGTACGTGTCGTCAAGAAGATTGAAACGGCCAAACTGTACGTGTGGTCCGTCTGATCCAGTTGCGTTTTGGTCAGCTCCAGTTACCCCAGGGTCTGGTCCACAACATCCACCGCCCCCACCGATATCTCCATGAGCCCAATTCATGTCCAGGTAGCACACCTGGGCATTATTACCGTCGCCTATGATTCCATCGTTAGGCGTAATAATGATTTGGTAGTTGTTAGTCAAGTCGTTGTGGTTATTGTAGTATCCAACTTCAACGTAATTCACATAAACAGCATCCTGAGTAACCTTATACATGATTTCACCCACAGATCTGTTATCAGTATCCTGCCAGTAACCAGCAATTTGATTGTATTCTGCTTCAGGAAAGCTCGTTGGAGTCCAATCTATAACATCGCCGCCAAATGAGATCATTCCCTTGGAGTTGACGTAGAACTCATCATAAACACTGCCGTACAATTCGAAAGTCCAACCAGGAAACTGAATTGGAGGAGAAGCACA
>NZRP01000048.1 GCA_002693775.1 Crocinitomicaceae bacterium | reverse complement strand
CTGCTGAAGAAGCACCTGCTGCTGAAGAAGCACCTGCTGCTGAAGAAGCACCTGCTGCTGAGGAAGCACCTGCTGCTGAGGAAAAGAAAGAGGACGAAGCAGAAGCTTAATTCTACTGAAAACACTAATTTTAAGGGCTGCCTTTGGGCGGCCCTTATTTTTTCATCGTAATGACTATTAAAGACTGTTTTAAGCTGGGGAAATTCACTAAGCCATTCAGGTATTCTGGAGAGGTTGTTCTGTGGATGGATGTAGACGACAATAGTCCTTATAGGAATGTGAAGGTTGTTTGGGCTGAAGAAAGGAAAAACCTAGTTCCTTATATGATTAATAAGCTCAAACCACATAAGGACAGATTTGTTGCTGTTATTGATGGGATTGATAGCGAGGAAGCCGCTAGGTCTATTTGCGGGAAGGACATTTATTTACCACTAAGCGAGTTACCTGATTTAGGAAGCGAGCATTTTTACTTTCATGAAGTTCCTGGCTGGAGAGTTCTAGACTTAAACTCAGGTGAAGATATCGGAACAATTAATCGAGTTTTAGATCACGGGCCCTACCCTATGCTTGAAGTAGAGCATGAAAGCGTAGAATTAATCCTTCCTTTACCTAAAAACTTCATGGTTGAAGTTGACCGAGAAAACCAAATTTTAAAAGTGGAAATCCCCGAGGGATTACTTGCAGTGTTTTTGAACCCAGGTAGTATGGAAGAGGAAGAAGGAGACAACTTTTTAAGTGGCGATTTTTTTCAACAGTAAAAAAATTTTCGCTTGTATCCCTAGTAAATATTGGGAAACAAAATTTATCAGCATAGTGAGTGTGGAGAACTGCTGAGAGCAGTATGCTGAAATGCTTAAATCTCGTCTGTAATTTAAGGGGAGAAATTAGTATTAATGCGGGCCGCTTTCAAGTAAGCAACGGCTAACACCAGAAATGCCCGGTAACCACATAACACTTCATGGCTGCAGTAGCACAATCTCCAGAGTTAGGAAAGACAAGTAAAAAGTCTAAAAAAGTGAAGAAGATCTTTGTCTTGGATACTTGTGTGTTGCTTTATGATCATAGTGCTATAAATAATTTCGAAGACAATAAAGTCGCAATTCCTATTACTGTATTAGAAGAGCTTGACAACTTTAAAGTGGGTAATGAAACAAAACACTTTGAAGCAAGAGAATCTATCAGGATAATTGACAGACTTTCTAAGGGTCACATGCTTCAGGACTGGATTCCACTAGATAATGGCAGAGGTGGTGAGATGAGAATTATTCTTCAAGATCCTAAACACAAAAGTGAGGCTGATAAAGTATTTGGCAAAAGGACCAATGACCACAGAATATTAGACGCTGCTATTTCTCTCCAAAAACTCGAAAAAGACGCAGTTGTTACTCTTGTATCTAAAGATATCAATCTTCGCTTAAAAGCTAAAGCTTTAAAACTGCCAGCTGAAGACTATAAGACTGGCAAGGTTAAGGATATGAAGTTTGTCTACTCTGGAAAGACTACTATTGAAGGTATGGATGCAGAGGTAATCAGAAAAATGTATGTAGCCGGAAAGTCAAAAAAAATAAGTTTATTAGGCGATCAAAGAGCAAACAACCACTTCTATATCTTGAAGAACTGCTCGTCAAGTGCATTAGGCTATTTCAATGAAAGTAGAAAGGTTATCGAAAGAGTCGACAAAGGATATGCTTATGGTATCAAGCCTAAAAACGCTGAGCAAGCATTTGCTCTTCACGCTATCCAAAACCCAGAAGTAAACCTAGTTACTATTTGCGGTGTTGCTGGAACAGGTAAAACTCTTCTTGCTTTAGCAGGCGCATTAGAGCAGAGAAATCAATATGATCAAATCATTCTAGCAAGACCCATAGTGGCGTTAAGCAATAGAGATTTGGGTTTCTTGCCAGGTGACGCGGAGGAAAAGGTGAATCCGTACATGCAGCCTTTATGGGACAATTTGAATTATATAAGGAATCAGTTTGGCCCAAACGAAAGAAAATACAGGGTAATCGAAGAAATGAGAGAGCAGGGAAAGATTCAAATTTGCCCCCTTGCATACATTCGAGGACGTTCGCTTTCAAATGTGATTTTCATTGTTGACGAAGCCCAAAACCTTACACCACATGAAGTGAAAACTATTATCACTCGTGCAGGTGAGAACACCAAAATTATACTGACTGGTGACGTTCGACAAATAGACACACCATATTTAGATGATCAATCTAACGGCCTAACTTATGTGATTGACAGATTAAAAGGGAAAGACCTTTACTGCCACATAACACTAGAAAAAGGTGAGAGATCAGAACTTGCAAATTTAGCTAACGATAATCTCTAATATTTATTTCTTGGCGAATCTTCTGGTGATAATGCCATCACTTTGATATATCTTAATAAGATATATGCCATTAGCGAAAGGCAAGTCAATATTTTGTGATCCAGAGATTTCATAAAGCATACCTCCACCCACTCTTAAACCTGAAGAATTGTATAACTCATAAACGCTATTTGCTTCTAAATTTTTCCAATTCAAAGTAATAAAATCACTATATGTTGGGCTTGGAAATAAATTAACAATTACCTTATTTTCAATTGATTCAACATTATCAACTAAATTAATAGATGAAAAATGAGAAGCAATTAAAATTGGAGCTGCTCCATGATTTTCATAAAGGCTTTCGAACAATTCAATTTCAGGAGTTTGATAATCAAACATACTCTCAACCCATTTTGGAGGCATACTTTGATACCAAACATTTATTGTGAGGTTGAAGTTTGAATCATCACCAAAATATTCGGAAGGTATAGAATATATTATATCATCAGAACCAGTTCCTGATATTTCACCAATTGAATTAAAATTCGGATCAAATAATGCCTCACCAACAATGCTAGTTGTATCATAAACATTGTGATTTATTGAAAAACCATAGGGTACAATTCTATTATCTTTTAATTTAATTGCAGCTCGCTCCTGAATATTAGTAGGATTACCTGTTACATCACCATCTACAACTTCATATATCTGAACTTGTTCTTCTGAGGAAATAATGTCATAATGAGGCTCATAACCACTTAAACCATTCTCATCAGCATTAATTATACGCGCACCTGAAGCGTCAATTTTTCCGCTATGAAAAATTGTATCCCCTACAGGATTAGAAATTAACAACTCTACAAAGGCTCGTCGAGAAGGATAGCCTGAAGGAAATTTGTGACCTGCCTTATTTTTTAACTGTACCACAATTTCATAAGCATCCTCCCCAAAAATAACATCGTTCCAACTAGTACTTAGGACTTCTAAATCAATAGTCTTTTCAGTCAACATTTGCTGAGTCCACAATAATGTACTATCAAATTGTTCAATAGAAGCTGTTAAACCAAGTTGAGAAAGGTTATCTCTCATAATTTCCAACATAGCAGTATTTGCTCCAGCAAGCTGGTGTAAACCATATGGTGTACGTGGTTCCAAAAATGCATATCCTGATGAAATAATGACTGGATCGTCAATTTGAGGCATATGACAGCTTTGACACGTAGCTTCAAAATCTTCTGCATCTTCAGGAAGATCAACACCCAAGCCAGAAAATGCTGAATTAATCCACTCGTGATAAGTTGCTTGTTCAACATATTGAATACCAGTATAATTTCCTTCTAAATCCACAGAATTTACAACTAGAGTATGACAATCTGCACAAATCTTAGATTCACTGATATGACTTCCATAAATAGGTAGGTAATTTGAATATGTCAGCATTGGAAGGTCGTATATAGGTGGCTCATCCTTACCTGCTCCATATGGCCCGTAAATAATTGCCGAATCAAAATGCATCTCTCCGCTAAAACTTACCCCTGAATTTTCAAGAGATTGCTGATGGCATGCTACACATGAAACGCCATCTAACGCAAGAGAATCCATCGCAAGCATTTCTAGCGTATAGTGTGATAAGCCATCATTATGAGCTGCAAAATGCCCAAGCGGTGCGTGACAAGAAGTGCACTTATCCTCCAGCTCAGCTTGGTGTTCAGGGTTTACTGCTACTTCGTGAGTAACCTTAGCTCGCCAAAATGGATCCTTCGCACTATTTGCCATTATGGAACTACGCCACATATCGGTGGGGTTCACGTCATGACCCTCAGGAATGGGGAATGCCGGGTAGGTTTGACCTGCAATAGATGCGTAAAAATTAGGGTCAGTAGCATGACATCCTGCGCATTTACCACTACCAGTAAACATACTATTGGTAGTATCTGGAAGCCCTCCATATGCTGAAACAAAGGCTCTCGTGTGGTATAACTCTCGTTCAGAATGAATATGCCTTGGCACACTCATCCACGCGGATAGCCCCACCAAACAAACTACGGTTAATGCCAGGATCAATTTTCGCATGAGGTAAAGTTAACGTATGCGAACGCTTTTCACTACATCTCTTTGCATGTGAGTGTTAAGCATAGCAGCAACCTTATCCTTATTAAGATTAAACTCCTCTTTAAGTGGCCCACTATTTAACGTTGCAACAAGCTCACCGCTTGCTTTAAGCATTAAATGCCTAGTCTTTTTATTAATCACCTCGCCAAACACCTCTTTCCAAGCAAGAACAACATCAACTTCATCAAGCTTAGAATTCATTCTATTAACAGACAAGAACTTCTCAATAACCCTATCTAAAGGCTGCAAACTCTCCTTATTTGCCTTGCCGTAGAAGTTTCTACGCTTTTGGGATCTCTGTGGTTGCTTTTGCTTCACTCTACCAAGGTATTCACTTCTCCATTAACAACCTCAAAAATTTCTACATCAGCACCAGTAGATTTGAACATCTCTGGAATCCTACCAAGATTTGTATCAGTAATAAAGACTTGACCAGACCCATCCCTTGTTACCCTTTCCATCAAGGACTTAACTCGCTTCTCATCAATTTTATCGAAAATATCATCTAAAAGAAGAATAGGATTCACCCCTGTTGCCTCCTTTAAAAACGCTAGCTGGGCAAGGCGTAGAGCTACAAGATATGTTTTTTGCTGACCTTGCGAGCCAAACTTTTTTATAGGATAACCATAAATCTTAAAGTCCAAGTCATCTCTATGAATCCCTGCTGTAGTTCGCCTTAGACGCCTATCATCATCCCTTGAATTATTAAGCGTTTCTAGAAAATCTTTTTCCTCCCCATCAATTCTTGAATTATAGGCCAGGGTTACAGTTTCAACTCCACCACTTATTTCCTCATATGTCATGTTAAATACTGGAGTAAATCTATCAATAAAATCCTTACGCGCCTTAGAAATCTTAACTGCTAAAGGTGCCATTCTTACATCCCATGGCTCAATCATCTCAGTGTCCCAAACTCTATTTTCAGCAAAATACTTAAACAGATTATTCCTTTGGGTTAGAGCTTTATTATAACCTACTAATGCTTCTAAATAGGTCTTATCGTATTGAGAGATTACAATATCTAAGAATTTCCTCCTAACCTCACTCCCACCGTGAATTAACCCTGCATCATCTGGAGCAATTATTACAGCGGGAAACCTTCCAATGTGATCCATCAATCTTTTATACTGTTTTTCGTTCCNTTTAAAGANTTTTTTAGCNCCTCTTTGNACTCCACAACTCACAATTTCNTTTTCACCNAGCCTTTCAAACTCACCTTTAAGGAGCATGAACTTTTCNTCGTGATTNATGTTNTGAGCATCNACAGGNTTGAAGTAGCTTTTGCAAAAACACAGGTAATGCAAGGCATCCAGGATGTTTGTCTTACCAGAACCATTATCTCCAAGCAGACAATTAACCTGTTTTGAGAATATTAAATCCCCTCCTTTATGGTTCTTGAAATGAATCATATGAAGAGATTTTAAATGCATAGTGCGAATTTCTTATTTTTGCGGGCTGTATCCTACTAATGGAATAAAATAAAATGGCGAAGAAAGCAAAAGACGATACTATCATCAATGTTGATGAAGTATACACAAAGACAGAGCAGTTTGTAGATAAAAACAGAACAGTCCTATGGAATTCCTTTATTGGTATCGTGTTGACTATCTTATTTGCAGCAGCCTACAAAATTGGCATTTATGATTATTCAAATCAACTTGCGGAAACTGCCATATTTCCTGCTGAGCACTATTTATCTAAAGACTCTATAGATCTAGCACAATATGGCGACGGCTATTCTGCTGGGTTAGAAGAAATAATGAATGGACAATTTAAAAATGATGAAATGTGGGTTCATTCTCTTAACATCTTTGGCACACATGCAGAATCAAGAGCTGCTTATATGGTTGGAATCGTAAACCGAGATGCTGGTCTTTTTGAAGAAGCTATAGAATCATTCAAGCAAGTTGATTTAAATGACGACATTATCATGCCATTTGCTCTAGCAGGAATAGGTGATTGCTACACAGACCTTGGTCGACTTGAAGAAGCTGAACCTTACTTCGAAGACGCAGCTAGTTCTGCTGATGCAGGACTTGCTGCAAAAGTTATCGCGCCCAACTTCCACTACAAGAGAGCACTAGTTCTTATTGAGCTTGGAAGGTCTTCTGAAGCAAAAGACGTACTTTATCACATTATTACTGACCACCCTAACAGCAAATTAAATAAGACTGCTGAGGCACTTCACGCGTCTCTTTAATAGACAGAATGGCAACGGAAGGTAAAAATCTGAGTGAATTCGATTCTAACGAACTACCAAATGGTGCCCACTATAGAGTGGGCATCGTTGTTTCTGAATGGAATAGAGAATTCACTCGAGCTATGATGGAGGGGGCTAAAGAAGTCCTGATTTCTGCAGGTGTTCCTGAAAATTCGATAATTGTGAAATGGGTGCCCGGAAGCTACGAGCTTCCCCTTGGAGCCCAAATCATGCTTGAATCTAAATCATTACACCTTGATGGAGTTGTTGCAATAGGCAGTGTTATCAGAGGTGAAACAGCACACTTTGATTACGTTTGTTCAGCTGCAGCTCAGGGTGTTAAGGATGTGAACCTTAAAACAGGAAAGCCAGTTGCTTTCTGTGTTTTAACAGATGATAACGAAGACCAAACTAGAGCACGATCGGGTGGCATTCATGGCAACAAAGGCACTGAAGCTGCCGTTGTTGTACTCAAGATGATAGCACTACGTTCTGAATGCGACCAATAATACACATCCTTGTATTTGCTGCAGTATTAAGGATAATATCTGCTGTATACTCTGAGGGGTATTTAATGCATGATGATCATTTTTGGGTAGTAGAATCTTCAGCTAGCTGGGCTGACGATTACGATTACAACAAATGGCTTCCTAGCACTCAGGAGGCATTAGGCAGAGAGCTAAAACCTCACCACACAAATCTTTTATATTCTTCTCTACACTACCTCTATTTTGAGTCTATGAATTTTATAGGGCTTGAAAGTCCCATAAAAAAAATGCTAGTCTTAAGGTTGATTCATGGAGCATTGAGCTTAATCGCAGTGTATCTCTCCTATTTAATTGCAGATAGACTTGGAGGTAAAAAACCAGCAATTATAGCCTCGTTAATGATGGCGTCACTTGCTTGGCTTCCAATGATTAGTGTGCACCAATTAGTTGAATCAACTGCAATCATACCACTACTTGCATTTGCCTGGACGCTGGTAAAAAACAAAGCGCTAAGCTTTAAACCACTAATTATTTCAGGCCTTTGGCTGGGTATCGCAACTGGCCTAAGATACCAAGTTGGAATAATGGGACTGGGACTAATCATTGCTTTTCTAATCAACTCTAACTACAACCTTAAAAAGTCATTTAAGCAAAGTGTTACTGTTGGTGTATCAGCTGTATTTTTCTTCACAATGACGCAGATTCCTATGGATTTACTGCTTTGGGGAAAGCCCTTCGCTCAACTTAGCGCTTATATTGAGTACAACCTAACTAGCCACGGTGGATACCCACAGGGAACTTACCTGACTTATCTATTCACAATTCTTTTACTTACAGGCCCTCCAATTTCAATTCTCTTTATGTGGGGATATCTGAAGTCTTATAAAAAGTATGCAGTGATAGTTTGGCCTTCACTCGCTTTCATATTATTCCACACATTATTCCCAAACAGGCAAGAAAGATTCATTCTTCCTGCCATCCCATTTGTAATAATTGCGGGGGCATTGTACTATACACATCTTAAGAAAAATAATTTCTTCAAATTCAGCTTTGTTTTAAGTGTTGTCATTAACAGTATCTTACTACTACCTCTTACCATTTTCTCTGTAAACACTAGCCAAATGCGTGCTATGGATTACTTGAGGAAACAGAATGACTTAGAGAATGTTTTATATGTATCTCGTAACAACAACGCTTATCCGCCTAGGTTTTACAGCGGCGAGTGGATAGAATTCACTTACGCAAAAGACACATTAGAAATTGCAGCACAACGCAAGGCACATTGCAAGGACACTAATACAGTAGTTCCTAATTATATTTTATTTGCTGGCGACACCCATACATTGGGTTTAGCTTACGCTTTTAAGGACAAGTACAAGAGCATGAGCTATGAAGCAAGGATAAAGGGAAGCAGATTTGACAGAGCTTTAAATTGGATTGCCCCACACATTCCTATAAAAGAGGTGACGATTTATAAAATAGACCCGAACTTAGAGTGCTCTGAATTTCTAGAAGAAATACATACTCCAAATGAAAAATAACAAGCGATTTTTATCGATATTGATTGTACTAGCACTTGTCAGTTCAAATCTATACTCGCAATACCCAGGATGGCAACAGGAGGCTGACTACACAATGAGTATTGATCTAGACGTAGAAAACCACAGATACGATGGCTCTATGACTATTATGTACACAAACAACAGTCCAGATGATTTGAATAAAATATTTTTTCATGCATTTTTCAATGCATTTCAGCCTGGATCTATGATGGATGTACGTTCAAGAAATATTGAGGATCCAGATAGAAGAGTTGGATCTAGAATTTCAGAATTACCAACAGAAGAATGGGGGTGGATTAGGCCAGGCGTTATGACCATGAATGGCATGCCGTGTCAAGTAGAGGTTGATGGGACTATTATTGTTGCTAAACTCCCCGCTTCACTTCGGACTGGTGTTACTTGTAAATTCACTTTAGACTGGGAGGCACAGGTTCCTAGACAGATTAGAAGAAGTGGCTGGATGAATAAAGAAGGTGTTGAGTTTAGTATGACTCAATGGTATCCTAAGATTTGTGAGTACGATAATGAGGGTTGGCACTCTAACCCATACATTGGAAGAGAGTTTCACGGGATTTGGGGTGATTACGACGTTGAGATAAACCTTCCTAAGGGATATCAATTAGGAGCAACAGGAGTATTACAATCGACTAGAAAAGAGGCTAAAAAATTAGGTGTTTGGCATTTTAAAGCTGAAAACGTAATCGACTTTGCATGGGCAGCAGACAAAGACTTCGTAGTTCACACTGAAGTTGTAGATGGAGTTGAAATGAATTTCATTCACAAGCCAAATAAAGAATACGATGACAATTGGGGTGAACTCCCAAGATTCGCTGGAGAAGCACTAAAGACTTTTAATGAAATTGTTGGAGAGTACCCATATCCACAATACACTGTAATTCAAGGTGGCGATGGTGGTATGGAATACCCTATGATTACTTTAATCACAGGCAAAAGAAAACTTCCAAGTCTAGTAGGAGTTACAGTTCATGAAATGGCACATAGCTGGTTCCAAGCTCTCGTAGCAACAAATGAAAGTCTTTACGAATGGATGGATGAAGGGTTCACATCATGGATTGAATCTGAGTGCACAGCTAATTTTTCTATGATGCACTCTGAACAAGAGGATGCGGTTCAAGGCGGTAAGCATTCATGGGCATACAAGTCTTACATCAATTACGCTCTATCTGGAAATGAAGAACCACTAATAACTCATGCTGACCACTACGTAAGAAATAGATCTTATGGTGTAGCTGCTTACTCTAAAGGTGAAGTGTTAATGGAGCAACTAGGTTCAGTTATAGGAATTGATAACAGGAACGAGGGTGTTAAGGCATACTTTAAAGAGTGGGCTTTCAGCCACCCTGGACCTACTGATTTTAAAAGGGTAATGGAAAAGCAGTCAGACATAGAATTAGATTGGTACTTCCAATACTTCATGAACACTACACACACTATTGATTACGCAGTTAAAGACGTGAAGTCTAACGTAATGACTTCTACAATTACTCTTGAGAAAATTGGCGCTATGCCCATGCCACAAGATTTGATGGTGACTTTTGAAGATGGCGAGACGCTTAGCTACCACATTCCACTAGTAATGATGAGAGGACATAGACCTCTTGGAGAAAAAGAGGAGTTAGCAGATGATTGGCCATGGACTAATCCAATTTATGAAATCACAGTACCTTCAATGGGTAAGAAAATAGCAAAAATTCAACTTGACCCATTTTTACTTCAAGCTGACGTGAATACAGAAAACAATACTTTAGACTTATCTAAAAAGTAATGCTAAGAGGTAATATTAAAATCACTGGAAACACATTTGTTGATGACAGTATACTTATTGCAGTTTCAACTGCTATAATTTGCTTACTAGGCCCTATTACTTTTAAGTTAGATTCAGGAACTACTCATTTTCTTCAGAGACTACTAGTGGTTTGGTTCGCAATGGTTTTTGGCTCAAGAATAGGACTTATATCAGTACTTGTATATCTTATTTTAGGTGGGCTTGGATTCAATGTTTTTATTGACGCGAGTTCAGGTTGGGCTGAATTTATTGGGGATAAAGGAGGCTACTTACTCTCCTTCCCTATTGCTGCATATTTAGTAGGAGTTGCAGGGGAATACTTTGTTAGAAGAAATTACTTCCAAAAGTTGAAGTTTTTTATTTCAGCTTTAATCCTTTTTTCGTCGCAGGTGGTTATTGAAGTATTAGGATCTATTAGGGCTCAAGCTAGCATTCCCTCAACACCATCTCCTATTAATTCTATAAACAACGAAATGCCTGGCATACTTGTTAAAACTGCTATTGGCACTTTATTAATTGTCATCTTAATCAGAGGGCTTTCAAGATCAAAATCATGAGAATTATTAATACGTTAACAGTTGTTTTTTCTGCAGCAATTCTATTTGGATGTGGAAATCAAAACTCTACAAACACCAAGAAAACTCAAGCTATTTTAGACATGAAAAGAGCAACTGACCAACATAGTTATAGTAAGCCCAGTGAAAGTGTAGTTAAACACCTTGAATGGGATGCTGAAGTACACTTTGACAGTAAAACCATTGATGCAACCGCTACATATACAGTTGAGTCATCAGATGACGCAGAACGCATCATACTTGATATTAGAGAGCTAAATATTAAAAGCGTTAAAATTGACGGAGTTGACGCATCATATGAGATTGGAGAGGAAATGCCATTTATTGGTTCACCTCTTAGCATTGATATTTCGCCAGAAACAAAAGAAGTAAGTGTTGAATACACTACTCAACCCGGTGCGGATGCTTTTCTTTGGGTTGATGGTGAAGATGCTTTCTTGTTTACACAAAGCCAAGCAATTTTAGCACGTACATGGATACCTTGCCAAGACAGCCCTGGAGTAAGATTTACTTACAATGCTAGAGTTAAAGTGCCTTCAAATACTATGGCACTAATGAGTGCTGAAAACCCTACTCAAAGAAATTCTGAGGGCGTGTATGATTTTAAAATGACTCAACCAATTCCATCTTACTTAATGGCATTAGCTGTTGGAAATGTAGAGTTTAGATCGGTTGGAGAGCATACTGGTGTTTATGCAACTCCTGACTTAATTGATGCCGCTGAATATGAGTTTGCTGAAATGGAAGACTTATTAGTTGCGGCTGAAGGACTGTATGGAAAATACAGATGGGAGCGTTACGATTTACTAGTTCTACCTGCAGCCTTCCCATTTGGAGGAATGGAAAACCCTAGACTAACATTTGCAACGCCAACCATTATTGCTGGAGACAGATCATTAGTAAGCCTAGTTGCCCATGAACTAGCACATAGCTGGAGTGGCAACTTAGTAACTAACTCTACTTGGGATGACTTTTGGCTCAACGAGGGCTTTACCGTTTACTTCGAGCAACGAATCATGGAAGCAGTTTACGGGCGTGAGATCAGTGAAATGCTTGCTAGTTTAAGCTATCAGGGGTTAATAAAAGAGGTTGAGGAAATCATGGATTTAAATCCAAGTGACACTCATTTAAGACTACACCTAAAAGACAGGAATCCAGATGATGGAATGACTGCTATTGCTTATGACAAAGGGTACATGTTCCTTAGAATGCTTGAGGAGACAGTTGGACGTAAGAAGTTTGACCTATTCCTTAAAGAGTACTTCAACAAGAATGCTTTTCAGGTAATGGATACTGATAATTTCATTGCTTACTTGAATGCTAACCTTCTTACTACAGAAGAACTGCAAGATCAAGCTATGATTTACGATTGGATTGATGGCGAAGGGCTACCTAGTAACTGTCCAGAGGTTATGTCAGACAGGATTAAAAAAGTAGACAACATCTTTTACTTCTGGACGCAGAATGATATCGTAACAAAAAACATTCCTTGGAATGAATGGACTTACCAAGAGAGATACAGATTCCTTTCAAATACAAATGATGAGATTACTCTAGAAGACTTAGAAGAACTAAACACTCAGTTTGACATTCTCTCTACTGGAAATAATGAAGTTCTATTTGCTTGGCTTGAGCAGGCCATCTTCAAGAATCATACTGAATCTTACCCTCGTTTAGAAGAGTTCCTGGTAAATATTGGGCGTCGTAAATTTCTCACTCCTCTTTATAGAGCAATGTTAGAAACAGGCCAAAAGGAAATGGCTCTAGACATATACAGCAAAGCTCGTGGTAATTACCACAGCGTAGCTACTGTGACAATGGATGAATTACTTGGTCTAGATAGTGAGTGATAGCGTTCAGTGATTATCTAATCACCATTACGTGTCCAAAGACTTCTCTTCTTACCGCTTCTTCACTTAGGCTGTGTACTTCAACTCGGTACATGTAAGTGCCGTTAGGAACGTAGTATTTACCTTCGTTACCTACCTGACCTATCCAAGCTTTATTCATGTCTGTAGTGAAGAATACTCTTTCTCCCCAACGGTTGTAAATCTCTAATTCAAACTTATTTGGATCTATATCTGATCCTTGAATAAAGAAGGCATCATTTGTACCATCGTTGTTTGGAGTGAAGGAAGTCGGGATAAATAGGTTGAATAAATCTCTAATCTCAATTTCTCTAGTTACCTGGTTAGTACAACCAAACACATCAGTTACTTCAAGTGTAACAGGGTAGAATCCACCTACATCATATGGGAAAGTGAATACAGGATCTTCAACAATATCGAATCCAAGAGGATTGTAGGTGTTAAAAGTCCATAACCATTCCACAACATTTGCACTTTGCACCCCATCAAATGTGATAGTAGTATTAGGCACTCTTGTTGGTTGAGGGTTAGCATAGAAACCAACTTCTGGGAGTGGGTAAACATTGATGTACGCCTCCTTAACACCTTGGTACTCGCAACCTCCAGCAAGAGAAGTCACTGTTAGTCCTACATCGTAAAAACCTGACTGAGCATAAATGTGAGTTGTGTTTAATTCTGCAGCAAACTGATCATCTCCAAAGTCCCAAAGAGTAGCAGTAATTAAAGCTGGATCAATAAGGTTTGCAAATGCAAACGCTCCTGTTCCACAAGCTTGAGTTGTATCAGCTTCGAAGTCAACATCAATAGGTGATTCGATTGTTACGTTCATACAAGCTGTTGCAGGTGGCGTTTCACAATCATCATTTACTATCACACAGTATTCACCAGTTGATGGGGGTGTATTAACTACTTGATCACCTGAAAGTGCACCAAGTTGATTACCCTCCCATAGCCATGTGTATGTGTATCCAGAGCCAGATCCACCAAATGAACCACTAGCATCAAGTTGAGCTTCTTCTCCACTACATATAAAGTTTGTTCCTTGTAAGTCGGGGAACAATTCTCCTAAAACGTTTACGTTAATTGTTTCATCTGCAGATGGACAACCATTAGGATCAGTTGCAAATACTGTGTAGATAGTACTAGAAACAGGGCTGGCTACAAATGTTCCATCAGCTGTAGTAATTGTATCACCAGTTGTAGAGTTGATCCAATTATAAGACCATGAGTTTGTAGGGTCTTGATCAGTCCAACCTTCAAGAGTAGTTGAAGCGCTTTGGCATATGACTACATCATTACTTACCTCAATGGACATAGGCACAGGGTCCCCCATTGTGAAGTCGTAAGAGTATAAACAACCACCGTCATCAAAAACATTAATTGTGTAGTTACCAGGACCTAAAGTTTGGTTTACATAATCATTTCCATCGAATTGAACAGACTCAATTAGATTTCCTCCGTCCAGTAATTCGATTGTAAAAGGCCCATTACTTAATGTTTCATTAATTTCTACGATTACTAAACCATCATCAGCAAGACAAGATGGTTGTTGGTCTGTAATTGAATAATCGAAACCAGGTAATACCATTGCGGTGTCTGTTGCAGCACAGTTATCAAAACCTACTGGCGAAACAAACATTACATATTCAGTTGGCGTACCAGAGAAGTCTGTAACAGTTGGCTGAGGAACTGTTGGGTCAACTAAGAAGTCTGCAGGCTCCCATAAGAAGTCAAACCCACACATGTCCTCTCCTCCACAGCTCACACACCATTCAACTGATTCCATTTCCATCCAGCCGTTATCACAACTAGTCCAACCATCCGCAGTGAATTGCATAGAAATGCAACCATCAGGGTTTGTCGCTATATAGGTTTGGCCTGCAAATGCAGCATCTAGTATTCCTAGAACTGGTCCAGTAGCATTGGGACCGTCAAATATTGTACACATATCCCACCCTGCTTCCATCATACCAGCAGAGAAACTAATCTGCATCATAGTTCCATCTCCGGGGTTATCTGGGCAGTAGCTGAATATAGTATTGTCGTTATTTACATAGCAGTACTCGTAGTTACCTGCAGAACCGCCACAAGGTGAAGGAGCACTTCCTGTAAATGCACCTTGTAATTGCACTGGATCTTGACAAAAGATTACGTCTTCTCCTGCTGTAATATTGCTTTGAGGGCCTTCAATAACACTGATGTTTACAGTAGTGTCCCAAGTACAACCAAAATTATTTGTCACTTCATATGTAAATGCAAAATCACCAGGGTTAGGGAAGTTTAAATCAACATAGTTTGCATCGTCAGAAATAGAAACTACACCTTCATCAGCTGTAGTAACCTGCCAGTAACTTGAATCAGCATCCATTCCAACTACAGGTGTGAATGTTGTAACACCAGGAACGATCTCTGGATTAAAATCAATTTGCCACCAATACAAAGTTCCGTTATCAGCGGCCCATTGATCAATAACATTAAATGTCCAAATTCCATTTAGTGGACATCCTACAAAGTTACAGATGTCGTCACAAGAAGCATAAACACCCGCAGGAAGTGGATCTGCAACATCAGGATTGTTTGCGTCATCAAGAACCCATTCACCATCAGTACTCCAAGAGTAGTTCCACCCTTCAGTATCTACAATACCAAGATTATTTCCACCTAGGTCATTTGGCGTACATCCAGTAGGGTCAGGACCTCCAGAAGCTCCATTATCCATTAGTAGTACTTCCGTTCCATCCGGACAAGTAATCCAAAAGCTCAAATCACCAATAAACGAATGCTCAATATTTGCAGTAATTAGTTCTAAATCATCACAGTCATCTAGAACTTGATCCTGTTCAAAGAAGTCAATAAAAAGCTCTGAAGTAAATGCTACACCAGTTGCATCTGGAAGATCTGCTTCCTCAGATACTGCTAATGGTGGAAGTGCTGTCCAAGTAACTCCTTGTACAGGATTTCCATTTAAATATCCTGGAGAACCTGCACAAATAGGCGTAGTGTATTCTGTGTTAAAAATTGGAATGGTACTAACTAAAACCTGATGAGGTTGAAGGTTGGTACTATTACATTGATTCTCATCTACAACAGTTAAGGTCACGATATACTCACCAGGCTCAGGGTAAGAATGTGAATTAATTAATCCGTCTGAAACAGCAGTTGTTTCAACTTGACCATCCCCCCAATTCCAAACTAAAGAATCCAGTTCGAACCCTCCTGTACCAAATGCTGTTTCAGCACTAAATGTAATTTCATCATCAGGACAAAGGCCTATGCTAATTGAACCTTCTTGATTAGAAGGAAAAGGTTCTGGTGAAACTAATTCCAGCCCTGACACAGGGTAAGAACACGGTGTAACACAAGATACGCTTGCAGCCCATCCAATATTTCCTCCAGTAGCATTGTTATTACAGTCAAATTGAAAAGTCACACAGCCAGTTGGATTATCAATCGATGCAGTAATACTAACTCCAGTAAAGCTATTTCCAGTTCCTATACCTACAAGATTAGCACCTGTATTATCACCATCATAAGCGTATAGCGCGTCGTTGTTATTTGGATTAGCGTTAGTCTGTAAATCGAAACTCAAGAAATTTACTTGAACTGCATCCCCAGGAACATCAGGACAAATTGTAATTGTGTTGTTTGTGCAAGAGTATGGGTCTTGAGCATCATTAGATCCTGAATTATCATCTGTAAAAATGATGTTTGTACCACATTCCACAACATAGGGGCTTCCTGAACCTATAGTCACAATGATTGTCTCTTGAGCAGAAGACAAGCATGAAATTGCAAGAATAAAAACACTTGCTAATATTAGTTTAATTGACTGCATAAACTGTGTTGTTTTCAATAGTGCAAGATAAGAAAAGGCACCCATTAAAGGACTCACGATAAATGAATTGGTTGCACTCTTACAAACAGAGTGCATTATAATTACCTCTCAACAGTAATTTTATCAGTGTAAACTTGCTGATTTCCTTCGTAATCTGTATACACAACAGTCCAATAGAAAAGTGAGCCATTTTCAGCAAGACTTCCATCTGGAAGAGCTCCAATCCAAGGCTTAGCTAAAGAATAAGTTGAATACACTTCCTTCCCATCTTTATCAGCTACAATTAACTCCCAATCATCTGATAAATTATTTAATCCAAATGGCATAAACGAATCATATCTACCATCACCATCCGGACTGAATCTTGCTGGAGCATTTAGTTGATTCCTATCTCCAACAATTACCGTGCTTGAGGTGTAATCTTGGCAACCAAACTGATTACTTGCAATCAAGTTAATCTGGTACTTGCCTGGATTATCTAATAAAGGCTGACTATTTGGGATAATTTCTCCATCTACTATCCAAGTAGCTGAGTTAGCATTTATAGTGTTATCTATTAAATCTATCTGAACTTTACTTCCAGTATTTATTCTAGAAAAAGCCCATTTCATATTAGCCTCTGGTTGAGGATTGATAGTAATTAGATTTTCTATAGTTCTAGTTTTAATACTACCCTTTCCAGGCGATATCAATGATAGCGTAACATCGTAAACTCCAGGCATATCATAAGTATGTGTAGGATTTGCCTCAGACGAGAAGTGACCATCTCCAAAGTTCCATAAATAGCTCATGCTCATGTCAGAACCATCTACCTGGAACTCCACTTGAGCACCAACGCACGAAGTTTGAGATGTTGTACGAAAAGGGACTTCTTCTACTTCAGAAACCACTTCAGAGACAACCAAATCTTCAGACCCTATATCTGCCTCATTAGAATTGTCAATACCTTCAGAAATGGCTTCTAATGATTCTTCATTAATTGAATCATGTCCAGATTCAGCTACATCGTCTTCAGCAACAGCGTCATTTGAAACTTTGGCAACTACCTTTTCAGCGTATTCATCATCCTCTTCATCTATAGCGGATATTGCAATCTCATCCGGAGTCAACTCCTCAATTCCAATCTCAATGATTTCTTCAACCACAATTGGCACATCAGAAATTTCTTCAACCTCCATGAATTTTTGGGCTATCCACATGGAAGCAGCCCCTATAACCACCGCTGCACCAATTGAAAGTTGTGTAGCAATTTTAGAGCCATAAGTATCTACACCAACTGCTCCAATAGCGGCAGCGGCTGCAATACGATCTCTCATCTTATCCCAATTAGGATTCACATTCGGCTCGTGGCCTTCAAGAGATTCTCTTATTTTATCGTCAAACTTTGAATCAGACATTGTCTGGTTTTATTTACTCATTAAAATCTTTCGAAGATTTCTTCTAGCCTTAGCCAAATTCGACTTCGAGGTTCCCACACTAACACCAAGCTTTGTTGCTATCTCTTGGTGAGTCATGTTGTCAAAAACATATAGATTGAATACTGCACGGTACATAGGCGAAAGCTCCTGCATAGCAGATTGTACATCCTTTACCGTAAATGTTTCATCGTCTGTATCAATCTCATATTCAACTGCCTCATCAACCACATCATCAAAGGACTTCTCCTCTCCTAACACTAATCCTGTAGCCTTACGGCGACGAATAGCATCAATTGATGTGTTCACCATGATACGACGTACCCAGCCTTCGAAAGAACCTTTGAAAGTGTAACCCTCGATGTTTGTAAACACCTTGAGAAACCCCTCCTGTACAACATCTTGTACAGCGTCCCTATCCGATAAATACCTCATGCACACACCAAACATCAGACGGTAGTACCGTTCAAAAATCCAACGTTGAGATTTAGACTCTCCTCGTCGACATCCATCAATGTGGGCGTGCAATTCGTCGTTTTGCATAAGGGTCGCCGGTTCAATGACGCACCTGATTAAATAAGGTTGCCTCGATTAGATAAGACCGGTCATGCAATTTCGTGCATTTCTTCTTCCAACACAAACGTACATTTGCATATGCGAATTGTTGTAGGATTATCCGGAGGTGTTGATTCAAGTGTTGCTGCTCTTAAACTTGTTGAAGAGGGACACGAGGTAATAGGTTTATTCATGCGAAATTGGAACGACGCAAGCGTAACCATCAGCGATGAATGTCCGTGGATTGACGACTCCAATGACGCAATGCTAGTCGCAGAACATTTAGGCATTCCCTTTCAAGTATTAGACTTAAGTGACGAATACAGAGAGAGAATCGTTGATTACATGTTCAGCGAATACGAAGCTGGAAGAACACCCAATCCTGATGTGCTGTGCAACCGAGAAATCAAGTTTGACCTATTTCTTAAAGCTGCTCTAAAGCTTGAAGCAGAAGCAGTTGCAACAGGTCATTACTGTAGAAAATTTTCTTCAACTTCTAATGGGCATGATGAGCATATGCTACTTACAGGGGCTGACCCTAACAAAGACCAAAGCTACTTTTTGTGCCAACTTAATCAGGAGCAATTAGGCTATGCAATGTTTCCAATTGGAGATTTATTAAAGTCGGATTTGAGAAAAATAGCACAGGACGCTGGGCTACCTACTGCGAATAAAAAAGACAGCCAAGGACTTTGTTTTATTGGAAAGGTTAGACTGCCTGATTTCTTGCAACAACAGCTAAAGAGTAAAGAAGGCAATATTATTGAAATCGACAGTGATCACAGTGTTTTCAAGGCTGACATTAGTGACAATCACTCAAGATCTCAAGCGTTTAATTTCTCTGAAGATATGGGACTAGTTGTAGGCAAGCATCAGGGAGCTCATTTTTATACAATAGGCCAAAGAAAAGGACTCAATGTAGGAGGCAAACCTGAGCCGTTATTTGTTATTGGAACTGATGTATACACTAACACCGTTTATGTAGGTCAGGGCGATAAGCATCCTGGCTTATTTAGGGACGCTTTACTAGTAAAAACTGAGGAAATACATTGGGTTAGGCCCTCTCAAAAATTAAAGGTGGGCGAATCATGTGAGTACTCGCTAAGGTTCAGATATCGTCAACCTCTACAGACTGGAAGACTGGAAATGACTGAAGATGGAGTTTATATGTTGTTTGACACTCCACAAAAAGGAATAGCCTCTGGCCAATTCGCTACATGGTATATGAATGATGAATTAGTTGGATCTGGGCCAATTGCCTAATCCACTTTGACCTACAACTCTTCGATTACTCCGTATTGCTTTCTGGAAGGATCGGTTCTTGATATCATCTCAGCAATAAATCCTGTTAGAAACAGTTGCGAGCCTAAAACCATACCAACTAACGCGACATAAAAAGCGGATATTTCCGTAATGTTTTTGGCCTCAATCCCCTCGCTTAAAGCATAAAGTTTATACCCTCCTATGTAGCAAAATATTCCTGCGCTTATTAAGAATGTCAGTGTTCCTAATAGGCCAAACAAGTGCATTGGCTTCCTAGAAAACCTTTGCATAAATACGATTGTAAGTAGATCTAACATTCCGTTTGTAAATCGTTCTAATCCAAATTTAGTAGTACCATATTTTCTGGCTTGGTGTTGCACTACGTGTTCACCGATTTTTGGAAAACCTGCTGCTTTTGCAATTAGAGGGATGTATCGATGCATCTCCCCTTGCACTTCAATTGATTTCACCACTTCATTTCTATAACATTTTAAACCACAGTTGAAATCGTGGAGGATTATCCCACTCATTCTTCTAGTCATTGCGTTATAGAGCTTAGTAGGAAATGTCTTAGTTATAGGGTCGTGGCGCTTTTTCTTCCAGCCGCTCACAAGGTCAAGTCCATCATCTATAAGTTTCTTTTCCATTGGAAGGATCTCATCAGGACTATCCTGCAGATCTGCATCCATAGTAAACACAACCTTTCCTGTTGCAGCCTCGAAGCCCTTTTGTAGTCCAGCGCTTTTACCGTAGTTACGAGAAAATTTTATACCTCTTACTTTATCTGCATGTTTGGATTTCAAACTATTAACTATAGCCCAAGAATCATCTTTAGAGCCATCATCCACGAATATCACTTCGTATTTACGACCCTCAAGCACTCTATCTATCCACGACATCAATTCAGGCAAGCTCTCCTCCTCATTAAATAGAGGTACTACAATGCTTATGTCCATATACTGTTGTTTACTGCAATAAAGTCCGAAATATAGCCCTGATAAAAGTATGTTACAACCTATCTTTGCGCCTGGGGCAAGTCTCTTACGACCAGCTCCCTCTTAATCCCCCAGGGTCGGAAGACAGCAAGGGTACGAGGTTGAGCGGTGCGATAAGAATAGCTTGCCCCTTTGTTTTACAACACTTTACGAGCACGCCTGATGAGAACTATTTCAAAAGTACTGATAGCTAATAGAGGTGAAATCGCCCTTAGAATTATTCGCTCTTGTCGAGAAATGGGAATTTCCACAGTTTCAATTTATTCTGAAGCAGATACAACAGCTCCTCACGTACTTGCAGCAGATGAAAGTGTATTATTAGGACCCGCACCCTCTTCAGAGAGCTACCTTCATATCGATAAAGTAATTACAGCAGCTAAACAAACTGGAGCAGATGCTATCCACCCTGGATATGGGTTTTTATCTGAAAACGCTGAGTTTTCTGAGGCTGTAGAAGCTGCGGGCATAATATTTATAGGGCCTAAAGCTGATTCCATTAGAATAATGGGCGATAAGCTTTCAGCAAAAGAGGCTGTATTGGAAAGAAACATCCCTTTAGTACCTGGAACTCAGGGATCAATTTCTGAACCTGACGAGGCTATTAAAGAGGCGGAAAGAATAGGCATGCCGCTTATCATTAAAGCGAGTGCAGGTGGTGGCGGTAAAGGAATGAGAGCTGTATACGATGCCGACCTAATAGAAGATGAGCTCGCTAGAGCTATTTCTGAGGCTGAAAAATCGTTTGGCAACGGTGCGGTTTTTATGGAAAGGCTGGTTCTAAAACCTAGACATATTGAAGTTCAAGTTTTAGCCGACACTCATGACAATGTTGTTCATCTATTTGAGAGAGAGTGCAGTATTCAAAGAAGACACCAAAAAGTAGTTGAAGAAGCTCCATCTGCACTTCTTGATGAAAAGCTCAGAGAGGAAATGGGCAATTGCGCATGTGAAGTAGCAAGGTCTTGTAATTACGTAGGAGCTGGCACCGTTGAGTTCCTAGTAGACGAAGATAAAAACTTCTACTTTCTTGAAATGAATACAAGACTTCAAGTTGAACACCCAGTTACTGAGTGTATCACCGGAGTTGATTTAGTAAGAGAACAAATTAGAGTAGCTGAAGGGCATTCCATTTCGTTTTCTCAAGAAGATCTTAAAATTTCTGGGCACGCTATCGAATTACGTGTTTACGCTGAGGATGCATCAACAGGATTCCTACCTGACAAAGGAATTCTTAAGAGATATAGTCCTCCAATTGGGCCGGGTATTAGAGTAGACGATGGAGTTAAAGAAGGTGATGAGGTTAGCATCCACTACGACCCTATGCTTTCAAAGCTTGTCACTCATGGCCCTACAAGAGAGGCAACAATCGACAGAATGATTAGTGCAATTGACAACTACGATATTGTAGGAGTTAAGACTACTCTAGATTTTGGAAGGTTTGCCGTAGACCACGATGCTTTCCGATCAGGAGTGTTTGATACTGGATTTGTGAACGACCATTTCTCTCCAGAAAAACTAATTAGAGACCTTCCTGTAAGCGATAATGTTTTTGCTGAAATAGCAGCTGAACTCTCTTTAAAGCAAAACGCTCAAAGTTCTAAAAACCTGCAAGTTGCAGAGAACGAATCAAGGTCACCATGGAGAAATAGAGCTAGCCACTAAAGCTAACCCTTCGCTAGCTCCTTTAGAAATTATTTGCAGGTTTTTAATTGAGACCTTAGGCGGATTTGGGTCAACTAAATAGATTGGAACTCCTGGCTTAGCAAACTCCACTAAGCTAGCCGCGGGATATACCTGCATTGATGTACCTACTACAATAATGACTTCAGCTGACTCCACCTCCATTATTGCATCCTCCATTAATGGTACACCTTCACCAAACCAAACTATGTGAGGTCTTAACTGACTTCCCTTTGGGCACTTGTCACCTAAGTTTAAGTCAGTCCCGTCTATTTTAAAAATAAGCGATGGGTCAGCTGTTGATCTAGCCTTAAAAAGCTCCCCGTGCAAGTGGATTATGTGAGAGGAACCTGCTCTTTCGTGAAGATCGTCTACATTTTGGGTAATAATCGTTACATTGAAATTATCTTCAAGCTCTTTTAAAATCACATGCCCTCTATTGGGCTCAGAATCTAAAACATTTTTTCTACGATGGTTGTAAAAGTCTAAAACCAAACCTGGATTAGCTAGGAAAGCTGATGGAGAAGCAACTTCTTCAACTCGGTGCCCTTCCCAGAGCCCACCTGCTCCTCTAAAGGTTGCAATTCCACTTTCAGCACTCATTCCAGCGCCTGTTAAAACTATCAGCTTTTTTAACGATTCCATTATGCTTATAAATTTAGTGAACGGATGCTTAAAACTTATCTTTGCACCCTAATGTCAGATAGACAATTCATCATTTACGATTTAGAGGCCACTTGCTGGCGCTCGCCTAAGCCAAGACAGGTTGAAATTATTGAGATCGGGGCGGTGAAAGTAAATGAAGAATTAGAAATTATTGATGAGTTCTGCATGTTCATCAAACCCCTACTCCATCCTAAAATTGACAAGTTCTGCACTAAGCTGACTTCCATAACTCAGGATGACGTAGAAGATGCTCCACATTTTGATGAAGCCATTAAGAGGTTTGAGAAGTGGATGAATATAGAAAACACTAGGACAGCACTGTTTAGTTGGGGCGATTTTGACAGAAGACAGTTCATCCAGGATGCAAAACTGCACGAATTACATTTAGATTGGTTAAAGTATTGGGCTTGTATGCAGAGGCACTACAGTAAGTTTAAAGGCTCAAGCAATCAGATAGGTCTTAAAAATGCATTAAAGCTTGAAGGCCTAGAGTTCGATGGAGTTCAGCACAGGGCAATTGAGGATGCAAGGAATATGGCTGAATTGTTTGTAAAAGTTGCAAAACCCCTTGGCATAGTATGAGGAAGGTTTTATACATGGTACGCCATCACATAAAGATGGATTTAAGAAGCAATCACAACATCATGAGTCTTGTTGTTTTTGCTCTCGCTTCAACCTACACAGCATTCCAGGTTTTGCAAGGAAGACCAGATCCAAACACATGGAACGCAATCGCCTTAATTGTATTAATATTTACAGCGTTTAATTCTGCCGCAAGAGTCCTTCCTGAAGACATGTCATCTGTTAGATCATACATGCACTGGACCGTACCTCCTAAGGTTATGATTGTTGCCAGAACCTTGCATCAATCATTTATAATGTCTTCACTTAGTTGCCTACTACTTTTAGCACTAGGATTCTTTATGGGGTTGGCAGAAATGAGTAATGAAAACATAGCGGGATTTTTACTAGGCATGGTGCTTACATCAGTTGGACTTTCAGCAGCCCTAACTCTCATCTCAGCTCTTTCAGCAAGAGCTGGAGCAGGTTACGGTCTAACAGCAGTTTTAGGCCTTCCACTTACCATCCCAATAGTTTTAATTAGCACTGAATTTGGAACAGATATGGTAAGTGGCCGAATGCTAAGCAGCAGCATACATAACCTATATTATTTAGGTGGATTATCAGTCTCAATTAGCATATTTGGCTACATCCTATTCCCATACCTTTGGAGATCATAAAAAAGCAATAATGACAGCACTTAAATACATAATAAAGTTTCTTGGAATTGCTTTGATTGTTTATGTTTTTGCAATGGTTTGCATGGTGCCATTAGGCCCTGGTTTAAATTCTATTTCTAAAATTGAAAATCATGATACTCATACTGAGTTAGAAATAAATGGGTTTGCTACAAACTTCAATAAGAGTCCAAATAGTATAAGAGCTTTTCTTGTTTCATCAGACTCAGTGATTACTCAAGAATGCTTTGATGTAAATGTTATAGACAATAATAATATTAAGCTAAAAGTCACCTTACCAGACACTGCCAATTCTAACTCATGGATTGTCCGTGTTAACTCAATAGACAATGGATGGCTTGTCATGAACCCAGAGTTTATAAAATTGCCTAAACATAAGGGAGTATCAACTAATACTGGTATAGCGACAGAAGACCTTGACCCAAAATCAATACACGCTAAAACTGAGAATTTTCACTTTCCATTTCTCCCAAGGATTATTGAATCTATAAGAAATCTGCCATTACATGTTCCAATGTGGTTTACAATGTTTGTTCTTATGGCGATTGCGTTTGTTGCTTCAATAAAAGTTTTGAATTTAAATAAAATTGACACAAGGCAAGATTTAATTGCAAAATCAGCAACAAAAGTTGGACTCTTATTTGGCTTTTTGGGTCTTATTACTGGTAGTCTATGGGCCAGAGGGGCATGGCTCTCATGGTGGGTATGGGAAGATCCACAATTAAATGGAGCGCTTGTAACTGTATTTGTTTATTTAGGTTATATAATTTTAAGAAAATCATCAGATAACGAATCATCTACACCAAGAATAGCAGCAGTATATACAATTTTTGCATTTATCATATTATTCATACTTCTGATGATTATGCCACGATTTACTGAAAGTCTTCACCCAGGAAAAAGTGGGAACCCAGCATTCAGTAAATATGATTTAACAAACTCATTAAGAACAGTTTTTTATCCATCTGTTATAGGATGGATTATAATTGGGCTATGGATGTATCGCATCACTTTGAGATATGAAATCATTAAAGAAAAGGTTCAACGAAAACTAGAACATTAAATGAAATTACTTTTGAACTTTGAAGAAACGCTATTCGCTGCAGGAAAGGCCCCAGTTGTACTTGGGGTTACAGCAATTATCATTGTTGGCATTGGTGTTTGGCTTTTCTATATGGATAGAAAAATCAAAAATCTTGAAGAAAAGATTGACAATCTAGATTAAACCATGAAACAAAATCATATAATAGTTCTTGTTATTGTTGCTGTAGTCACCACATTACTTATAGCATCTGGACTTAGCAACAATGATTTTAGCGTCGACATCCTAAACGCAAATAGAAGTGTTGATTTTAGGTACGCATATGAAAATCCTGGCAAAGAAATCGCTTTAAGCGGGACATTCGACTCAGAGCATCAGGTAAAATACGATCCTCTTGTTGACGCTGGCATTACTATCTTTTATTTAGTTGACTCTTCTGGTGATACTAGTCAAGTTTTCTTCCATGGAACTGAGCCTCAGGGCTTAAGGCAAAGTGAAACTGTTATGATTAGTAGCGCTGAAGTAATAAATAATGAATTTCACGCATACTCTATTCAGCTGAAGTGTCCGTCGAAGTACAATGAGCAAAATCATTTAAACATTGAAAGTGAATGATCTTTGAAGGTGAGTGGATAATTGCTGCCATTACTGGTAGAACACTAATTGCACTAGCTTTTACTTCTGCAATTGTAGCTGGCATTTCATACTTAGCGGGGTGGAAAAAGCTGGGAAGAGCATCTTTTATAACTCACTCGATTGCTTTATTCAGTGTCATCGCACTTCTATTCACACTATTTGCTTGCCATAGGTATGAATTCCAATATATCTGGAAACACCTGAATAATGAAATGCCCATGCGCTTCATTTTTAGCGCATTCTGGGGTGGTCAGGAAGGTGGGTTTTTATTATGGATGTTTTGGCATAACATCCTTGCCCTTATTATTATTTGGAAGCGAAACATTTGGGAAAGCAAGGTGATGACCATCCTTGCAACAATAGAGGCTTTTTTAAGCATGATGCTTTTAGGTATCTACTTTGGTGATTTCCAATTAGGCCTTGACCCATTTTTATTGATAAGAGAAGCGCCAGAGAATTTTGGGATGCCTTGGACTAATTCTGCCGACTATTTAAGCCTTGCACACTTTACTGATGGAAAAGGGCTGAATCCTCTCTTGCAGAACTACTGGATGACCATTCATCCTCCAACTCTTTTTCTCGGGTTTGCTTCTACTTCAATTCCCTTTGCATATGCCATAGCGGGTTTATGGAAAAGAGACATGAAGGGCTGGATTACCCCTGCACTGCCTTGGGCATACTTTAGCATAGGAATACTTGGAACTGGCATTTTAATGGGCGGAGCTTGGGCTTATGAAGCGTTGAGCTTTGGAGGCTTTTGGGCTTGGGATCCAGTTGAAAATTCATCTCTTGTTCCTTGGCTAGTTCTTGTAGCTGGTGCTCATCTAATGCTGATTAACAAAAACAAAAAGAAGCCAACTGCGATATTATCAACTTTTTGGTTTACAATTCTTTCCTTCCTGTTAGTTCTGTACTCAACATTCTTGACTAAAAGTGGAATATTAGGAGACACATCAGTACACAGCTTTGTAGACAGTGGAATTCTTCCACAATTACTAGCGTACTTAATGAGTTTTACAGCTCTATCCCACGTAATGTTAATTGAGGGACTTAAGAGAAGGCTATACATCATTGCAACAAATATCATAGCTCTAATTCCTATGTTTTGGGGAGAGTACGCTATTTCTTGTTTGATGTTTTTATTAGTCCAAATATGCACAGCAACAATCGCAAGCTTAAAGGACTTTAAGAATCCAGAACAAGAGGACTCTATAATGAGCAGAGAGTTTTGGATGTTTGTTGGATCACTGTTACTAATCATATCAGCAATACATATTACTCTTCAAACTAGTCTTCCAGTATTTAATAAATTCCTTGAGCCATTTAGTGGTTTTTTTACATTTCTGGGAAATGAAACTGAAATTGCCAGAAGAGCATTAGAAGCTACTAAAGAAAACAGTTTTGCACTGATTATGATGCTAGAAGATGTGCTTCAAAACGGAGTTTATTTTTTTGAAGGTTTGGCCGCACATAATTTCACCCCATCAAGCAACCTCGACAAAGCGTATCACTTAATTCAGGTTCCATTAGCAACGCTTATCTTCATAGTCATAGGATTAGCTCAATGGATGAAATACAAAAAATCATCACCATCTGAAGTATTTCCAAAGCTTGCTAGAGCAATAATAGGCTCAATCGCAATAACATTTCTTTTAATGATGAGTTTTACTTTTAAAACTCATGAGTACCCACGAGTAGCTTTACTATTTGCTACAAGCTTTGCTGTACTCTCAAATGCTGACTTTATTTGGTCTTTACTTAGAGGTAAGCTGGACAAATGGGGATCGCCGCTTGCCCATATTGGATTTGCACTTACAATTTTTGGAGCAGTTATATCAACTGCTGAAAAACAGTTTATTTCAAGCAATCAAATCGGCGACATTTCTTCTTTGAATAGCGAGTTTAAAAACAACGAGGATTTGTTGCTTATGCAAGGAGACACTCTTTTAATGGGCGACTACTTTGTGACATATACTGATAGGCGCACATTAGGCATCCATGTGTTCTTTGACATGGTCTACTTTGACAGAAGAAGCTATAAATATACAGAAGGAGATATAGTGGTTTTTAAGGATTTGGTTTATCAAGCAAAAGAAAATCACACAGCATCATATTACTTTCTTGATGATGCGGAAAAATATTGGACTCCTCTCCCATTCCCAACAAAAAATCAAGCTTCAAGAGCACAGCCTTGGAAAAATGGAATACCTGGGGATTCACTATTTACACTTAGCCCTAGAATTCAGTTGAATGAACAAATGGGGAATTCTCCTGAGCCCGACACTAAACACAGCCTGACTTCAGATCTATACACTCATATTAAATGGGCAAGGATAACTCCCCCTGAGACTGATGAAGAGGGATTTGTAGGTGGTCAGCAAGCGACATTTTCAGTTGGAGATTCTATGTATGTAAGCTCTACTGTTCTCAAGCTGGATAGTCTTTCTCTTGTGAGAGATGAAGACAGACCTTTGTTGGGGCTCTTAGAAAAGGATCTTGCTCTAATGGCTTGCTTTTCAATTGGCGGGAAAGACACTCGAGGAATAGCAACTCCATTGTACATTGTAAGAGACGACTTTGTAGTTCCTGATTTGTTAGCTCTAGAAGAGTTTGGAATGAAGATGAGAATTGACTCATTTGACCCAGCTACTGAGGAGGTAACGCTGACTATTTGGGAGCATGAAAGCGTTAGAAGCGACTTTATAGTAATGCAAGCTATTGTCTTCCCGTTAATCAATGTACTTTGGCTTGGATGCATCCTAATGGCTTTAGGATGCTTTATGGCTGTAAGACAACGAATTAAATGAGCATAACCAGCAAAATAAGTATCATTGGGACTGGCAATATGGCCAATTCTATGGGGCGTGCGCTATTAGAAAGTGGAGCGTGCATTGTTGAGGTTGCTGGTAGGAATGCTAAGAAAGGAAGACAACTTGCTGAAAATTTAGGTGCTAAATATGTTGAAACTATCGAATCCCTGAGCTCTGAAGTTGACGCCTTTGCTGTACTTGTTAGCGATGACGCTATTAGTTCTGTAAGCTACCAGATACCAGCTGGAGTATGCCAGTTCCATACATCAGGAGTAACTGAAGCTAAGAAATTATCGAGTGAGGTTAAAGGAGTGGTTTGGCCTATCAAAAGCATAAATGAAAAAAGTATAAACGAGGGATTTCAAGACGTACCTATGGGAATAGAAGCAAGTAATCAGGAATTTGCTGACTTTTTATTTGAACTTGCTCAAAAAATGGGAGCTGAAGCCTTCACTGCTGACTCTGAAACCAAAGCAGTAATCCACCTTGCTGCAGTTTTTACCGACAACTTTGCTAACCATTGTTTGACTTTGTCTCAAGAAATTTTGAAAAATGCTAACCTTGACACAGGATTAATGAAATCACTTGCTGAGGGATTAGCTAAGGGAGGTGTCAATGGTGATTCTGCTTCACGCCAAACAGGCGTAGCTCATAGAGGTGATTTAGGAAGCCAAAAAAAGCATATCTCACTTCTTCACTCAGAGGAAACCATAGAATTTTACAAATTCCTGAGCAAACACATTGCTGAACACCATGAATTACAAGATTAAACTAGAGGAAATAAAGCTGTTTGTATTTGACTACGACGGTGTCTTTACTGACGGCATTGTGCTACTTATGGAAGATGGCTCCAATGTTAGACAAGCTAATACTCGTGATGGATTTGCAGTCCAATGGGCTGTAAAGCAGGGCATGAAAATAGCTATACTTACAGGTGGAAAAGAAGAAGCTGTTAGATCTAGGATGAAGCTTTTAGGAGTTGAAGAAGTGCACATGGGATGCCACAATAAGCTTCAATCTCTTAAAGATTTATGTGAAAGATTAGATGTTTCATTAGACAAAGTTCTTTACATGGGAGATGATATTCCTGACTACCCTGCTATGAAGGAGGTGGGACTTGCGGTTTGTCCTAATGATGCAGCAACAGACATTTTAGAAATTGCACACTACGTCAGTCCACTAAACGGCGGCAGAGGGTGTGTAAGAGATATTTTAGAACAAGTGATGAGACTAAAAGAGATTTGGTCTTCAGAAAACTCATACAAGTGGTAACTTCGCAGATCCATGGATAAGAATACAATAATTGGATTTTTTCTAATGCTTGCGCTAGTATTAGGTTACAGCTATTTAACAGCTCCAACTGAAGAAGAGTTGAGAGGTGAACAAGAGGCTATCGAACAGGCAGATTTAGAATCTTCTCAACAAGCTGATGAATTAGATCAGGCTCAAATAAGTGGAACCTCTCAAATATCAGCAGACATAAATAAAATAGTAAGTGATAGCATTCTTTCAATAGAGATGCTAAAGCTTAGAGATGAATTTGGGCAATTTGCTGAAGCAACAATTGGAAAACCTTTAGTTACTGAACTAAAGTCAGACAAATTAACTCTAGAGTTAAGTAGTAAGGGTGCTATGCCAGTAAGGGCAACACTTAAATCTACTACAGACAATGAAAATCACGTTAGAAACTATGCCCCTGCTAAAGGAGAGCTAATTCAACTATTCGATCCTCAAAAAAGCTCTATCAATATACTATTTGACATTAAAGGAATTGGGCGCTTAAACTCAAGTGATTTATACTTTGAGTTAACTAGTTCAACATCTAATAGTCTAACATATACCGCAAAAGCATCTAACGGTGGTATGTTAGAAATAACACATACCATAGACGGGTATCAAGTCCAAACAGCTGTTGCGTTTATAGGTCTACAAGGAATAGTTGAGGAAAGACAATATCTTGATTGGTCTGCTGCTGGATTAAGAAATGAAAAAGGATTATCATGGGAAAGACAGCATACTGGTATTTTTTACAGAGAAGAAGGAAAAGGAAGAAACTACTTAAGTGAGGGAAGAAATGATGAAGAAACTCTAGAAACCGAGTTAGAATGGATGGCTTTCAAACAAGATTTCTTTTCTGCACTAGTATCTAAAGAAGAGGGTTTTGAAATTGGATCTAAACTTGAAAACATTCTACTAGAAGGAGATACAGTTAATACTCTTTATTTCCACGCAAATCTTCCAATGGATGCAGATGTAAGTGGAAACAGGATGGAACAAAAGCTTGGCTTTTACTTTGGCCCCAATAAACTAGATGAACTCAATAATACTGAATTAGGAGAAGTAGGCAGAATCATTGATTATGGCTGGGGGGTTTTTGGATGGGTGAATAGAAATGCCATTCTACCTATTTACGATTTCTTATACGGAAGAATTGATAGTGCGGGACTAATCATTTTAATTATCACGTTAATAATTAAAATGTTCCTCTTTCCAATTACATGGAAGAATTTCTTGAGTCAAGCCAAGATGAAGGTTATTCGACCTGATGTCGAAGCGATCAATGAAAAGCATAAGGATGACGCTACAGCTCGTCAACAAGCAACAATGGAGTTATATCGTAAAACTGGTGTAAATCCTATGGCTGGATGTCTACCTGCCCTACTACAAATGCCTATTCTATATGCAATGTTCAGGTTTTTCCCTGCAAACATTGATCTTAGAGGAGAAAGCTTTTTGTGGGCAGACGATTTAGCAGCTTATGACAGTGTTATTGATCTACCATTGAACATTCCATTTTACGGTGATCATATAAGTGGATTTACAGTGCTTATGGCTATTTCAATCTTTGTGTATATGAAAATGACTTCTGCAGGTCAACCTCCTCAACCAAAACAACCAGGAATGCCCAACATGAAGGTTATTCAGAATATCATACCATTTACTATGCTGATATTCTTTAATGGTTTTGCATCAGGATTATGCCTTTACTACTTCGCAGCAAATATTGTATCAATTGCTCAGATGCTTGTTATCAAGAAATACTTCATTAATGAGGAAAGTCTTAAAGCTGAAATCGAAGCTTACTCTGCAAAACCTAAAAAGAAATCTTCATTCCAACAAAGGCTTGAGGAAATGCAGAAGGAACAAGCAAGAAAGACTAAAGAAATTAAGTCTAAAAGAAAGAAGTAAATCATTTAATAGAAGACGACAAAACATTAAATAATAGATCAATGAAAAGATTATTTTCTTTTGCACTAATCGCAATTTTATTCTCTCCTATTGCTAAGGCGGATGAAGGAATGTGGTTACTGCATATGCTGAAGCAAATAAATGAAGCTTCAATGCAAAACTCTGGATTTAGATTAACTGCAGAGGATATATACGACATAAATAACGCCTCATTAAAAGACGCAATTCTTCGATTAAATGGAGGCAGTTGTACAGCTGAAGTTATTTCATCTCAAGGTTTAGTTCTAACTAACCACCACTGTGCTTATGGCGCCATTCAAGGATTCAGCTCTCCAGAGCATGATTACCTAACTGATGGATTCTTTGCTATGGATAAAGACCAAGAAATGCACATTGACGGCTTTGAAGTAAGTTTCCTTGTTAGAATCGAAGATGTTACTTCTAAAATGCTTGAGAACGTAACAGATGATATGAGTGAGGACGACAGAAATACGTTAATTGGTAAAAATCAAGACGCATTAATAGGCGAGCTTCAATCTGCTGACACAAATGGTTATCAGTACGAGATCAACAGCTTTTATTACGGTAATGAGTACTACATGTCCGTATACAATACTTACAACGATATTCGTTTAGTAGCTGCTCCACCTGAAAGCGTTGGTAAATACGGTGGTGATACTGATAACTGGATGTGGCCACGTCACACTGGTGACTTTTCTATGCTTAGAATTTATGCGGACAAAGACAACAATCCAGCTTCATACTCTGAGGATAACGTTCCTTACTCACCTAAGCGCCACCTAAACATTGCAATGGATGGTGTTGAACAAGGTGACTTCACTATGGTTATGGGCTACCCTGGAAGCACAGACAGATTCCTAAGTAGCTGGGGTATTGAGCAGGCTCTTGACTTACACAACCCAAGTGTAGTTGAAGTAAGAGATCTTAAGCTTAAGACTATGAAAAAGCACATGGATGCTGATATAGCTGTAAGAATTAAGTACGCTGCTAAATACGCTCAAACTGCTAATTACTGGAAGTACTACATTGGACAATCTAAAGGACTTAGAGCTCTAGACGTTCATTACAAGAAAGAGACAATTGAGCAAGAATTTGCTCATTGGGTTAATTCTGACGAAGCTAGAAAGGCTGAATACGGCGAAGCTCTTGAATTAATTGAAAGCTTCTACAACGAGACTGATGCTACAGCAAAAGCTGATGCCTATGCTCTTGAAGCAGGATTAATCGGTTCTGATATTACTCTCTTTGCTGTAAGATTTGCTCGAACTGCTCCTGGTTTATTTTCACAAGATGTAAATCAAGTTGAGGGTACTAAAGCTGCTCTACACGGATTATGCGACAGCTTCTACAAAGATTACGATATGGCAACTGATAAAGACTTATTTATCAACCTGCTTACTAAGTACAAGAATGATATCGATGCTGAATTCCTTCCATCTTTCTTCTCTATCGTAGATGCTGAATATGGTGGGAGTATTGCTCTATATGCTGAAGACATGTATTCTTCAAGTATTCTTGTAAATGAGGATCTTACTAGAGATTTCATCAACAATGCTACTGCTACTGCTGAAGAAGCACCTAAAGTTGGAATTAGCCTTCCAAAAGGAACTACAGGCTCGTCTACTCCTAGCCTTTACGACGATCTTGCCGTACAAGCTGCAATGAGTATTTTAGATTCTTACTTTGCTTCTTTCGACAATCCTTCTCAAGACAAATTCGACAGAGGATACAGACTATTTGTAAGAGGTCTTCGTGAGATGCAACCAGATAAAGCATTCTACCCAGACGCTAACTCAACTATGCGTCTTACTTATGGACCTGTAGGTGATTACTCTGCTGCAGATGCTGTTCACTATGATTACATCACTACAGCAAATGGAATTCTTCAAAAGAAGGACAACACTAACCCAGAGTTTATTGTACCAGAGAAACTTGAAAAGCTTATTAAAGCAAAAGACTTTGGTCAATATGCTGATGAGAGCGGTGAGTTAGTTGTTTGCTTTATCCATGGTACAGATATTACTGGCGGTAACTCTGGATCACCAGTAATGAATGGAAATGGTGACCTAATTGGACTTGCTTTTGATGGAAACTGGGAAGCTATGAGTGGCGACATTGCGTTTGAACCTGAACTACAAAGAACTATTTCTGTAGATATCAGATACGTTCTTTGGATCGTAGATAAATTCGCAGGCGCTACAAACATCATTGATGAACTAGATTTAATCTACTCTAAGAATTAATCTTAGAAGAAATTAAACTACACAATTCTTTAAACCCTGGTCTACCAATGCGTAGTCCGGGGTTTTTTACATTTGCACTGTGAGAATAGATATCCTAACCGTTTTACCTGGCCTTTTACAAGGCCCCTTTTCAGAATCTATAGTTAAAAGGGGAATTGAAAAAAATCTCGTGGAAGTTCACCTTCACGATATTCGAGAGTTTTCTAAAGACAAACATAAAAAGGTTGATGACACTCCTTTTGGCGGGGCTGCAGGAATGGTACTCGCAATGCAACCTCTTCACGATGCAATCACAAAACTCCAAAGCGAAAGAGAGTACGATGAAGTAATCTTTTTAACTCCCGACGGTAAAAGACTTAACCAAGGTCGTGTAAATCAACTATCACTTTGTGGAAACATCATGATGATTTGCGGTCACTACAAAGGAATAGACCAAAGGTTAAGAGATCATATTATCACAATGGAAATATCAATTGGAGATTATGTTCTAAGCGGCGGAGAATTAGCTGCTGCCGTTTTAACCGATGCCCTTGTTCGTCTTGTTCCTGGTGTGATTGGAGATGAAATGAGTGCACTTACCGACTCATTCCAAGATGGATTATTAGCTCCCCCAGTCTACACTAGACCCGCTGAATATAATGGCTGGAAAGTGCCAGAAGTTCTACTTAGCGGTAATCATGAAAAAATCCGTAAGTGGGAAGAAGACGAAGCTTTAAAAAGGACAAAAGAACGCAGGCCAGACCTTTTTGATTGATAAAGTAAAATTTTCTGCGGAATACATTCGTTTTATTCGTAATATTGCACCCCGAAATTAGTCGGGTTAAAGATTTATAGTATGGAGCGCATTAAGGAAATAACAAACAAACTAGTTAAATCACGTGAGTGGCCAGAGTTTGGCGCAGGTGACACAATAACTGTTACTGTGAAAATTAAGGAGGGAGCAAAGGAGCGTCTTCAATCATTCCAAGGTGTTGTATTACAACGTCGTGGATCAGGAGCAACTGAAACTTTCACAATTCGCAAGATTTCAAGCGGCATTGGTGTTGAGAGAATCTTCCCTATCAATATGCCTAACATTGATAGTATAACTGTTAACAAGCGAGGTTCTGTTAGAAGAGCTCGTATCTTCTACTTACGCGAACTTACTGGTAAGTCTGCTCGTATTAAGGAGCGTCGTACTGCTTCTAAGGCTTAATAACCCTAAGCATTACAATCAAAAAAGCTGGCTACAATTGGCCGGCTTTTTTGATGTCTTTATTTTAAATAAGTTACTTTAAAATTTCATCTACTCTAGAAAGAACAGACGCTTCCTTAGCTTGTGCTTGATTCACCAACTCTTCGCATCTCTTTAATGTTCTTTCAACATATTCCTTATCCTCAAGGTCGCCAGCATTAACTCTAGCATTCAATACTGCACCCATAACTGCAGTTCTTAAACACATAGCCCCTACACCTGCGTCTGTGATGGAATTGGGGTTACCTATCTGAGCCATAGACTCAGCAACCTCCATTGCCTCGTATGAAATTTCAGCTACTTCCATTGGAATATCTATAGCATGTTTAGTAGCGGCCTGAATTGCCTCTGATCTTGACGCCTTTTGAGAATCAGACCCCCTAGGCATGCCATAAGCGTCCATGATACCATTAAATGCAGCAGTATCCGCATCAACTAAAGCTAGTAATTTAGTCTGTAGTGCAATAGCTCTATCTGCATATCCACTAAACTCTTCCCACCTATCATCCCATCCTCTTTTATTGGCACTAAGATTTGCAACCATAGTAGATAAAGCTGCTCCCAATGCACCAGCATAAGCAGAAATAGAACCACCACCAGGAGCAGGTGATTCAGATGAAGTCTCCTCAGCAAAAGCTTTTAAATTCTTTTCTAATAGAGGATACATTCCCTTTTCTCTAATTAGATATTCAATAACCCTTTCTTCTGGTTTAAACTCACACAGATCATCAAGTCCTAATGATTTTACAGCAATCTTAATTTTTTCAGACTCGCTTATACCAGTAGACCTTTGTTGCTTTGCTAAAAAGTAATCAGCTGCATCAGTCATCACTTTTAGCGGAACTAGCCCTACAAGCTCTGAGCCTGTAACTCTAACTCCTCTTAATCTAGCTTTTTCACATGCCTCATCAAATGCTATATGTGTAGGCGTAACATTAATGTCTGTTAGGTTTAAAGATAACTGAGCAATACCATATTCTTCTATATACCATCCTATACCCTTAACAGCCTTAAGAGTTCCTGGCTGCCTTAGTGGCTCACCGTTTTCATCCTTCAACACCTTTCCAGAGATCTTCCCTCCTTCCCTCATAATTCTACCAGCTTCTCTAATGTCAAACGCAATTGCATTAGCTCTCCTCGAAGAAGTAGAGTTTAAGTTAATGTTATATGCAATCAGGAAATCTCTTGCTCCAATTGCTGTAGCACCAGTCTTCTTTGCATGATCATTGAATTCTTTTGGGCCAAAATCTGGAGCACCATCTTCAGTACCCAACTTAGCAAGCCCCTCATATTCACCTTTTCTACAAACAGCAAGATTCTTTCTTTCAGGTCTGATAGCAGCACTCTCGTAGAAATACCCAGGAATATTCAATTCCTCACCTACTCTTTTACCGAGAGCTCTAGCAACTTCAACGCAATCTTCCATTGAAACTCCAGCTACAGGTACAAATGGACAAACATCAGTTGCACCCATTCTAGGGTGCTCACCTGAGTGCTTAGACATATCTATAAGCTCTGAAGCTTTTTTAATTACTCTAAATGCAGCTTCACCAATAGTTTCAGGCGGTCCCACGAAGGTAATTACGGTTCTATTTGTGCTTTTACCTGGGTCTACATCAAGGAGTCTACACCCCTCAACAGTTTCAACAACTGAAGTAACAGCATCTATTATCTCAGGGCGTCTACCCTCAGAGATATTTGGTACACATTCAATAAGTCTTTGCATGGCTGTGATTTTTCACTAGCCCAAAAATACCTAATCAAATCAGCATTTACCCAACCCAACAATCACCATTAACATACACCTTATCAACAACTGCATCATTAAGCCTGTATGGAATTACTTCTAATCCAAAAATCTCTTTAGTAATCAGGAAATTAGCACGTTTCCCAGGGGTAATAGATCCAACCTCACTATCTAATTCCATTGCAGACGCTCCATTTAATGTTCCTGCAGCAATTGCTTCTATGGGCTCTAACCCCATTTTAATTGACCCAAGTCTTACCGCCTCTAGCATATCTCCAGAAGGAGCAGTGCCAGGGTTATGATCTGTAGCTATAACAAGAGGCAATCCTTCGTCTACCAACCTTCTAGATTCTGTATACGGTATTCCTAAGAAATGAGAGCAAATAGGCAGGGCAACTGGGAATGTGGGCAAGTCACTATTCATCCCTCTTTTAAGAGCTTCAATATCATCCTCACTAATCACTTCTAGGTGGTCGACACTAAGTACATTTTTATTAACACACAACTCCACTCCACCAAGCGTAGTGAACTGATTTACATGTATTTTAGACTTCACACCTAATTCATTGGAGGCATCAACTAAAGCTGAAGTGTCTTCCACAGAGAAATAACCTGTTTCACAAAAAGCATCAACATAATCAACGAGGCCTTTTTCTACGAAGTCAGGTAACATTTGGCCTACAACAAACTCAGTGTATTCAGTGGCAGAACTAAAGTCTTCTGGCACAGCGTGACACCCAAGGAAAGTTGCTTTAATTGGAATAGGGCTAATGTCTTTTAGCCTCGATATCACCCTTAACATCTTCTCCTCCCCATCTTTACTCAAGCCGTAGCCTGATTTTATCTCTAATGCTCCTACCCCAGATGCAATTACGCTTTGTAGTCTAGAAACAGATTTTTCCAGAAGTTCTTCTTCTGACATTTCGCGAAGGGCGCGGGCAGAATTCAATATCCCACCTCCTTTCGCTGCAATTTCTGCGTATGACAAACCTCTCAGTCTATCGAGGAACTCCCCTGCTCTGTCATTTGCATAAACTAGGTGGGTATGGCTGTCACACCATGAAGGAAGAACATATCTTCCTGTGCAATCAACTACATCAACAGTTTCAACATTGACTTCAGGGCAATCATCCATAGTCCCAAAGTCCGTTATTACTCCGTTTTCAAATAACAGCCAGGCGTTTTCTAAAACAGGAAACTGCTTCATTTCTTCACCTGCCACAAATCGAGGAGCTTTTTTATACGCTCCAACTAATCCTTTGATGTCTTTTAAGAGTGATTGCATAGGCTGCAAGTTATACCTTGCAGGTTATGGCAGGCAACTCATTTGGTAAGCACTTTAAATTAATGACTTTTGGCGAGTCGCATGGCGATTCAATTGGAGGGATAATCGACGGACTCCCAGCAGGCTTAGTCGTTGATTTAGAGCGTATTCAAGAGGATCTCTCAAGACGTCGACCCGGATCTTCCTCAATTACAACGCCTAGAAAAGAAAGCGATAACGTGAAATTTCTTTCTGGATTGATTGAAAAAAACGGAGAGACTATCACTTTAGGAACTCCAATAGGATTCCAAATTGCCAACAGCGATAAAAAAAGTAGCGACTACACTCATCTTGAGGACACTTACAGGCCATCGCATGCTGATTACACATATTCTAGCAAATACGGAATTAGAGATCACAGAGGAGGCGGAAGAGCATCTGCTAGAGAAACAGCATCAAGGGTAGTAGGAGGAGCTTTTTGCAAGGAATTAATCAAGTCTACCTCTTCTACAGAAATCAGCGCATATGTTGAGCGTGTTCACGATATTTCAATCCCATCAGCTCCTAAGTTTTACTCAAGAAGCGAAGTAGACGCAAGCATCGTAAGATGCCCCATCCCTGAGGTTTCAAACAGGATGGAGCAAAGAATAAACAACATAAAAGAAGAGGGCGATTCAGTAGGAGGAGCAATTGTCGTAGTTGCAAGAAATGTTGAAGTTGGGTTAGGAGAACCAGTATTCGATAAGCTTAATTCTGATCTTGCAGGCGCTTTAATGAGCATTCCAGCTGCTAAAGCAATTGAGATTGGATCTGGACTTAGTGGAACTCTTCAAAAAGGTTCAGAGCACAACGACAACTTTCACACAGTTGGCGGAGAAATAAAGACAGAAACAAATAGAAGTGGAGGAATTCAAGGTGGCATCTCCAACGGCGAGGACATCGTAATTAGAGTTGCTTTTAAACCCACTTCTACAATCATGAAATCCCAAACCTCAGTTGACTTAGATGGGAACAGCATTATACTAGATGGTGTTGGAAGGCACGACCCTTGTGTTCTTCCAAGAGCAGTACCAATTGTAGAAGCAATGGTTGCTATGGTACTAGCTGATCACCATCTGAGGAATAAAACCGCAAAACTTTAAAGATGTCATCAGAAAAGAAAAACAGACTAGCTCTGCATTGGCAGGTAATTATTGGACTGGTAGCTGGAGCATTATTTGCGACAGCAGCTGTAATATTTGGGTTTCAGGATTTTGTGACTGATTGGATAAATCCTTTTGGTAAAATCTTCATCAATCTTCTTAAACTAATTGCCGTACCACTTGTTCTATTCTCAATTATTGTTGGAGTAGCTAGCTTGGGCGATATAACCAAACTAGGAAAGTTGGGCTGGAAGACATTAGGAATGTATTTACTCACTACAGTTTGCGCTGTATCACTGGGGTTACTGATAGTAAATGTATGGAACCCTGGAAAACAACCATCTGAAGATGTAAGGTTAGAATATCGAATAGATTACGAACTCTGGAAGACAGAGGCTAACAAATATGGAAAGGAAGTTAAAGACCTCGACAACCTATGCTACTCTTGCGATCCAGCTAACGCAACGATAGTAGAGAAAATCAAAGGCAAGAAAGAAAAAGAAACTCAATTAGAAGAAAAAGAAAAAGAGGGAACCTTAACACATGAGGAAAAGTCCAAGCTCGTTGATAAAAGAAAAGGGGAAAAAATACTAGACCAAGCCGCAAAGACTAAAGAAGAAGGGCCTCTCCAGCCTTTAGTAGACGTATTTCCATCAAACATATTCAAAGCACTTACTAGCGCAGAGATGTTACAGATAATTTTCTTTGGAATCTTTTTTGGAATAATACTTTTGAAGCTACCTCGTGAAAAATTTACTGCAGTTTATAATTTGATTGACGGCCTCAATGATGTCTTTGTAAATATGATCAAGGTCATCATGAAAGCTATGCCATTCTTTGTTTTTGCATTAATGGCGGGACAAGTTGTAGATGTTGCAGGCGATTCATGTCCTGATCCAATTACCACACCAAATCAAGGCAAAGTACAAAACATTCTTGTAGAGTCTGGAGACACCGTAAGTATGGGTGATCCTATGATTATTTTAGAAGTTGCAAAAACAGAATACGTTATAAAATCTCCTGTTTCAGCGACAATTGAGAAAGTTTATGTTGAATCATTGTTAACGGTGGAAAAAGGAGATGAACTTATAAAATTTGCTTGTTCTAATAAACTCAAAGATTTGTTTATTTTCCTTCTTCATTATTCTGGTGCAGTGCTCCTGGGATTATTGATTTTAATCTTTATCATTTACCCACTTCTTGTTTCAAGGCTAGTAAAGAGCATGACGTACATGAAGTTTATGAATGGAATGAAGAATGCTCAAATAACTGCATTATCAACCTCTTCATCAGTTGCAACGCTTCCGGTAACTATGGACTGTGTGGAGAATAAAATTGGAGTTTCAGAGAGAACAACAAGCTTTGTGCTTCCAATTGGAGCAACAGTAAACATGGATGGAACTAGCCTCTACCAAGCAGTTGCCGTTGTAGCAATGGCACAGTTGCACATGGTAGATTTAACTTTCACTCAACAGCTTATAATTGTTGCTACTGCTAGTCTTGCAAGCATTGGAGCTGCAGCTATCCCTAGTGCGGGCCTTGTCTTAATGGTCATGGTTCTTGAAAGTGTGGGACTTAACGAGGCTTGGATTGCACTCATTATTCCTGTTGATAGAATTCTAGATATGTTTAGGACAGTTGTTAATGTTACAGGAGATGGTGCTGTTAGCACTTTAGTAGCAGCTAGCGAAGGAGAATTAGAGGAGTGATGAAGTCATGGGGAGTTTTCTTTCTTTTAGCGCTGAATAGCCTACAGCTATCAGCACAAACCCCTTGCCCCCAACCCCAAGATTTAAGCTCAAAGGCACTTAAACTTTTCGAAAAATCTACCGAATCAAGGAAGAAAATCACCACTGAAGACAGAGTTAAATACCTCAGAGAAGCTGTAGAAATACAAGAGGATTACAGCTCTGCTTATAGCGAGCTTTCAAAGCAATTATTTAGACTTTCTAAAAAGAACACTGAACACATAACTGAGTGTAGACAAGCAACCAATAAATGGATGGAATTATGCGCAGACCACAATGCTGAAGCGTACTACAGGCTAGGCGCACTTGCATATATGGAAGCAGAAATACAAGAGGCTTTTGACCAATTCAGCATCTTTCTGACTAAGACAAAGACTGATGTTAAACCTAGCATCAGTAGAAAAAGAGACGAGGTAGAATCATTAATTCCCCAGCTACAATTTGAGCTGGAGTTTTATGCAAATAAGGGCAAATACAATCCCGCTCCACTCCCGCTAACATCTCTTACGAATGATGAGTACCTCCCTGCATTATCGCCTGACGGCAGTATATTATTTTTCACAAGAGCTAAAAGAATTAAAGCACGAGGAGATGTTATAAGCAAGAGGGTTGAAGAACTTGTTTGGGCTAAAAGAAGCGGTTCAAATATCCCATTCGATGAAGGAGTTAGCTTAGAATACCCTTTTAATGAAGGAGATAATTACGGAGGAGTTAGCTTATCGATAGACAACAGAATCTTAATAATTGCAGCAACAAATCCACACCCCAAAAATAAGCAGAACATTGACTTGTTTTACACGACTTACAATGTAGACGGAAAAGATGAGAAGGGTGATTTTTTCTATTATTGGGAAGACCTGGAACTACTTGGGCCTGAGATTAATACTGTGCTTGGGTGGGAATCGCAACCCGCACTAAGCTCTGATGGAATGGAATTGTTTTTTGCATCAGCTAGAGCTACCTCTACTGCAGACTCTAATGGCAATCCCACTATGGATATTTATGTGAGTAGAAAGGATGATTTAGGTAATTGGGGTGAAGCTGAGATGCTTCCTCATCCTATTTCTACAGACGCTGGAGAGAAGGCACCTTTTTTACACCCTGATGGAAAGACACTATATTTTTCAAGTAATAGAAAACCAAGTGGCGGAGGGTACGATTTGTATGTTACTAGACGCGACACAAGTGGCAACTGGAGTCGTCCTATCAACATGGGGACGCCGTTAAATACAAGCGGGGACGAACATGGGCTTGTTGTTTCTGCTTCTGGAAATGAAGCGTATTTCGCAAGTAGAAGAAGTGGAACTAAAGGCCTTGATATTATGAAGTTTCCTTTACCTGAGGAATTAAGACCAGATGCAGTAAAAGTGATTCACGGAGTAGTAGATCCCACTCCACCGGATGAGAATGTCAGAATTACACTCAACTATGTAAAGAGCAAGGAAGCTAAGGAAATTGAGCTAAATAGAGATGATGGTTCATTCGCTGCTATTATCAACACTTCAATAGCTGATGATGTTCTTTTAAAAGTAGAGGGAAAAAATGTAGCTTTTGAAGCTATGGTAGTTCACCAGGCCGGTGAAGTTCCAACAGGAGACCCACAACCTGAGATTAAACTGAGAGCTCACAAAGATTCTGATGAGAGCGCATTTGAATTACGGGATGTTCAGTTTGCAACCAATTCAACCGAAATGAGTTCAGCTGCAAAGATTGTATTAGTTGCGTTCGCTGAATACCTTATTGATAACCCAAGGTTTGATGTAGATATAGAAGGACACACTGATGATGTGGGGCCTGCTGAGAAGAATTTGGACTTGAGTAATAGAAGAGCACGAGTGGTAGCTGACTATTTAATTGCTAAGGGAGTTGATTCTGAAAGGATACATGCTAAAGGATTTGGCCAGCAGAGACCTAAGTCAGATAATTCGACAGCTGAGGGCAGAGCAATCAATAGAAGGACTGAGTTTACAGTTAAGAAGTAATTGTACGATTCACACACAAGAGAGCGTTGAGAACATAGTCAGAGACTAAAAAAAACCGCTCTATTATCAAGGTATTTTCGTAAGATATGGAGCGCAAATACCTCAACATGCCTAAAATAGCAAGAATACTAGCACTTACTGCAGCCTTTTATACAGCACCAATAATTTCAATTGCTCAACTAACTGTTGAAATGGATGGGACTGAAAGGATTTGGGATAAAGCAAAGGACGCATATGAAAAGAAGCAATACGCCCTTGCAATGAATGTCTTGGAAGATTACATCTCTGCATCTTCAGATGTGAATTCTGATAGACACGTTGAAGCTGAATATTTAGCTTCATTGTGTGCACTTAATCTGTATCACAAGGATGCAGAATTCAGAATAGACGGATTCATTGAGTCATATCCTGAATCAGTGTATGTGCAGGACGCGCTTTGGGCAATTGCAGATCATCACTACAAGAGAAGACACTTTAAAAAAGCTGCCGAAGCTTTTACCAATGTCAACCTGAGAAAGCTTCCGAAGGATGCGCAGAGGGAGTTAAGGTTTAAAAGAGGGCATAGTCTATTTGAAATTGAAGAGTACGAAAAGGCGAGGTATGATTTATTTGAAGTGATGAAGAAGCCTGGTGATTTTAACGAACATGCAACCTATTACTTCAGCCATATTGCATACATTAACAACAAACCCCAAGTTGCTTTAGAAGGATTTGAATCTATAGCTAACCACTCAGATTTCAAGGACATTGTGCCTGTATACATAGCACAAACCTTACACGCAACCGAGCATTTTTCTAAGCTTAAAAAATATGGATCTAATCTACTTGAAAACGAAAGCGGATTAGATGAGGACATGAGAACTGAGATTGCTCGTCTTGTGGGCGATGCTTTCTATAAATCCCAAGAATTCACGGCTGCTTCTCCATATCTAGAAGTAGCTTGGAAGGGAACTCGAGGACCTGGTCGTAAAGCTGAGTTTGCTTACCAAGTTGGCTATACAAGATACAGGATGGGGCAATGGAGAGCTTCATTAGACTGCCTAGCTCTTACTGCTAGAGAGGATAATGAGTTAGCCCAAAACGCAACATACCACATGGCTGATTGTTACATTCAGCTAGGCCAAAAAGACAAGGCCCGTAACGCCTTCGGAAGAGCTGCATCACATGATTACGATTTGGAAATCATGGAGGATGCACTGTTCAGCTACGCGAAGCTAGCCTTCGAATTATCTTACAATCCATTTGACGATGCAATTACTGCGTTTACTACCTACATCGAAAAGTACCCTAACTCTGTTAGACACGACGAAGCATACAGATTTCTACTTGAAGTTTACTTAACTAGTAGAGATTACGACCGAGCATTAGAGGCTCTAGACCAAATCCAAGACAAGGACCCTACAGTTCAGAGCTCTTACCAATTACTCTCATACAACAGAGGCGTTGAGCTTTACCAAGCCGGAAAATACAGACAGGCTATTTCTTACTTCACGAGGGTGCGCACCTACCCTATTGACGCTAAACTAGCCGCTGAATCTCACTACTGGGAAGGTGAGTCATTCTTTGCCCTTAAGGACTACGAGAGCGCAACTAAATCTTACTCGGAATTCTCTAGAGCACCAGGAGGTTATTTAAGTGAATACTACCCATCTACTGATTACGCTAGAGGTTACTCACTTTTCAAAAGAAAGATGTACTTGGATGCTCTATCAGCTTTTCGCTCATACATAGAAGCATACCCAAATGACGATGCTAGAAGATTCAATGATGCTGAACTTAGAACAGCAGATTGCTTCTACGCAAAGAAAGAATTCAATAGAGCGGTCAACTACTACAATAGATGCTTAGACAGGGATGCTGGAAAAATTGACTACATCCTATTCCAAAGAGGAATGGCTTTCAGACTTAGCGATCTCGATGGAAATCTTGAGTCTCAATTATCCGATCTTGATCGGTTACTTGCAGAGTTTCCTAAAAGCAGATTTGTAGTAGATGCACTTTACGAAAGCGCAAGAACTCAAATTGAACTAAATAACTTGGACGATGCTAAGAGACGAATAGAAGAGCTACTAAACGAGCATCCAAGAAATTCTCGCACTAAGGATGCTTTAGTTGACTTATGCCTAATTGGAATTAAGCAAAACAACCCTGAGGAGGTTCTTACTATTTGGGACCAAATCCGAACATCATATGGCAACGATCCTGTAGCTTCGGACGCCTACAACATCGTTGAACCACTTCTTATTGAACGCGGTCTTTTAAATAATCTACCTCCAGCTGTTAGACTGACGGGTACTGAAATTGAAGAACGCCTATTCAAAGCGGCAGTCAACTTAGCTATTGAGGGTGAATACTCACATGCTCTACCAAGACTTGAAGAATACCTAAGACAATACGAAAACGGCAACCACCTTGGGGAAGCACATTTCTACATGGCAGCTTGCCTAAGTGATGCTGGCGACAATTCGGGAGCTTTACTTTCTTACGAGAAAGTACTAAACCTCCCTCCTTCAGAATTCACGGAAGCTTCAGCATTAGGAGCAGCTACGCTGTCATGGAACGAAGGCGACTACCCTCGTGCTCTAGGTCATTACAGAGCACTATCAGAAGTAGCGACTATTAAACCAAACAGCCTTGAAGCCTCAATTGGCTCAATGCGCTGCTACTATCTACTCGACCAGCCTGACCTAGCGTTTGAATACGCAAACGAAGTATATAACGACGAGGAGACACCGGAATCTATTAAGAGGACTGCTGCACTTTGGCTTGGAAGAATCAACTACGACAAAGCATCATATGACAACGCCCTAACATTCTTCAAGTCTACTGTTGAATACGGCGGTGCAGTGGGCGCTGAGTCTCAATATATGGTAGCCCAAATCCAATTCGACAGAGCTCAATTCACTGAAGCTGAGCAAAGTATCTTTACTCTTGTTGGCGAATTTGCTAACTACACAGAATGGAAACACAAGGGCTTTTTACTTCTAGTTAAAAGCTACATAGGCATGGAAGACCTATTCCAAGCTAGAGCTACAGCAGAAAGCATTATTGAAAATGTGCAAGAAGAATGGGTACAGGATGCTTGTTCAGATTTAATGCTTGACATCGAAGAATTAGAAATCAACCAGGATAACAACCAAGAAGAGCAACAAGGTGATGATCAATAAGAATATTAAAATACTTGGGGCCTGTTTAGCAACACTTGCTTTATTCCCAACTTCAGATCTACTCGCACAAGAGACGGATACTCTTTCAATGGATGTAACCTTTGTTGGGGAACGAGAAATGGTTGTTAAGGATGCCATTAAGCTTCAAAGCTGGCCTGAACCTAGACGTTTGGATGGTGGCAAAAAAAATTTCTCGTACAAGCTTCTTTCGAAGAGAATGAACGTAGTTCCAAGTTGGACTAAAGTTGAGCCTGTAAGATTAAAGGTAGACGCCCCTCTTGCTAGACTATACAGAGGTTATGCAAGAGCAGGTTACGGTGTTTACAACACTCCATTTTTGGATATCAGCCTAACTGATCTTAGATCAAGAGAAGGGACTTGGGGAGTAGCGGCCTCCCATTTTGCAACAGATGTGCCAAACAAATTAGTAGATGAAAGATTTAAAGATAGTGAACTTAGTCTTTGGTCTAGTAAGTTTTTAGGAAAGGAAAAAGTAGACCTAAGTGCACATTTAGGAAATAATTCTATTGTTTACTACGGCTCACCACTAGCAGACTCTTTAGCTCCTGACACAACTTTAGGCATAAGAACAAACTACACCAGCTATGGCGCCTCTTTAGGCCTCAAATCACACCACAGAGACTCCTTATACATAAACCACGAAGCTGACTTCAATTGGATTCAACTTATAGATGGAAATGGAACCGTCGAAAACAATTTCAATGGAAGATTTGAGTTTAAGAAATTTTCTAATGGAGACAAAATCGCAGTAAAAGGTAATTATAGCATAGATAGGCTTACTCTGGGAGCCGTAAACCCTAATTCTACTAGAATTGACGCTGCAATTGTGGGATTAGAACCTTCGATTACAACTTACAAAGGTCCACTTACGGCTAAACTAGGCGCAGGTCTTTGGATTGATGCAGACTCTCAGAGCAGATTAGGCGATGGCAATTCTTTCTACTTCTACCCTCAAGCAGAATTGAGCATTAGATTGCTAAGAGACATATTTGTTCCTTATTTAAGTATAGATGGAGGGCTAGCCCAAAATAGACTTCAAACTACTCTTGAACAAAATCCCTTCTACCATGCTGAACTCGATAATGAGTTAAGAACAACTTCTAGAAAGAGGGATGTTAATCTAGGGATGAGAGGAACACTTACAGACGCTCTTAGCTTTAATATGTTTGTAAGTACTGTATCATTCGATGATTACATGTACTTCATAAATGATATTGAGCTTAATGAAGGTTCACGATTTACAACATTCAACGATACGCTTAATGTCAAGTCATTTGGTGGTGATGTAAACCTAAGTCTAAGTGAAAAACTTGACTTAAGATGTAATGCTACTGTCTTTAAGTACGATCACAAGCAACAAGCAGAAGCATGGAATCTTCCTGGATATACAGCTAGTTTAGATATTAAATACACCTTCTTAGAGCGATTCACTTTGAAGTCAACTACAACAGTTGTTGGCGAAAGAATGGGAGTCTCAAACGTAGCTCCATTAGACGAGGGTAGTTTTACTATGCTAGAAGATGGAAGATACAGCGTAAAACTTCCTGGCTATTTGGACTTAAACCTAAACTTCGAATACAGGTATAGCCAAAGGACAGCCATTTGGATCTCTACCAGCAACTTAACTGGTTCAAATTACAGACATTGGACAGGCTATAGAGTTCAAGGCACTCAAGCACTATTAGGAGCCAGTTACGCCTTCTAATTCCCCTAGTATACAAACATTGTGTATTACGTGCGTTTTTTGTGGAAAAAACGCACTTTTTACTTACTCTAATTTTCTCCGATTTACTTGAAAACACTGTATTTTTAAAGTCTATATTAAAGACTTAAAAACAATGTCAGAAGAGCAGAAGAAACCAAAGTATGGAGCAGACCAAATTCAAGCTCTAGAGGGGATGGAACACGTGCGTATGCGTCCTTCGATGTACATCGGAGATGTTAACGTAAGAGGACTTCACCATCTTGTATATGAAGTAGTTGACAACTCAATTGACGAAGCGCTAGCAGGACATTGTGATCGGATAGAAGTAACTATCACAAAAGAGAACGGTATCAGAGTAAAAGATAACGGTCGTGGTATTCCAGTAGGTATACACGAAAAGGAGGGCGTAAGTGCACTTCAAGTTGTAATGACAAAGATTGGAGCCGGTGGTAAATTCGATAAAGACTCATATAAGGTAAGTGGTGGATTACACGGAGTGGGAGTATCATGTGTTAACGCACTATCAACTCATTTAAGAGCAGAAGTACATAGAGAAGGAAAAGCTTTCGAGCAAGAATACAAGAGAGGCAAGGAACAATATGAAGTAAGAGAGTGTGGTACAGCTACAGATAATGGTACAACAGTAGAGTTCTACCCTGACCCAGAAATTTTCGAGGTGCTAGTGTACAATTATGAAACTCTTGCTGACAGAATGCGAGAGCTTAGCTTCCTTAACCAAGGCATAACTGTAACTCTTACGGATGAAAGAGAATTAGCTATTCCTGAAGAAGGAAAAGAACCTGTTGAAGGAGTATTTAAGAGCGAAACTTTCTTCTCTGAAAACGGTTTAAGAGATTTTGTTTCATACCTAGATGAAAACAGAGACACTCTTATTGCTGATGTGATCCACATGAGTGGTGAGAAAAATGGCATTCCGGTTGAAGTTGCCATGACTTACAACTCATCATTTTCAGAGAATCTATTCTCGTATGTTAATAACATTAACACACATGAGGGTGGTACACATTTAACTGGTTTTAGAAGAGGTCTTACTAATACACTTAAAAAGTATGCTGACAATTCTGGCATGTTAAGCAAGCTGAAGTTTGATATTAGCGGAGATGACTTCCGTGAAGGTCTAACGGCAGTTGTAAGTGTAAAAGTTGGTGAGCCTCAATTCCAAGGCCAAACAAAGACTAAGCTAGGAAACGCAGAAGTTAGCGCTCCAGTATCTCAGTCGGTAAGCGACATGCTTGAAGCATACTTAGAAGAACACCCTAACGATGCTAAAACCATTGTTCAAAAAGTAATTCTAGCAGCACAGGCAAGACACGCTGCGAGAAAAGCTCGTGAAATGGTTCAGAGAAAAACTGTAATGAGCGGTTCTGGCTTACCTGGTAAACTTGCTGACTGTTCTGAAAAAGACCCTGAATTATGTGAGATCTTCCTAGTGGAGGGTGATTCTGCGGGTGGTACTGCTAAGCAGGGCCGAGACAGAAAATTCCAAGCCATTATGCCGTTAAGAGGTAAGATTCTAAACGTGGAAAAAGCTATGCACCACAAGGTCTTTGAAAACGAAGAAATCAAGAATATTTACACTGCTCTGGGTGTTAGACTCGGAACTGAAGAAGATGAAAGAGCTCTAAATCTAGAAAAGCTTAGATACCATAAGATTGTAATCATGTGTGACGCCGACGTCGACGGTTCACACATTGAAACTCTAATTCTTACTTTCTTCTTCCGTCACATGAAGGATCTTGTTGAAAGAGGATTCATTTACATTGCTACTCCTCCACTCTACTTAGTTAAGAAAGGAAGCAAACAGAAGTACGCATGGAATGATGAAGAAAGAGACGCAATCATTGCAGAACTTAAAGGCTCTTCAGACTCTTCTGTAAACGTTCAACGTTACAAGGGCCTTGGTGAAATGAATGCTGAGCAACTTTGGGATACAACACTTAACCCAGAAAACAGAACACTACGTCAGGTTACTATTGAAAATGCAATAGCTGCTGACCACGTTTTCTCAATGTTAATGGGTGATGAAGTACCTCCAAGAAGAGCATTTATAGAAGAGAACGCTAAGTATGCAAACATCGACGCCTAAAACAATTTGGATTACTGGAGCTAGCAGTGGAATAGGCAAAGCTTGCGCCCAAGTATATGCAAATAATGGTTATAGAATCATCCTTTCTTCTAGAAGGAAGGATGCTCTTGAAGATGTAAAAGCTGATCTAATTGAAGGTCATGGTGTAAATTCCAATAATATTTTTATTAAGCCTTTAGACCTATCAGACAGCTTTAACTTTAATTCAATAACCTCCGACTTATTAAAACAAGTTGGGACTATAGACATAATGCTCCATGCTGGAGGAATTAGTCAACGTTCACTTGCTGCTGAAACATCTATTGACGTAGACAGAAGGGTTATGGAGATAGATTATTTTGGCACCATAGCCCTCACTAAGGCTCTTCTCCCACATTTTACTGAGAATAAATCAGGTCAATTTGTTGTAATCACTTCGCTGATGGGGCTGTTTTCATCTCCTTTGAGATCTGGTTATTGCGGAGCTAAGCACGCCCTTCATGGTTTCTTTGAATCACTTAGAGCTGAGGTATATGATCAGGGGGTTTCTATCAGCATGGTATGCCCAGGATTTATAGCAACTGACATCAGCCTTAACGCGGTAGTTGGAGATGGTTCTAAGCAGGGCACAATGGATGAAAAGACTGGAGCCGGCATGACACCATTAGAATGCGCTAAAAGACTTTACAAGGGTGTTAGAAAGAAGAAGGCGCTTATTCTTATTGGAAGAAGTGAAATTCTTGCCGTATATGTAGGCAGGTTTTTCCCCGGCCTACTAAGACGAATTATCAGAAAGACTGCTGTTACCTAGATAATAGCAACCTAGAGTACTACTTAACGTACTCTCTACCAGCGACATCTAGCCACTTAGTTCTCTTTTTAATGGTTCTAAGAACAAGAAAACAAACTGAGCTTATCGTCAGAGCAAACTGCATATGATCTGACATATCTAGAATATGTTGCTCCCTGTAGTTATGTGCCAAATCAAGAACGGCAAATGACACAAACACAGCAAACACACCATTGTATTCTCTTTTAATCACATTCTTCATAGAAAAGAAAACACCTGGATGTGTCCATTTTAATTTCTTAGGAACAAAGGCAGGCACTCCTTCTGCCCATGAAAAATACTCGTCTTTAAACTGACCTATTAAATACCTCTCTTCTGTCATGGCAATAAGTGTGTAGTAAATCCAAAACGCTACAGTAATTATCACTGCAAACTCATAAGAACCAGAGTATAACATTATCCCTAACCACATAAAGTAGTTACCCAAGTAAAGTGGGTGACGAACAAGGCTATACATGCCCTTTGTATTGAGTGTGATTGCTACTTGTCCCTCTGATGTATTCCTGCCAGATGTGCCCTTAGGAACGTAACCTATGGTGAGGGCGCGGATGATTTGGCCAAAAAGACTGATGCTAGCACAAATAGCAATCCATTTAACATCAGTAAATTCTGGCAAATTGTCGTCGAAATATGCTACTGCGAGGGCAAAGGGAACGATTACCAGCGGAAGGAAAGAGCGCCATCTAAACAACCAGGCTCCTCTCTTCTCCAAATCTTCAACTAGCGGCATGGAGAGATATCTTCTGGATTATTGTGTCTTATCCACTCTAGAGCCTTGTCAAGCAAGGGTTTCATGTAAACGTCCTCTGAAATGTATGGAGCAGTATTTCTTAAGCTTTCTTTAAGTGAGGCAAGTCTAGGTGACATCGCTGGGGCTTCTTGAAGATCAGATGCTTGGGCCGCGGCGAGGGCTTCAATTGCGATAACTTGCTCAGCGTGGTTAACTACATCCCAAAGCTTGATAGCAGCATTTGCTCCCATGCTAACGTGGTCTTCTTGGCCATTTGAGCTATCTGCGTTGTCTGCAGAACTTGGGGTTACGAGTTGCTTATTGAGAGATACAAGGCTTGCTGCAGTGTATTGAGCAATCATAAAGCCTGAGTTAAGACCAGGGTTTTCAGCAAGGAATGCTGGTAGTCCGCGAGTACCTCCCATTAACTTGAATATCCTTCTTTCAGAAATAGAGGCTATTTCGTGTGTCGCTAGGGCTAATCTATCAAGAGCTAAAGCTAAAGGTTGACCATGGAAGTTACCTCCTGAAACAACCTTATCTGAATCTGGGAACACAAGTGGATTGTCAGTTACAGCGTTTACTTCATTTTCAAAAAGCTCAACTGCTGAAAGAACAACATCTCGTGATGCACCGTGAACCTGTGGGATACAGCGGAAAGAATAAGGATCCTGAACATAGTCTCTAGGCACCTGCATACGCTCAGAACCTTTTAACCAATTCCTTACAGATTTGGCAACTTCTCTTGCGCCCTCTTGATTTCTTATTCTATGAATGTCATCGTCAAAAGGTGAAGCAAGTCCGTTACATGATTCTAGAGACATAGATCCTATGGCATCAGCCCAAGACATGATGCTCTTAATCCTATCAAGCGCCATTACTCCGTAACCTAGCATAAGCTGAGTTCCGTTGATAAGGGCTAGACCTTCCTTGGGACCAAGGATGAGTGGCTCCCACCCCATTTGGTCTAACATATCGCTAGAATGAACTGGTTCACCACCTTTAATTCTTACATCACCCTCTCCTATAAGAGGAATCACCATGTGAGAAAGAGGGGCCAAATCTCCAGAAGCACCCAACGATCCATGACGAGGCACAACTGGAATAACATCCTCGTGAAGCATGTCCATAATACGCTGAATAGTTGAAAGAGATACAGCTGAGTGCCCTTGCCCTAGCGCTTTAGCCTTAAGAAGCATCATAGACCTTACAATCTCTGAAGGCACCTCCTCACCCACTCCGCATGCGTGAGAAATCAGAATACGCCTTTGCAAATCGCTCAACTGATCATCATCAATTTTAGTGTTTGATAGCGACCCAAACCCAGTATTCACACCATAAAGAGTATCACCCTTTGTAGCTATCCTATCTAGCAAATAATCATTGCATTTCTTCACCCTTGCCACCACCTTCTCATCCATCTGAGCTACAGGCTTCCCCTTTAACTTTTTATAGACATCCTCAAGTTTCCACCACTCAGAATCTATCATCATAGAATTATCCTCATTCATTCGATAAAGATACCTCTAGGAGGTTTAACTTGTACCTCCATTATCCATGGTATAGAAATATGAAACGTCTTATGAGCTTCTGCGGCGCTTTTGCACTATTTACTTATGTTTTAGGCCAAACTGCAAACCAAATCGAATTTACAGAATACGACCTCGACAACGGTCTGCACGTGATTCTTCACGAGGATCACAGCACTCCAATTGTTGCTGTAACTGTTATGTACCACGTTGGCTCTAAAAATGAGGACCCATCGAGAACTGGAATGGCCCACTTTTTCGAGCACCTGCTTTTTGAGGGTTCGGAAAATATTGAGCGCGGTGAGTTCGATAAATATGTAGAGAATTCTGGTGGTGTATTGAATGCAAACACTACTCAAGACAGAACGTTTTACTACGAACTACTTCCTTCAAACCAGCTTGAATTGGGTCTTTGGCTAGAATCTGAGAGAATGCTTCACGCAAAGATTCAGCAGATAGGCATTGACACTCAGAATGAAGTTGTAAAGGAGGAGAAGAGAATGAGGGTGGATAATCAACCATATGGAAACCTTCTTGAGAAAACAATGGAGGCTTGCTATGAAGAGCACCCATACAAGTGGACTCCTATTGGATCAATGGAGCATCTTGATGCAGCAGACCATGGAGACTTTATGAATTTCTATGAGACTTTCTACGTTCCAAATAATGCTACATTGAGTATTGCTGGAGATTTGGACATATCTGAGGCTAAAAAGCTGATTGAAGCATATTTCAGCGACATCCCTAAAGGGACAAATGAAATTCCTAGACCGTCAGTCATAGAAGCTAAAAGAATTGAAGAGAAAAAGCTAACTGTATATGGAAAGGACAGACTTCCTCTTGTAGTTCAGGCCTACCCTATTCCTGCTCAAGGAACACCAGACTACTACGCAGTGGACATGCTTAACCAGGTTCTTAGCGGTGGTGAATCTAGCAGATTGAATAAGGTGATTGTTGATGAAAAACAGCTAGCATTATACTGCGGTGCGTTCAGCTTTGGGCTAGAAGATCCAGGACTAACACTAGGTTTTGCAATGGTAAACATGGGAGTAAATCCAGAGGATGTTGAGGCTGCTATGAATGAGGAAGTTGATAAGCTTAAGAATGAACTGATCTCAGAAAGAGAGCTACAAAAACTTAAGAACAGCATTGAGGCTGGGTTTGTAACGAGAAATTCTTCAATGGCTGGCATTGCGGAATCACTTGCTAACTACCATACATACTTTGGCGATGCCAATCTGATTAACACAGAAATTGATAGATACTTAAGCATAACAGCTGAGGACATCAAGAGAGCGGCAAACACATACTACGACTCAAGTTCAAGAGTTACTATTTACTTTAAACACAACGACGAAAAATAATTACTATGAAAGCAACGTTTAAAGCTATTGCTCTTTTAATAGCAGCTGCTCCGATTGCTCTTGTAGCACAAATTGACAGAAGCTCAGCACCTGCTGCTGGTCCTGCTCCTATTATTGAATTAGGTGAGTCTACAGTAAGTAAATTAGAAAATGGACTGACTGTAATTGTTGTAGAAAATCACAGGATACCTCAAGTTTCTTGGAGTCTTGACTTTGAGCATACTCCAGTGTTTGAAGGTGATAAGGTGGGAATTTTAGGAATGTTTGGCGACTTGATGAAGTCTGGAACTGTTTCTAAGTCTAAGGCTGAGCTAGACGAGGCAATTGATTTTATTGGAGGTTCTATCTACGCGAGTTCTAACTACTTCAGCGGTTCATCTCTTACTAAGCACAGTGATGCTCTACTAGAATTAATGTCAGATGTGCTATTTAACCCATCATTCCCTGAAGCTGAACTAAACAAGCTGAAGACTCAAATGATTTCTGGTCTAGCTGCGTCTGAAACATCACCTAATGATATTTCTAGCAATCTCACACGTACGCTTTTATACGGTTCTAACCACCCATATGGTGAGGTGACTACAGCTGAAAGCATTGAGGCAATAACGAGAGAAGATTTCATTAATCATCACAACACTTACTTCCGCCCAAACTCTACTTACTTAGTTATTGTTGGAAATATCACTTTTGACAATGCTATGGCGCAGGCTGAAAAGTGGTTTGGATCTTGGGAGAAGAGTGATATTCCTTACCACAGATGGGAAACACCTGCTTTACCTCAAGGAAATAAAGTATGTCTAGCTCCACTAGATGGATCTGTACAAAGCCTATTAAAACTTACTCATATTGTAAATCTTAGACCTGGATCAGAGGATGCTATAACTGTTAGCGTTATGAATAGCATACTTGGTGGTGGAGCTTTTTCAGGACGACTAATGCAAAACCTAAGAGAGGACAAAGCCTTCACTTATGGAGCAAGGTCTTCTTTAAGCACTGACCCTATTGTTGGAAATTTTGTCGCTTATGCAGATGTAAGAAATGAGGTGACTGATAGCGCTGTAACTGAGTTCTTAATAGAGATTAGAAGAATGACAAATGAGCCCGTTGATAGTTCTACTCTTGCTATGACTAAGAGCTATATGACGGGGTCTTTTGCTAGAAGTTTAGAAAATCCTAGTACAGTAGCAAGATTTGCGCTTAACATTGAAAAATATGGACTTCCGGCGGATTACTACGCAACTTATTTAGAGGAGTTAAGCATGGTAACAATTGAGGACGTTCAGCGCGTAGCTAAGAAGTATCTACGTCCTGACCAGCTATATATTACTTGTGTTGGCTCTCCAGAAATTATCGAATCTTTAAAAGGATTTTCTCACACTGGACAGGTTGAGCTATTTGACGCATATGGAAAGCAGTTGATTGAGAGAAGAGATGTCTCAGAAGGAGTAACAGGTGAGTCTGTTGTTGCTAATCACTACAATGCCTGTGGAGGTTTAAAAAAAATTTCTAAGCTTAAGTCTATTGTTAAAAAAGGATCAGTTGAGATTGGAGGTGCTATGACTCTGGGCTTTGAAGAGAAAACTAGCTACTCTAAGAAGAATAAGAAGTCAATGAAAAACATTAGCATGTCTGGTCAAGTTATCATGACTTCAACAGTAACTCCAGAAGGAGCAAGCATATCTCAAATGGGGCCAGAAGAAAAGCTTGAGGGAGCTGATTTAATAGTTGCTCAATGGACAGAACTTAGCCCTGTTTTCCTTAACAACAGTGACGATTATGGATTGAATGCGGATCTTTTAGGAATTGAAAACATCAATGGTGTTGAGTACCACGTGATCAAGTACACTAATGAGGATGATAGCATTAGCGAATCTTACTATTTCAGTGTAGAATCAGGATTGTTATCAATGAGTAAAAATCTCAATTCTTCTACTGAATACAATAAGTACATTGATTTGGGCGATGGGATTTTATTCCCACTTGAAGTGAAGGTTACATCAGGTCCTCAGTCAATGAATTTCAGAATTAGCTCTGTTGAATTAAATTCAACTATAGAATAAAGAAAAATGGAAAACTCCCCTCTTCTATCAATTGAAAACGTTTGCATTAACCAAGCTGAACACATTGTTCTAAATAATGTTAGCTTAAGTTTAGGCTGTGGGGAATTTATATATCTGATAGGTAAAACAGGTAGCGGTAAATCCAGCTTACTTAGAGCTCTTTATGGCGACCTACCTATTGCTAGCGGTCATGCAACAGTTTGCGGAGTGGACCTTAGTACAGTTACTAGGAAAAACGTTCACGAATTGAGGAGGAAGCTGGGGATAGTGTTTCAGGATTTTGGACTACTAACCGATAGGACAGTCACTGGGAATTTAGAGTTTGCACTTAGGGCGACTGGGTGGTCGAGGAAGGACTTGATTTCTAAAAGGATAGACGAAGTGCTCGCTAGAGTAGAGCTCGATAATAAGGGGTATAAGTTCCCGCACGAGCTCAGTGGGGGTGAACAGCAGAGAGTTGCCATCGCTAGGGGGTTGTTGAATTCGCCAAGTTTGCTGCTGGCTGATGAGCCTACTGGGAATTTGGATCCTGAGACGACGACAAACATTTTAAAGTTGCTGCATGGGCTTACGGCAACTGGGTGTTCCGTGATTATGGCAACGCACGATCATCTGAGTATGGCTGATTTTCCGGGGAAGAAGCTAAGATGTAAGAACGCTGAGATTGTGGAAATTGCTTAAAATCTAGGGTGGTGTCGAATTTGCCAATACTTAGCGTTATAGTTCCGTCGTTTAATCAGCTTGCCGGGCTTAAGAGGACAGCCGATGTGTTTGCCGGGTGTAGTGAGGTGGAGCTGATAGTGGTCGATGGTGACTCGACGGACGGATCGAAGGGGTGGCTGCTCGAGAATCAGAGGTTGTTTGCAAAGGTTATAAGTGCGCCTGACCGTGGGGTTTACGATTCTATGAATAAAGGCCTTGAGATTGCTTCGGGTTCGTGGTGTTGGTTTGTAGGGACTGGTGACATGCCTGTGGATGGGGCAGTTGACGAGGTTTTAGCAACTGTGAAAATGGATACTGAGAGCGATCTTCACGCTTTTAACGTTAGGCTTTTACCGCCAAGGGAGCCTGGGGTTCCGGAGTTTTACAAGCCTGTTTGGGGTGAGAGTTTGAAGTGGAGGAATACCATGCATCATCAGGGGGTCGTTTACAGGAAAAGCAGTGTTAAGAAGTTAGGTTACGACATCAGGTTTAGAGTTCTTGCTGATTATCACCTGAACTTGAAGCTCTACATGGAGAGCGCCAAATGCATTTGTCACAATACTCTTATTGCTGAGGTTGAAGCTGGAGGCGTAAGTAGAAACTTCAATAGGAGACTCTATGCTGAGGAGAGGATGATGAAGCGAAATGTGTTTGGCCTTAGTGCTCTAACAATTGCTCAAGAATTTACAACAAGGGGGAAATACCTCTGGAAGAAATTTGCTGCTTTTAGGAGCAAGTAGATTACTTAACCCAAGGCTGATATGAAGCCTTCTCCAACTGCTCAATTATCACATGAGAATCTGCTCCCCAGTGAAGGTTTTCTCTAGCATTCATGCAGGCTTTAAGCCAGACCGACTTGGGCTTTTCCAACATCTTTTTTACTGCTGAAGCGATGTGATTTGGCTCAACTTTTTCAACCACAACACCCACCATGTATTGATTGATAATCTTCACTACTTCAACCATGGGGCTTGCAACAATGGGTAGCCCTACGTGGAGGAAATCAAAAAGTTTATTAGGCAAACTGAGCTGGTAGTTTATGTGCGATGCCTTATCCAAACTTAGACCTATATCGGCTGATGCAGTTAGTTTTTTCAGCTCTTCATATGGCAGTTTTGGAATGCAGAAAAGTCTACCCTTCCACCTTGGATCATCAAGCCTTTCTTTGCTTTCCTCCCACTCTATGCCAGCTCCAACAAGAACAAGTGTAGCATCATCTATAAACTCCATTGAGTCTACAGCCTCCTTAGTCCCCCTGTCCCTATCCATAAACGCTCCTTGCAATAGTAAAATGGGCTTATCAGTAGGCACTCCATACTGCTCAAAAGGCGTCCTATGCTCAACTTCAGGGATATCGTTAAGCTCTGGCATGTTCCTTAGAACATCTACGTGTACGCCGTATCTACATCTGTAATTTTCAGCAATTGAAGAGTTTACTGTAATCATAGATCCAACCTTGGGAACAGTGTACTTTTCAATCATTAGCCAAACCCACCTTTTCAAAGGTGCATCAGTCAGCCCTGCTGCCTCAGTAAAGAATTCGTGGGAATCATAAACTACCCTTATCCCCTTCTTTTTCCCAACAACAACAGCAGGAAGCAAGGTATCTAAATCGTTAGCCCAAATCGCATCAACATCCACTCCCTTCAACCACTTTATCAGCACTCTTTGAAGCTCAGCATAAAACCTAACTCCACTTTTGTTTTTCAGCTTCAACCTTGTTGCAGTCCCCGGACCTTCATATGGCACAGACTCTGGCATCTCTCGACCAACCAATAAAACCTCATGACCAGCTGCCTCAAGTACCCTACACGTCTTTTTAACCCTCTGATCGAAGGACAAATCGTTAGATACTAAAACCGCTATTCTCATTGATTAAAAGTGCCTTCCTTAATTTGCTTAAGCACTCTGAGCGTATACCTCGGAAAATCGCCATTCATCATCCAACCATAATATCCAGGGTCAGTCTCTAAGAGCTTCTTTACAGAAACACCTCTGTACTTCCCAAAATTAAACACCACCTCACCCTCATCATTATACACTAAACGCCCTGCTAAATCAGCATTCTTAGTCCTTTGACAGAATTCATGCAATTTATCCATATCCTGAGGAACAGGGCCTACAGTGGCTCCATGACTATCAGAAATAGTTTGGTCATTGTATTTATCCAACTGCTCAACTAAAATCTCTAAAGTAGCAGCAGTATCTGGATAAGCCTCATGTGCACCCTCTAACTCCTTATCACAATAAAATTTATAAGCTGCTTTAAGAGTCCTCTGCTCCATTTTATGGAAGATGTTTTGGACATCTATTAGATTTCTTCCTTCTAGCCCAAAATCAATCCCAACCCTAAGAAACTCATCGGCAAGCATAGGTACATCAAATCTGTTAGAATTGAATCCGCCTAAGTCGCAATTGTGTAAAAACTTAACTAGTCCTGGAGCGATTTGGCCAAAGGTGTATTTCCCTTCCACATCCTTATCATAAACTCCATGAATAAGGCTAGCCTCAACAGGAATAGGCATTTCAGGATTTACTAGAATTCTATTTTCTGGCCCTGACTTTTCAGGCTTTCTGATAACTGAGCCATCTGGACTCACCTTTATCATCGCTATTTCTACAATCCTATCTACACCTACCTGAGTACCGGTAGTCTCTAAATCAAATATTACGAGTGGGCGTTTAAGCTTCAGTTTCTTTAATCCTTCTTCTAAACCCATACTCTTTGATTTTATTATCCCTCTAGTGGTCTGTCAATTGAAAAGCTCTCAAGGTAGTCTCCTACCCTTCTAACAAAGCTACCACCTAACATTCCATCTACTACTCTATGATCATAGCTATGAGATAAGAACATCATGTGTCTAATTCCAATCACATCTCCTTCTGGAGTTTCAATTACTGCTGGACGCTTTCTAATAGCTCCCAATGCAATAATTCCAACTTGTGGCTGATTGATAATTGGTGTTCCCATCACATTTCCAAACGTTCCAACATTACTCATAGTATACGTTCCACCAGAAATATCATCTGGCCCCAATTTACCCTGTCTAGCACTTGTTGCAAGATTATTTACTTGGCGAGCAAGTCCTTGAAGGTTGTATTGGTCAGCGTGTTTAATTACAGGAACAATTAGGTTTCCATCTGGAAGAGCTGCAGCCATTCCTAAGTGTATAGCCTTATGCATAACGATGTTATCACCGTCTATACTAGCATTTACTCCAGGGAAATCACCAATAGCCTTAATAATAGCCTCAGCAAAAATTGGCGTAAATGTCAACTTCTCGCCGTACTTCTCAAAGAATGTATTCTTATTCTTATTTCTCCACTGAACCATAGCGGTTACGTCAGCCTCAACAAATGAAGTAACGTGTGGCGATGTGTGAACAGAGTCCACCATGTGCTTAGAAATAAGCTTTCTCATCCTATCCATCTCTACGATGTCATACCCACCTGTAACTGACTTAAATGCAGGGTGTGGCTCGTGAGACGAAGCACTTACGTTATATGTAGGAGCAGCTGGCTTAGCAGGTGCTGGAGCTGAAGTAGGAGCTGCAGCAGTTGGTGCTGGAGCAGAACCTCTGCTGGCAACATATGCTAGAATATCTTTTTTAGTCACTCTACCCTCTGATCCTGAACCAGTAATTGACTCAAGCTCTTCCATGCTAATTCCCTCTTTAGTAGCAATACTTCTTACAAGAGGCGAGTAAAATCTGCCTGATGGACCATTTCTATCTGGGACTGAATCAAGTGGTGCAGAAACTGCAGCAACAACTTCCGGAGTAGGTTCTGGTGTCGCAGGTGTTGGAATTTCATCGGCTTCTGGGGATAGAACAGAATCTCCTACATCATCTCCTACATCATCTCCTACATAATCTCCTACTTCGTATTTCGCAATAGGTGCTCCTACTGGAACCACATCTCCTTCTGCAATCAGCCACTCAACAAGAACTCCATCCTCTGGGGCTGGAACCTCACTATCTACTTTATCAGTAGCGATTTCAACAATTGCTTCATCAGATTCAACATTTGAACCAGGCTCAACAAGGAGATTAGTAATTGTAGCCTCTGCTACACTTTCACCCATTTTTGGAAGTAGAATTTCGATGACTGCCATACTATCTGTTTTCGTTTTGCAAAAGTAGTGAGTTCAAGACAAGCTTCAAGTCTTCAAAAGGGTGGTATTGTCTTGCGTAGGATAAACTTAGTCTTTCGCGCACCCTAATATCATCAGAATCAACCGCTAAGATAACAAATGGCTTTGAAAAAGCTTCTTGATTTATCCCCGGAATATTGATGCCAACCCAAGTTTTGAAGCCTAGAAGGACAGAAAATGCGTTTTTCACCCACTTAAATCTGGCGGAAATAAAGAGTAGTGGTGAAAGAACAATTAATAATAATGAAAGTGCAATATCTAAAAGGCGCTTCGATCTTCTGGCTGAGGGGCTGTAAATCGCTCCGTCAAGTTCGGTTACCGGATCGGGTCCTGGACCGCCTGACCCCATTACTGAACCATCATCCGTCCATGCTATGCGACAAACGATTTGAAGAGAGGAAATGGATGCGAGAGATGATATAATAGCGTTAGCGGTAACATCTCGACCGCTGAAAATAACTTCTCCAATATTATGAATCCTAGTAAATTCTGATAGCGAAGTGACATTACTTGGATCGAGGATGGAAGTCTTATGCTGAGGTGATTTAGACTGAGGTTCTAGAGTATTTAAAAGAGAACAGATTGAATCAGCTTCAGCAGGCGAAGCAACAAGCAATCTGTTAGAAACTCTTTTACCAAGCCGCCATTGGCCAAATATGATTCGGCCTATGGCCACAATGAAGAAAAATGAAATAGCTCCTAGCAGAAGAATAGCCCTAGAAAACCTGATAGACTCCGGAAGAAGTCCATATACTGCAATTAAAATGATAGTTCCTGCAGCTATTCCCTTCATTACTCTTCTGGGAACCCAGGGTCTGTCATAACCTCCAAACAGCCATAAAACTACAATAAACACAGAGGAATAAGACCCAAGTGAGATTGTTGCCAAGTCCCAATTGTAATCTATCCCTGAATATTCTGAGTAATATTTTAGAATTAGTAATAGGGAGCCAAACAATGCCAGCCACTCTGCTGAAGGTAATAGTAGTTTTTCTGCTATTCTTCTAACTATTGATAGTGTTGCTCTAGCATAAATAGCTAGGCGAATGACCATGTTATATATCCACGCCTGCCCACCCTCAAAATGCTTTGCAGCAAAAATCAGCATGGCTTTGTAGAATACAGAGACATAATTAAGACTTCCCTTTTTAGTACTCTCTCCTTTGTAGTGAATGATTTGGGTTTCAGCAAAATAGTGATTCTCATAACCTCCCTTTATAATTCTCCAACTAAGATCAATATCTTCGCCATACATAAAGAAGGTCTCATCAAGCATTCCTACTTTATCTATTGCGGAAGCTCTCATCCACATAAATGCCCCACTTAAAATCTCAATCTCAGCATTTTCATCCTTAGATATATGACCAGCGTAATATGAATTTAGCTTTTCAGACTTAGGAGCTAGTTTGTACATCCCTGACATTCTAGATAGCGATGCAAATGGTGTAGGAATTCCTCTCTTGCTTTCAGGTAGATAAGTGCCTCTGCCATCGTACATAGGTACGCCCAGACCTCCTAGATTAGGATGTTTATCAGAATACTCTATGCAAGAAATAAATGTGTCTTCAGAAACAACTGTATCGGGATTAAGTAGCAGGACATACTCTCCTTTAGAAAGTACTATTGCCTGGTTATTTGCAACTGAAAAACCAGTGTTGTCTTTGTTTTCTATCAGCTTAACCCAAGGGAATTTGTCCTTGACAATTTTACATGTACCATCAACGGAATTGTTATCAACTACAAACACCTCAACATCTCCTGATCCAAGGGCCTTAGCCTGAGCTATTGCTCTTTCGACAGAGACTAAACATTGGGTGAGAAATCCCTCAACGTTATAACTAACTATGATAACACTAAGCTTCATAGATAGTTCTATTTTCTAGTGATCTTGAAAGAGTTGCTTCATCAGCGTATTGTAGAGATTCGCCCACTGCAACACCTCTAGCTAATGAGGTTACAATAATGTTTTTATCCTTTAGCTTCTTAAATAAGTAAAATGAAGTTGTTTCTCCTTCCATTGTCGCAGGTAGGGCAAAAATCACTTCCACCCTCTTACCTTCTTCGCATTCAATAGAATCAACCCTATCTATAAGTGACTGCAAGTAGATGTCAGATGGGCCTATTCCTTCCATGGGGCTAATGACTCCACCAAGTACGTGGTATAATCCTTTGAAATTACCTAGGCTTTCTATTGCAAGTAAGTCCCTAATATCCTCAACTACACAAATAACCGATTCGTCTCTAGATGGTGTATTACAAATACTGCAAAGAATGTCCTCGCTCAGGTTGTGACACTTAGAACAAGGCGTCACACCATCAACCATGGAAACTATTGATTCAGCTAGTTGATGTGCTCTCTCTGGATCACGCCTTAACAGGCTAAGTGCTAACCTTAAAGCCGTCCTTCTGCCAATTCCTGGCAAAGAGGCAATTTGGTCTACTGCTGCTTCTATTAAACGTGATGGAAGTTGATGCACAGCGTAAATATAGTACCTTACATTTGGGCTATGACACCAATATCATTTCTACTTATTGCTTTGGCATATGTGAGTATGCTTTTTATAATAGCATATTTCACAGGAGGAAAGAGTAAGAGTAGTGATTTCTATCTGGCAGGAAAGGCTGCTCCGTGGTACATAGTTGCATTTGGAATGATAGGTGCAACACTTAGCGGTGTCACCTTTATTTCAGTACCAGGTGAAGTGGTAGAAAAAAACTGGCACTATCTACAAATGATGATGGGATTCTGCACTGGATACATTTTCATTATGTTGTTTCTACTACCCCTTTATTACAAGCTAGGGCTGACTAGTATTTACACTTATCTGGAAAAAAGGTTTGGCAACAATGCATATAAAACAGGAGCTTCGTTTTTCCTTCTGAGTAGAACCATAGGAGCTTCTTTCAGGCTTTTCCTGGTCGCTCTTGTTGTAGAAATGGCATTCTTAGACCCAATATTTGAAGGAAAATCTCCAACTTGGGCATTTGCTCTCACAGTGTTTACAGTTCTAACAATTATATACTTCTACACTAAAAAGGGAGGGATGGCTACTGTGATTTGGACTGATACAATCCAAACCGCTTGCATGCTTGCTGCTGTAATTCTCACTGTATATGCTATCGCTGAATCTCAGGGCGTTTCAATTGGGGGCATACCAGAACTTGTTAAGTCTAGTGGAAGGACTCAGATATTTGAATTTGAAAATTGGAAAGCTCCGCATCACTTTGTAAAACATTTCTTAGCTGGCGTTTTCCTATGCATTGCAATGACCGGTTTAGATCAAGATATGATGCAGAAGAACCTTGCTTGTAAGGATCTTAAATCAGCCCAAAAGAACATGGGATCCTTTGCTTTCATCCTCTTCTTTGTCAATATCATTTTCCTCTCGTTAGGAGCACTTTTCTGCTTACATGGACCGATTGAACAAATAAGTTTGATACTACCAATTACTACAGATAAGATTTACCCAATGTTTGCACTTGATGGTTCACTAGGAATTTGGATGGGAGGTGTTTTCCTAGTTGGGCTTTTAGCTTCAGCATTTAGCTCTGCAGACTCAGCAATGACATCCCTGACGACTTCTATCTGTGTTGATATAATAGGCATAGAGAAAATGGAAGAAAAAAAAGCATTAAAAATTAGAGGAAGAGTTCACGTTTTAGTTGCTTTAGTTCTACTTGTAGTAATAATGCTCTTTAGAGCTATAAACGACCAAAGTGCAGTAGCTGCTCTTTTCACTGCTGCGAACTACACTTACGGCCCACTATTAGGGTTGTTTTTCTACGGGATATTCTCAAAAGAGAAAGCTTCAGATAAATTCATTCCAATTGTCGCAATTACTGCTCCTGTAATATGCTATATTTTAGAGAGATGCCTTGACCACTTTTATGGGTTCAGTTTTGGGTTTGCCCTATTGCCAGTTAATGGAATAATAACTGCTCTAGGACTATCAATTATCTCGATTAACGAAGTACCTTTGAAGGCGAAATTTAATCCTAAAAACTAGCATCTAATCAAAGGCATGAACAATCGAACTTCTGACCTTCTAAACAGCCTATCTGAATCAGCAACTATCGCCATGGCTAAAATGGCTCGCGAGTTAAAGGCTAAAGGAATTGACATTATCTCTCTTTCACTGGGAGAACCAGATTTCGACACTCCTGAACCACTAAAGCAAGCGGGAATAGATGCTATAAATGCTAACGACACTCACTATACTCCTGTTGCAGGAACAGTGAGTGTTCGAGAGGCTATTTCTAAAAAATTTAAAAGAGATAATGGGCTGGATTATACCCCTGACCAAATCGTAGTTAGCAACGGAGCTAAGCAAAGTATCGCTAACATAGTACTTTCTCTTGTAAACCCTGGCGATGAAGTAATACTACCTGCGCCATACTGGGTTAGTTATGCTGAGATCGTTAAGCTTGCAAAAGGCGTACCTATTGTACTTCCAACTAGCATTGAGAACGACTACAAAATCAAGCCTAAAGCATTAGCATCTGCTATCAATAAAAAAACTCGCATGGTGATTTATTCATCGCCTTGCAACCCATCTGGTTCCGTTTATAATCTTGAAGAAACTGAGGCTATTGCTGAGGTTCTCCTGAAGCACGACAACATCATCACTATAAGCGATGAGATTTACGAGCTAATCAACTTCACTCCTAAGCACGCTAGCCTTGCTGGCATACCTGGTATGATGGATAGAGTTGTAACGGTAAATGGCGTTTCAAAGGGATTTGCGATGACAGGATGGCGTCTAGGTTACATCGGTGCTCCAAAGTGGATCGCAACTGCTTGCAACAAAATCCAAGGCCAAATCACTTCAGCACCTTGCTCAATTTCCCAGGCCGCTGCCGCCGAAGCGGTAGCCTCAGATCCTAGCATAGCTAATGAAATGCTCGAGGCATTTCTTAGAAGACGCAATCAAATGCTTAACGACCTTTCAGGCATTCCTGGCATCAAGCTTAACCAGCCCATGGGTGCCTTCTACCTTTTCCCGGATATAAGTGGATTGTTTGGTAAATCATTCAACGGTAAAACTCTCAACAATTCTGACGATGTAGCCATGTTCCTAATCGAGGAAGCTCACGTTGCTACTGTAAGCGGTTCTGCATTTGGCACACCAGAATGCATTAGACTTAGTTATGCTGCCTCTGATGAAATTCTAAGTGAAGCCGCTCGCAGAATTAGAGAAGCCGTGAGTAAATTGGCTATATGAACAACGTACTCAATCGCTTTTCTAACCTCACCGCTCTTGTGGTGGGGGATGTTATGATTGATACATACCTATGGGGCAATGTTGGAAGACAAAGCCCTGAAGCCCCTGTCCCGGTTCTAAATAAAACTGGCAAAGACTCCCGTATTGGAGGAGCCGGCAACGTTGCAAGAAACATACTTTCTTTGGGAGCTAAAGTCAGACTTGCTTCAGTGATAGGAAATGACATAAGCGGGAAATACCTACTTAAACTTCTTCAGAAAAAGGGGATTAATTCTGATGCTGTAATTGAAGAGCACGCTCGTACAACTACAGTAAAAACTAGAATTATAAAAGGTCATGAGCATTTGCTTCGGATTGATGAAGAAACTACTAACCCTATTTCTGACTCAAGCCTTAATAACCTCAAAGTCCAAATCTCTAATCAACTTCAATGCGGAGAGATAGACGTAATCATCATTGAAGATTACGACAAGGGCGTCATGAGTAAAAATCTTGCTGAGTTCATTATTACTAATGCAAACGAATTAAACATTCCAATAACTGTGGACCCTAAGCTTATAAACTTCCACTTTTATAAGAATGCAACATTATTCAAGCCTAACCTTAAAGAACTCAAAGAGGGTCTGGAAACAGAAATTAACCCTGATAATTTACAAGGTTTAAATAGTGCAGTTGAAAAACTTCACTCTCAACTCAATCCAACAATCAGCCTTACTACTCTTGGATCTAATGGCATGTGGCTTCACTCACCATCTAGCAACACTTCACACCTACACGAAAAGGGAATCAACAGAGAAGTTATAGATGTCAGCGGTGCTGGAGACACTGTTATTGCAACCGCTTCACTTATGCTAGCTGCAGGTGCTAGCCTAAACGATATAGCAAAAGTATCAAACATTGCAGGCGGACTAGTAGTTGAACAAAGTGGAGTAGTAACAATTAATCTTGATTCTCTTTCTAAAGAGTTCCTATCATGACACTTAGAGAAGTTAGAGAAAGAGTAAACCTAAGCCTCTATGAATCGAAGGATAGAAATCTTAAAATACTTAGAGTTCTAAATCTCTTTATATCTGTCTCAGCACTTGTTGTTCTCGCCATCTACTATGGGTTCCCACAGACAGAAGAATCTTCTTACGGCCTACTAAGCTTTATCAAATTCAGTTTTGTTTTCTATGTAATTCAATACATAGCTAGGCTAATATACGACTTCCATCCTTCCACCTTTCTTAAAGAAAATTGGTTTGAAGGAGTCGTGATGGCATTATTGGTAATTGAAGGCATTTGCGATCTGTTCGTTGGCTCTTTCCTACTGGAACCACTTCTCATTAAGCTGGGTTTTGACTCTTATACTGACTTTTCTACTCTATTCATTCAATTCTACTTTGCAATAGTTGTAATTGCCGAACTGATGAGGAAGGGGGCTGTACTACCTAGGATTAAGATGCATCCAGCAGTAATATTTATCCTGAGTTTCTTAGGAATCACAACTGTAGGAACCCTTCTACTAATGATGCCTGAGATGACTACCTCTGGCAATGGGATGAAGGCTATTGATGCGCTATTCACTTCTACTTCTGCAACTTGCGTCACAGGCCTTATGGTAGAAGACACAATGACTTTTTTTACTTTTAAAGGCCAAATCGTACTTCTGCTACTAATTCAGCTAGGAGGATTAAACGTTATCGCCTTCGCTTCATTCCTTTCTTTAGCCGCTCGATTTGGCGTGAGTGTACGACAGCACGACGTGATAGAAGACTTCGTCAACAAAGACAGCTACCTAAGCGGTAAAAACACATTAAGCAGGGTCTTTATTTGGTGCATGTCGATTGAAATCATTGGAGCAATAGCACTAGCCTTTTCATGGAGTAATAACTTAGAATTTACAAGTACTGGAGAACGAATATTCTCATCTCTATTCCACAGTATTTCTGCATTTAACAATGCAGGAATAACGCTATTTACTGACGGACTTGCCTTCGAAGCCGTAGCAAGCAATTGGTTAGTACACTGGATTATTACAATACTAGTCTTTGTTGGGGCTTTAGGAATGGTGGCTCTATTTGACTTATTCAGCCTAGAGAAATTAAGAGAACGTAAAAAAGCTCCTTGGAAAGGGCTTGGCTTTGCCACTAAAATTGCTCTTTACTTCTCACTTATACTTGTTGCTATTGGAACAGTTTCCTTTGCTACAATTGAATGGAACGGTGCATTATCAGGAATGGACTTATGGGGCAAATTCACAACCTCAGTATTCCAAAGTGTCACTAGAACTTCTGGTTTCAACACTGTTGACATAAGTTCTGTTGGAGTTCCAATGCTATTTCTACTTATAATTTTAATGTTCATTGGAGCATCTTCCTCGTCAACTGGCGGAGGTATTAAAACCTCTACTTTATCTGTGGTATTGAGTGATGTTTGGCGCACCGTAAGAGGATTAGATCACGTTCACCTATTTAAGAGAACCATCAGCCCTACACTTAGATCAAGAGCGTATAGCGTATTAATGTTCTTCATAGTTGGTAACGCATTCTTTTTGTTCTTGCTAACCATTAGCGAGGGTAGTTTACTTGAAAATGGTACCATTAGCTTTCTCGATCTTGTATTTGAGCAGATTAGCGCAATGGGTACAGTAGGGCTTAGTACAGGAGTTACTCCAGAACTAAGTACTGCTGGAAAAATTATCATCTCTATTTCAATGTTTATAGGTAGAGTTGGAACATTAACAGTTGCATTTGCCCTGGGAGGCAGATCTATAGAAACGCACTTCAAATATCCTGAAGGGCATACAATGATTGGATAATATGGGAACTAAAGTCACGCCTTATACTCAACCAGAGAATGAGTCAAAAAAGAAGCAAGTTGAACGTATGTTCGACAACATAGCTCACAGATATGATTTTCTCAATCACTTTTTTTCTATGGGAATAGATGTTTTATGGAGAAAGAAATGTGTTAGAATTCTACGTAAACTGAAGCCTCAAACAGTGCTTGATATGGCAACAGGAACAGCTGATTTTGCAATTGAGATCATACGCATGGGAGTAGATGCAAAAGTTACTGGGGTTGACCTCAGTGCTGGTATGCTTGAGTTTGGAAAGGGGAAAATAAAAGCAAGGGGGTACGAAGATAAGATCAAGCTTGAGCAGGGTGATTCTGAAAATCTTCCATTTAAGGATGGAACATTTGACGCTTATACGGTAGCGTTTGGTGTAAGAAACTTTGAAAATCTAGACAAGGGATTAAGTGAAATGCATAGGGTTCTAAAGCCTGGTGCAGTAACCTTGATTTTAGAATTTTCTAAGCCCAAAGCATTCCCTGTTAAGCAATTGTTTGGGTTTTACTTCAAATACATAATGCCTACAATTGGAAACCTTTTATCTAAGGATTCATCAGCATACACTTACCTTCCAGAGAGTGTTACGGCCTTTCCTGAGGGCGAGGGTTTTCTTGCTAAAATGCAAACTGCTGGGTTTGAGAATTTGAAGCAGAGAAAGTTAACGGGTGGTATAGCTAGTATTTATTTGGGCTATAAAAAGGCATGATTCTAAAGGTTAGCCCCAGCATATTAAACGGAAGTGTCCAAGTGCCCAGCTCTAAGAGCTTAAGCATTAGATTAATTGCTGCATCTCTTCTAGCAAACACACCATCAAAACTTCTAAATATTAGTGAATGTGATGATTGCACTCACGCTCTAGGACTTGCTGCAGACCTTGGAGCAGAAATAGAGCTAGGATCCAACGAAGTAATAATCACTCCAACACCATTAGGAATTCCTTGTCCCAGAGAGGGTGAATTAAACGCAGGAGAATCTGGCCTGAGCATTAGGCTCTTTACTCCCATTGCAGCTCTATCAGGAAAAGATCTTACTGTCACAGCAGAGGGCAGTCTTCTTAAAAGGCCTCTCACAGATCTCATAAGCTGCCTAGAGGACTTAGATATATCTGTAACCGAAAACAATTCTAGCGCACCTCTTAAAATTAATGGGTGCCTTAAAGGGGGGGCGATCAATTTAGATGGTGGTTTAAGTTCTCAGTCATTGACTGGTCTTTTGTTATCTCTACCATTTGCTGATAATGATTCAACTATTCGAGTAAAAGATTTAAAGTCTAGACCTTATGTAGAGATGACTCTTGAGGTTATGAGAAATATTGGCTTAGAGTTTGTGCATGAAGAAAATGAGGACATGGATGTGTTTCAAATTCCAGCTAATCAATGTCATTACGGTATTGAAACAACTGTAGATGGAGATTGGAGTGCTGGAGCTGTACTACTCACTCTTGGAGCTCTTTGTGGCAGACCTAATTTAGAGGTCACAGGATTAAGAGGTAAGTACACACAGTCAGATTCTGCAATAAAAGGAGCCCTTCTATTTGCAGGATATCAGCTCCTTGGAACAAATGATGGCATAAGCATTTCAAAAAAGAAACCTAGGGGGTTCAGTTTAGATTTAACTCACTCACCCGACCTCTTCCCTCCTCTTGCTGCACTCGCTGCTTTTAGCAAGAAACCATGCACATTAAAAGGCGCAAATAGACTTATATCAAAAGAAAGCAATAGAGCTGAGGTGATATTAAGTGAATTTAGCAAAGCTGGAGTTAAGGTTGAAATTGATGGAGATATTATGAAAATTTCACCATCGAAGGTTAAGCCATGTAGAATCAATCCTCATGGTGATCACAGGATTGTGATGGCTGCAGCTATTTTAGGAGCTGCAGGAGCGCCAATTGAAATTGAAAATGTTGAATGTGTAGCTAAAAGCTACCCTGCATTTTTTGATGATTTGGAATCTATTGGATGCAACATAAGTTCAGTAAATTTATAGGATGCGAATTCACCTAATAGCAATAGGCGGGAGTGCCATGCACAATTTTGCTTTAGCATTAAAACACATTGGACACAAGGTAAGCGGTTCTGACGACCAAATATTCGAGCCAAGTAGAGGTAGATTGAAAAAAGCAGGGTTGTTACCAGAAAGTGAAGGATGGGATGAGACTCGGATAACTGAAGATATTGATGTTATCATCCTGGGAATGCATGCAAGACTTGATAACCCAGAACTGAAAAGGGCTCAAGAGCTAGGTATAAAGATCCAATCATATCCTGAATTTTTATACAATTCAACAAAGAATAAAAAGAGAATAGTTGTTGGTGGTTCACACGGTAAGACTACTATCACTTCTATGCTGCTTCATTCGATGAGTAAATCAGGCTTAAAGACTGATTACATGGTTGGAGCACAACTGGAGGGATTTAACAGGATGCTTGAGCTTAGTAATGAAAATGAATACGCTGTAATTGAAGGAGACGAATACCTAAGCTCTCCTATTGACAGAAGATCTAAGTTTCTTCATTACAAGCCACATGTTGCAATACTCACAGGTATAGCTTGGGATCATATTAATGTATTTCCAACTGAAGAAAGTTACCTAAACACTTTCCGAGAATTCATTGGTACTATTGAAGAAAGTGGAACCGTGGTTTATTGTAGTGAGGACGAAAAACTAACTCAATTAATCAGGGAATTCTCAGATATTAGAGAAGACATTGAGTTTATAGGATACACGACTCCTATAAGTGTTCCTGGAGATAACAAAACTCTCATATCGTATTCTGATGGCACAACAGTTGCAACCAAACTAGTAGGAGCTCATAACTACCAAAACCTCAGTGGTGCAAGAGCTATCTGTAACGTAATTGGAATTTACTCTGCTGAATTTGACGCAAACATCGTCAGTTTTACAGGGGCAGCTAGAAGACTCGAAATTTCTACTGAAAAAAAAGACTTCATAGCTTTTAGAGACTTTGCTCACGCACCGTCTAAATTAAAAGCTACTCAAGCAGGTGTTGTTGGATCTTTTCCAAATAGAGATGTAACGGCTGTATTTGAACTACATACGTTTTCTAGTCTAAATAAGGACTTCCTGCCTCAGTACAAGGATAGTATGAATAGCGTGACTAGCGCTATAGTTTACTTTGACCCTGCTGTCGTTAAGCATAAAAAATTACCTGCTATTTCGCCAGAAGAAGTGAAACTTGCCTTTAATCGTAAAGATATCGAAGTAATTACCTGCGTAGTAGAATTAGAGGAAAGACTCAATCTTATTCAAACTTCTAATAGCTGTGTACTTCTAATGAGCTCAGGCAGGTTTGGCGGAGCTAAACTACCCTTTTAAAGCAACATTAAGTCTTGTATTAGCCTAGGCCCACATCAAGGGTCATCATTACAATAAAACCAGCAATTAGACCCATTGTCGCAAGGTCAGTATTTCCTCCACTCTGGCTCTCAGGTATCACTTCCTCAACTACAATAAAGATCATAGCTCCTGCTGCGAAGGCTAGAGCATATGGAAGAAGAGGTAGAATAGTCATTACAATTAATGCACCTATTACAGCAAATACAGGCTCTACAATGGCTGATAATTGGCCCCATTGCCATGACTTCCACTTGCTTTTCCCCATTCTTCTAACAGGCATAGAAACAGAGAATCCTTCAGGAAAATTTTGGATTCCAATACCTATAGCAAGAGCAATAGCTGATCCAATGGTAAAAACTGAATGCCCATCCATCCCAAGCAATTCTGGGTTAGCTAAAGCTCCAAAGGCTACACCAACAGCTAGTCCCTCAGGAATGTTGTGAAGAACTATTGCAAGTACAAGTAAGATCGTCTTCCTCCAATTTGTTGTTATTCCCTCTGCGTCTTCACGTTTTGCAAATAAGTGAAGGTGAGGAATAATCTTGTCTAAAATGAATAGGAAACAGGCACCCAAGAAAAACCCAATTGCTGGAGGCAAATAAGTCGGCATAGTGCTGTGTCCTAACTCATTTTGTAATTCTACATACTCTATTGCAGGAGATAATAAAGACCAAAAACTTGCGGCTATCATCACCCCCCCTGTAAATCCTAAAGCACAGTCTAAAACCTTTCTATTGGAAGAATTGAAGAAGAATACTAAGCCTGAACCTAGAGCAGTCATACCCCAAGTAAACATTCCCGCTATCAATGCCTGCAATGGAGCACTTTGCAGGATAAACCAATCATAAAAACCTTCCATTTATTTTAATTCAGCTAGTAGTTGTTCCACTAATTTTTTAGACCAAGTCATTTCCTTCATATTCCAATCTTCATCTTCAAATTCTACTTGAATACTTCCATCAAATTCAAAGACTCTCATAACAGTAAAAACAAGTCCCAACCTTATTCCCAAATCTCCTAAGTGTCTCAGAAAAGTATCGCTACTTCCAAGTACACCCTGAACGCTAGCTGTATCTCCTTGTTTAAGCATATTAACCTGCACTAATTTTCTTCTATCACATAGATTGCCATCCGCATCAGGAATAGGATCTCCATGCGGGTCAAATGATGGATATCCCATATATGCATCAAGCTTATCAATTAGTTCTTTTGATTCAATGTGCTCTAATTGTTCAGCAATCTCATGCACTTCATCCCATTTAAACCCTAGGTTTTCAACCATAAATGTTTCCCACAGCCTATGCTTCCTCATTAAAGAAATAGCTTCTGTTCTACCAGGCTTTGTGAGCTCAGCCCCTCTGTACGGGATGTATTCGATTAAACCCAAATCAGATAAAACTTTAAACATTCCAGTTACTGAAGCAGGCTTGGTTTTAAGCTTTTCAGAAATAGAAGTTGTGCTGACTTTTGCTCCATTAAGTTCAAGAGATAAGATTGCCTTTAAGTAATCCTGCCTGCTTCTAGATTTTTCTGACAACTTCATGATAGTGGACAAAATTAGCTAAGTGCGCGTTTTAGTCATGCCTAATTTATTAAATTGTCATCATGAAGGATTCAATCTTTAAAAAGGCTCTATCTGTATTACTAGTACTATTAAGTGTTTACTGCGTATTTATTTTTCGTGATTTAATTGGATATATACTTATTTCCGTTGGACTAAGTTTCGCAGGAAGACCCATTGTTAATTTGGTTTCGAGAATTAAAATAAAAGGGGGAAAACTTCCTTCAGCAATTGGGGCTTTAGTAGCACTTTTTACGTTTTTAATTACAGGTGGATTGCTTTTAGCAATGCTAGGACCTCTAATTGCTAGCCAAGCTGAAGCGTTAGCTAAAATTGACACGCAGTCACTCGCTGGAAATTTAAAAGGATGGGTAGGTGCGGTTGATAAAATTATAAAACACTTAGATATTGGACATAGCTCACTCTCTTCGCTGTTGATTACAGAAACAAGTAAAATTGTTGAATTTAGTAGTTTTTCTAACTTATTTGGCGGACTGTTTATGGGTATAGGATCCGCATTTATTGCTGGCTTTTCTATACTTTTCATGACATTTTTCTTTTTGAAGGATGCTAATCTTTTTTACAGAATAATTCTTGCTCTTACTCCAGACTCTCAAGTTGATCATATCAAAAACATAATGGAGAGCTCTTCGAGACTTTTAACACGTTATTTCAGCGGATTAATAGTTCAAATAGCAATTGTTACAATTATGGTAAGTTCAGGATTAGCTATTGTTGGCGTGCAAAACGCATTGATACTAGGAGTAATTGCTGGTATTCTTAATTTGATTCCATACATAGGCCCTCTTGTTGGAGCTACAATTGGTCTCCTAATCGTTGTCACAACTTTTGAAGGTGGAGCTAGTGATTTGCTACCGCATGTTGGTCTTGCATTCCTTGTTTATCTAATAACCCAGCTTGTCGATAACTTCTTAACTCAACCATTTTTATTCTCAAATAGAGTAAAAGCTCATCCCTTAGAAATATTCATTATCATTAGCATGGCAAGTGTTATTGGAGGGGTAACAGGCATGATTTTAGCAGTTCCTGGATACACTTTATTGAGGATAATAGCTAATGAGTTTTTATCTGGACATAAGGTTGTAGATGCTTTGACTGAAAGCATGGAACAGAAGTGATTTTAGTCTACCTTTGAACCCCGTATTCATATTTTAGAATTCGGGAACATGCACAACACGTCAGCTCTATCAAGCGATAACCTTTCAAGCGGAAGAAATAGCCGCTACATCTTTGTAACTGGCGGAGTTAGCTCAAGTTTGGGCAAAGGCATCATCTCAGCATCTTTAGCAAAACTTCTTCAAGCTCGTGGCTACAATGTAACCATACAGAAGCTTGACCCCTACATCAATGTTGACCCTGGAACATTAAATCCATACGAACATGGAGAATGTTATGTTACAGTTGACGGAGCTGAAACTGACCTTGATTTAGGACACTATGAGAGATTTCTAAACGTATGTACTACGCAATCAAACAACATCACTACAGGTAGGATTTACCAAAGTGTAATTAACAAAGAGCGTCGTGGTGAATACCTTGGGAAGACTGTCCAAATCATTCCTCATATTACTGATGAAATTAAACGATGCGTTCAGATACTTGGTTCTGAAAATGAATTTGACTTTGTAATTACCGAGATTGGAGGAACTGTTGGTGATATTGAATCACTTCCTTATGTAGAAGCTGTAAGACAAATGAAATGGGAGTGCCCAGATGACACTATTGTTATTCACCTTACTCTTATCCCATACCTAAGCGCTGCAGGTGAACTGAAGACGAAACCAACTCAACACTCAGTAAAACAACTACTTGAACTTGGAGTACAGCCTGACATTCTAGTTTGTAGAACTGAGCATGAGCTTAATGCTGGCATCAGAAGCAAGCTTGCACGATTCTGTAACGTGGCGCCAGATTCTGTAATTCAGTCGATAGATGCAGACACCATATATGATGTTCCACTTCTAATGAAGGATGAGAAATTAGACGAGGTAGTTCTTAGTAAACTAGGTGTAAATCTTGAATGCGTCCCTCCAGCTAATCTTGACAAGTGGAATAATTTCATTAACAGATATAAAAATCCTGAAAGGACTGTTAAAATAGGCCTAATTGGTAAATATGTTGAGCTTAAGGATAGCTACAAGAGTATTGCTGAAGCTCTTGATCATGCTGGAGCTAATCTTAAAACTGGAATTGAACTAGACTGGATACACTCAGAACAAATAAATGAGATTAATATCACTGACAAACTTGGTCATTTAGACGGAATACTTGTTGCTCCTGGGTTTGGCTCAAGAGGCATAGACGGCAAGCTATCAGCTATTAAATATGCAAGAACAAACAATATCCCGTTCTTTGGAATTTGCTTAGGCATGCAGTGTGCAGTTGTTGAGTTTGCTAGAAACGTGTTAGGTTTAAAAGAAGCCCATTCTTCTGAAATAAAAGAATATACTCCTCATCCTGTAATTGATTTAATGACTGAGCAAAAGTCTATCACTAACATGGGAGGAACCATGAGACTGGGTGCATATCCTTGTGATTTAAAGGAAGGTTCTAAAGCAAGAGAGATATATGGCGTAGAAAGTGTGGAGGAGCGCCATAGACATCGTTATGAGTTTAACGAAGTATATAGAGAACAATTTGAAGAGGCTGGAATGATTGCAACAGGAATTAATCCAGTAAGTGGATTAGTTGAAATTGTTGAGATACCTGACCATCGTTATTTCTTAGCGTCTCAGTTCCATCCAGAATACGCTTCAACTGTTATTGCTCCTCATCCACTATTTATCTCATTTATTGGAGCTTGCATAGAAAACGCTAAATAATTACTTCCTGTACATCTGTACATGAGGAATATCATCCTCTAAATAAGGTTCACTGCATATTTCGAACCCTAAATCTCTGTAAAATTTAACTAGATATTTCTGAGCAGATATTCTAATTCCTATTCCAGGCCATAGATCTTCACAGACTTCTATGCCTTTTTCCATAAGCTTTACTCCTAATCCAGTTCCTCTAGATCTCTCTGAGGTAGCAACTCTACCAATACTTGGTTCATCATAGCTAACTCCAGGCTTACATATTCTCAAATAAGCGTCAGTATAGCTCCCATTAGAAAATTCACTATCAATTTCATCAACAAACACATGAATACTATCTAAATCTTTACCATCAAGATCTGGGTATGGACAGTTTTGCTCAACAACAAATACATCTATCCTAAGTTTTATACAAGCATGCAGCTGGTCTCTTGTAAGCTTATCCCATTCAAGAACTTTAAATTTCACGTCCATCATCCAAACATAAGGCAAATAAAAAGGGCTACCCGAAGGTAGCCCTTTCAAATAAGATAAATATCTCTTAGAATTTAAATCCGAAAGATATTCCAGACTCCATGTTCTGATCACTGTCAATAGCTATGTTTGGGTAAACAAATAGCTTATCGCTAATTGAACCTACCATAACCATCTTACCTACATTAAACCCAACAGTACGCTCCTCATCGTTAGCCTCCATAGCGTTGTCTAGGGACACACCGAAACCGAATCCATTCTTGAAGTAAGTAACATCAAGATCGTAAACGTTTTCACCAGAGTCAGATGAAACAGTACCTCCTACGATAAGATCATCTTGTACAGCGTACCCAATAGTAGCGCTCATACCGATTCCGTTATCAGAGAAAAGGTTTAAAAGATTAGTAGCATCACCAGTACCTAGGTACCAAGATCCTTCAGCTTGCTCAACTTGAGCAGAAAGTGTGAATGCTAATAGAGCAGACGCACAAAGTGTAAATAATTTTTTCATAGAACCAAGTTTTAAGGTTGGGGCGAATATCCGACAGGAAAAGAGTCTCACACAAATAACTTTTTATTAGGTATTCACGAAAAATTGTGAATATCCTCTGAAATACCAGTTTTTACTGACACTTAATGCATTTACATAAGTTGATAAGAAATAGTATTTTTATTGTTTTTAAACCAGTATGGATAAGAACAAAGTGTACTTAGTTTATATAAATACCTATACTATTTAGATTATAAAGTGTTTAGAATCAAAAAGGGCCGCATATAGCGACCCTTTTAATTTTGTAATCAACTAATTCTTAGAAACGCATTCCAAGAGTCATACCAAATGATGTATCAGTATCATTATCAGACCCAAGTCCAGAAATAGTAATACTAGGATCTAAGTATAATCCATCAACCCAATCAAGAGCGAACATTTTACCAACACTCATTGTTGCATCTTCATCATCAGCTGTTGCGTCTTGAACATCGATCATATTTAGCTGACCGTAAAAACCGTTGTAGAAATAACGTACACCAAGATTAATTGATGCATCTTCTCCTTCAGTGTTTTCGTCTCTTGTAGCCATAATAGTGAACTCATCAGAAACAGCATAACCAACAGTGAATGCAAGATCATCAGTGATGGTTTCGTTAGCATATGCAGAATTATAAGTAACTCCTGCAACCATTTCGCCCTTAGACAGAGTCATTTGAGCAGACAAAGTACATGCTAATCCAGCACATACACATAAAATAAATAATTTTTTCATAGAACCAAGTTTTTAGGTTTGGGCTAATATCCGTCTATTAAACTTTGTCATTAATAGACGATTTTAAAACCTTCTAACGTATAAATGTGGAAATCCTTTGAATACTCAATGTTTATTAGCATTTTCACGAATAACTGGGCCCTATATTTGTACTTAATTATGGCAAAAAAGAACGTATTATCGGTAGAAGGTCTAACCAAGAGATATGGTGAAAAACTGCTTTTTAAGGGACTTACGTTTGGATTAAGTGCAGGCCAGAGGGTTGCAATTGTTGCTAAAAACGGCTCAGGTAAGAGTACGCTTATGAGGGCTTTATGCGATGTAGAGCCTGCTGATCAAGGTGATATAACGTTTTCTTCAGGCATTACATGGTCTTATTTGCGTCAGGAAGCTGACTTAGACCCCCAGTCTACTCTTCTAGACACCCTATATATAGGCGACTCTCCTGCTGTTGTAGCTTTAAGGAATTACGACAAGGTATTATCTGAAGGATTAGACGGAGACGTCTTACAATCTTCTACAGATGCTATGGACAGGACAAATGCCTGGAATTACGAGGCTAGAGCAAGGGAAATCTTAGGAAAGTTGAACCTTAACGATTTGAGTAGAACTATTGGAACTTTAAGCGGTGGCGAGAAAAGAAGAGCTGCTCTAGCCCAAGTTTTGTTAGAATCTCCGGACTTATTATTCTTGGACGAGCCTACAAACCACTTGGATTTAGAGATGATAGCGTGGCTTGAAAAACAATTAGCATCTACTAACTTCACAGTATTAATGATTACACACGATAGATACTTCTTGGAAAACGTGTGTAGTGATATTCTTGAACTGGATAATCAAAGCCTTTATCTATACAAGGGAAATTTCAGCTACTATCTACAAAATCGCGATGCAAGGAAGAAGAATGCTCTTGCGGTTCAGGATAAAGCAAAAAAGGCATTTAAGCGCGAGCTTGCCTGGATGAGATCAACTCCTTCAGCGAGGACAGGCAAGAGTAAAAGCAGAATTGAGAGGTTTTATGAAATAAAGAAGGAGGCGAAAAAGAGGCTGAATGAAGATCCTATGCACATTAGTGTTATTCCTGAGAGATTAGGAGGAAAAATTGTGGAAATGCACAATGTTAGCTACAAACAAGGAGACAAAGTTCTTTTTAATAGGCTCACTCATCACTTTAAGCCAGGTGAAAGACTTGGAATTGTTGGGAATAATGGGTCAGGTAAAACAAGCCTGTTAAACATCATTCTTCAAAACAATGCTCCTAGTACGGGTAAAGTTGTAGTGGGAGAAACTGTGGTTTGGGGACATTATCATCAATTGGGTTGTGATTTCAATGAGGACTGGAAAGTTATTGATGCTGTTAGAGATATTGCTGATTTTATCCCTTTAAAAGGCGGGGCTAAGCTAACTGCTGCAGGACTTTTAGAAAGGTTCTTGTTTCCAAGGAGCATGCATAATCAGTTTATCAAGGTGCTTAGTGGAGGAGAAAAAAAGAGGTTGCACTTATTGAGAATTCTTATGTGCAACCCAAACTTTTTAATTCTCGATGAGCCTACAAATGACCTAGACATTTTCACATTGGCTGTGCTAGAAGAATTCCTGATGGATTTTAAGGGATGCCTTGTTGTTGTAAGTCACGACAGATATTTTATGGACAAGATCGTGGAGCATGTTTGGGTGGTAGGAGAAAAGGAAAACGGAGAAATTAAAGATTACCCCGGCAACTATACTCAGTACAGGCTTGCAGTGAAGGAAGCTAAAACTGTTAAAACTCATAAACCTAAGGCAAAGCCTAAAGAAATAAAAGGCGATTATTCGGCTAGACTTTCTTACAATGAGAAATTTGAATTTGAACAGCTCGAACGCCAGATTGAAGAGCTAGAAAAGCGCAGAGAAGAACTTTCAGCTATACTAGAAAACGGTCCTTCACACAAAGAACTTATCAAAGTAGGTAAAGAACTAGGCCAAGTTGCAAAGCAGCTTGAGGAAGCTGAGATGCGTTGGCTTGAGCTAGCTGAAAGAGCTGAATAATAAAATTATTGCTGGTCGAAATCAGCAACCCATGGCCCGTCGCCCGATGGATGGGCTTGGCATGAAAGAACGAAGCCGTTTTTAACTTCATCTTCTTCTAAAGCGTAGTTTATATCCATTGAAGCCGTTCCCTTGTCCATTTTACAACGACAAGAACAACACACTCCACCCTGGCAAGAAAACGGTGCATCTAAACCTGCATCTAATGCTGCGTCTAAAATTGATTTACCGTCTTTTTTAACCTTGAGCTTAGTAGTTAAACCATCTAGCACGACAAATACATCAACCTCATCTGATGAGGATGAGTCCGCAGAATCTACTTTGTTTTTAATTATAACATTAGTTGATGCAGTAAATAGCTCAAACTTTACCTGAGACTCCTGCATACCAGCCTCGACTAACGATTCTTTGCAATCTATAATCATTGCCTCAGGACCACATAAATATGCCACATCAAAAGTTGTTGGGTTCAATACTTCTTGGAAAATTCTTTTAGATCTAGCCTTATCTAACCGACCTGCAAACAGCTCTGTATCTAAAGGTTCACGAGTTAAAAGGTGGAAAAGCTGGAACCTATCTAGATATCTATCCTTTAACTCTAAAAGTTCATCCTTGTAGATAATCGATGCTGTCTCCTTATTAACGTAGAATAAAGCGAATTTAGAATCGTCAGACGATGAGAGAACGTGCTTGATTTGGCTTAAAATAGGCGTGATACCAGACCCTGCTGCAAAAGCCAAATGATTTGTGGCAGTCTCATCAACCTTAAACCTGCCATCAGGCGGCAAACTTTCAATCACATCGCCCACCTTCAGCTCTCTATTTGCATAGGTGCTGAATAATCCTCCAGGCACTTCCTTAACTGCAACTCTTAACACTCCATCTGCTGGCGCAGTGCTGAGTGAATAGCTTCGCCTCACCTCTTCCTCTTTTATCATTGCTTTTAGAGTTAGATACTGACCAGCTACGAATGAGAAATCTCCACCAGAAATGGGTTCTAAAACAAGTGAAACGCAATCAGCAGTTTCCTTGATTATCTCAACAACTTTTAATGATTGAAATTTTGACATGACGCGAAGTTAGAACACCCGCATTATCTTTGAAGTCTAAATTAAAATAAATCAAATGGTAGTCTCTCAAGAGCAGTTAACCAAGCAGTTCAACGCATATGTGGCTGACGATAAAAAAATCGAGCCAAAAGACTGGATGCCAGACGCATACAGAAAGACTCTTGTGCGCCAAATCTCTCAGCACGCACACAGTGAGATTATTGGTATGCTTCCAGAGGGAGCATGGATAACTAGAGCTCCTAGCTTGAAAAGAAAGGCAATTCTTCTTGCCAAGGTTCAGGATGAGGCTGGTCACGGACTTTACCTATACTCTGCGTGTGAGACTTTAGGTGTAGAAAGAGACGACCTAGTTGCTGATTTATTAAGCGGAAAAGCTAAGTATTCAAGCATTTTCAACTACCCATCTAAAACTTGGGCTGATATTGGTGCGATTGGATGGCTTGTAGACGGAGCTGCAATTATGAATCAGGTACCACTTTGCAGATGTTCTTACGGACCATATGCAAGAGCAATGGTAAGGGTTTGCAAGGAAGAAAGTTTTCACCAAAGACAGGGCTACACAATTATGATGGAGCTTATGAAGGGAACGAAAGAGCAGAGAGACATGGCTCAAGATGCTCTAAATAGATGGTGGTGGCCGTCGCTAATGATGTTTGGTCCAAGCGATAAGGACAGCAAGCACAGCGCACAGAGCATGAGTTGGAATATTAAGAGATTTTCTAACGATGAGCTACGCCAAAGAATGGTAGATATGACTGTTCCACAAGCTGAGCTTATAGGCTTAAAAATACCTGATCCAGACTTAAAATGGAATGAGAAAAAGGGTGGATATGATTTTGGCGAAATTAATTGGGATGAATTCTACGAGGTAATCGCTGGAAACGGCCCTTGTAACGAGGAAAGACTTGAAGCTAGAAATAAAGCTCACGATGATGGAGAATGGGTAAGAAAAGCGGCAATGGCTTATGCTGAAAAACATTAAAAATGAGCGAGAAGAAAAATAATTGGCCTTTATGGGAGGTGTTTATCAGAAGCAGACAAGGCTTGGGGCATAGACACGTTGGCTCTTTGCATGCAGCAGATGCTGAAATGGCAATAGGTAATGCACGTGATGTTTACACAAGAAGACAGGAGGGTGTAAGCATTTGGGTTGTACCTGCTGAAGAAATTACAGCGAGCTCACCAGATGACTCTGAAGCTCTATATGATCCGGCTAACGATAAGGTATACAGACATCCAACTTTCTTCGATCTTCCGGACGAAGTAAACCATATGTAAAGCAGTAGGTTTGACTAATATTCAATTTAGAGAGACTTTAATTAGACTTGGTGATGATAGCCTTATCTTAGCTCAGAGGCTTGCTGAATGGTGTGGCCACGCCCCTATTCTCGAAGAAGATATAGCTCTGACCAATATTGCTTTGGATTTGCTGGGGAGAGCCCAAAATTATCTTAAGCTAGCTGGGGAATTATTTGATCCTGTTAAAAGTGACGACGACTTAGCATATCACAGAGATGCTGGGGAGTTTAGAAATTTACTGTTATTAGAGCAGCCTAACGGACACTTTGGGGATACTATCTGTAGGCAATTTTTATTTGATTACTTTTCACTTCTTAGAGCAGAACACCTATCATCACAAACTGTGAACGAGTACGTTGCTGCTATTGCAGCTAAAGCTGTTAAGGAGATAAGATACCATGCATATTACAGCAGTAAGTGGATTAAGCGTTTGGGAGATGGGACAGCTGAAAGCCATGATAAAATTCAAGGTTCACTCGATAATCTTTGGAAGTATACTCATGAGATGTTTGCCGTAGATGATTTTGACAGGGCTTCAATCGAAGCTGGGCTACTGCCAGAACTTAGCGAATTGAAACAAGTTTGGGCTAAAAGAGTTGGGGAAGTTATAAGTGAAGCAACTCTAACTATTCCTTCAAATCCAAATATGGAAATAGGCGGAAGGCAAGGTGAGCATACACCGCATCTTGCTGTAATGCTTGAAGAAATGCAGGTATTGCCTAGAACATACCCTGGCACTACCTGGTAAAATGTCATCGTCAGAGAAACATAGCTTAGTTAGGGCCGTAAAAAGACAATTGCAGGATGTTATGGACCCAGAATTGCCATTTCTTACTATAGGTGAAATGGGCATGCTGAGAGATATTTATCTGAAAGATGGGCATACTGTAATTGTCCTGACTCCAACATATTCAGGCTGTCCAGCGACTGATATTATTTCTAAGGACAGCTTAAAGGCTGCAAGAGTTGTGGACCCTAACGCTGAAGTTGAAATTTCCTTGAGACCTGCATGGACTACTGATTGGATAAGCGAGGAAACTAGATTGAAGATGACTGAAAACGGTATTTCACCGCCCATTGGAGAAAGCCATGATAGGGCGTTTCTTACTGGAGACGGAAAGGTGGTCCCCTGCCCTCTTTGTAAGTCTAAAAACACTAAAATGGTAAGCGCTTTTGGGTCAACAGCTTGTAAAGCTTCATTTACATGTTTAGATTGCATGGAGCCTTTTGAACACTTCAAATGCATATAGATGAGTAAGATTCACCCAGTTGTACAGAAAATGCTTGATGGCGATGAGATGACTCGTTGGCTTAAAGCTGAAGTTGTTGAAAGCTCAGAGGGTTCTTGCTCTTTAAAAATGGTGGCTAGAAAAGAAATGGCTAACGGATTTAGCATTGTGCACGGAGGAATTACATTTTCACTTGCTGATTCAGCTATTGCTTTTGCAGCAAATGCCCACGGAAGGCATGCCGTTAGTCTTTCAACTAGCATAAGGCACCTTCACCCTGTTTTTGTTGGCGATACAATTACTGCAGTAGCTACAGTTACCGACTTAAAACACAAGATTGTCAATGTTGACGCGGTTGTGACTAACCAAGAAGGAGTTAAAGTAGCAGACCTACAAGCTACTGGCTATCGGAAGAGCGAGCAGTGGTAAGCTCTTTATAAACTCCACCTAGCTCTATAAGCTCCACGTGAGTACCTGATTCTGCTACTCTCCCATTTTCAATTACAAAAATTCTATCGGCGTTTTTAATAGTGCTCAATCTATGAGCAACAACTAATGACGTCCTTCCTTCAGTGATTCTCTTAGTAGCTTCTTGAATCAAAAGTTCTGACTCAGAATCAATTGACGAAGTAGCTTCGTCTAAAATAAGGATACTAGGAGAAGACACATAGGCTCGCATGAAGGCGATGAGTTGTCTTTGGCCTACACTAAGCATAGCCCCTCTTTCTCTCACCTGCAGATCTAATCCATCTGAGTAATTAGAAATGAAATCTGCAGCTCCTACAGCCTCTGCCGCCTTGTGTACCTGCTCATCAGAAATGCTCTCATCGTGCAAGGTTACATTTGCTCTAAGTGTGTCAGACAGAAGGAATACATCCTGAGAAACAACGCCTATGTTTTGTCTTAATAGATCAAGAGGAATCTCTCTTATATCAACCCCATCTATTTTAATCGAACCTTTAGAAAACTCGTAGAATCTTGAAAGCAGATTGATTATTGTACTTTTACCAGCACCAGTAGAACCAACAAACCCAACAGTTGTACCTGGTTCAATCGTGAGATTTAGTCCTTTTAAAACCCAGTTCTCCTCACTTCCATCATATGAAAACCAAACATCTTCAAATTCAATCAATCCCTTCACATCACCAATATCAACCGTTCCCTCATCAGTTATACTCTCATCAATTGAAAGAAGCTTAAAAACCCTATCTGCATTCACCACACCCATTTGAAGGACATTAAATCTATCTGCTAACTGTCTAATGGGCCTGTACAGCATGAAAACATATAGTATGAATTGAAGTACAACCCCTAGAGTTAGACGTTCTTCAGCCACACCGCCTATTCCAAGCCAAAGCAGCAACGCCACGCTAGTAGCACTAAGCATCTCCACAACTGGGAAGAAAATGCTGAAAGCCATTATAGAATCAATATTTGCCTTCTTATGCTGATAGTTTATCTCAGCGAACTTGTCACTTTCAACCTGTTCCCTGCCAAACGCCTGAACAATATGCATTCCTGTAACATGCTCCTGAACAAACTCATTCATTTTGCTTACCTGATTTCTCACGTTTGAGAATGCTTTTTTAATGTGCTTTTGAAAAATCCTCGAAGCAAAAAGGAGAACTGGAATGGGCAAGATCACTATGAAGGTAAGCTTTGCATCAATGATGAACATTGTCACAAGAACCACAAGCAGGGTAAGGATATCCCCAATTGCATTAAGTAGCCCGTTTGAAAAGACATTTGCTATCCCATCAATATCGCTTACAAGCCTTGTAACTAGCTGTCCAACAGGAGTCTTGTCGAAGAATCTTAACTTAAAGCTTACTATGTGCTTAAAGAGCTTAGAGCGGAGGTCGAGGGAAACGCTTTGGGCTACCCAGTTAGCTAAATAAGTCACCCTGTACCTCAAGAAGGATTCGACTATCAAAAACAAGATGATTACCGCGAAAACAGTCAATAATCCATAGTAATCCTTATTTGCTATTTCTACGTCAACTGCTCTTCTCAATAGTGCAGGCCTAACCCAAACCAAAGAAGAAAGAACCACAATCAGAACTCCAGTAATTATGAACTTGAGCCTATATGGCTCGACTTGAGCAATAATCAGCTTTAATGTCTTTTTACTAGAGCTCATATTAATGTTCTTTAGGCAAAGCTATAGGAGTAAAAGTCTCTTCAGAATAATCCACTCGTGCTAAATACAAGCCACATGCTGGAGCAGACTTACCCGCCTGAGACCTATCACATGAAGCAATAACGTCCTTAAACTGATCTTGCGTCATCTTCCCCTTTCCTACTTGAGTCAGAGTGCCAACTATTGCCCTCACCATATTTCTCAGGTACCTATCAGCTTCTATGACAATTTTAATTCTGTGACCCAACCTTGTAATCTCCACCATTCTCACATCACAAATTGTCGTTTTCACATCAGATCCTGTTTTACAAAAGGCCGCAAAATCACCATTAAAAACAAGCTTGTCAGCAGCCTCCTGCATAGCATCCACATCGAGTCCACCAAACACCCTTGCCGACAACCCAGCAAGAAACGGGTCCTTCTCTGTATGAATCCAGTAAGTATACGACCTCTCTAAAGCATCAAATCTAGCATGAGCCTTATCATCGACCTCCTGTATAGAAAACACGGCTACGTCATCGTTCAGGATTCCGTTCAGCTTAAACGCTAATTGCTCGAGGGAGTCAAACCTAGCATTGACGGCCACTGGAAAATCAGCGTGCGCCACAAAATATGACGCGTGAACCCCAGAATCCGTCCTCCCGCACCCCAGCACGGGACACTTATCGCCACAAAGTTTCTCTAACGCTTCTTCGAGAACTTGCTGAACGGTAATAGCCTCAGGCTGACGTTGCCAACCGTGATAATTAGTGCCGTCGTAGGCTAACTCAATGAATACGCGCATAGCGCACAATTTAACCCCAAGAAGCGATTTTATCGCTCTTGTATTCACCGGCGTCAAGTTTCGCTTGAACGCTAGAGAAAGTCTTAATTGTGTACTCTACATCTTCTAAAGTGTGTACAGCTGTAGGAATAAGTCTCAACATAATTGTCTCCTTAGGAACTACAGGGTAAACAACAATAGAACAGAAGATTCCGTGATTCTCTCTAAGATCAACAGTAAGGTTTGTAGCCTCACCTAGTCCACCCTTCAAGAAAACTGGTGTTACACAAGAGTTTGTATCTCCTATATCGAATCCAGCATCCTTCAAACCCTCTTGAAGTGAAGTAGCTATTTTCCAAAGATTATCCTTGTGCTCCTTAGAATCACGTAACATCTGAAGACGCTTTCTAGCTCCAACTACGATAGGCATTGGCAGAGACTTAGCAAATGTCTGTGAACGCATGTTATATCTAAGGAAATCGATTACATCCTCGTCACCTGCAACAAAGGCTCCAATAGTTGCCATTGATTTTGCAAATGTTCCAAAGTAAACATCGATTTGGTCTTGTACGCCTTGCGCCTCTCCTGTTCCAATGCCCTTCTCTCCTACAGTTCCAAATCCGTGAGCATCATCAATAAAAAGACGAAATCCATACTCTTCTTTGTACTTACAAATCTCTTTAAGCTTTCCCTGATCACCGGCCATTCCAAACACTCCCTCTGTTACAACTAAAATTCCACCTCCAGTTTTATCAATAATGGACTTAGCTCTATCAAGTTGCTTAACAAAGCTATCCATATCGTTATGCTGGTATACAAAACGCTTACCCTGATGTAGTCTCACACCATCAACCATGCAAGCATGTGACTCACTGTCATAAACGATTACATCGTGTCGTGTAACAAGTGCTTCAATAGCTGACTGACATCCTTGGTAACCAAAGTTTAACAAGAATGAATCCTCCTTCTGCATGAAATCTGCAAGCTCAGCTTCAAGTGCCTCGTGCTCTGAAGTTTGGCCAGACATCATTCTTGCTCCCATGGGATAGCCCATACCCCACTCAGCAGATGCATCAGCATCAACCTTTCTAACCTCAGGGTGGTTGCTAAGTCCCAAATAATTGTTAATAGACCACACTAAAACTTCCTTTCCTCTGAATGTCATCTTGTTTGAGATTTCACCTTCAAGCTTTGGGAACGTAAAGTATCCGTGGCTTTCACGAGCGTGCTGACCTAGAGGTCCACGTTCGTTACGTATTCTTTCAAAAATATCCATCAAATGGGTTTTAATTCAATGCGCAAAACTACCAAAACGAGCCTTAACTTTGCGCCCGATGCAGAAGTCCTCTTTACAAATTTACTTATTAATTATTACCATTGTCTCTGCAACTGTCTTCAGTTGCTCTGATTACAACAAAGTTTTAAAGAGCACAGACGCTGAGCTTAAATGGGAATTTGCCCAAGCTTCACTCGACAGTGCAGAATGCTTCAAAGCCTTGCCCCTACTGGAAGAATTGGTAGGTCTTACAAGAGGAACACAGCGCGCTCAAGACGTTCAATACAAGTATGCTGAGGCACACTTTTGCGTTAATGACTTCTACCTTGCCCGCTACTATTTCCATAGCTACGCAAAAACTTTCCCTAACAGCCCGTTAGTTGAAGAAGTTGAATTTAAAGCAGCAATTTGTAGCTACCGTCTTTCTCCAAACTGGTCTCTAGACCAAACTGAAACAAAGTCTGCTATCCAAGAACTTCAACTTTTCATGGATAGATATCCTGGATCTGCTTTAAGAGATTCATCCCAAACAATGATTGATCAACTCAGAAGTAAGCTCGAGAAGAAGTCATTCGAATCAGCTGCCATCTTCCATAAAATCGGCCAATACAAGAGCGCAACCATTGCAATGAAGAACGCAATGAAGGACTATCCTGACTCTCCTTACAGGGAAGAAATGCACTTTTTAATACTCGACAGCTACTATAAATACGCCCTTCAAAGTACAAATCGAAGGAAAATCGAACGTTTTAACGATGCTACCGCAGCTTTTCATACATTTGCATCCCGCTATCCGGAAAGTTCGTACCTATCTGAAGCGCAGAATATCTACGAACAATGCGTGAAAGCTGTGGAAACACTAGAAACTGAACAATAGCTCAATTAAAGCAACATGAACTTTAAGAACGTAAAAGCAGAACGCAATACCATTACTCGTAACACTAAGAATCTTGAAGAAATAGGTACTGGTAACATTTTCGAAACTATCGTAGTTCTATCACGCCGTAGCGATCAACTATCTCAGGATCTCAAGAAAGAGCTTAACTCTAAGATGGAAGAGTTCGTTATCCCTAACGACACTCTTGAGGAGGTTTTTGAGAACCGTGAGCAAATCGAAATTTCTAAGTTCTACGAGCGTCTTGCGAAGCCACAAGCTATTGCTATCAAGGAGCTTGAAGACGAGCAGATTTACGTACGCAAACAAGAGGAAGAAGCTACTACAGAAGCTTAATTCCCCTAGCTCAGCTAGAAACATTATTTTATTATGACCGGCTCTCCGGATAACCAGAAAGAAACACGAACTCTTCTGGGTCGCCGTATTGTGCTTGGTATTACCGGAAGTATTGCCGCTTATAAAAGCGCATTCCTTGCGAGGGAACTTACTCGCAGAGGAGCTGAGGTTAGAGTTGTTATGACCCCTTCTGCTACCGAATTCATTACGCCTTTAACTCTTGCCACCTTAGTAGACAAACCTGTTCACTCTGACTTTACTGAGAGTGTGGAAAAGGGGACTTGGACAAACCATGTTGAGCTAGGTCTTTGGGGCGACCTTTTCCTGGTTGCTCCTTGTACTGCCGCAACTATGAGCGCAATGGTCACAGGTGCTTGCGACAACTTATTGCAGGCTGTATTCCTAAGCGCCCGCTGCCCCGTAATGATAGCCCCTGCTATGGATTTGGACATGTTCACTAATCCTGCAACTCAACAATCGCTTAAAACCCTATCCGATAGAGGCATTTTAATTATTGAACCAGCTTCAGGACCTCTTGCTAGCGGACTGGAAGGAAAAGGAAGATTAGAGGAGCCAGAAATTATTGCTGAGCGTGTTGAAGATTTCTTTTCTGAGAACCTGCCTCTAAGTGGTAAAAAAGTAGTAATCACTGCAGGACCTACAAGAGAACCCGTAGACGCTGTCAGATATATAGGCAACAGAAGCACAGGCAAAATGGGCTTTGCTATTGCTGGCAGATTAGCAGACCTTGGTGCTCATGTTACCTTGATAGCAGGCCCAGTAAATTTACCTACTCCAGACAGAGTTGCTGAGAGAATTAATATCGAGACTGCTGAAGAATTGTATGAGGAAACGATTAAGGTTTGGCCTAAGATGGATGCAGGGATAGCTTGTGCAGCAGTAGCAGACTTGAGGCCCATGAAAGCTTCAGACAAGAAGATGCACAAGGATGAATTCCCTGATGCTGTTGAGCTAGAGAAGACTCCAGACACACTGAAGGCTATGGGAGATTCTAAGGCCCCAGGCCAAACCCTTATGGGGTTCGCCCTAGAAACTGACAACGGCATTGAAAGCGCTAAAGGAAAATTAGAAAGGAAAAATCTTGATTTTGTTGTCCTCAACACTCTTCAAGATCCCGGAGCTGGATTCAACCACGACACAAATAAAGTTACAGTCATAAAAAGAGTGGGCTTAGATACTGAAATGCTTAGTTTTGAGTTAAAGACTAAGAAAGAGGTTGCACGTGACCTCGTTGAAATGCTTTTTCAGATAAAATGACAAACTTTAGAAACGGACTATCATTCGCTACAGCACTAGTATTTGCTGTTACTTTCTCGGTTTTCACCTCAAGCACTGCCCATTCTCAAGAGCTCAACTGTAATGTTCAGGTAATGGCTCCTAGAATTGCCAATGTGGAGGCAAGTGTTTTTGAAGCACTAGAGGATGGAATCAGAGAGTTTATGAATGGCAGAAGGTGGACTAACGATAACTTCAACTTTGAGGAAAGAATTGAGTGCACAATGCAGATCAATATTTCCAATGCTATTAGCGCAACACAGTTCAGCGGGTCTATTCAGGTCCAGAGCAACAGGCCTGTATACGCATCTGATTACAACACTCCTATGCTATTTGTCATAGACGGAGATTTTGAAATCAACTGGGTTAATGGCACTGCAATCAACTTTAACACTGGAATGCACCGTGACAACTTGAGTTCGATTCTTGCCTACTATGCATACATGATTTTAGGGATGGACTATGACAGCTTTGGCATGGAAGCTGGAACGGAATACTACCTGAAAGCCCAAACAATTGTAGCAAATGCTCAGAACGCTTCAGGCAAGGGTTGGAGAGCAAGTGAAGGGAAGCAGAACAGATACTGGTTAGTTGAAAACATGTTAAGCCAAACTTTCCGCCCTCTCAGATACTGCATGTACAACTACCACAGAAAAGGCATGGACCTTCTTTATAGTGATGTTGAAACTGCTAGACTAAATATTGGAGATGCTATTGTTGAGATGAGATCTACCAATAGAATCAGACCTGCATCTTACAATCTTCAAGTATTTTTCCTTGCAAAGAGTGATGAAATCATCAAAATATTCGAACCAGCACCTGAACCTGAAAGAGTTAGACTTCTTCCTGTTCTAAAGCAAATGGACCCGGGTAATATTGCTAAATACGACGGAGCTTTATTGTAAATGCTAAAATCACTTCACATCAAAAACTATGCTCTCATCAATGAGTTAAAGCTTGATTTTGATGGCGGACTAACTGTTGTTACTGGCGAAACAGGGTCTGGGAAATCTATTTTATTAGGAGCTTTAGGACTTGCTCTTGGAGATAGAGCAACAAGCTCTTCGGTAAGACATGGATCAACAGTATGCTCTGTAGACGCTACATTTCATTCTGAAGAAGTTAGCGCTAAACTCATCGAATGGGAAATAGAACCCACAACTTCATGTTTAATACACATAAGAAGAGAAGTAACTTCATCTGGAAGGTCTAAATCATTTATAAATGATAGCCAAACTAGCGTGAGTACTCTCAAGGAAGTGGGATCTCTGTTAGTTGATCTTCACGGACAGGATGAAACAAGGGCGCTATTAGAGCGTGAAACAAGGTTAGACTATCTTGATAAATTTGGGCTACATTTTGAGATTAGAGATTCATACAGAGCCTCTTATGGGGGTTGGAGGAGTGCTGAGAGAAAGCTTGCTGAATTAGAATCAATCGCTGCTCAGCCTCAGTCAGATGTGAATTACTTGCAATTCCAACTGGTGGAGCTTGATGAATTATGTCTTAGCAACACCAATTGGGAGGAATTAGAAGAAGAATTACTATCCCTTAAAAACGCAACGGAACTAGCATCTGGGTTTAACTGGGTGTATGAGAGCCTTAGTCAGAGCAACTTAGGAGAAGTAATAAAAACTCTTGAGTCAATTAGCTCATACAGCTCTAGCGCAAAAGAACTTTTAGAAAGAATAAGAAGCTGCAAAATAGAAATTGAGGATATAGCCTCAGAGGCCAACTCTCTTTCTGAAAACACTTACTTCGACTCCGAAAAATCTGCAATTCTTGAAGAAAAACTCGATGGGTTAAAAAGAGCACTACTCAAGCACAGACTGAACACTCCCGAGGAATTAATAAGACTACAATCATCTCTTCAACTAAAGATTGAAAGTGCAAACAACCTAGAAGGTGCTATCGATAAAGCAAAAGATTTAGTTTTAGACACAAAGGCTAAGATGATGGTTGCAGGTGAAGCACTTAAAACCGCAAGAGAAAAGTGCGGTGTGGAGCTGCTAAAGCTTGTTCACCAAGAGCTAAAGCCCTTAAAGCTTCCAGATGTACAAATTGACTGGACATTTACTGAGGCTAATTCTCCTGACTTAAACGGTATTGAAGATGTTGAACTATTGTTTTCTGCAAACCCAGGCTCTCCTCAAAAGCCACTTACACAGATAGCGTCTGGTGGTGAAAGATCAAGGGTTATGCTTGCTTTTAAAGCAGCTGTAGCTACAAAAAACTCAGTACCAACAATTGTTTTAGATGAAATTGACACAGGAGTAAGTGGCGATGTTGCCTCAAGGATGGCAACTTCAATGAAGGCTATGTCTAAAAAGCAACAAGTATTTTCAGTAACACACTTAGCTCAAGTAGCAGCACTTGGCGATTCTCATCTTGAAGTAACTAAAGAAACTAGCTCTAAGGATTCAAAAACACAAGCCCAATTCCTTTCAGGAGATCACAGCATAGAAGCAATAGCTAAAATGCTAAGCGGAAGCAATATTACTAAAGAGGCAAGAGCTCAAGCTAGAGTGCTTAGAAGCTCCAATCAATAGCTAGTGAAGGCAAGAAAGGAAGTTGATTCTTTCTTTGGCCTGTAAGCCTATTAATATAGAATACGTTTTCTCTGCTATACACGTTAGTTACACCAGCAGTAAACTCAAGGTCACCTCTACCTACATTTTCGAATGTTCTACTAACACTCATATCTAATCTGTGGTATGCAGGCAGTCTGCCTTGATTTAAATCAGCATATTGAATTGATACAGTATTAGGATTGTCTGTAAGGTAATCAGAGTAAATTCCACCACCTACTGACGGAGATTGATAATATCCTTGAGATTGAGTAAAAGGAAGACCTGACCCTAGTGCCCATCTAGAACTAAACTTCCACTGCTGTTCCTTTCCAAAGTCCTGAGAAGCAACAAAGTTCACATTATGCCTTCTGTCGAACACCGGATCATACCAATTAGCTCCATCCCATCTATCTACATCACCTAAGCCGTATACCATCCATAGGTAGGTACCTCTGTTTTCGTATTTCAAAACAACATCAACACCACGAGCAATACCGCTTTCCACGATGTAATCGAGCTTGTACTGGTCAGGAATGCTCGCATATTCCTCGCTATCCTCAAATATTTTATCTCTGTTCGTGTTAGTCAGTTGAGTAAAGTGCTTTACATAACCTTCAACATTGACATTAAACCTTTCAGTTATATCAAACTCAAAGCCAGATATCAAATGATTCGCTGTCTGAAGAGAGTGATTCACACTACGCTCTTCACCGTTAGGTAACTCAAAATTTTCTTGCAAGTTCTGTGGACCAGTTAAGAAACCGTAGAATAGGTTGACAACATCCCTATCAGAATTTGCTGAAATCACATTCTGAGAATACATTCCTGCTGCTAGCTTCAACCTCAATCTCTCAGAGTACTTGTATTTTAACCCAAACCTAGGTTCAGGCCTAAACTTACTTAGCGAGCTGTAGTATTGCATTCTTAAACTAGGCTGTATGATCAAATCGCCCTTGTTTATTGTGTAATCCACATATCCACCAAACTCTGTGGTATTATCCTGCTGCTCAACACCTACACTCATAGAGTTAAACGTCTTATAATCAGTCTCGATACCTACGACCTCTAAGCCATATTCAATATTATTATCTCCTTGGATTTTTTTAAAATCTAACCCAAAATTAAAACCATCAACTGTACTATATCTGTTAGGAAGTGAGCCCTCCTCTAAGTTGATAGTGTAAGAACTCATAGCAAAGTGTCCTTTCATTAACACTGACGATCCTGGAGGAACAATTGTAAAGTTTCCACCACCGCCAACATTTCGCCAAGAGTATTGAGCAAAAGCCTCATCTCCATCTAGTACGCTTGCTCTATCGTTAAATCCAAATCCAAACAAACTAAGCTTAGAGCCACCACCACCAAAAGTTAGTTTTGCATAAGTATCTGTAAACCCAAATGGCAATCTACCCCCATCAATATATGGATACAGAACCTGTGAAGTCCTTTCAAGGTAGCTGTGCTTCATAGAGACTAAGTAGCTTATTCCACCCTTTCCATCTACCATTTTCTTAAGCGGCCCCTCCATTAGAACCTTTCCCCCAAATGGGCTAGCCCCCACTTTCACTTTAGACTCAAGCATATTGCCATTTCTGGTTCTAATATCCATTACAGATGAAATCCTCCCGCCATATTTAGCTGAGAATGCACCAGTGTATATATCTGCATTTGACAAGGCATCAGAGTCAAAAACACTGAAAAGACCAATACTATGGAAAGCATTGTAAATAATCATTCCATCAAGTAACACCTTGTTCTGAATAGGAGATCCACCCCTAATGTATAGTTGACCACCTTGGTCTCCTGTAGATACAAATCCTGGCATTACTTGAAGAGCTTGAACAATATCTGCCTGCCCTCCAAAGCTTGGTATTTTTTTCAAATCTGCTGGTCTTATTGTCTCTACTGACATCCTTACAGAATTAAGCTGCTCATCCCTATCTGCATTCACTTCAGCCCCCCCTAATTCTACAATACCATCTTCGAGTAAGAAGTTTTTAGTCAATATTTTATCATCTTTTACTTCAACTTTTTGTGTAATATTAGTGTACTCAATGCTTGATACAACTAAGTTATAAGTTCCTGATGGAATTCGGCTTAAAGAATAGAATCCAGAAACATCTGTTGTAACACCGTGAGAAGTACCTTCTAATGAAACACTAGCGAACATAACAGGCTCACCTGACGCCTTTGCTCTAACGAACCCCTTTACCGTTCCTTGAGAAAGGACAGTTGTGGAAATAAGAAGAGCAAAGGCTATAGATAAAAATCTAAAGCTCAATCTATTTTCTTGCATGGGTTACAAATATACACTCTAGTAAAAGCTTAAATTATTATATTACGGCATGAAATCTGCAATTACTGCAAGTATGAAAAATATCACTAAACGATCATCATGGCTTTTAAGCCTATTATTTGCCGCTTCAATGCTGTTCTCTTCTGACGCTTTAGCCCAAAGAGGAAGACAGGACGACGAAGAAAAACTCAAAAAACCACTTATCTCTCAAGAAGAGTACAACAAGCTACTGATGTGGTATGTAGACGGTAAATATGAGAATATCCTATACAAGTGCATCAGATACACACAGGACGAGAAGACTAAAAAGCTTCCACTTCCATACATCTACATGGCTCAAGCACATATGGGAATTCACCTAAGTGACGACCACGAACTAAGAGAGAAGCATGAAGCAGACAAAAACAAAGCTTTAAAAGAAAGCCTTAAGTACGCTGCTAAATACAGAAAGAAGGATAAGGAATTAGAATACTACAACGATTTCACTGAGTACTTCGACATCCTTTGGACTCAAACATCTAACGCAGCAGAGACAGAAATGGATAATGAGAAGTACACAAAGGCAAAATCCTACTACAAGTACCTAACTACTATTGACCCTGAAGATCCTGGATCAATGCTTATGTACGCTGCAGTTTTCCAGAGACTCAAGTCTAGGAAGGAAGCTGAAGAGACATATGAAAAGGCGAGAAACCTTATTATCGAGTTTGGCGGTCGTGGGTTGAGAGAAGTCCAAACAGAATTACTACACTCAGCTATTATTTACAATGTTGAAATGCTTGCTAATATTGACAGACCTGCAGCATTAGAATTGTTAGCACTAGGCCAAGACATATTCAGAGGTGAGCCTGAATTCGAAGCTGTAAGACGTAGCATCGGGGGATGACTCCTTCAAACAACAGTCCTTTTTATAGTCAATCATGGCTTCAAAACTGCGGTGAAGAAGGATTTAGGGTTAAGGATTATTGTGGGCTTGTTAGAACTTCACTCAAAGGAGTTAAAGCTGTAATTACACCTCCATGGGCTTTAGACT
>NZRP01000047.1 GCA_002693775.1 Crocinitomicaceae bacterium | reverse complement strand
TTTAAAAAGACTCAAAAAAAATTAAGATTTATCCCATCCAACTTCCGTTGTTGATGTCGATGGTTGTGCCAACAATAGATCTTTGTGCGTTAGAGAAAAGGAATTCAACGAGAGCAGCGATTTCATTTGGCTTACTCATACGTCCAGTAGGAAGAACAGAGCATACTTCTTTTAGCATATCCTCGTAGCTCATGTCTAAAATATCTGCCTGGCTTTGTATGCTTTCTTTAGCCATTTCTGTGTCAACCCATCCAGGAGCGATAGCGTTAACATAGATTCCACTTTGAGACCACTCAACTGCTAGTCCTCGTACAAGTCCCATTATTGCAGTTTTAGAGCTGATATATGCTGGTAGCCCTGGTACGCCAAACCTTGCAAGGCAACTTGAAGTAATAGCTATATGTCTACATTCTATGCCGGCTTCTCCTGCTTTAACAAGCCATGGGTGTGACGCCATGCATGTGTTGTAGGCTCCAGTGAGATTGATGTCAATAATTTCCTTCCACCTGTCACCTGGCCCAAAAAAGTTTGGTCCGCCTACTCCTGCATTTGCAAAAACGGCAACAAGAGGGTGTTCTGCCAGATTTGCTTTATCGCTAGCAAGTAGGTCTGTTAATGAGTCCTTTTTGCTAACATCTACAGAAATAGCGATGTGATTTGATGGGTTGACAAGCTCAGATTTAACTTCTTCCAGTTTTTCTAAGCGTCTTCCAGCTAGGATAATTCTAGTGTTTTTCTTTGGAGAAAGTCTAATTGCTGTGGCTTTTCCTATGCCAGATCCAGCACCTGTGATAAGAATTGTATGCATACGACAAATGTCGGGTTAACTTTACAAATAATATGAGGCATAATTTAAGTGATACTAACGAACTTATCAGAGATAGGAGAACTATCGCGCCTGAGAAGTATAGCTCTAGGAAGGTTCATCGTGAGGTTGTTGAGGAAGTTTTACGTAATGGCACATGGGCTCCAACTCATGGAATGACTCAGCCATGGCGCTTTAAGGTATACATGGGTGGTGGATTAAAAAGCATAATGGGTCAAATGCCTCTTTGGTATAAGAACTATGTGAGTGAGAAGAAATTCAGCCAAAAGAAATACGACAAACTTGTAGCTAGAGGAGAGAAGTGCTCAGTTGTAATAGCTATTACTATGGAAAGAGATCCAAATGGCAGAATTCCTGAGATTGAAGAAGTGGAGGCAATCGCTTGTGCAGTCCAAAACATGTACCTCACATGCACCGCCCACGGAATTGGTGCGCTTTACTCTACGCCAGGATATTTATACACTGACGAGGTGAAACAATTTTTAGGTTTGGAGGGAGATGATAGATGCTTGGGACTTTTCTATATGGGATATCCTGAGGGTGAATGGCCTAAGAGTCACAGGAAGCCTTTAGAATATGTAACTGAGTGGATCGAGGGGTAATGCGTTGGACTAATTACTTCTTACATCCTGCAGATAACCGGTATTACGTGTTTACTTTTAGAGAAGAAGAACACGCTGATAGGTTTGAGCTATCTCTAAAGAAAGATGGAGTCCCTTATGAGAGGAGTGACAAGGAGTTTGGTGTGCCTCGTACACACTTTAATGAAGCTTTGAGACATAATCATTTATTGCACGCGGAAAATAGGAAGCCTTTTATAGAAAATAAAGGGCTTAGGTATACCATGCTGATTGTGACTGCAGCCATGGTGCTTCTAGCTGTCGTGGGAGCTTTGACATCAAAGGCTCATGCGCAGCAGATTGCATCTAATTATGGTTGGGAGCTCGCTATTCAGGGCAGGGTAAATGCTCCATTTGCTGAAGCAGGTGTCGATGGTGATAGTTTTACAGAGAGCGGTCTTTCCTGTACTTGGACTCCACTTATAGGCCAAAGCTTTGGGGTACGCATCAATCATCGACTACAGGAAAGTTGGACACTCGGTACAGGCATAGAATGGATTCGAAGGAATTACCAGATTGAAATTGCTTATTGGAATGATACTTTGGGTATCAATACTCTTGATACAATTCCACTACTCAGAGCAGCATGCTATAGAATTCCCATTATGGCTGAAACTCGAGTTGAGATAGGAAATGGATTTTTTGTTACAGCAGGAGGAGGAATTGGATTAGAATTTAGTCCTTCTGACGCCTTTGTAAATGGATATACCAATGAACCACTTGGTTCAGAACAACCTTCACGTGATTACGAAGCTTACCTTGGTAGAACTAGATGGGGGTCACTACCCATTATGGCTGAAGTAGGAATTGAAAAAGCACCCAAGGTGGATAAGCCAGGTTATTACTTGGGCGTATTCTTTTCTAGATCAGTTGGCAGTGCTTATTGGGTCGATAATGTTTGGGATGGAGGAGGAGCTAGAGTAAGAGGTACTACAGAAATAGCTTCAACACTTGCAGGTGTTGAATTGCGTTTGCTCCTAAAGTAGTTAGCTAAGTAAGGTCTCTCTTACAAATTGAGCGATAACCTTGCCATCAGCACGCCCTTCCATTTCCGCAGAAGCTACACCCATCACTTTACCCATATCCCTCATGCTAGAAACTCCAAGTTGGACAATGATTTCTTCAACCTTTGCCTTGATTTCATCTTCTGTAAGAGCCTTTGGTAAAAATTCACTAAGCACTTTAGCTTGAGCAATTTCATCTTCAGCCAGGTCTTCTCTTCCCTGAGATTTATAAACTTCAGATGTTTCTAGTCGTTGGCGTTGAAGTTTGCTTAGAATCTTTATAACCTCAGCATCACTTAACTCATCAGTAGAACCAGTTTTAGTTTGTTCCAACATGAATTTGCTCTTAGCATCTCTAAGAGTAGCTAGGCGTATCTTATCCTTATTGCGCATTGCATCCTTGATGCCACCAACAATTCTTGAATGTAAAGTTGACATTTCTAGTTTTTAATCTACGTTATCGTGTAGAAATGGGTTGTCGTCTCGTAGTTCAATTTTTCTTTCACCATTTTCATCAATTTCTTCATTGATAGAAAAGTGGCTTACTGATGATTCAGATGAATGAGTGATTTCATCAAGACTTACATTTCTTCTCTTGTAGGCTGGTTCATTTTCTAAATCAGAGATTCTACCCGGAAGTCTAAGTTTCATCTTTACATCGTTAAGAGTTCTCTTAACTTGGCTTTGTCTCTCAAGGAAAGCATCTCTGGAATTTTGCTTTTCCTCTGCAGATACAGCCTCAGGTTCAATAGTTGCTTTTGGAGCATCGTCAAGATTATGAACGATTCTTTCCTCTGTTTCAAACTCTGCCCCTGCGACTTCTTTAGGAGCTTCCTCTGGTGCAGGCGCTTGTGGTGCTAGTTCTGTAGCTGACGTTGTTTCAGAGAATAGATCAGCTTGAGAAGCTTCTTCTAAAGTGTCTAAAGAAATAGGCTTCTTTACAACCTTAACGATTTCCTTAGCTTCGTCACCAAGCTTGTGTACTATTTTCTTAGGAATAGCAGGCTCAGCAGTTGTAGAAATTTCGTGTGCTTCAAAGCCTGTAGCAATAACAGTTACACATACATCTTCAGTAAGCTCTTCATCAATTGCATAACCCCAGATAACCTCAGCGCTTTGTCCAGCTGCCTCTTGTATGTAATCAGTGATTTCCATAATTTCATCCATAAGGATTTCATCAGAACCAACTGTGATATTCAAAAGAACTTGGCGAGCGCCTGTTATGTCATTATCGTTTAATAGCGGGCTTTCAAGAGCAAGTGTTACAGCCTTCTGAGCTCTACCATCTCCTGAAGCTGAACCTGCTCCCATGATTGCGTTACCCGCATCTTTCATTACAGTTTGAACATCGTTCATGTCGACATTGATTTGGCCTGTTCTAGTTATAACCTCAGCTATGCCCTTAGCTGCAGTACAAAGAACTTGGTCTGCATTGATGAATGCTTTAGATATGCTCTGATTTCCATAAAGCTCTCTAAGCTTATCGTTTCTAATAACAAGAAGAGTGTCAACTGCATTGCGCATGTTCTCTAAACCCTCCTTTGCTTGATCACTTCTTTTACGACCCTCAAAGCGGAAAGGAACTGTTACAATTCCCACTGTAAGAATGCCTTTCTCTTTGCAAGCTTTAGCAATGACTGGTCCAGCACCTGTACCAGTACCACCACCCATACCGGCAGTAACAAAAACCATTCTAGTATCTGAGCCTAGAATTTCAATTAAATCGTCTAGATTTTCTATAGCAGCATTTTTCCCAACTTCAGGAATAGACCCTGCACCCATACCAGCAGTAAGAGTTGAACCTAGTTGAACTTTCAATGGAACTTGGCTTACGTCAAGGGCTTGAGAATCCGTGTTGCAAACAACGAAATCAACTCCTTTAATACCTTGTTCAAACATTGTGTTTACGGCGTTAGAGCCGCCTCCGCCTACACCTATAACTTTGATAGGAGAGTTTGAGGATTTTGGTAGAGCAAATTGCATAGTGATTTAATTTGAGGTGGGCTAGTAGTCTTGTTCTTCTTGTTCAAACCATGTTTTAATGTTTGAAACAAAGGTGTCCATGAATCCATTTCTTTCTTTTTTCTTCTTTTTCATGTGATCGTTTGTGTCGCTGTTAACAGGGTTGTCTTCGTACCCGCGTATAACAAGACCCACACCAGTAGAGAAAGATGGGATATTAGTGTCTGTTGGCGGCTCGTGTAGATGCTCGTTAGGGTATCCAACTCTACAGTCGAGGCCAGTTACGTATTGGAATAGCTGAGTGATATGACGAAGTTGAGATCCACCGCCTGTAACCACGATTCCGCCTATAAGCTGATCACCCATGCCAGATGCTTTGATTTCGTAGTGAACGTGCTCAATTATTTCAGTCATTCTTGCTTCGATGATGCTAGCAAGATTCTTTAAACTGATTTCCTTAGGAGTTCTTCCTTGTAGCCCTGGAATGCATACGAGCTCGTTTTCCTTCATCTCTTGAGAAAGAGCTGATCCAAACTTGCATTTTAACTTCTCCGCATGCTTAGCCATGATAGTACACCCTGTGCTTATGTCTTGCGATATCGCTTTCCCGCCAAATGGAATTACAGCTGTATGTCTGATAATTCCGTCTTGGAAAATAGCGATATCAGTAGTTCCACCGCCAATGTCGACAAGAGCCACACCTGCTTCTTTCTCCTCTTCCGTAAGTACTGAAGAAGATGACGCAAGAGGCTCAAGAACCAGCTGGTCTAATTCAAGCCCTGCTTTAGAAATGCATTTGATAATGTTTTTTGCTGCTGCAATATCACCAGTTATAATGTGGAAGTTCGCCTCCAGCCTTACTCCGGCCATTCCCACTGGATCTTTAATACCAGGTTCGCTGTCCACAGTAAACTCTTGTGGAAGAACATGCAGGATTTGGGCTCCCGGAGGCATTACAAGCTTACTCATATCATCAATAAGAGTCTTGATGTCCGCCTGACAAATCTCATCTTCGGTATCCTCACGAGTAATCATGCCCCTGTGCTGTAAGCTCTTGATATGCTGACCTGCTATCCCCACATTCACAAGCTTAATCTCAACACCAGAATCTTCTTCAGCTGCTTTAATAGCTGCTTGAATACTTTGTACTGTTCTGTCAATATTTGACACAACACCACGCGAAACACCTACCGACTCACTTTTACCATAGCCTAGAATTTCGATTTTTCCGTGTTCGTTTCTTTGCCCAACAAAGCAGGCAATCTTTGTAGTACCTATGTCGAGGCCTACGAGGATTTCTGGATCTATTGATTTTAATTCTTGTTCCATAGCAGAGGGAGGGATTAATTAAGGTGAGCGTAACGTGTTGCGATGACTTGATCTTGATAGCTCAAATCAATTTTTCTGTACTTTTTTAAATTTCCACTCTTCACCTGTTCGCGGTAAAAAGTGATTAAATTCTTTTTTTGTTCTTCAACATCTTGGTTCAAACCTATGAAAACTGGTGCGCCAAGTCTAGGTAGGATTGTTATGTCTCCAGAAGGCTCGATGATGATTTGGTCTATGAGAGAAGTCCAAAACCTATCGCCCTCCACTTCATTTAAAAATTCCACACCCAGCTTTGCTTCGTCCAATTTTCTTGCATGAATCACGGGGACTCTTTCTGAATGAACATTGTCAAGAGGCATGGTTTCGCCAAACTCATCTATGTAGTAATCCTTACCATTTGGGGGGTGAACTCTTGCTTGAGGTTGCTTTTGGGTTAATTCAATGTTTATTGCTCCTCTTAGAGACACATAAACATTAGCTTTTCTCACAAATGGAATTTCACTTATGTAATCGTGTAACTCTGAAATATTTAGGTCTTTAACATACTGCCCAATAAGAGGACCATTTTCATCGAGGTGATATCTAATCCTAGCTTCATTTATGAACAGGCTGTTTTCCTCGTCAGCGATTTTAATATTAATCGTAGTGATTTTTGTTTGATCATCCTCGTCATAAGAAAGCACTACAACTGTAGTTATTCCTCCTATGAAGATTAAGCAAAATAGTGTTGAGAGTATTTTTCTAATCATGGTCGCTTCAAGCGTCCAGGGCTGTAAATTCTTTAATTGCTGGTACTAATGTGTCTATATCACCTGCACCTAAACTGAGAACAACATCCATGGAGTATGCCTTTAAGTTCTCGAAGATGGAATTTTTTGTTGACATTTCAGCGTGGGGGTTCGACATGTTATTAAGTATCAATTGTGTATTTACTCCAGGTATCGGTAGCTCTCTTGCTGGATAAATTGGAAGCAAAATCACTCTATCAGCTTTATTTAATTCCTGGGCAAATCCGCTTAACTGATCCTGAGTTCTTGAATACAAATGAGGCTGAAAGATCACCGTTAAGTGCCTTCCAGGAAAATGCTCTCTTGTCGCCTCTATCGTCTTACTTATCTCAGTTGGATGGTGAGCATAATCGTCAATGTATACTCTCTTAGAAGTGTTTACATGGATCTGAAACCTGCGATAAATTCCAGGAAAACTCTCAAGTTGAGTTTTGATTGTGTCTGATTTTACACCTGCGTAATACGCTAATACTGAAGCTCCTACAGAATTTTCTAAATTATGTAGCCCAAACAATAGAAGCCTTACATCTTCAATTACCTCCTCACCTTTATTTATACTAATAGAGCACTTAACCCCATCAGCAAGATGCTCTATATTGTAAGCGAAGTGATCGCATTCCTCGGTAGTGCCATAGGTTTCACCATCGATTTTCTCCTTGTCAACTGAACTGGCGATGAGGACTTTTTCTGAGATTTGGCTAGTAAAAATTTTAAATCCTTCTTCAAAGGATTCTACTGAACCGTAGACGTCTAGGTGGTCGGGGTCAATTGATGTTACAAGGCCTAAAGTGGGGTGAAGGTGGTGGAAGCTTCTATCGAACTCATCAGCTTCAACAACTGTCCACTCAGCATTGGGGCTTGAATAAAGGTTGGAATTGTTTGCTGCAGATATTCCCCCAAGAAATGCATTGCATCCAGAATCTGTACCGTNTAAAATGTGAGCTAAAATTGCTGTCGTGGAAGTTTTTCCATGNGTTCCTGAGATGGCTATGGATTTAGTGCNCTTAATGATTTCGCCCAGAAGNGCAGCTCTTTTNATAGGNACGTGGCCAAGAGACTTAAGATNCTTTAGCTGAATGTTGTCTTCAGGAATTGCAGGGGTGATTACTATTAAAAGTTCTTCTGTGGTAAGTGAGAGAATGTCCTCCGGAATTTGTTCGACACTGTCGCACAAATTGACATCTATGCCTTCCTGCTCTAATTCACGAGTTAGTTTAGTGGCAGTTTTATCGTAGCCCTTAACAACAAGGCCTTCTCTTTTAAGGTATCTAGCAATTGAGCTCATGCCAGCTCCGCCCACACCTAAAAAGTAAGCGGCCTTGAAATTCATGATACTAGTTTTTCTACTTCGTCAACGATGAGTTTGCAGGCATCAGCTTTAGCAGAGTCGCGAAGCGCATTGCACATTTCTTTTGATTTTTCTTCATCGTTTAAAAGTTTTATTAGAACTGATCCAAGCTCTTTTACAACCTCCTTGTCGCTTAACATAATTGCAGCGTCTCTTTCAACGAGAGACATTGCATTTTTAGTTTGATGATCTTCAGATACGTGAGGCGATGGTATTAAAATAGTTGGTTTTGCAACTAGTGCGAGTTCAGATATGCTCATTGCTCCAGCTCTGCTGCCAATTGCATCAGCCGCAGTATAAGCTAGATCCATTTTGTCGATAAATCCCATGCATTTTACTGAACCAGATAGCCATGGATTGTCAGCAGACAAGTCACTAAGCCAATTCGAGCACTCTTTATAATAACGCTCTCCACATTGCCATAAAATTGAATAATCTGCCTGTCCGTTTTTAATAAAGCTCTCAACTATTTTTTTAACTGCAGAATTCATGGATGTAGCACCAAGGCTGCCTCCCATTATGAACACAACTTTCTTATCGCCTTTGAGTTTGAAATGCTCAATTGCTTTCGTTTTATCTCCTCCAGAAAGGATTTTTAAAACTGAAGATCTCAGGGGATTTCCTGTTTTAATGATTTTATCAGCAGGGAACCACCTTTCTATTCCAGGAAAGCCGGCGCACACTTTCTGCACTTTATTAGCGAGGATGCGATTTGTAATTCCTGGAAATGAATTTTGCTCTTGAATAAGAGTGGGGATTCCTTTTTTAGAAGCCCTATATAAAAGAGGTCCACTTGCAAATCCTCCTACGCCTATTGCTATTTGAGGTTTGTGTTTTCTTAATAATCTTCCAGCTTTAAAAAGAGAAGAAAGGAGCTTTAATGGAAAGCTCAAGTTTTTAAGAGAAGTAAGCTTTCTCTCTATTCCGCTAATCCATAGTCCCTCAATTTCGTAACCTGCTGATGGAACCTTTGTCATTTCCATTCGGCCTTTTGCTCCCACAAAATTTATACTGCAATTTGGATAGCGGGATTTTATCTCGTCAGCTATCGCTAGAGCTGGATGGATATGGCCTCCTGTTCCGCCCCCTGAAATTACAACTCGTTCAAGTTTAGCCATCTCTATCTTTACTTTGAATTTATCAGAGGTGATCTACTAACTGATATAATTATTCCTATTGATAGACAGGTGAATAATATGGATGTTCCACCAAAACTCACAAGTGGTAGTGGCTGCCCTGTTGTTGGGAAAAGCCTAACAGAAACTGCCATGTTGATGAGGGCTTGTATGGTTATCATTAATCCTAGGCCCATGGCTAATGTGCTACCAAAGGGTCGCCCGCAAATCTTTGCTGTAATTATAGTTCTATAGAGTAAAATCAAGTACATAAGTAACAGTCCTAGACCTCCAATTATTGCGCCCCATTCCTCAATAATAAACGCATAGATCATATCTGAATACGGGTGGGGTAGGAAGTTTCGAGAGTCACTAGTCCCTGGTCCTGAAGGTAGAAGACCACCGTTGTAAATGGCGATTTGGGCTAACTCAATTTGATAATCACCATTGGAAGTTACAAGCTCCTCTCCACTGATTGACATTTCAGTATGGCCAAGAATTCGATTGCGCCAAGTTTCACCTCTGCTAAACATACTAGGGGCATAAAGTATCATGCTTAAAAACAGCATTGCCATGGTTAAAACAATTCCTGATACGGTTAGAATGTATTGCCAGTGAAGTCCACCAACTAAAAGCATGCCCATACATACTGATCCCAATAACAAGGCGGTACTCAGATCGGCTGGCATAATTAGTCCGCAGACTAGGCCTATGCCTGCAATGATGGGCAGGAAATTGCTTATGAAGTCAAATGAATTCATTTTGGACCCTAGAGCCTCATGTCTGAAATGCAATTCCTTTGCTACCCACATGACGAGAGCAACTTTAGCAAGGTCTGAGGTTTGGAGAGTCAGTCCCACGAAGGGAATTTCAAGCCAACGTTTTGCATCATTGATTTCAGGTCCTACAAGAAGAGTAAGTATTAATGCGACGACTGCGACGACATACACAAAAGTTGCTAGTCGTGCGAAATACTTGTAGTTGATTCTGTGGACAATGTAGATTAGGGCAAAGCCTGCTAAAAGGAGTATTCCTTGTTTAGTGAGGAACTTCCAGAAGTTGCCCCCAGCCTTATATGCAAGAGAAGAAATAGAACCGTATACTGACAGGAGGGACCAAACGCTTAAAATCAGCGTTACCATCCAAATCACCTTGTCTCCTTCAAGGCGTTTTCTTATTACTCCTGCCCAGTTAGACATTATAGTCCGCGTACAGCTTGTTTAAATTTATTTCCTCTTTCCTCGTAGCTTCCAAATAGATCGAAGCTTGCGCAGGCAGGTGAAAGTAGAACAGTATCAAAAGGCATTCCTAGGTCGTAGCTAGTTTGAACAGCCTCTTCAGCTGACCCTGCTATGTGTACAGACTCTACGTACTCAGAGAAAGTGTCAATTAATTTCTTATTATCCTTTCCAAGGCAGATCATGTGCTTAACCTTGTCCTTAACCAGAGGAATCAAGTCGCGGTAATCGTTGCCTTTATCGATGCCGCCAACAATCCAAATAAGTGGCTTGTCCATGCATTCAAGTGCATACCATACACTATTTACATTGGTAGCCTTGCTGTCATTAATAAATCTAATTCCGTTAACGTCTGCAACGTATTCCAGTCTGTGCTCAATCCCTTCAAAGTTGGTGAGTGACTCGCGAATTCCTTCATTGCGTAGTTCTAAAATGCGGCCGGTAACACCAGCAGCCATAGAGTTGAACAAGTTGTGCTTGCCTTGTAAAGCCAATTCTTGTATTGTCATGGTAAAAGGTTTTATGTTTTGTGTATGTATTAAAAATTCTTTTTTATTTTCTGGATTTAGGCCAGCTCCTTCGCCGCCGTCCATTAATGCCTTTTCAGCTGAAACAGGAATGAGTTTAGCATCCGTGCCAGTTGATTTAATAAGTCCATTTATTACCTCGTCATCTGAGTTGTAAACGAGGAAGTCATTAGAGGTTTGGGATGCGGTAATTCTCCATTTGCTCTGAGCGTATTTTTCTAAAGAGTACTCATATCTGTCCAAATGATCTGGTGTGATATTCAGAAGAACAGCTACATCAGGTTTAAAGGTTGAAGTACCATCGAGCTGGAAGCTACTCGCCTCAACCACCACCACTTCAGCAGAGTCTCCACTTACTATCCTGTAGCTCAAATCCCTTGCCCAGCTCGTTCCGATATTCCCTACGCAAGCAGTTTTAACTCCGCCGTCAACTAATAGCTTATAGATTAAAGAGGTAGTTGTTGTCTTGCCGTTTGCTCCCGTGATTGCAACTACTTTCCCATCGTAATTCCTGCTGGCGAATTCTATCTCACTGATCACCTCGGCTCCCCTTGCTTTCACCTCGCTAACTATGCTTGCAGTCTCTGGTATTCCCGGGCTTTTTACCACTAAACTTCCTTCTCCCACTTCAGGCCAACCCCCCATATTATGCCCACCAACCTCATACTCAACACCATCAGCTTCAAGCTCACCTAAAAAGGTGGCCTTCCCTTGTCCAGCATCGCTCACAAATGGCGTGTAGCCCAGAGCGAGTGATAGCTTAGCTGCACCTACTCCGCTTTCTCCAGCGCCTAATATGATAATGCTTTTAGACATAAAAATTATCTAACCTTTAGTGTTACGATTGTGATTACAGCAAGTAGAATTCCTACAATCCAAAACCTTGCTGTGATCTTAGATTCGTGCATATTCTTCTTCTGGTAGTGATGGTGAAGTGGAGACATTAAAAAGATTCTTCTGCCCTCTCCGTATTTCTTTTTTGTGTACTTGAAATAGGTGACCTGCATAACCACGCTTAGATTCTCTATTAAGAAGATTCCGCATAGAACAGGGATGAGTAATTCCTTTCTGATTGCGATTGCAAATGCAGCGATGATTCCGCCCAATGCAAGTGAACCCGTGTCTCCCATAAAGACTTGAGCAGGATATGAGTTATACCAAAGGAATGCGATGCATGCACCCACAAATGCTGAAATGAAGACAACGAGTTCTTGTGAGCCGGGGATGTACATAATGCCCAGGTATTCTGCGATTACTGTGTTAGAACTAACGTATGCAAGTATTGCCAACGTGATGCCGATAATTGCAGATGTGCCAGTAGCTAGGCCGTCTAAACCGTCAGTTAGGTTAGCTCCATTTGAAACAGCCGTTACGATAAGGATCACCATTGGGATAAAGACAATCCATACGAGAAAGCTTAAATCTGTATAGAAATTTGGGTTGAAGTAATTGTAAATGCTTTGAATACACTCTAGTACCCATGCGTAATCAAAGGTGTTACCCTTTAAAAAAGGTATGGTCGTTTCTGTTGATCTAAGTGCATCCAAAGTTAGAGAGCCGTCACTCCCGATTTCTTTGATAGTTATATCAGGGTGCCACATCATGATTGAACCAATAATTAGACCTACTCCTACTTGGCCTATAATTTTAAACCTACCCGCTAGACCTTCTTTATTTTTCTTGTATGTCTTAATGTAATCATCAATAAATCCAATTGTTCCAAGCCAAACTGTAACAATTAACATCATATGAGTATACACACTCGTCAAATCAGCAAATAGAATAGTGGGGATAAGGATTGCTGATAAAATGATAATGCCACCCATGGTAGGGGTGCCTTTCTTTTCAATTTGGCCTTGAAGACCTAGATCTCTTACAATCTCTCCAACTTGTTTCATCTGAAGCCAGTCAATAATCCTTCTTCCAAAGGCAATTCCAATGAAAAGAGATGTGATAAGACTCATGGCAGCTCTGAAGGTGATGAACTGGAAAAGCCCTGCACCTGAGAGATTGTATGTCTGATCTAGATATGTAAAAAGATGGTACAACATTGGTTTTTAATTCGTCGGTGAAAAAGCTTCCTTAAGAACCACTCTGTCGTCGAAATCGTGCTTAACGCCATTAATATCTTGGTATGTTTCGTGCCCCTTTCCTGCAACAAGTACTATATCTCCTGTTTCAGCAAAGGCTGCAGCTGCTCTGATCGCCTCACGACGGTCTGAGATTGATAGACATTTCCTCTTGTTTATCGGATCTAGACCAGCTTGCATCTCATTGATAATTTGCTGTGGGTCTTCAGTTCTGGGGTTGTCTGATGTTAGAAATACTCTATCAGACCCTGTTGCGGCTACCCTTGCCATCACAGGTCTTTTAGATTTATCTCTATCTCCTCCACAACCTATTACTGTAATCAGTCTTTCGCCACCAGTTCTAAATGCTGAAATAGTATTCAGCATGTTTTCTAATGCGTCTGGTGTATGCGCGTAATCTACAATTGCTGTTATCCCATCGGGACTTTCTACAAGCTCAAACCTTCCTGGAGGAGGAGTAAGAAGCGACATAGAAGTTAGTACAGTAAGCGGGTCGAAGCCTAGATTTTTAGCAACGCTAAACACTGCTGTCAAATTTGAAGCGTTGAATCCACCTACTAGTCGAGAGTATAAATCTTTTCCGTTGATGTGAAGGTGTAGACCTTGTAATTGATTCTCTACAATTCTACCCTTTTCATCTGCAAATGAATGAATGCCATATGTGATTACTCGCGCTTTACAATTGTCTACAATGTCTTCAGCGTGAGTGTCGTCTGAATTGACTAGGGCAAAGGCTGATGAAGAAAGGTTGTCAAAAAGTTTCTTCTTAGCTGAGATGTAGTTATCAAACGTCAGATGGTAGTCCAAATGATCGTGAGTGATGTTTGTAAATACTGCCCCCTGAATAGAAGTGCCTGCGAGTCGGTTTTGGTCTATAGCATGTGAGCTTGCCTCAATGAAACAGAACTTACAACCCTCGTCAGCCATTTCTCTAAATAGCTTCTGAATTGAGATAGCATCAGGCGTAGTGTGAGTTGATTCAACTATCTTATCATTAATTCTGTTCTCAACTGTGCCTATTAGTCCAGCCTTCCTATCCATGATTCTGAATAGCTTGTGCAGGAGAGTTACAGTAGTTGTTTTTCCGTTTGTGCCAGTTACCGCCACGACTTTCATCTCGCGAGTTGGGTGGTCGTAGTATGCTGAAGCGATGTGGCCTAGAGCCTCTGAGCTGTTTTTTACTTTAATGAAAGTTGTGCCCTCAATAGAGTCTGCTCCTTCAGGAATTTTTTCACATACAATCGTGGTAGTCCCGTTAGCTAATGCTGAAGCTATGTAGTCATGTCCATCTACTTGAGTGCCTTTTAATGCGACAAATAACCCCATGGATTTACAAGCACGCGAATCTGTACTGATGCTTTCTACCGCTGTATGAGTAGTGCCAAACACTTCCTCAATCCTTACGTCATATAGTAGATCTTTCAGTAGTTTCATGACAGTATAAGTTTGATGGTTGATTGTGGTGTTAGGGAAGATCCGGGTCTAACACTTTGGCTTTTTACAACACCATTTCCTTCGTAGTAAACCCTTACCCCAGCATTTTCTAGAAGGTATAATGCGTCCTTGAGTCCCATACCTTTTACGTTGGGCATCTTATGCCTCTCTATTGTCCTAGAAGTAAGGCTGACTTTTTCTTTACCTGTTGAAACCTGAATCCAATCTTTCTCGTCCGATTTGTCCTCATATGGAATGCCCAGAGTTTCATACAGGTATATCATCTCGCTTCTCTCTCCGTCGTTAGCAGTTGGAAGGTGTTGGAGTTCCTCTGCTAAAAGAGGTGAATCTTGAATAGTGTGGAATTTTGAGTCTGTAGCATAAATTAGATCTGCAAGATCTCTGAACACTGGCGCTGCAATTGTACTTCCATAGTATGATCCACTCTTAGTGTCAGAGATTACAACTATACAAGAGTAAATAGGGTCTTCAGCAGGGAAGTATCCTGCAAAAGAGGCCCTGTATCTTCCATTTTCATAACTACCATTGTGTGCGATTTTACACGTGCCAGTTTTCCCAGCGACTGTGTACGGGCTGTTTTTGAAAATCCTAGCGGCTGTTCCTTCTCCTTCAGGTATGCATACGCTTTCAAGCATGGCTTTGCAGTCTTTTAATGTGCTTGCTTTACATATCCTTTCATTTATTACTTCAGGGCTAAACAATTCTACAGTCTCGCCATTTTTTCTGGTTTCCGTTACAAATACTGGCTTCATCATTGTGCCATTATTAGCAACTGCAGAGTAAAGAGCTAGGGTTTGAAGGGGAGTTTGGGTTACCTCATAACCAATGGCCATTTGTGTAAGAGAAATACCTGACCAAGCGCCATCGCCCACAGATTTATACACTTGTGGTTGCCCTTCTCCAACAAGACTAATGCTAAGTGGATTTGTGATTCCAATATTTTGAAGGCCATCTAAAAACTTCTGTGGCTCAATGCTAAAACTCTGTTTAACTGCAAGAGCAGATCCAATGTTTGAAGACATTGTGAATACATCTTTAATAGAAATTTTCCCGTGACCACCTTGATCCCAATTTGAGTCCCTCATGGGTTTTCCATGGAAATACTCAATCCCATTACCAGTATCAATGCTGTCGGTTAATGTTAGTTTTCCTGCTTCAAGACAGGTCATTAGTGACGCTAACTTAAAAGTCGACCCAGGTTCAACAGCACTTCCTATTGCATGGTTAAAAGACTCATAATATTTGGAATTTTTATGGCGAGTAAGATTTGAGATAGCTCTTACATATCCAGTTTCCACTTCCATTAGGACAACTATTCCCCATGCAGCATCATGCTTCTCAAGTTGTTTCTTCAGTGATGAAGTTGCAACGTCTTGTAGGTGCATATCAATGGTTGTAACTATATCAACTCCATCCTGAGGCTCAGTGATGTACTCATTTGCCTTGGGCAACCAATCTCCTCCATGAATTCTGTATTGAGCCTGTATCCCTTCAACACCAGAAAGTTCTTGATTCCAAGCAAGCTCTATTCCAACTCTGTGACTTTCTCTATCAATACCAATTGTTCTACCAGCTAAATGCTCAAATGGCTTCTTCCTAGTTTCTTTTCTGTTAAAGACAAACCCACTATTAAAGCGTCCCTCTTTAATAAATACAATGTCCTTCAGGTCTTTATATTTAGTGTACGGAATATCTCTGCCAAATAACTTGTATCTACTATTAGTTTGTCTTGCGCTATCAAATAACCCCTTGTAGTAGTCTGCACTTTTGCCAAGAACCCTTGAAAGTTCTTTGCAGATTTCAATTTTATTGCTATCGAAATTGCTCCAGTTAATTCCTTCGCTCTGGCTATCCCAGTTCATATCGTAAACAGGAACACTTATCGCGAGAAGAGATCCGTCTGCGGCAAGGATTTGGCCTCTGGAAGGTACAATAGTTTTAAGGTTTTCAGAATAATCTGCACCCTTGCCCTTCCAATTTTCCTGTTCTTCAAAAAACTGAATTTTAATGATTCGGTAAAAAATCCCAGAAGCAACAATGAGCATCACAATGAATATGAGCCAGTATCTCCCTGTGCTTATTTTCCACGTATTACTCATCTGCGTTTTCTTCTAATAGAAATGGTTGCTTATTAGGCTGTATTAAGTCTAAGCCCAAATCTTTTGTAGCAGTTTCCACTCTGCTCTGTTGAAGCCTTGCTTCGAGGTCAGACATAAGAGTCTTATACTCTGAGTTTACTTCTTCTAGTTGCCTTTTAGTTTTCGCTTTATCTCTTCCAACATTTTCGAAAACATAACCAAGGCTTATGTTGATTAGGAAAAGAACGCATACAAAAAACAAATAAGGAATGTGCTCTAGCATTCCCTCTTCTGTTAGAAATCTTCCGCTGATTATATCTCTAACAATCTTGCCAGTCGAGTTGGTTTCTTTGTCTTTTTTAGCTTGTTCTTTAACAACTTTAGCTCTGTTTTCAGCAGATGATCTAGTTGCTTTGTCTCTTGCCTTTTGGGCTTTTTCTGCAGCGGCAGCTTTAGCATCTTCAGCTGCTTTTTCAGCTAGTTTTTTCGCTTCTTCTCGAGCAGACTTTTGTTCTTCAGATAGTTTTCTGTTTCCACCTTTTGATGGCTCTTCTTTATTCTTTTTAAACCACTTCATTTTGCAGAATGATTGAATGTGGTGCGCTCAGCAATTCTTAGCCTTGCGGATCTTGCTCTTGGGTTTTTAAGAACCTCTTCAGGAGTTGCTACAATAGCCTTTCTTACTACTTGTTTGAAAGGAGCTAGGGTCATACCCTTAATATCTTTCTCTACTTTATCCTCGAAATTTCCAGACCTCATAAAGTGCTTTACAAGTCTATCTTCCAAGCTGTGGTAGGAGATTATTGCTAATCTCCCACCAGGCTTGATTAGAGATGTTGCAGCTTCCAACAATTCTCTTAGCGCAGCAAGCTCGTCGTTTACTTCAATCCTTAAGGCTTGAAATACTTGTGCGTAATACTTGTTTTCACGATCGCCAGGTGCTGATTTACTGAGCACCTTTATTAGGTCTGAAGTAGTATTTATAGGAGAATCATTTGAAGCGGCTTTAATGGCTCTAGCAAGTTTGTCGGGCCTGTTCACTTCCCCGTACTTTCGCAAAATCACCATTAATTCTTCCCAAGTAGATTCTTGTATTAATTCAGCTGCAGATAATCCTGTATCAGGATTCATCCTCATGTCTAGAGGTCCATCCATTCTTAGTGAAAACCCTCTTTCAGCTGTGTCAAATTGATGTGAAGACACACCTAAGTCAGCCAGCACTCCACTAAGCTCTTTTACACCGTGAAGCCCTAAAAACTGCTTAGCATATCTGAAGTTTGCTTCTACTAAAGTGAATCGAGAGTCGTCTATTTTATTTAAGAGAGCGTCTGGGTCCTGGTCGAATCCGTATAGCATGCCTTCCTTGCTTAGCTTACTAACAATCACTCTGCTATGACCTCCGCCTCCAAAGGTTGCGTCCATCCAATTGCCCCCGCCGTCGCCCAGGTTTAGAGCCTCAACTGAAGCCTTTAGCAATACCGGGACGTGGTAGGTGGTGTTAGACATTACATTGTGAGATTGGGGTCGATATCTTTTCGAACATCTTCAGCTAGATTGCCAAAATCGAAGTCATCTTCATCGTTAAGGACTTGAGCGTTGTAAGACTCAGGTGTCCAGATTTCCACCTTTTCTCCTAATCCAGAGACAATTACTTCATTGCCTTTAGATAGATCAATACCAGCATGCTCTAAAAGCTGAGTTGGAACATTTAACCTACCTGAAGAATCTAGGTCAACAAGCGTTGCTCCCTTCATAAACTTTCTTTGGAAAATCTGGTGCTTTCTATTGTATCTGCTTAGTTGAGTCATTTCAGCATTCACTTTGTCCCATTCCGGTTTAGGGTATAAAACAAGGCAGTTCTCAAAAATGTCTCTATTGATCACTAGACCATGATGCAGGACTTGTTCCAGCTGTCTACGAAGACGAGCAGGGAACATCAAACGCCCTTTAGCGTCGATTTTGCAGTTATGTTCTCCTAGTAGATTCAGCATAGTCAATAGACATGAGTTGTAAATTCAAAATTAGTTAAGATTTACCACATATTCCCACGATTTGACACTTTCTACCACATTGTGGAAAAGTGTTTAACATTAAAAAGTTAGAAACCCACGAATACCAAGGGTTTTAAAGGGTTTTAGAAAAATGATATTTTTCTGAATTAACACGATATCAACAATGAATGTGAACAACGTAAAGTCGTTGAATTGATATATCTGCGGTATTTTGGCACCCATAAAAGTGATCTAATGGAATCAGCTGTAATAGAATCAAATGGATTTAGATACCTGGATGAAGGAACGGGCGAACCGCTTGTGATCCTTCATGGTTTGTTTGGAGCGCTAAGTAATTTTAATTCAGTGCGTTCTCATTTTAGCAAAAGATTTAGAGTTCTTACTCCTATGCTTCCTATTTATGAGTTGCCATTAAGAAAGACTTCAGCTAAAGAAATAGCTAATCACATCAAAGGATTTGTTGATCATTTGGCTTTAGAAAAAGTCCACTTACTTGGTAATAGCTTAGGCGGTCATGTTGGCCTGATCTTTACTAAAAACCACTTAGAAAGAGTAGCCTCTTTAACCTTGACTGCTAGTAGCGGATTGTATGAAAATGCTTTTGGTAATTCATTTCCACGAAGAGAGGACAAGGAGTATATCCGAAATAAAGTTGCGGTTACTTTTCACGATCCCAAACACGCAACTGATGAATTGGTTGAAGAGTGCTTTGAGGCTGTAAATGACAGGAATAAAATTCTTCGAATTCTATCGATTGCTAAATCAGCAATTAGGCATAACATGGAAGATGATCTGCCTAATATGGATATTCCAGCTTGTGTGATTTGGGGTAGAAATGACATCGTTACTCCTCCAGACGTTGCTGAGCTTTTCCATGCAAAACTTCCAGATTCAGATTTGTTTTGGATAGACAAATGTGGTCATGCACCTATGATGGAGCATCCAGAGGAGTTTAATGTTGTTTTAGAAAAGTGGTATGATGCAAGGGGCATTTCTAAAAGCTAAAAATTCCAGTCATGGAAATTAATTCTGTATCATTTGTGAAGAGTAGTGCTCATCCGCGCGAATGTCCTCCAATGGATAAGGCTGAATATGCATTTATTGGCAGATCAAATGTTGGGAAGTCGTCTCTAATCAATATGATTGTTGGAAGGCAGAAAATGGCTAAGATTTCCAGTACTCCAGGAAAAACCCAGTTAATTAATCATTTTGAAATAAACGCTCCAGACAAGAAATCTAAAGAAGATGCTTCTTGGTATTTGACGGATCTCCCAGGATTTGGCTATGCTAAAATCAGTAAATCAGAAAGAGTGAAGTGGGAGAGGACAACCAAGCAGTTTCTTGAGGGTAGAAGAAGTTTAATGTGCATTATGATGCTTGTGGACAGTAGGCTTACCCCTCAGAAAGTTGATTTAGAATTTATGTCCTACTTAGGACAAAATGGATTGCCATTCGTGCTAGTCTTTACTAAAGTTGATAAGCTGAATAAAAGTGAAAGAGCTAGCTTTCAAAGCAAGTATGAAGATGTGATGCTTAAGCAGTGGCATAAAATGCCGCCTGTGTTTATTACCTCTTCCGAGACATCTGAAGGAAGGGAAGAATTGCTAAATTTCTTTGAGCAGACTAATTTACTCTTCTAGTACCCCCACTCTTTTTGCAAGCTCCTTTGTAAAGCCTCTAACGGCTTCAGCATGAGCCTTGTCATTTGTAGACCTTTCGTAAGTGTCTGCTAGAAGCATCATGCTTTGGCAAACAAAATGACGCATTTCGTCGACATTCATGTCCTTAGTCCAAAGGTCCATGTTCATTGAAGCGGTGTTTTCTTCATCCCAAAGAATAAGTGACATTGCCTTTGCAGTTCGTCCCTTGATTTTCTCGTTTTTCGCTGTCCAGCTAATACCAGTTGGGACGTGATTTTCGTCAGTAGTCACTTCAATTTCGATTTTATTCTTAGCCATAATTACGGTCTGTAAGTTTTAAGAAAAGGTGTGTGTTTAGTTGTGTTAAAAAGCTCGTCAACTGTAGTTTCTGGATTCGCGTTCATATAATCATCCACTATTTGATAACCCATCCAAACGCCAAGTCTATCTGGGCTTTCTTGTGGGATAGCACCTGCTCTTGTGAAAGGCCCCTCAGTAAGCCATCTTGAGTAGATGGTTCTGTTTGACTCAAATAATATATCTGCAGGTTGAAGTTCAATCCAAATATTTTCTTCGTTAGCCTCAGCCCAAGCAAGTTCGTTTGGTGTCCAGTCCATTAGAAGATGCTTATGCAAATCGGGCATACATTTATCTACAAGCCAAAGAACCTTACCCATATATAATACTTCGTCTATGAGTTTTGTGCCAAAAATTCTATCTTGAAAGTTTACTTGAACCCATCCTCTGAACACGTTTACTGTCATTAAGTCTGGGTGCATTCTTAGCTTTCTGTATTCTGGGAAAAGTCTAGGAGGAAGAGTGTTTAGAATTGGATGATCATGGCCAATGAAATGTTCAAGTCCCACAGCAACATAGTTTTCTCGTGGGCGTGGATACACTCCCCAATTATATCCCGATGTCATAAGGATTATATCTGGAATTGGTTCAGTTGGAGCAAGGGCATGAAGTCTCTTGAATCCGTCTTCGATATCTTTAGAAAATTCAGCAAGTTTTTCAGGACTTCCAGAAGTAGTATCAATTGCTTCTCTAATGTTAAGGGTAATCGTGTCGTTTAAATAACATCTCATGTTGTGGACTGATTCAGGTGAATCAAATGCACCAAAACCTAGAATGTTTTCAGAGTAATCAACCCAAAACTCACCATAAACATTTACAAGCTTCTCTACTGCCGCGCTGTCAGAATCTGGCAAATCTCTTACATGATCATAGAATGGTCTCAACTCAAATTTTCTTCCAAGTTCAACAGTGTCGGGGTCTATATGCCATGAATCGCCATAACATCCGGCAAATACAACTGCAAACATTGTCAACAATTGACTTCTCAATAAAGTGGTACGAAATCTGCTTGTAACCATGATGAATACCATTAATTTTACTTTAACTAACGCAAAGATGATAACACTTATGCGAACCTATCTAAATACCATTGCGCCAATTTTAATTTTGGCCGTTTTTTCTTGCTTATTTTCACAATCAGCAAATGCTCAGGACGTGAAATTAGGGCTTTCGCTTACTCCAAATGTAAGTTGGATGAAATCTACTGATTACGACCATGTGTCTATGGGGAGTAAATTGAATTTTGGTTTTGAGTTCATGGCTGACATAATGATGAATGAAAATTATGCCTTCAGCACAGGTGTTCACATCTTTCAAACAGGCGGACGAATTAATTACTTAGTTCCTAACCCTACTGAATCACAGTTTTTGATGACTACTGATAGAGATTACTCTCTGAAATATGTTGAGGTGCCTCTAACTTTCAAGATGAGGACAAAGGAAATAGGGTATTCAACGATTTATGGAAGGTTTGGTCTAGGACTTGGTCTAAACATCAGAGCTAACGCTAAAGAGGCAAGAAATAACAGTTGGTTACAGACTTCTGAAGAAACGGATGCTGTTTGGGCTGCATTAGGCTCAGGCGTAGAAACTCCATCTTTTGATGATGTAGAAGTCCAAAACGATATCAGACTCTTCCGTTCAGCTATGATTGTTGGAGGAGGCGTTGAAAGATCTCTTGGAGGAACATCGTCACTTGTTATAGGCGTGAACTACAACGTTAGCTTCATCAATACCTATAAGAATTTAGAGCAGGTGAAAGTTGATGGCGATGGAATCCCAGTTACTCAAGATGGCGTTCTAAGCATGGGGCCTATTAAAGGAAATGACAACGCAATTGAGCTAGTACTAGGCGTAATATTCTAACTTGCTGGCATGAGTTTTAATGCAACTTATGTAGCAGATCATATTATTCGATGGCTTGATGCTTATTCGGATAATTCAGGAGTTGAAGCATATGTAGTGGGAGTTTCTGGTGGGATTGATTCTGCTGTCACTGCTACACTTTGCGCCCAAACAGGAAGGCCTACTTTCATAGTTAATATGCCCATTCATCAAGCTTCATCTGAAGTTGAGAGATCGAGCGAGCTTATTCAAAAATTGTGTTCTACATATATAAATATATCATCTATTCATGTGGATCTTACAGGAGTTTACGATGCCCTGAAAAGCTCATTGCCTGCTGTAAAGGATAAGTCAAATGGTTTGGCACTAGCTAACACCAGGGCTAGATTAAGGATGAGTACGCTTTATGCCCTAGCGCAAGAAAGAGGAGCCTTAGTTGTCGGGACTGGAAATAAAATTGAGGATTTTGGAGTCGGGTTTTTCACCAAGTACGGAGATGGTGGAGTAGATATTAGCCCTATTGCAGATTTGGTAAAATCTGAAGTTTTCTTGTTGGGCGCTTACCTCGCTCTGCCTCAATCAATCTTAAATGCTGCGCCTACAGATGGGCTGTGGGGTGATAGTAGAAATGATGAAGACCAAATTGGCGCGTCATATCCTGAACTTGAACAAGCTATGTCATTTAACGGTGACCCCTCGACATTAGCGGGCCGTGAAAAAGAGGTGTACGAGATTTATTCAAAGCTCAATAAAATCAATCAGCATAAGATGAACCCCATTCCAGTGTGCGAGATTCCTAGCTCACTTCGCTAGTAGGCTAGTCTTTATTCTTAGTGTCAATTATGATGGTAACTGGACCGTCGTTGATTAATTCGACGTCCATCATTGCGCCAAACTTTCCAGTTTCTACTTTCTTTCCCAATAATTCTTCGCATTTGGAGATAAAATCCTCATACATAGGTATTGCCTTCTCAGGTTTAGCTGCTTTTATGAATGATGGCCTCGTTCCTTTCTTTGTTGAGGCGTGTAATGTGAATTGACTTACTACTAATAAGCCTCCATTTACATCTCCTAAATCACAATTCATCTTATCGTCTTCATCAGAAAATATTCTTAGGGCTAATATTTTCTTTGCTAACCACTCAATGTCTGAGGCGTCATCGGCATCCTCAATTCCAAGTAAAACAAGGAGTCCGAGATCGATTTGGCCTATGATTTTATCATCAACTTTTACCTCAGCAAAACTTACCCTCTGAATAACTGCTCTCATGTGCGAAAGTTAGTGCGATAAACGCGTGTGTCCTAAGTCAGCATTGCTACCTTTACCGGCTGAAACTAATCGCATTAATTTGCTCAAATGAAGGCATCGCAAAAACCTGCAACATTGGAACAAGCTCAAGAGATGGGCTTGACAGCTGAAGAGTTCGCTCAGATTAAAGAAATTATGGGTAGAACTCCCAATTTTACGGAGATGTGTATCTACTCTGTTATGTGGAGTGAACACTGTTCGTACAAGAATTCAATTAAGTGGCTAAAGACTCTTCCTAAGGAGGGTGATCACATGCTTGTAAAGGCGGGTGAGGAGAATGCCGGAATTGTTGATATTGGTGATGGACTAGGTTGTGCATTTAAGATTGAATCACACAACCACCCTTCTGCTATTGAACCTTACCAAGGTGCGGCAACAGGTGTAGGTGGAATTAATAGAGACATCTTTACTATGGGAGCAAGACCTATTGCTCAATTGAATAGTTTGAGGTTTGGCGATCCTGATAATCCTAAAACTAAATGGCACCTAGAGGGTGTTGTAAAGGGAATTGGTGATTACGGAAACAGCTTTGGAATTCCAGTTGTTGGAGGCGAGGTGTTCTTTGATGAGTGCTACCAAGTGAATCCACTTGTAAACGCGATGTCTGCAGGTATTCTAAATGTAGATGAGATTATTTCAGCTACTGCTAAGGGGCCTGGGAACCCAGTATACATTGTAGGTTCTGACACTGGTAAGGACGGAATTCAGGGAGCGTCATTTGCTTCAAAAGATATAACTGAGGATAGCGCAGATGATTTACCATCTGTTCAGGTAGGAGATCCATTCCAGGAAAAACTACTTCTTGAGGCTACGCTTGAACTTGCAAAGACTGACGCTGTTGTTGGTATGCAGGATATGGGTGCTGCTGGTATCACGTGCTCTACTTCTGAGATGAGTGCAGCTGGAGAGGTGGGGATGGACATTCACCTTGATAGAGTCCCTCTTCGTCAAGCGGATATGGAGCCGTTTGAGATTTTACTTTCTGAGTCACAAGAAAGAATGCTTGTGGTAGTAGAGAAGGGTAAGGAACAGATTGTAGAAGATATTTTTGCTAAGTGGGATCTCCACGCAGAGCATATTGGAGAAATAACAGAGGGTGATGATATCAGATTCTTTGTGAATGGAGAAATCGTTGCTGAAGTTGCTGCTTCGCCATTAGTTCTTGGAGGGGGAGCTCCTCAATACACAAGAGAATACGAAGAGCCAGCATGGTTTGCTGAGAACATGGTGTTCGACCCATCTTCAATAGAAGTTCCATCTTTAAAGGATTGCGTTAATATTGCTCATGATCTAATCTGTCAGCCTAACATCGCTTCAAAGAAGTGGGTTTGGGAACAGTATGATAGCATGGTTGGAACGTTAAACAGAACGACTAACCGCCCATCAGATGCGGGTGTTGTTGCTGTACGTGGAACTAAGAAAGGACTTGCACTTACTGTTGATTGTAATGCGCGTTATGTTCAGGCTGACCCTGAGACAGGAACAGCAATTGCTGTAGCAGAAGCTGCAAGAAACATAAGTTGTACTGGTGCTACACCATCTGCAATAACTAACTGTCTGAATTTTGGTAACCCTCATAACAAAGAGGTGTACTGGCAGTTTGTTGGTGCTATTAAAGGCATGAGCAGATCTTGCGAAAAGTTTAACACTCCAGTAACTGGAGGTAATGTTAGCTTCTACAACCAAACTGTAAACCCTGATGGCTCTGCTAAGTCTGTTTTCCCAACTCCAACAATTGGAATGGTAGGGGTTATTGAAGACAGAGAAAAGCACATGTCTCTTGAGTTTAAAAAGAAGGGAGATTTGATTTTCCACCTAGGTGAAATGTCAGACTGTATCAATGCTTCTGAATACTTAGCTAATATGCTAGGAGAGAAGAACACTCCAGCACCTAAGTTTAACTTAGATGCTGAAGCAAAACTTCACAAATGCATTAGATCTCTAATTGCAATGAAACTTGTTTCTTCTGCTCATGACGTTAGTGATGGAGGACTGTTTACTGCTCTTTTAGAGATGTCTATACCTAACCAGCTTGGCTTCGATATCGTTAGCGATGATGAGCTAAGAATTGACGGTTTTTTGTTTGGCGAAGCTCAAGGAAGAATCGTAGTTACAATTGACGAAGCTGATTGTGATGAATTCTACGAAATCTGTGAAGCTAATGATGTGCCTGCAGTATTGCTTGGTCACGTTACTAAGGGTAAATTAGTAGTTGATGATGTGCCGTTTGGTTTCTGTGAGGAGCTTACAGCATATTACAACAATGGTTTAGAAGAAGCACTCGATCTATGATTAAATGGCTACTGAAATTCGCGATTTCTAAGGAAATGATGCTTACCTATGGGAAGGTGGTATTTACCGGAATTGCGATATTAGTAGTAGCATGGTATGGGCTAAAGCTTAATAGTAGACCTTGGTCAGAAAGAACAGTTCCATATGTCGAGGGCATGATGATTGATTCAGCTATTCAAGTTCTGGAAGAGATAGATTTAGTTCCAGTTTTATATGATTCGGTATTTAGTCATTCAGCTATGAAGGGCTCAGTGTGTTTGCAATCGCCAGATTCAGGATCATTTGTAAAAAGTGGTAGACCTGTTTATTTGACAACCTATAAGATTATTCCACCTGATGAGAGCATTGGTGTTAAAGAGGGGGTGGAAGCAAAATTTGCAATTAAAAAACTTAAGGGTAAGAGGTTTGACCTAACAATAAAATATGAGCCAAATAATGAGCTCGCTGGAAAAGTTGTTAGAGTTGAATACAATGGAATTACTCAGAGAGAAGATAAAAAGTTAAGAAGCGGATCTGAGCTGACCTTGATTATAGGAGAAGAGGTTGATAAGCAAGTTAGAATTCCTTGGTTAATAGGTTTGAATCGTGCTGATGCTGAAAAAAGATTATCAAACTCATCTCTCTCAGTTGGATTTGTTGAGTATGGCGATTCACTATTCACAAGAAAAGACACTCTGTCTGCGTTAGTGGAAAGTCAGTTCCCAGCTTCATCAGCCGGATATGTTAAAGCTGGAACTGCAATAGACCTTTTTCTAGAGAAGCCATAACATGAAATTTCTGAATTGCACTCTTACCCTTATCCTGGGCCTTTGCACTGTAAATAATGGAGTTCTATCCCAAATCACAACTGGTGCTGAAGTAGAAAGGGATCTATTAATTGTGCCTACGGAGCACGGTAGAAATTACCAGGAGATATACTCAAATAGGGGAGGCGCAACACCTATGACCCTGCCATTTCTTGACGATTTTGCATGGCCTAGTTTGTTTGAGGAAAGTGGAGAGGATAGGCCTGAGCTAGTGCGTTGGGATTCTAGCCCAGTTAGAAGAACTGAAACCTTTTCTAGCAACACTCCTACGATTGGGGTAGCAACTCTTGATGGAATGGACGCTGGGGGCTACCCATATTCCTTTAACTCAGTTGATGCCCACGGCTGGGCTGACACACTTACTTCTAGAACGCTTCTTCTTGGAGGCATGACTCCTGATGATGAAGTAATGTTGAGCTTTTGGATTCAAGGAGGTGGTATTGGAAACTCACCGGACGAAGATGAAGACACACTGATAGTTGAATTCAAAGCCCTTGGATTAGAGGGGGATATTTGGACTAGAGTGTGGGAGCAAGAAGGATTTGAATCAGATGACTTTATCCAAGTAGCCATACCTATTGAAGACGGAATATACCTTCACGATTCCTTTCAGTTTAGATTCAGGAACTATGGATCTCTTATGGGTAATACAGACTTATGGCACATTGATTATGTGTTTGTCGCTGAAAACGGAGTGCTAGGAAACCCTATTGAGGAACTTGCATTCAGAGAGCCTGCTTATTCATTGCTTAGATCGTTTTCATCTATGCCGTGGAATCATTTCGCAGATAATCCTGCTTTCTACATGGAGGATTCCCTCTTTATAGAATCAAACAATTTTGGGTCCGGCCCCAATAACCAAGAAAACACAGGTATTACAATCAGGCACTCAGTTCCTGGAGCTCAGCCTATTGAGTTTGAAAATGAATTCATCCAAAACGTTAGTGTTCCAATTGGACCCTTTTCAACTGAATTTTTAGCAACCCTTTTGAATGAATCTGGAGTGTCTGACAATGTTGAATTCGATACAGATTTATCAGACTCAACAGCTACTTTCGAGGTGAGCTTATGGCAGGAGGAGGTAGGATATTACACTAACCAAACCGCCGCTTTCGACAATGACTCAATAGGCTTCAATCAAGTTTTTGAAAATTATTACGCCTACGATGATGGTACTGCTGAAAAGGCTTACGCTCTTGATGTAGCAGGAGGCCAAATCGCAATGCGTTACCCTCTTGCAATTCTAGATACCCTCGATGGAATAGCAATCCACTTTACTCCTTTTTACGAAAATGCGGAAACAGAAACTTTCGTGTTAAAAGTATGGGATGATAATGCTGGTATGCCTGGAGAGTTAATCGATACCATGTATCAGTTTCATAGCCCCATGTACTTTACTGAAGGTTATGATCTATTTGCATACTATCCTTTAGATAACCCTGTTCCAGTAAGTGGGACAATTCATGTGGGCTTTATTAAGCAGAATGTAGAAAGACTAAATGTGGGGTTAGATAAGTCGACAAATGCAAATGTTGGAAATCTTCATTACAGATTAGGACCTGGAGCTGAATGGCAAGCAAGTGAAATTGAAGGCTCTATTATGGTTAGGCCTGTTTTAAGAGCAGGAGGTGATCCGATAATTTCTGTTGAGGAAATTAATGAAGAGCAAACGAGTTTGATTTCTCAGCCTTTCCCCAACCCTTCATCGTCTTTAATTAGTTTTAATAATTCAGAACAAATCGAGTGGGCCATTTATTCTATCAATGGAGTAAAAGTTGCTTCATCATTTGAACCAGAATTAGGAACTGTTACTGTTGGGGTAAATGATTTGTGCGCAGGTATTTACATATTGTCAGTTAAGGGTTCCTCTAATCAGTCTCATGAACACTACAGATTTATAATACAGAAATAGATGTCTGAAGAAATATCTGAAGAACTTTTTGAGCATCATAAACTAGTTGCTGACCCAGGTCAACACCCTCTAAGGGTAGATAAATTTCTAATGAATCTTGTAGCCAACATCAGCAGGAATAAACTGCAGATGGCAGCTAAAAGCGGTTACGTTAGAGTAAATGGCAAACCTGTTAAATCCAACTTTAAAGTTAAAGCTGAAGATGTGGTTACTGTTGAACTACCTCAGCCAGTTTATGAGTTTGAGCTATTGCCCGAAGAAATGGATCTTAATATCGTCTATGAAGACGATACTGTGATAGTATTAAACAAGCCTAAGGATATGGTTGTTCATCCTGGACATGGCAATCACTCTGGCACTTTAGTAAATGGGATTTTACACCATCTACAAAATATTCCTTCAGTCGAAGGTTCGCCTAGTCCTAGGCCTGGATTAGTACATAGATTAGATAAAGACACGACTGGCCTGATGGTTCTTGGTAAGACTGAAAGATCACTTACTGAGCTAAGCGAGCAATTTTTTGAAAGAACAGTTGAAAGAAGGTATCACGCTCTTGTTTGGGGAGATATTTATGAGGATGGAACAATTGAGGGGCATGTTGGAAGATCAAGATCCAACAGGACTGTGCAAGCGATTTACCCAGATGGCGATGAGGGAAAGCATGCTGTTACTCATTACAGGGTTATTGAAAGGTTTGGCCCGGTAACACTTGTTGAGTGTAAGTTAGAAACGGGGAGAACACACCAAATTAGGGTTCATATGCAGTACATAGGTCATCCACTTTTTGGTGACCCTCGCTATGGTGGTAATGTTGCAGTTAAGGGGTCGCCAGGTGGAAAGTATAATTCATTCCTTAGAAATTGCTTTGACATTTTACCTCGCCAAGCACTTCATGCAAAAACACTAGGCTTTATACATCCTAAATCAGGTGAGTTTGTCAATTTTGAATCTGACCTACCAATTGATATGCAAGACATCATTTCAAAATGGAGAACATACTTAGCAGGAATTGCTCGCTAAGCTTAGTTAAAACGTTCTATCTGTTCTACTTCTTCCTCCCACTTTACTAGAAGATTATCAAGTTTTTTCTGAAGTTTTTCAAACTCATAACTGAGCTCTATCATCTTATTTCTGTCGTTAGGGTCAACAGAATTAATCTCCTCGTTTTTCTGCTTTAAAGCTTCCTCAGTTTTTACTATTGACTTTTCAAGTCTTTGGACAATCTTTGTCGCCTGTCTAAATAATTTGCTATCACTCGGTTTATTAACACCTGCACTCTTTTTAACCTTTAAAGCACTTTTATTTGATTCATATTGACCTATGCTTTCAGCATGTTTTTCATGAAGGAAATTCTTGATATCTCCAATGTATTGCTTCAGCCTAGTAGGAGTTACCTCATAAACAAATTCAGTAAGACCGGCTAAGAAATCTCTATCGTGAGAAACAACAATAAGTGAACCATCAAAGTTTTGTAATGCTTCTTTTAAAACAGCTTTAGCTTTTAAGTCCAAATGGTTTGTTGGCTCGTCAAGTATTAATACGTTATAAGGATGCAATAACAGCTTACACATAGCAAGCCTTGCCTTTTCTCCGCCACTCAGTACACTAACCTTCTTATCTACATCATCTCCAGAAAACAAGAATGCTCCAAGCATGGACCTAAGATTAAAATTACTGTCTATAGTAACAGCTTCTTCTAGAGTTTCTAATACTGTAATTGAATTATCTAGTTCCTCAGCTTGATTTTGCGCATAATAACCAATATCAACATTGTGACCAATAGTCATTTCACCATCATAGCTTTCTAAACCTAATAGAATACGTGTTAATGTTGTTTTGCCAGCGCCGTTTTTGCCTACAAGAGCAATTTTATCTTGCCTTGCCATAATCAGCTCAACGTTGTTGAATACATTAAGATCACCAAAAGATTTGGCAAGCTTTTTAGTTTCAAAAACTACTTTCCCAGTTCTAGGTGCTGGAGGGAATCTGAATTTGATGCTTGCGTTGTCACTCTTATCAACCTCAATGACTTCAAGCTTTTCTAATTTCTTAATAAGTGATTGAGCAAAGGCTGCCTTATTCTTTTTTGCTCTGAACTTATTAATTAGAACCTGAGTCTCGTCTATATACTTCTTTTGGTTTTTATAAGCCTGTAATTGCCTTTCTCTTTCTTCTTCACGCCAAACTTGGTACTTAGAATATGAAGCTTTATAATCGTACAGTTTATATGGTGTGATCTCAATTGTTCTAAGCGTGAGTGTGTCCAAGAACAACCTATCGTGAGAAATCAGAATAATTGCTCCTGGGTATGACTTCAAAAATCCCTCAAGCCATTCTATAGATTCAATATCAAGGTGGTTTGTAGGCTCGTCAAGTAGCAGTAGGTTAGGATTCATTAAAAGTAGCTTAGCTAATTCCACTCTCATTTTCCACCCACCGCTAAACTCGCTCATTTTTCTACTCATGTCCGACTTGGCAAAGCCAAGACCTTGTAGAATTCGTTGAATCTTCTCTTCGAGATTGCCAGCGCCAATGATATCTAATCGCTCATTGCATTCTGTAAGCTCATCAATCAGTCTAGCATAACTATCGCTCTGGTAGTCTTCTCTTTTCGATATGTCATCAGTAATTTCTTCTATTCTTTCTTCAAGTCTGCTTATCTCGTTAAAAGCACTATAAGCTTCATCATAAATAGTAGCATTTTCATTATGCTCCATTTCTTGAGGTAAGTACCCAATTTTAAATTCTTTAGGATGACTTATGTTGCCTTCACTGGGTTTATTAACTCCAGCAAGTATTTTAAGTAGAGTTGATTTACCGGCTCCATTTCTACCAACTAAACCTATTCTATCCTTAGCTCCAACAAATAAATTGAGGCCTTCAAATAACGAACGCTCACCAAATTGGACACCTAATTGAGTTACTGTTAACATGTGGCCGCAAATGTCGTAAAATAAAAACGGGAAGCCATCATAGCTCCCCGTTCTATATCAGTCACACTAATATTAGTAGTGCCATAAATCGTGTTCAAGTAAGAACAACTCTTCTTTGATTCTTTCAGATTCAACTAGAGCATCCATCCCTCTTGCATAATTCTCTATAATTCTGTCGTATACATTAGATTCTTTAACGATATAGCTAGAGAAGTAGCGTTTTTGGAATAAATCCTCATATGTGCGTCTCTGTGCGTCATTAAACAGATTGAATACATCTGCATTTGCAAATACATATCGACATTCAGGATAGTAAAGCCAGAATAAAGGTTTGTAACCTGCACTTTCACCATCTACAAAAATTTCTTCTAGAGGTGCTATACCAATAATTCTAACATATCTCTCACTTCTTTGCCTATCCCAAATCCAATCTTCCTTGAGTCTATATTTTGTAACATCTCTAGATTTAATCGGTTGTCTAGTTTGCGTTGTTCCTATAAATTCACCATAGTCATCAAATTGTTTTGTATATATAATAGGGTTTAAAATATTGTATATACTATCTGTAGATAGAGGAAGAGTGAATTCATCGTTGTCACCACCTGGCCCTGGGCTGTAAGCAACTAATGACCCTTCAACTAATAAACCATCACGAATAACATCGAAAAGGTTTTTTCTATCTTGTATTGGGTCAATAGGGTAGTAGTATGGATGATTAATCTTTTGCTTTAAATCCATCTCTTGCCATATACGACGGAAATACATAACATCAGCTTCGCGTAAGTGAGGATATGGAATTACTCTTTTTGTAAGGTTAGTTTCCTTGACGTAAGCTCCATCAAGCACATTGTATACCTGTGCATTTACATCAAATTGAAATGATGTAACTACTATTATAAGCAGAGTATATTTTATAAAATTTCTCATCATTATAATGATTTAAATAATTAACCGACTTTCAACTTCATATTAAGTATACGTTCTGTACCATCAGGCATTGGGACAACAATGTCATTAAAAAATATAAGATCACCTCTTCTGGCTTTTTGTAGAATACTTTTCATATCTGGAGTAAGTTGTTGATTTCCAGATTTAAGTTCAGACCACTGACCTTTATTTCTTATTAAAAGAGTAAAACTTTTTGGACTAACTTTTACATCAAACAGGAAGTCATCCAGTTTAGCTGCTATAGGTGCAAAAGCTAAAATATCGTTTTCAGATATTGTTTTATTTTGAGCTCTTCTTGCTGCCCATTCTGGTTCAGGATTTGGTAAAACTCTTACTCTAAATTTTTCCCTTCCTAATTGAGCGGTTGAGCCATCGGGCATTTTACCTGTAACAGAAATAAAAGCTTCCGCTTCCTTAAAAGAGCTTGATTTTTTTGGAACAACTATATATGATCCATCAGCCTTACGTGTAATTTTGTGTCCGCCAGATATTGTTGCTGTAATTTTATCATTTGAAAAACCAGGAACACTTATTTTAACTGGATTTTCCATACCTCTATAGAATACATTCATGGCTGTAGGTGATACAACAAGTCCTGGATCAGCTACGGTGAATATAGGAGTAGTGAAATCTTGTGACTGCATTGTTCCATCAGGACCCTGGTATCTAATTACTCCACGATATTGATATTGACCAAGCTTCATACCTTTTGTAGAAAGTGAATACAATCCAGAACCGTCAAATGAAACAGGTAAAGCTTCAAGAGTAGTATAGTCTATTTCAGATGAATCAACCCCATCCCACTTTTCATTTTGTACATATACTTCTGGTATTCTAGTTGGATCGAATGCAGCAAGTAATATTTCCG
>NZRP01000046.1 GCA_002693775.1 Crocinitomicaceae bacterium | reverse complement strand
TGAAGTCTTCAGCATAGATTCCAGCTTCTATTGGTTCTACCGTTACTTCTATGGTGTTGGATTGTACTTCGCCGCAAAAGTCTGTGTAAGTCACTGTGTATACCTGAGATGAAGGCGGAGTGGCAATGGGATTAAAAACTGTTGGGTCGCTTAGATAGTCAATTGGTGACCAAGTGAATTCAGCATTGATGTCACCGCCAGCTACTAGTTGGGTTGAAAATCCTGGGCAGATGCTTACGTTGCCTGATGGGCTTACGTTTTCATAAAGGCAAACGGAATGAACATTGTATGATCCGCCTGTTGATGCTGTGAATCCCCACCATACTTCGCTGTTGCCGTCGAAGATTTGGTTTACAAGATCGATAGTCGCTTCTAGTCTGAACTCGCAATCAAAATAAACCTTGATGTTTTGTGATGATGGATCCCAAGTGATTGCAATGGCATGGTCTTCACCATCTTCTATGTCCACGTCCTCTGCGTCTGCTTGAATGGGTCCGCTTAATGAATTTGCGGTGTTGTGGTTGGTGTTTCCATTTGTGTGGATTCCGATGTGGTCAGGGTAAGGGTCACCTAAATCAGCGTTTCTGTATGTGTCAAATTCCACTCCTAGACTAGGGGAGAGTAGCCCGTAGCCAAGTCCTTGGCCTACGACACCTAAGGCAGTGGGGCTTTCGTTTTGAAGTACGAACATCATTCCGTCAGCGCCAGAAGTTCCGCCGTCTTCACCATTGATGTCGCCAAAGTTCATTGTGAACTGCAGTTCAAATGGTTCATTGAGATTTATCAGCTCCTCGTACCAAATAGAACTCACCTGCCCTTCAAGCGCTGCAGTTAATTGATAGCAGTTTCCCCCAACTTCTATCCCGTCACCCTGCATGTTATACTGGGCAAATAGGGTCAAGCCTAAGTTAAAAAAAATGGTAAATGTTAGCAGGCATGCCTTTTTCATGATCAGCTAAGTTACTCAACTAAAAGTTGAAGTGAAGCTTTGCGTTCAATCTTCTTCCTGTCAGGTAATTAGGAATGGCATATTGCCTACCGTTAACATCTTCAATCCAGGTGTGGCTGATAGTATTGTTTATGCCTAGTAGATTAAAGACTTCTACTGCAAAGTACCCATTTTTAAAATCTTTAGAGAAACCCAAATCCACCCTTCTATATGGTGATGTTCTTAGCACATCTTGCCACCTATTCATGGTAGGTGGGCCGTATGGAAGCCCTGTTCCAAAGTACAGGCTAAGAAGAACTTTGTAATCTGGGTTTGAAGGCATTTCGTCTTGGAAAAGCATGCTAACGCTGAGTCTTTGGTCTGATGGTCTCGCAATTGAGCCAGGTTCTACTAAGACTGTATCAGTAGCAATGTTGTTCCAAGTGTAACCTGGAATTATAATGTTACCGTCAGAGTTGTAAAGCTCAAAATAATAGTCGTCTATGAGGTCCTCTTCAGTTTTTAAAGCGCTGACCCTCATCCAGCTTTGAATGCCCTCAATGAATTCACCATTGAGCATCATATCAATACCTGTAGCGTATCCGTTTGAATTGTTTCTTCCATAGTAACGTTGTCTGACATTTTCCACTTCATAAGGGATGAGATAGTCCAAATCCTTATAGTACACTTCTCCAACAAACTTGAAGGGCCTTGTGAACATCTCAAATTCGTGTTTAACACCAGCTACTCCGTGAATAGCACGCTGGGCTCCTGCTGGATTTACATTTCCATCGAAGCCACGCATTTCCCTATAAAATGGAGGCTGCCAATAGTATCCGCATGATAGATTCCAAATTGTCATAGGAGCTTTGTCAGAAGTGTAGCTTAAATGAGCTCTAGGTCCTCCAACAATTCTAGTGTTTACCATATCCTTAAGGTGTAGGCTCCACAAATGCGCTCTTGCTCCAAGGTGTGTGTTTATCTCACCCTTTTTAGTGTCGATACTCCATGTGTCCTGTAGATAGGTGGTTAGCCTATTGGTTCTGATGTTATTAGTGGATTTGATTAAATCCTCAATTACTATAGCTTGAAAGTTCTGATCTGAAGGGTCTGTGAACCCTATGTTGTCTTGAGGGTGGGGGGTAACAAATCCCGCAGAGTCTACATAAGACCATTCTGATAGTTGATCATTGATGATTTCTGCTTGGGCTTTAACTCCATACTCAATAAAATGTCCTTGCTTTTCAAGATTGATAGACCCCTTTATTGCTGAAGATAAAACAGTTGCGTCAAGCTGATTGCGGGCGTGGTTGTAGAAACCACCAACCCCTAGGTTGCCTGCAGACTCTCCAAAATCGTCTGAACCGGGGTCTAGTTCTAACTCATCAAGCCTGTATGCCCCTATGATGTCAAAAGTTTCTTCCTCGACAGTTCTATATGCCGAGTTGATAAAACGTATCCTAGTATGATCTGTAATTCGCTCTAAGGCTAGCGCAGTGAATCCTGTTTGGTATGACGTCACTTCCTTTCCGTCAAAGTAAATTAATAACCTGATTGCTTCATTTATAGTACCTACGTCGGTTTCTCTATTTCTTGGAATGAATTGATAGTCGTTTTCTCCGTAAACCCCAAGTAGTTGAACTTCCCACGGACCGTAGCCATCTGGGTCCCAAGTAATGTAGGTTTGGGCATCAAGGTATTTTGGAGAATACTCACCAGTTTCATCAAGAGATCCCAACACGTATGAGTTGTTTCTGTATCTGAAACCAGAGTTTATTCTGATTTTCTTGTTCTTAGTAAGTCCGTCGTGCTGAATCTGTAGACCTAGAAGACTAGCCGTTACTGATGTTGAGCGTTTTTGAGGCTTTCTGTAATGTATATCCAGTACTGAACTCATTTTGTCGCCAAACTTGCTCTCAAACCCACCCGCTGAAAAGTTGATTCTCTCTACCATATCAGGGTTGGGGAAGGAAAGACCCTCTTGTTGACCTGCTCTAGTAAGGAATGGTCTGTATACCTCAATGTCGTTTACATAAACTAGATTTTCATCAAAACTTCCACCTCTAACATTGTACGAGCTGCTTAATTCGCTTGTGAAATTAACAGGAGCTTGCATTAAAACGTCTTCAATTGTTCCTCTGGGAGTAGGAATTCGATGTGCAATCCTTGGGTCAAGTCTTTTAATGGTAGTATTTTTCTTACCGCTACCTACCACTTCTGCTTCGCCTATTTTTACTATGCTTTCGAGTCTGAAATTAACTTTAACTGTTTCTTTTCCTTCGAAAACGAGAGGTTTGCTCGCGCTTGTAAACCCTACCATTGAGCATTTAAGATTCCAAGGTCCAGAATGTGGTAGTTCTATGGTGTATTTGCCGTTTAGATCAGCTGACGTTCCCAGTCTGGGGTTTTCCATGACGTACACAGATGCTCCTGGAAGAGCAGTGCCGACATTGCTTTTGATATATCCCGAAACGGAGTGGGTGAGCTTGGTTTGGCCTAAAGTAACATCAGGTAAAATTATGGCGAAGCAGAAAATCATCACGCTTATAACACCCCTGATATTTAAAGGAAAAGGATGCACCTAGTTCCTTTTTAAATCACCATTTTTAATAGCCTGAATAAATCTAGCCCAAGCAATAGGGTTTAAGATGTTAGTTGGAGGAACGCCTCCATAGTGCATTTCAAGCGACATTTGGCGTAGGGCCTCAGTTGAAGTAGCTTGCCCATCCATGCCTACAACTATTAATCTGTCGTATAAATCAAAAGGGTCTACTGCCTGATTGCCCAAAGTCATTTCATTGTTTTCTAGTCCTAGTGCAATGAATTCTTGGCGGAATCTTTCCCTGGAAGGCCAAGGGTAAATATACGCATCAGCTATCATCACTGTGTCTCGTGACATGGCCTGCACAAGACTCACTCTATTTCGATTACCTCCATCGTCAATCACAGCTAGTCTTGTAATGTAGCCTGTGCTTGAAAATTGTATGGTATCGCCCTTTAAAGCAGGAAGGCTGAAGAATCCATTGCCATCTGTCATCGTTCCTCTTGAATCCCTTGATCTGTATACAGTTGCATATGGTAGAGGAGTAAGAGAATCTCCAGTGACAACTAGCCCGCTCACCTGTATAACCACCTCATCTTCTTGTGCAATAGCTAGGTTGCATAAAGCTATAAAACAGATGAATATGTTTAGGCGTAGGTTCATTGGTGATTCTATTAAGCCAAATTAAGCTCTCTCAGTCTTAAACTCACTAGTAGTGTGGAAGGTGATTTCCGGGAAGTTGGTCATTTCCATATTCAATAAGAACTGGGAAGGAGCGAGGTATACCTCATTGCTGTCTTTGTCACGAACTATGTCGTTTGCTTTGATCTTTCTGAATTCACCCATCTTTTCCTGATCATCAGAAACAATCCAGCAAGCCTTGTGGTAAGGTTTTGCTTGGAATTCACATTTCGCTCCGTATTCGTGCTCCAATCTGTACTGTATTACTTCAAATTGCAGTTCCCCAACGGTGCCGACTATCTTTCTATTGCCTGCCTCCCTTATAAAGAGTTGGGCTACTCCCTCGTCAGTAAGCTGTTTAATACCCTTTTCAAGCTGCTTGCTCTTCATAGGGTCTTTATTTACTAGCTCTTTAAAGATTTCAGGGCTGAAACTAGGAATGCCTCGAAACTGTAGATTTTCGCCCTCAGTTAAGGTATCTCCTATTTTAAAGTTTCCTGTATCATATAAGCCTACTACATCACCTGGCCAAGCTTCTTCAACTACGCTTTTATCTTGAGCAAGGAAGGTTGCTGGGTTTGTAAACTTCATCTTTTTGTCAAGTCTAGTGTGCTTGTAAAATGTGTTTCTTTGGAATTTTCCAGAGCAAATTCTAAGGAAGGCAATCCGGTCCCTGTGACGTGGATCTATATTCGCATGAATTTTGAATATAAAACCTGTAAATCCTTCTTCTTCAGGGTTTACCATTCTTGTGCTAGTTTCTACAGGCTTAGGATCAGGTGCTATCTGAATAAAGATGTCGAGCATCTCCTGTATACCAAAATTGTTCACCGCACTCCCAAAGAATACCGGAGCAACATCTGCCATTAAATATGGTTCAGGCTTGAACTCGTCATACACTCCGTCGATAAGTTCCACGTCTTCTCTAAGTTGATTTGCGTGCTCTCCTACAAGGTCGTCAAGCTTGCTGTCATCTAGGTCCTTAATTGCGACTACATCGGTTGCAATTTTCGTCTTGTCAGATTGGAAAAGCCTGACGTTATGGTCGTACAGATTGTAAACTCCCTGGAATGTCGAGCCTCCGCTAATAGGCCAACTTAGTGGTCTTACCTGAATGCCTAGCTTTTCTTCAAGTTCATCAAGTAGATCAAATGGGTCTTGTCCCTCGAGGTCGAGCTTGTTTACAAAAACAATTACTGGAGTTTTGCGCATACGGCAGACTTCCATTAATCTTTCAGTTTGGGCTTCGACGCCCTTAACGCAATCAATTACCAGGATAACGCTATCAACAGCAGTTAAAGTCCTGTAAGTGTCCTCGGCAAAATCCCTGTGACCTGGAGTGTCGAGGAGATTAATGAGCATATCCTTATAGTGGAAAGCCATTACTGATGTTGCTACGGAGATACCACGTTGACGCTCAATTTCCATGAAGTCAGACGCTGCAGTCTTGGTGATTTTGTTGTTCTTCACAGCTCCTGCAGTCTGTATAGCGCCACCAAAAAGCAGGAACTTCTCAGTTAATGTTGTTTTACCTGCGTCAGGGTGGGAGATGATTGCAAATGTTCTCCTCTTAGAAATTTCGTCTTTAATCTTCGACATGCGCTTGCTAATAGGGCGCAAAAATATGCCCTTTATAGTCGTTTAACGGCGGTCAGGCCTTAAAGTTATTTCGCTGAAAATACCCTTACCACCTGCTTCTGATGCTTCGAGAATTGCACCTGCAATAAAGTCTGGAGACATACCTGATGCAAAATTGGGTACGTATTCTTCTCTAAGGCTGTCGTTTGCTGTGTGGATGATAAATTCTGTGTTTACTGCACCAGGGTTGATAGTGGTAACTGCGATTTGGCCAGAATATTCCATTCTAAGGCTCTCGCTAATAGCTAGGACAAAGTGCTTTGTTGCGCAGTAAACCCCACTGTTTTTAAATACTTGGCGAGAAGCTAGAGACCCTATGTTTATTACGTGTCCCTTAGATTTTAAGAGATGCGGAATTGTAGCGTGTAAGGTGTTCAATACTCCTGTTACATTAACATCTACCATGTTGTGCCACTCATCTAATTTTCCCTTATCAAGAGGATTAAAGTGACCTAGGCCAGCATTGGGTATTACAGTGTCTAAAGATCCCCAAAGGGTTGTGAGTTGGTTTACTGCATTTTTTATGTCAGAAGGTGATTTCACGTCTCCGCAGAAAATTTCAAAACTACCAGACTCATCTTTTAAGCTTAATTTGATTTCTTCTAAAAGCTCATGCCTCCTTGCCATACCCATAACATTATGGCCTGCGCAAACTAATGCTCTTACTGTTGCAGAGCCTATCCCACTTGAAGCTCCTGTAATTAATACATTTAATTTTTTCATTGTTGTCCGCTATTAAGTTGTTTAAAACCTATAACTCTGTCATACCCGTCAAAATCTGCATAGTAAACAAACACCGAGTAGAGATTGTTTGTTGCAAAGTGATCACCCTCGATATCAGCTGTGTTTCCAGGAGAAGTAAAGCTGTCGCTACTGTTTTTTACAATGTATAAGTAGTCGTAATACCCCTGCTTTAATAGAAGATCAACTCTGTATGAGCTCTTAGAAGCATCCCAATACATTTTGTGGCTTTCAGGATATCCGCCTCCGCTAATGTCACCAAAAACAAAAACATCCTTTCCCACCATTTCATGAAGCATAGCCAAACTAAAATGTGCAACAGTGTAGTCACTTTCTGTATAAGCATCAAACCTGTCGTTGAAAACCACAAACCTTCCGTTTAGATCTTGTCTGGCTTTATGGTACTTATATGTCCTCTTGCTATTCTGAGTCATGTGATGGTGGTATGTGTCATTACCCTGAATAATGCTTGCAATACCAATTGAAGTAAAATGCAAACTTTTCAAATCAGCCGATCTATAAGCGTTTCCCCCTGCAAACACATATCCGACATTAGTGTAATCAAGCTCTCTTCCTTTGATGAACCTAGGTTGCATTCCGCTTAATTGATTGTCGTATCTACCGTTTTGCATAACAACTGTATGTAGGTTGTGATAGGGGTCAAGCAAGGCGTAATTCTCTTCAGTGACTGAAAACTTAACCTCCTGATGAGTTCTTTGTTTGGCTATTTCCAAAGGCTTAATAATCTCAGCATCCAATGTGCAGAGGTTCTCGTAGACTATAAATCTCTTTCTTATTAAAATCTCATCAGGATAGCTCGGGTCAAATACCTCTATGCAGTAGTTTCCGCTTATAGTCCAAGCCAAATCTGCATTAGGCAAGTCAATGCTGTAGTGAGTGTAATTAACCTTAGTCCCAAAACTGTCTTCAATATTAGCAATAGAAGCTTCGTAAAAACCATTTAAATACTCGCTTGGGTGAAGGTCGCTGGCCCACCAATCGAATGTGCAATGAATAACCCTAACTTTATATGAGCTATACTCTGCATTTAAATCGTCGAATCTCAATGTCAATTCACCTTCGCCAAGAGAGATAAAGGGTGTGGCTGTTGGAATGTCAGTTGGATGTAGAGTTACAGATGCCAAATGATCTGATTTTAACTCGATTAATTGCTCGCCAGCATTGGTATTTAAGCTGATACCTCCCCCAACAAAAAACAATGCTAAAGCAAATTTTCCCCAATAACTCATACCACAAAGTTCGTAACTCGAGTTTATGTTTTTACAATGTACTATGTGAACCATCTATGAGGAGTTATATTTGCCCTCCGAATTGATTCTATTCTACAAAAGGAATGAGCCAAAATATTAAGATCCGAAAAGGGGTCGACATTAGACTAGTAGGTACTCCTGGAGACACTATTTCTGCAGCTAAGAGATCTAAAACCTACGCAATACAGCCACCCAACTTTGAGGGGCTTACACCTAAATTAATTGTAAAAGAAGGTGATACAGTGAAAGCTGGAGCTTCTCTATTCTTCGAAAAGAAAAACCCTTCTATCAGGTATGCTAGTCCTGTCTCAGGAAAAGTTGCTGCAATTTTACGTGGAGAGAAAAGAAGAATTATGAGCGTTATAGTAGAGGCTGACGCGACTGATTCTTATATTGATTACGGAAGTTTAGACATTAGCAAAAGCTCAAGAGAGGAGGTTTTAAATAAAATTTTAGAAGGAGGGATGTTTCCATTCTTTGGTCAACGTCCATTTGGTGTGGTTGCTAGCCCAGAGGATTTCCCTCGTTCAATTCATGTTAGCGGATTTGACTCTTCTCCACTTGCTGCACACAATAGTGTTGCGCTGGATGGACGTATGAAAGATTTCCAAAACGGAATTAATGCTCTTGCTAAACTAGCAGGTGAGGGTGGCGTTCACTTAGGTGTGAAAGCTGGAGATTCAACTTACGACAAAATCGAAGGTTGTACTAAGACGACATTCAGTGGTCCTCACCCTGCTGGAAACGTAGGTGTTCAGATTCACCATACTTTACCTGTGAATAAGGGAGAAGTGGTTTGGACTATAGGATACCAAGATGTTGCAAACCTAGGAGCTTTCTTGAGCTCAGGTAAATACGTTCCTTCAAGAACTGTTTCAGTAGCTGGTTCTGAGTGCTCAGCTCCAGCGCACCTAAACACTCTTGTTGGAGCAGAGATTGCGTCACTTGTTGAAGTGCCATCTGAAGCATCAAATGGCGACGCAGTTAGAATCATCTCAGGCTCTCCACTAACAGGAGATAAGGTTGAGGCAGAAGGACACCTTGGATCTTACCACACAGCAGTTGCATTACTTCCTGAAGGAAATGAGCCAAGATTCATTATCTCAAAGGGATGGTTAAGTTTAGGACTTGATAGATTCTCAATAAGTAAATCTTACTTGTCTTGGATGATGCCTAAGTCCAAATCATGGACGTTAGACACCAACATGGGCGGCGAGGAGAGAGCATTCGTTGTTACAGGTGAATATGAGAAAGTATTCCCGTTTGACATATACCCAGTGCATTTGCTTAAGTCTATTCTTGTAAATGATATCGATTCTATGGAAAAGCTTGGTATTTATGAGGTAGCACCTGAAGATTTTGCTCTTTGTGAGTACGGATGTACTTCGAAGATTCCTGTACAGCAGATTGTACGTGAAGGGTTAGACACTTTAAGAACTGAACTAGGATAATCGGATTAGCAATGAAGTTTATACAAAAAATGATCGGATCCGTTAAACCTCACTTTGAAGAAGGGGGGAAGCTATCTAAGTTTTGGGTAGTTTTCGATTCGTTAGAAACATTCACATTTACTCCAGGTCACGTTACTCACAGTGGTTCTCACATCAGAGACGGTATCGACCTTAAGAGAACGATGTTCACTGTAATAGTTGCACTACTACCAGCTTTGTTGTTTGGTATGTGGAACATAGGAGATCAGCACTTCCAATATTTCCCTGCAGAACTAGCACCGACTTTAATTGATAAGGTTCTTATCGGAGCTCAGAAGGTAATTCCATTAATCATGGTGAGTTATGGTGTTGGACTTGGAATTGAGTTCACATTTGCTGGATTAAGAAACCACGCAATCAATGAGGGTTTCCTTGTTTCAGGTATGCTTATACCATTGATTATGCCAGTTGATGTTCCACTTTGGATGGTGGCTGTAGCAGTAGCATTCGCAGTAATTATTGGTAAAGAGGTTTTTGGTGGAACAGGTATGAACATTATAAACGTTGCACTAACCGCTAGAGCATTCTTATTCTTTGCTTACCCTAAACAGATGTCAGGAGAGATTTGGGTTCATAATCCAGATGGAAATACTGGCGCTACTGCTTTAGGTAAACTAGCAGAGACTGTGGGTCAAGACATTGATTCAGACATTGTTTCTGGTGTTGTTCAAAAATTCTACTATGGATCAGAGTTTGATATTGTCAATTCACTTATTGGAACTATACCTGGTTCGATTGGTGAAACATCTGCAATAGCAATTTTAATTGGAGCAGTTATATTGATTTCAACTGGGATAGGTAGCTGGAGGATAATGTCTTCATTTTTGGTAGGAGGTTTAGTAATGGGGCTAATTTTTAATCTTCTTGGTTTAAATGCATACATGCTTTTAAACCCCTTACATCAAATTGTGTTAGGTGGATTCATGTTTGGAATGGTATTTATGGCAACAGATCCAGTAACTGCAACATCTACAAATACAGGAAAGTTCATCTATGGATTCCTAGGAGGATTCTTCTCTATTATGATTAGAGTATTCAATCCAGCATACCCAGAAGGTGTAATGATGGCAATATTATTTATGAACGTAATGGCGCCATTAATTGATCACTACGTAATTCAAGCAAACATTAACAGACGCTTAAAGCGTCTAAAGACTACTTGATATGGCAATAAATAAAAATAGTACAGGCTACACCTTTGCATTTTCTATTATAATGGTTGTGCTAGTAGGTGCTTCCTTAGCGACAACATCATTGTCATTAAAAGAAAAGCAGAAGTCAAATGCTTCTGAAAAGAAGATGATGGATATTCTAGGTGCTGTTGGAATAGAATCTAATAGATCGAATGCTAAAGAAAAATTCCAAGAAATAGTCATTGAAAGAATTTCATTCGATTACAATGGAGAACATTCTATTGTAAAATCTGACGATATAGAAGATGCAGATGACCCATTTTACATTGACGTAAGAAAGAATTACAGGTCAAATAAACCAACTGATGCTTCTTGGACAGATGCTAAAGATTTGAGGTTCCCTATCTACGTTTGCAAGGTTAAAGATCCGGACACTAACGATTCCCTAATTTTAAATGTTATTCCGGTTGTAGGTTCAGGTCTATGGGGGCCAATTTGGGGCTATGTTGCACTTAAAGATGATAATCAGTCTATCTATGGTGCAAAGTTTGACCATAAAACTGAAACTCCTGGATTAGGAGCAGAAATAAATGGAGCTAGTTTTTCAAACAGTTTTAAACAGAATAAGGTTTTAGCAACTAAGACTGAAATGGTGTCAGATACATTAGATACATTAACCTTAGAGGATGAAAAGAAAACTGTGATAGACAGCCTTAAGACTCTTAATTATGATTGGTTGTTTAATGCATTTTCTCTAGAAAACTATAATGGTAAAGTGACTGATAAAGGACACGCATTTTTTACAATTGCTAAGGGAGGAACAAATACAAAAGAGTCTGACCAAGTTGACGGTATCACTGGTGGAACTATCACATCCAAAGGTGTTGAAGAGATGATTAACAGAAATCTCGCTATTTACTCACGTTACTTTGATAAAGAGGCGAAATAATGAGCACTGAAAACAAACCATCAAAAAAAGAATCTTTATTCAGTAAAAAGAATAGAAAACTTCTTAAGGATCCGTTAGGAGATTCTAATCCTATTACTATTCAAGTATTAGGTATTTGTTCAGCACTAGCGATTACAGTGCAGTTACAACAGGCTGTAATTATGAGTCTATCTGTGCTTTTTGTAATGATAGGAGGTAACCTTATTGTTTCGCTACTTAGAAACCTTATCCCAGACAGAATTAGAATCATTGTTCAGCTAGTAGTAATTGCATCTCTTGTAATTATCGTAGACGAGGTTCTAAAAGCTTATCAGCCAGATGTAAGTGAGAAGCTTTCTGTATTTGTGGGACTTATTATAACAAACTGTATCATAATGGGACGACTTGAGGCGTTTGCTCTAGCGAATAAGCCCGGACCTTCTGTTCTTGATGCAATTGGTAATGCAATGGGATACGCTTGGATTCTTTTAGCGGTATCTGTTGTTAGAGAGGTGTTTGGATCAGGAGCGATTTCACTTCCAGGAATGGGACAGGTAAAATTCTTCAATGCAGACTCGTCACTGTTCTTTGCAAACGGTGGTTTTTATGAGCATAACAACTTGATGATTTTGCCTCCGATGGCGCTAGTTGTTGTTGGAGTTATTATTTGGATTCAGCGTTCGCGCAATGAAGCTTTAATTGAGGACTAATGGAATACTTTAGCATATTTGTAAAGGGCATATTCGTAGAGAATATGATTTTCGCATACTTCCTTGGTATGTGTTCTTACCTTGCGGTTTCTAAGACCGTTAAAACTGCAAACGGACTGGGTCTAGCAGTGATTTTTGTATTAGGCATAACAGTCCCAATTAACTACTTGCTTGAGAACTACGTACTTCAGGAAGGTGCACTTATGTGGCTTTCTGATGATTTCAAAGATGTTGATTTGAGCTTCTTGAGCTTTATCATGTTTATCGCAGTAATAGCTTCTATGGTACAGCTTGTAGAAATGATAGTTGAGAAGTTTGCTCCAGCTCTATATGGAGCTCTTGGAATCTTCCTTCCTCTTATCGCTGTAAACTGTTCTATTCTTGGTGGCGCACTTTTCATGCAGGAGCGTCAGTACCCATCTATTGGTGAAGCAACAGTGTTTGGGCTTGGTAGTGGAGTTGGTTGGTGGCTTGCAATTGTTGCCATTGCAGCAATACGTGAGAAAATACGCTACTCACATGTCCCAGCACCTTTGAGAGGTCTGGGTATTACATTTATTATTACTGGTCTTATGGGTATTGCATTCATGAGCTTTATGGGTATTGAAATCTGATTGAATCATGACTACAACTACGATTCTACTATCGATAGGGTTTTTCCTACTAGTTATTATGTCTCTTGTGAGCTTACTTCTTTTTGCAAAGTCTAAGCTTTCTCCAAGTGGCGCGATTACTATTACGATTAATAATGAGAAGAAATTAGAAGTTGAAGGCGGTTCAACTCTTTTAAACGTTTTAAGTAACAATGGAGTATTCCTTCCCTCAGCTTGTGGAGGTGGTGGAACATGTATACAGTGTATTTGTCAAGTTCACTCTGGTGGGGGAGCAATTCTTCCTACTGAGGAGCCTAATTTCTCAAGAAAAGAGATTGCTGACAACTTCCGTCTAGGATGTCAAGTGAAGGTTAAGGAGGATATGGAAATCCAAATTCCTGAAGAGGTGTTTGGTGTCAAGAAGTGGGAGTGTGAAGTGGTATCTAACTACAACGTAGCATCATTCATTAAGGAGTTTGTTGTTAGACTGCCTGAAGGTGAAACTCTTGACTTTGAAGCTGGAGGATACATTCAGATTGATGTTCCAGAAACAGAAGTAGACTTTAAGAACATTGATATTACTGCTCACCCTGATCACCATGATGAGCCAAATAAATTCATGGAGGAGTGGGACAAGTTTGGCCTTTGGGATCTTAAGATGTCAAATGATGAGCCAATTGTAAGAGCTTATTCAATGGCGAATCACCCAGCAGAGGGTAATATTGTGATGCTTAACATCCGTGTGGCTACTCCGCCTTGGGATAGAGTGCGTAATGAATGGATGCAGGTTAATCCTGGTGTTTGTTCTTCTTATGTGTTTGATCAAAAGCCTGGTGATAAGGTTATGATTTCTGGTCCTTATGGAGAGTTCTTCATTAAGGAGACAGAGAATGAAATGCTTTATATCGGCGGTGGTGCTGGTATGGCTCCAATGAGATCACACCTTTTCCACCTTTTCCATACGGTTAAGACGGGAAGAAAGGTTACATTCTACTACGGCGGACGTTCAAAGAGAGAGCTGTTCTACTTGGAGGATTTTAAAAATATTGAAAAGCAATTCCCTAACTTCAAATTCCACGTAGTTCTTTCTGAGCCAATGGAAGAGGATAACTGGGTAGAGAAGAAAGATATTAATGATACTGAAGGTGATGGGTTCTTAGGATTCGTTCATAATGCAGTTATTGATAATCACCTTAAGCCTCATGAGGCTCCAGAAGATATTGAAGTATACTTCTGTGGACCACCTCTTATGAACCAGGCGGTGATTAAGATGGTTGACGACTGGGGTATTCCAGACGAAAACGTTAGCTTCGATGACTTTGGTGGCTAATCAAAGAAATATCTATACCGCGGTAACAGTAGTTATCGCGGTATTTTTTTACAGTTGTAATTCTACCCCTGTTATTAAGCAGTTAACAGGTAAAGCACAGGGTACTACTTACACGATCAAGTATACAGGTGATGCGGTTGTGTCTCCATCAGAAATTGATTCTGTTCTGGAGTCTATGGATGCAGAGATGAATACTTGGCGTGCGGATTCTAGAATATCTAAGATTAATAATTTCGATAGAACAGATACTGTATACTCGTTTGAGGATGAAAGCAAGATTTGGTCTGTTCTGTGGGATATGACTTGGGAAATTAATCACCATTCTAATGGGGCATTTGATCCTACTGTTATGCCTCTTGTCGACCTATGGGGATTCGGTCTTAAAAACGCGTCTAATGTCGATTCAGCTAGAGTGGATAGCGTTATGGAGTTTGTAGGTTTTAGAACTGACTTAATAGACTTTGGGGAGGTTGAAACTGATGTGTCTTATTTAAATAGACAAATTATTAAAGGAGATTCTAGATCTAGACTTGATTTCAATGCAATAGCTCAAGGTTATACTGTGGATATGCTCTATGACCTGCTTGATGAAAAAGGCATAGAAAACATCCTGGTAGAGCTAGGTGGTGAGGTAAGGTGTAAGGGAGTAAATGCTGAAGGAGTTGCGTGGAGAATTGCTGTTGACAAGCCTATAGCTAGCTCTCATGTAGATAGAGAATACCAGGCGATTATTTCAGTAGAAAATGCTTCTGTATGTACTAGCGGTAACTACAGGAAATTCATTGAGGTAAACGGGATAAAAAGGTCACACTCTATTGATCCCAGAACGGGCTATCCTGTTGAACATAATCTTTTAAGCGTAACTATAAAGGCAAGTAATGCAGCCATAGCTGACGCTTATGCTACAGCTTGCATGGTTTTGGGTCCTGAAGAAGGTCGCGAGTTTATCCTTGATAGAATTGAAAACGCACCTCAATACAATGTTGGAGCGTTTTTTATTGAATCGACAGATTCTACAGAGAGTTATAAGTACTGGGTGAGCCCAGGTTGGGAGGAGATGATTACTCTTCTTGACTAAGAAAGATTAGCTTAGACTTCAGTCTCTACTTCATCGCTCTTGCAAGCTTCATCTTTTGTAGCACCGCAGTAACTACATCCACCTTCCTCGTTTTGGAACATAGGGTTATTGCTTGCACATGTGCCTGCAAATTCGCCATCTTTCTTGACTAAAATTTTAATCGCAATGCCAGCCATAGCTATGGCAAGCATGCCAATAGTCAAAAGCACTAGTTTCCAATCATCCATGGGGCAAAGTTAGTCCTTAACTTCGCCTTTATGCATACAAGAGAGGAAAAACTAGAGGCATTTGGAAGGTTGTTGGATATAATGGATAATCTGAGAGAGAAATGCCCTTGGGATAGGAAGCAAACATTCGAGTCGTTAAGACATCTTACAATTGAGGAGACTTATGAATTAGCCGATGCAATTCTAGATGGAGACCTCGATGAAATTAAAAAAGAAACAGGAGATATTCTTCTTCATATGGTTTTCTATGGAAAACTTGGAGAGGAAATGCCAAGAGATAAAGGAGGGTGGGATATAGCTGATTCGCTGAATTTCATTTCTGACAAGCTCATTTCTAGACACCCTCATATTTATGCTGACGTAGAGGCAAACGACGAGGAAACAGTAAAAGCTAACTGGGAAAAACTCAAACTTAAAGAGGGAAAGAAGTCAGTGCTAGAGGGCGTACCCAAGTCTCTGCCTAGTCTAGTGAAAGCGTACAGAATTCAGGATAAAGTGAGAGGAGTGGGGTTCGATTGGGATAACGCTGGTCAGGTTCTTGAAAAGCTCAATGAAGAACTAAGAGAATTGCAAACTGAGGTTGATGCTAAATCGGATAGGATTGCTGACGAGTTTGGTGATGCGATGTTTGCCCTGATTAATTATTCTAGATTCCTTGATATTAATCCGGATGAGGCTCTAGAGAGGACTAATAGGAGGTTTATAGAAAGGTTTAAAAACCTAGAGCAGAACATTGCTTTAGATGGAAAAGATTTAGGCCAAATGCCCCTTGAGGAAATGGAGCTTTACTGGCAGAAAGCAAAGAAGGAGGTAGGCTGATTGTAGCCCTGTTGTTGATTATATTGTGCATCCACATTTTAAGACTATGAAGAACTTTAAAAATATTAGCGTGTTATCGGTTTGGATAGCACTTGTTACATTACCGCTTTCTGCTCAACAAGAGGAAATAAGTAGAACTAACAACAATGTTTTTCGTCAGCTTGGAACTGAACTTCCAACGCCCAACGTTTATAGAACGGCATCAGGTGCACCTGGCCACGAATACTGGCAACAACAGGTAAACTACGATATGAAGCTAACGCTTGATGATAACAATCAGAGACTTGACGGTTCTGAAACAATCACCTACATCAATAACAGCCCTGATGAGCTGCGTTACTTATGGGTTCAACTTGACCAAAACGTACGAGCAAAGGACAGTGACTCTCACTTGATCAATGAATCTTCGTGGAAGGACAGAGAGACTTTCAATACGGTAACTAATCTCAAACCGTCTTTTGATGGTGGTTTTAAGATTGAACGCGTGGTGGACGCTATGGGTAATGATTTGGACTACACTATCAATAAGACAATGATGAGGATAGATCTTCCGGTTCCACTTGAAGCGGGTGAAAGGATGGTCTTTACAATTGATTGGTGGTACAATATCAACGATAGAATGCAGATTGGTGGAAGGTCAGGTTATGAGTATTTCCCAGATGAGGATAACTACCTGTACACTATTGCTCAATTCTACCCACGTCTTGTGGTTTACAGCGATAACGAAGGGTGGCAGAATAAGCAGTTCCTTGGAAGCGGTGAGTTTACTCTATGCTTTGGCGATTACAGAGTAGCTATTACTGTTCCTTCAGACCACATTGTTGCTTCAACGGGAGAGCTTTCGAATGCCAAATCTGTTCTTACATCTGCTCAGCGCAAGAGATTTGACCTAGCTAAGAAGACTTTCGATCAGCCTGTTATGATTGTAACGGAAGAGGAGGCTCGCGAGGCGGAGAAAGGAAAGGAGAAGGGATTGAAGACTTGGGTTTTCAATGCGAAGAATGTTCGTGATTTTGGATGGGCATCGAGTAGGAAATTTATTTGGGATGCTATGGCAGTGAAAGTGGGTAATAAGAAGCCACTTGCCATGAGTTACTATCCTAAGGAGGGTAATCCGCTTTGGGAGCAGTATAGTACTAAGGCGGTAGCCCAAACCCTTAAAACATACTCTAAGTACACAGTAGATTACCCATATCCAGTAGCTATTTCAGTTCACACTAAGTGGATAGGAATGGAGTATCCAATGATCTGCTTCAATGGAGGTAGACCAAATGCTGACGGAACATACTCAGCTCGTACCAAGCACGGAATGATTTCAGTAATCATACACGAGGTAGGACACAACTTCTTCCCGATGATCATCAACTCAGACGAGCGTCAGTGGACTTGGATGGATGAGGGTCTAAACACCTTTGTACAGTACCTAGCTGAGCAGGAGTTTGATAGGGATTATCCATCAAGAAGAGGTGCAGCCCGTGATATAGTTGACTACATGGGAGGCGATAAGAGAAGGATTTCTCCAATAATGACTAATTCTGAGTCGATCTATCAGTTTGGCCCTAACGCATACGGAAAGCCAGCAACTGCTCTTAATATTCTTAGAGAGACAGTGATGGGTCGTGAGTTATTCGATTACGCTTTTAAGGAGTACAGTAGAAGGTGGGCGTTTAAGCATCCAACTCCTGCGGATTTCTTTAGAACGATGGAAGATGCTTCAGGTGTTGATTTAGATTGGTTCTGGAGAGGATGGTTCTACACAAATGACCATGTTGATATAGGTCTTGAAAAGGTTGAGTGGATGCAAATCAATACTCAAAATCCAGATGTAGAAGCAGAGTTTAATAAAGAACAAGATTCGAATGTTAGAGTAGATATCTCTCACCAACGAGATGCTAAGGAAATTGTTGAAACTTACATCGAAGCTGACCCTACTCTGAATGACTACTACACAACTACTGGCAAGTACGAGGTGCTTGAGTTGGATAGGGTAGAGTACAAGGAGCTTCTTGAAGAACTTAGCGAAGAAGAGAAGGCTCTTTTATCGAGTGGTAAGAATTTCTATGAGATTACATTTAAGAATCATGGTGGAATTGTAATGCCGTTGATTGTTGAGTTCCAGTTTGAAGATGGTACATCAGATTTGCATAGAATACCTGCTGAGATTTGGCTTATGAGTGAGCCTACTGTGACTAAGGTTTTTGAAACTGATAAGCCTGCATCAAGAATTGTTCTTGATCCTTTTTTAGAAACTGCTGATTGCGACCTTAGCAATAATAGCTGGCCACAAAGACCTCAGCCTACAAGGTTTGAAATATACAAGTGGGGAGTTGATGGGTTTGATGACGACTACAGAAACCCAATGCAGAGAGACAGAGCAAATGATGAGCTCTTAAACAGCGGCGAATAAAAATATTCCAATACTGATAAGGCCTAGCGTTAAACCTAATGTGGTTTTAGCGCTAGGTTTTTCTTTAAATAGTATTCCAGCAGCCACTGTGCTGAATATCACAACACTCAGATTCAACTGAGGAATTACAATCCATTTGTCCATCCCGGAGTTAGCAAATGCTCCAAGAAGATAGTACAAAGAACCAAAGTTGATTAGACCCAACACAAGTCCTCCAACAACCTCCTTTCTGGTAACCTTGTATCTGTACTTGGGAAACATTCTAAGAGCAATACCAAGTGTAAATGCAACTGTAAAAGGGATAGAAGTAAATGCATAAGGCATAGTATTTTCACTATATATGCCGAACACAGTATCAATACCACCACTACCTAAAAAGATAATTGCTGGAACTATCAGCATCAGCTTCCCTGATCTAGAAACACTTTCTGCTCCTTTCTTCCCTANACTACTCAGCACTATNGCGCAAATTGCAAGAACAAACNCCAGCATNTTCAATTCGCTCAACTTNTCNGNATCACTTNTCANTAGAAATATAGTAGCAGGAATTATCAAGCTTAGTTTGGCTGAAAGTGATGCAACTGCAACACCNAATTCCTTTGTGCATTTGGCAATCAGATTAAACAGAAATAAAAATCCTGCTCCCATAATTGTAGTCACAAGAAACCAAGGCTCCTTAGTCGCATCAACCATTGCACTACTACCACCAGCTAATGTCCATCCAAATCCAGCAGCCACCGCATAATTGATAACTATAGCCATCGGAGTGTTTACCCCAAAGCTTTTGAAGTATCTAAACACCAGAAATATTCCTCCAGTGCAAATAATGCAGAGAATCAAATCACTCATCTAGCATCTTATTACGTGATACACTTCATCATCACCCAATTCGCTATAGTTAGCTCCTTCCAAGTTGATCTCTGGAGCTAGCAATCCTTTCTCAAACTCTTTACTAGAGCTTATCACATAAGCTTCATGCCAAACTTCTTCTTTAATAAATATCTCTAATGTTTTTGCACCACCCTCTACAAGGATGCTATAAACCCCTTCCTTCCTAAGGTTCCTTAGAACGCTCTTTAGACCCAATTCAAGACCATCAACAATCTCAAGCCCTTCTATACTAGCACTCACACCAGATTCACAAATAGCAATCGTTCTTCCTTCGCCCTCCAACATTCTCATCTTAGAATAATCAAGTTCTAGCCTAGGGTCAATTACAATCCTAATAGGATTAACTCCGCCTTCCTCCCTAGAAGTCAGTCTAGGATTATCAACAACGGCCGTCCTCCTGCCTACAAGTATAGCATTATGGTAAGACCTTAATCTTTGAACCAAAGCAGAACTGCTTTCTGATGAAACAGCAACTGACCCTCTACCTTCTGATGCATGCATTTCAGGGTCAATGTAACCGTCAGAACTTTCAGCCCACTTTAGACATACGTATGGCAAATCACTATTTATAAGATGCAGAAAAACTCTATTTACCTCTCTAGCTTCTTCTTCTAAAACTCCGATTACAACCTTAATCCCAGAATCTTTTAATTTCTGATGTCCACTACCACTAACAAGTGGATTAGGATCTTCCATTGCTGAAATTACCTTTTTAATCCCTTTAGAAATAAGTAGGTCAGTGCATGGGGGTGTCTTTCCTGTATGTGAACATGGTTCGAGAGTGACATATGCAGTTACTTCATTAAGCTCTTCTGAGCTAAGATTGTCTAATCCCTTAAAAGCGTTTACCTCAGCGTGAGGACCGCCATAATATTCGTGGCAACCTTCAGATAGAAGTTCATTATTTAAAACTAAAACACATCCAACCATGGGGTTTGGTTGAACACGGCTTTTGGAAGATGTGGCAAGCTCTAGAGCTCGAGCCATCCAAAACTTATCTGTTCTAGCTTCTGTCATTAGCTGCCCTAAGAGTGTTTTCGAGTAAAGTGGCTATAGTCATTGGCCCAACACCTCCTGGAACAGGAGTAATCCAACTGCACTTAGGCGCCACATTCTCAAAATCCACATCTCCGGTAAGTCTACTGCCAGATTTTCTTGACGGATCATCAATTCTATTAATCCCCACATCAACAATTACAACTCCTTCTTTTACCATGTCAGCAGTTACAAAGTGAGGCTTGCCAATTGCTGTGATCAATAGGTCTGCCTGTAAAGTGTGAGACATTAAGTCCACTGTTCTGCTATGGCATTGAGTAACGGTGCAATTGCCTGGCTCGGTGTTCATTCTAAGAAGTGCTGACATGGGGTTTCCCACAATATCACTCCTTCCAATTACTACAGCATGCATGCCCTCAGTCTTAACTCCGTGTCTCTCAAGTAGCGTCATAACTCCAGCAGGTGTAGCTGGCTTAAACGTAGATAATCCTAATGACATCTTACCCACATTCTCAGGGTGGAAGCCATCAACATCCTTTGAAGGAGATACTGCCTCTATTACTTTTTGAGAATCTATGTGAGAGGGTAGAGGTAGTTGAACAATAAACCCATCTACTTCTTCACTGTTGTTCAACTCTTCAACAATCTGTAACAACTCATTTTCTGTAATATTAGATGGCCGCTCTACAATCGAGCTTTCAAATCCAACGACTTTACACGCTTTAACCTTATGTCCAACATAAGCTTTTGAAGCAGGGTCGTTACCCACAAGCACTGCTGATAAATGTGGCCTTTTTCCTCCAGCCTCAACAATTTTGTTTACCTCCTCAGCAATTTCTTGCTGAATAGATAATGAAGTCTTCTTTCCATCTAAGATTTTATAGCTCATCTTCTTCCTAATCCAGGTAGTTGCATTCTGCCTCTTCCTCCTTTATTCATCATAGACATTACTTTCCTCATATCCTCAAACTGCTTCAATAACTTGTTTACGTCTTCTAATTGAGTTCCTGACCCTTTAGCAATTCTTTTCTTTCTGCTTGAGTCAAGTGTCTTAGGGTTAGATCTTTCTTTAGGAGTCATAGACCTTATTATAGCCTCAACTTGAACAAAGGCATCATCATCGATATCAACACCCTTTAAAGCCTTGCCCATGCCAGGAACCATGCTTAACAAGTCCTTGACATTCCCCATCTTTTTTATTTGCTGGATTTGACCTAAAAAGTCTTCAAGGTCAAACTTGTTCTTTCTAATCTTCTCTTCAAGGAGCTTTGCTTCTTTCTCGTCGACAACCTTTTGGGCTCTTTCAACAAGAGTGACAACATCACCCATACCCAGAATCCTCTCTGCCATCCTGTTAGGGTGGAAGGTCTCTAGAGCATCCATTTTCTCGCCAGTACCTACAAACTTGATAGGCTTTCCTACCTTGCTGTAAATAGAAAGTGCAGCACCACCTCGAGCGTCACCATCTAGCTTAGTTAGAACAACACCTGTAAAGTCTAATCTGTCATTAAAGGCTTTAGCAGTATTTACCGCATCAGCCCCTGTCATGGCATCAACAACAAATAATGTCTCTTGAGGCTTGATAGATTTGCTTACGGCTTCAATCTCATCCATCATCTCCTCATCTACAGCTAATCTACCTGCAGTGTCGACAATTACCGATGTAAAGCCATTTTTCTTTGCATGATCTATACCTCTTGAAGCAATACCAACTGGATCCTTCATGTCGTCCTCAGTATAAACTTCCACGTCAACAGATTCTCCAACTACTTTAAGCTGTTCAATTGCTGCTGGTCTATATACGTCACAAGCAACAAGAAGAACCTTCTTTCCCTTAGATGTAATAAGCTTCGCAAGTTTTCCTGCATGTGTTGTTTTACCGGCACCTTGAAGACCTGCTAGTAAAACTACTGAAGGGTTGCCTTTTAGGTCAAAATCAGCGGCAGCTTTACCCATTAATTCAGTAAGCTCCTCTTGAGTGATCTTAACTAGTAGCTGTCCTGGTTTTAAAGCTGTAAGAACGTGTTTGCCTAGCGCCTTTTCCTTAACCCTTTTTATAAAGTCCTTAGCTGTTTTATAATCTACGTCAGCATCCAGTAGGGCCTTTCTAACCTCTTTTAAGGTATCGCCTACATTTACCTCGGTGATTTGGCCATGGCCTTTTAAAACCTTGAAAGCTCTCTCAAACCGTTCTTGCAGATTTTCAAACATTGCTTTTGGGGAAGATTGATTTTAGTAAACGTCAAAATTAACCACTGTAATTTTAGTTGAGTCATTATTTATGTGAGTTTGCTAATAATCTCGATTAATTTGATTTTTTTATAGATAATTGCCCTATTTATTTCGATTAGCCTTATATTTAGCGAGTAAAATTTTCTAAAAATCATGCGTAAGAATATTTGCCTAGCCTTATTGGCATTCCTTTCATGTACGTTCCTGACTAGTGCCTCTGCCCAGTATTCACTGACGGTTGAGAGCTCTCCAGCAGCGTTCGTACCAGGTCAAAATGTATACAAATTCTATGTGAACATGGCCGATCCTTCGGACAAGTTCTCTGCAGTATTTGGTAATGACCAAGACAATCTAATTATTAACGCGCCTTCTGGCATCTTCAACAGTACATTCAATACTAGCTGGAGTGCTGCAGGTATTAACCCTGCTTTCTTAGCCTTCTTCCCAGATATGGCTGAGGATAGCTATGCAACTATTGGTCTTACTGGACCAGCAATGGGGTCGCAAGCTGATCCATCTCTTGTAGAGGATGCAAATCTATCACCAACAATCAGTGAGTTCTTCACTGTTGGTGGTACAGGTTTGAACGTTAACACTCTAACAGGTGGTTCTTGGTACGTTCTTAACACGGCGGCTAACTCTCTTCCAGATGCTGATTTACGCGTACAGATCATGCAGATTACTACTGGTGAAGACATCAGTGGTACTATCAACTTCCAGGTATTTCCTCTAGGAGTTGGAGCTGACCAAGTACAATACTCGGTTGATTTCAACGGAGTAGGTGACTACGATGAGAATGGTCCCATAGTTGGTGACGTTCCTGGATGTACTGATTCTTCTGCTTGTAACTACAATACTGATGCAACTACTGATGATGGTTCTTGTGCGGAGCTTGATGAGTGTGGCGTTTGTGGTGGCGCAGGTATCGCTGAAGGTGCTTGTGACTGTGACGGAAACGTACTAGATGAATGTGGTGAGTGTGGTGGTGATGGAATCGCTGACGGTGCTTGTGATTGTGATGGAAACGTAGTAGATGAGTGTGGTGAATGTGGTGGTTCAGGTATCGCTGACGGTGATTGTGACTGTGACGGCAACCAATTAGACGCTCTAGGTGTTTGTGGTGGATCTTGTTCTTCTGATGCAAACGGTAACGGAATTTGTGATGATGATGATATTAATGGTTGTACTGATTCTACATCTTGTAACTACAACTCGGATGCTACTGTAGATGACGGCTCTTGCCTTGAGCTTGACGAGTGTGGCGAATGTGGTGGTTCAGGTATCGCTGACGGTGATTGTGACTGTGACGGCAACCAATTAGATGCTCTAGGTGTTTGTGGCGGATCTTGTGCTTCTGATGCAAACGGTAATGGAGTTTGTGATGATGATGAGATTAATGGTTGTACTGCATCTAACGCTTGTAACTATAATGCTGATGCAACTCAAGACGATGGTTCTTGTGATTACTGTTCTTGTGGTGGTGGTGATACTAGCGGAGCTAGCCCATACACAATGACAGTTGAGTCTGCTCCAGCATCTGCTGTTCCTGGTAGCACTACATACCGTTTTTACGTAAATATGGTAGATGCTACTGATAAGTTTAGTGCTGTATACGGTAATGACGAAGACCACCTTGTCATTAATTCACCAGCTGGCATCTTCAACAGCTCATTTAATGCGAGCTGGAGTGCTGCAGGTATTAATCCAGCATTCTTAGCGTTCTTCCCAGACATGGCTGACGATAGCTACGCTACTATTAATCTTGATGGTCCAGCAATGGGGTCGCAAGCTGATCCATCTCTTGTAGAGGATGCAAATCTATCACCAACAATCAGTGAGTT
>NZRP01000045.1 GCA_002693775.1 Crocinitomicaceae bacterium | reverse complement strand
ACAAAGTATTTTTTATATTTGCCTTTCAATTTTGCGGGCGTGGTGGAATTGGTAGACACGCTAGACTTAGGATCTAGTGCCGCAAGGTGTGTGGGTTCGAGTCCCTCCACCCGCACAATTCCAACTCTTCAGGGCAAGAATCCAATAACATGCAAATATCTCAGGAGCCCATTGATGCGCAAAGAGCGCACGTAAGTGTTACTCTAGAAAAAAGTGACTACGAAGGTCGCTGCGTAGATTCCCTAAAAGCACATAGAAAGCAGGCTCAAATGCCAGGTTTCCGTAAGGGTAAAATCCCAATGGGATTAATCCGTAAGCAATACGGGAAAAGTGTACTTGCTGACGAGTTGAACAAACTTCTTGCTGAAGCTCTACAGAAGCATGTAGAAGAAAACAAGCTTGATGTACTTGGAAACCCTATTCCGTCTGAGACTCTAGAAGATAGCGGTGACTGGGATAACCCTGATACGTTTACATTCCATTACGAAATAGGCTTAGCCCCAGAGATCAAATTAGATCTTAAGAAAGCCAAATTCACTCGCAACACCATTCCAGTTGATAAGAAAGCCATTGATGGTCGTATAAAAGATATGCAACGTCAGCACGGGCAGGTGAATGATGTGGAGGTTGCTGGTGATAAGGATATGCTTCTTGGAACTTTTGTTCAGCTTGATGAGAACGGTGAAATTCTTGAAGGAGGAATTGAAAACCGCAGCTCTATTTCTCTTGAGTTTGTTGAAGACAAGAAGACTGCTAAGAAGCTTGTAGGCGCAAAGCTTAACGACGTGATTGTACTTGACCCACAAAAAGTGAGCCAGGGACATGACGACTTAGCTAGAATGCTTGGCATTACTCACGATCAGGCCCAAGCATTGAAGGGTGAATTCAAGTTTGGCGTTGAGGAGATTAAGCGCCTTGATGAACACACAGTTAACAAAGAGCTTTTCGATAAAATTTACCCTAAGGGTGAGGTGAAGGACCTTAAGACATTCAAGAGCAAGATTGAAAAGGATCTAGAAGAGTACTTCGACAGAGATGCAGAGTGGGTTTTCCGCCGCAGATTCGTTGTGGACCTATTGGATTACATGAAGATTAAGCTTCCAGATGCTTTCCTTAAACGTTGGATTATGCTTACAAATGAGAAACCTGTGACTCCGGAGCAGCTTGAAAACGAGTTTGCTGGTTACGCTGATTCTCTTCGTTGGCAATTAGTCCAAAAAGAAGTAATGTCAGCTCTAGACATGAAAGTAACAGCTGAGGAACTTGAAGCAGAAGCTTTCAAATACATAGGAGCACAGTATGCACAATACGGCATGCCTATGGATGAAGAGACTATGTCTAATGTTGCTAAGAGCATGCTTGCTAAAGAGGAAGAGCGTCGCAGAATTGCTGACGTAATCATCGAAAGAAAAGTAGTTGACCACCTTAAGACTTTAGTTACAATTAAGGAAAAGTCAATTAGCTACGAGAAGTTCGCCGAGCTTGCTGCTGAAGTAAAGTAAGAGGTTAATAAAACACTGTGAATATCCGCGTTGACTGAGTGCTATGTTTTAGTGCTTGTAGACTAAATTGCCTACATAATCTGAAAGCAACATGAATAACCGTAACGAATTTTTAAAGTACGCTATAAAAGACCGCGGACTTAGCAGCCACACTGTAGGCGATTTTATCTCTTCAATATATGGCCCTGAAGGAATGACTCGAACTGTTATCGAGGAAAGACCTATGCCATTTAGAGAAGTAGATGTATTCTCAAGGCTTATGGCTGACAGGATCATCTTCCTTGGAACTGGTGTAGATGATTACGTTGCGAACATCATTCAGGCTCAACTTTTATTCTTAGAGTCTACGGACCCATCAAAGGATATTCAGATTTACATCAACTCACCAGGTGGAAGTGTTTATGCTGGACTAGGTATCTACGATACAATGCAGTACATAAAACCAGAGATTGCAACAATTTGCACTGGTATGGCTGCATCGATGGGAGCAGTACTTCTTTGCGGTGGAGCAGCTGGAAAGAGAACAGCACTTAAGCATTCTAGAATCATGATTCACCAGCCTCTTGGAGGAGCACGTGGTCAGGCTTCTGATATTGAGATTACAGCAAAAGAAATACAGAAACTTAAAAAGGAGCTCTACGAAATCATAAGCCAACACTCTGGTAAGTCATATGATGAAGTTTGGAAAGATTCAGATAGAGATTACTGGATGACTTCAACTGAGGCTAAGGAGTACGGCATGATTGACGAAGTGCTACTTAGATAAAATGGCGAAAAAGGAAGCAGATAATTGTTCGTTCTGTGGAAGAACTAAGGAAGAGGTGGATATGCTCATTGCTGGCATGTCAGGTCATATCTGTGACCATTGCGTTTCGCAGGCTACTAACATTGTTAAGGAAGAGGCGAAAAATGCGCCTAGCAATATTGCTCAAATCGATCTAAAAAAGCCCGTTGAGATTAAGACGAATTTAGATGAATACGTAATAGGCCAAGACGCAGCAAAACGCACATTAAGCGTTGCCGTTTACAACCACTACAAACGTCTATTAAACCCGCCAAAAAAGAATGACCCTGTCGAATTAGACAAGTCAAATGTGATTCTAGTAGGTGAGACTGGAACTGGTAAAACCCTTCTTGCAAAGACTATTGCCAGAATGCTTGAAGTTCCGTTTTGTATAGCCGATGCTACGATTTTAACTGAAGCAGGATACGTTGGAGAGGACGTGGAAAGTGTGCTTTCAAGGTTACTGCAAACAGCAGACTTTGACGTGGAAGCAACTGAGCGGGGGATTGTGTTTATCGATGAGATTGATAAGATTGCGCGTAAAAGCGACAATGCTTCTATTACCAGAGACGTAAGTGGTGAGGGCGTTCAGCAGGCACTTCTCAAACTTCTTGAGGGGACTGAGGTTAGTGTTCCGCCTCAGGGTGGACGTAAACATCCAGAGCAGAAGCTGATTAAGGTTAACACGAAGAACATCTTGTTTATTTGCGGAGGTGCATTTTCAGGGATAGACGTAATGATTCAACGCCGTCATAAGCAGTCAACTATTGGGTTTAAGAGTGGATCTACTGTGGGGGTCGGGGATGATATTTTATCGCACGTAAGTCCTGCCGATTTGAAGAGCTACGGACTTATACCGGAGTTGGTGGGTAGATTCCCAGTGCTGACTTATTTAAGTAAGCTCGATAAGGCTTCATTGAGAAGGATTTTAACCGAGCCGAAGAATGCTTTGATAAAGCAATATATTCACCTGTTTTCTCTAGATGAAATTAAGTTGAAATTCGATGCTGAAGCTTTAGACTGGGTAGTAGACAAGGCTGTTGAGTTGAAGCTAGGCGCAAGGGGCCTTAGAGGTATTTTAGAATCATTGCTGACTGAGGCAATGTTCAATTTACCGGGTTCTGACGTGAAGGAATTTGTAGTAGATAAAAAATACTGTGAAGAACAAGAAGCTAACCCAGCGAATCCTGGGCTTAAGGTTGCCTAACAAATACTTATCGTTAGTGTTCGTTGCTTGTGGATAAGCACGCCTGATTTTTCTTAGAATAAAGTGGTCTTATTCCTAATTTGGCCTAAACCTCAATTACAGAAGTCGTGGCGAGTAAGGAGACTCCCTTAATGAAGCAATACAACCGGATTAAAACAGCACATCCGGATACCATTCTACTTTTTAGAGTGGGTGATTTCTATGAGACATTTGGGGTGGATGCGATTGTTGCTGCTAAGGTATTGGGCATTATCCTAGCAAAGAGAGGTAATGGTTCTGCTTCAGAAATTGAGCTTGCTGGATTCCCTCATCACTCGCTGGATACGTATTTACCCAAACTTGTTAGGGCTGGTCACAAGGTTGCAGTTTGCGATCAACTTGAAGATCCTAAGCAAGCTAAGGGAATTGTTAAAAGGGGCGTGACAGAGGTTGTTACTCCTGGAGTGGTGATGCACGACCAAGTGCTTGAGTCTAAAGAGAACCACTACCTAGCGGCACTGCATTACACATCTAAGGGTTGTGGCGTGGCGTTCTTGGATATCTCTACCGGAGATTTTCTTGCTGCTGAAGGACCTGTTGAGTGGATTGACAGGCTTATTAGGTCACTTGCTCCCAAGGAGTGGGTAGTTCAAAGACAATACGAACTAGATCTAATTTCTCTTTTTGGGGATGATGTTCCAAGGTCCAAGATGGATGATTGGATTTTCACGGAAGAGTATGCGAAGGAGAAGCTTCACGAATTGTTTGGAACGACGTCGTTGAAGGGGTTTGGCCTACACGATGCGCCAAAAGCAACTATTGCAGCTGGAGTTATTTTACAATATCTCGAATACACTCATCACACTAAGCTGGGTCATCTGCAGGGGGTTAAGCGCTTGAGACAGACTGATGGCATGTGGCTAGATAGGTTTACTGTGCGCAATCTTGAGATAATCTATCCAAGTCATCCAGATGGAGTTGCTCTTGCTGATTGTTTGGACAGAACCAACACTCCTATGGGAGCTAGAACTCTCAGAANGTGGTTAGTAATGCCTCTNACTGATAGANCTGAGATTGAAGCGAGACATCAGGCGGTTTCGACACTTCTAAATGACACAAAACTCAGCAACGAGCTTTCTGAAATCATGTCGTCTGTTGGTGACTTGGAAAGGCTAGCTTCAAAGGCAAGTTCTGCAAGAATAAACCCACGCGAGATGGTTCATCTAAAGCAAGGTATTGAATCAGTTATTTCTGTAGCTGAGGTAGCTGCAGGTGAGGAAGCTTTAATCCCCACATTGGAGAGACTTGCACCTTGCTATGAGTTGCTTGAGAGGTTAACAAATGAGCTTGAGGATGAAGCACCAACTCAAGTAGGAAAGGGCGCAGTGATTAAGAAGGGTGTAAGCGCTCAGCTTGACGAGGTAAGAAGCCTCGCCTTTGAAAGTGATGTTGCTCTTGAGAAAATTAGAGTGAGAGAGGTTGAGAGGACTGAAATCACTTCGCTAAAGATTGGATTTAACAATGTGTTTGGCTACTACCTCGAGGTTAGGCATGCACATAAAGATAAGGTGCCAGAAGAGTGGATTAGAAAGCAGACTCTAACCCAAGCTGAGAGATACATCACTGAGGAGTTGAAGGTGTTGGAGGCGAAGATTCTTGACGCAAAAGAAAGGGCATTGAGCATTGAGCATAAGCTTTATGAAGACCTCGTTGGAGCAACTGTAAAGATTACAGCAGAGCTTCTGGGCAATGCTAGGGCGATGGGCGAATTAGACGTGTTATTGAGCAATGCTGCTATAGCAAATGAAAATGGATACACTAGGCCCAGTATGAAGGATGAGCATGGCGTTTCAATTTCTGAAGGTCGCCATCCAGTTATTGAAAAGCATCTGCCTATAGGGGAATCTTATGTTGCTAATGATGTAACTCTGGATCCAGATTTAGCCCAAATCCTCATGGTAACCGGCCCCAACATGTCGGGTAAAAGTGCACTTTTAAGACAAACTGCTCTGATTTGCCTTATGGCTCAAAGCGGAAGTTTCGTTCCAGCAAAATTTGCTGAACTTGGCATTCTCGACCGTATCTTCACAAGGGTAGGTGCTTCTGATAACATCTCTAGCGGAGAATCTACTTTCATGGTAGAGATGAATGAAACTGCATCCATTCTCAATAATCTTACAGAGAGGTCACTTGTGTTACTCGATGAGATAGGTAGAGGAACTTCGACTTATGACGGAGTGAGTATTGCTTGGGCGATTGCTGAGCACTTACATACCTCAGATAAGATCAGACCACTTACCCTATTTGCTACGCACTACCATGAATTAAATGCTATGCAGGAGAGTTTTCCTCGCATCCGCAATTTTAATGTAAACGTAAAAGAAGTAAATGGAAGTATTGTTTTTCTAAGAAAATTAGTGCCAGGTGGGTCTAATCACAGTTTTGGTATACACGTTGCAAAACTTGCAGGAATGCCTCGCTCATTAGTTAGAAGAGCCAAAGAAGTATTAACAGATTTAGAGTCTTCTAGAAAAAAATCTGGCGCAGCCACTCCAACTCCAAAGTTAGAGCCTGCATCAGCAATTCAACAATCTGACCAAGTTGAAGGAGTCCAAATGAGTTTCTTCCAACTCGACGACCCTGCTCTTGAAGGAGTGAGAGATAAAATCCTCGATTTAGACATCGATAACCTTACTCCTATTGAAGCATTGATGAAGCTTCACGAGATTAGAAAAACCGTAGGAGGCAATTAAGATTATAGCCGAAGCTTAGTACGCGGCAAGTAAAAGATCCAGCTCCTTGTACTGTAGCCCTCTTTCTTCTGCGATGCCTTTGTGAGTCAGTGTCCCCTTAAACATGTAGACCCCTGAACGGATCATGTTTGCAGATCTAACTGCATTTTCAAAACCTCCATCTGAAGCTATACTTAAGAGCATTGGAGCAATTATGTTACTCAGTGCTTCGCTTGCTGTTCTACTTACTGCTGATGCCAGGTTAGGTACGCAGTAGTGTATCACGCCCAACTCTGTATAAGTCGGATCTTCATGAGATGTAATGCGAGAAGTCTCAAAGCATCCACCTCTATCGATACACACGTCAATAATTACGCTCTTCTCCCCCATAGAACTTACCATGGGTTCGCTAACCACCATAGGAGACCTAGGCCCATCTCCTCTTAAAGCGCCAATAGCCACGTCAGCAGTTCTCAAAGCCTCGTCAAGGACTGATGGTTGAATGGTACTAGTCCAAATCCTTCTGCCTAAACTTTGTTGTATCCTTACCAGTCTATGCTGTCTATTATCAAACACCTTTACCTGAGCTCCCAATCCCATCGCAGCACGAGCTGCAAACTCTCCAACAGTACCAGCACCAATAATCACAACTGTGCTAGGCCTAACACCACTAATCCCACCTAACATTGCAGACCTTCCTCCCCTTGCAGCTAGAAGTTCGCCTGCCTTGAGAATAGCCGTATTCCCAGCTATCTCACTCATGGCTCTAACAAGAGGGAAAATCCCGCTTTTATTCCTGATATAATCCCATGCAATGGCAGTGATTTTCTTCTTAGACATTGCATCCAGAAGTCCCTCGCTTTGGACACTTAGTTGTAGTGCACTTATTAAAGTAGCTCCTACTGACATCATACCTACTTCTTCCATTGATGGCGGCTCCACCTTCATCACTAGTCCAGCTTGCAACACTTCTTTCCTGTCTTGATCTATCCTTGCGCCAGCCTCACTGTAATCTACATCTGAGTAATATGAAAGAGCTCCTGCACCAGATTCAACAACAACTTGGTGGCCGTGAGCAACTAGAAGTGCAACCGCCTCTGGCGTAATTGCAACCCTTTTCTCCTGCAAACTAGTCTCTTTAGGAATGCCTATAAGCAGGTCTGACGACCCAGCTTTCACTTGCAAAAGTTCTTCTTGAGGCAATAGAGATGCTTCTCTTGCTAAGGCCTTAATTCCTTCTCTTTGTGAGTCCATGATAGTGTGATTAGAATACTAAGTTCGGCTTAAAACTAGCTTCCTGCTACTATCGTGATTAAACTTTTCACATAAATCAATCTTCAAAAGCATCAGTTCATCAGGCAATTCATCCGCAATACGCTCGGGCCATTCAACTATTGTAAGCGCATCTGAATAGAACAATTCAAACACACCCGCCGTCTCTGCCTCCTCAGCATTCTTAAGCCTGTAAAGGTCTACATGATTAATCTTCCTCTCCCCTGCCTTGTATACATTCACAAGACCAAATGTTGGACTACTCACCTCATCCTCAACGCCCAGGACCTTGCATAAATCTTTAACCAGAGTTGTTTTGCCTACACCCATTTCACCATGAATAGCTAGCACGCCTTTTTCAGTAAGAACTCCTGCCAATTTCTCTGCAATATCAGCTAGCTCATCAAGCTCATACTTTTCAACCTCTAACAATACTTCCATTTTCTTTAGGACAAATTACTTAGCGTCTAAAATAGTAAGAGGTACTACCATTTCCTCAAGACTTATACCACCATGTTGAAATGTGTCTTTGAAATATTTTACAAACTTGTGGTAATTGTTAGGGTAGACAAAGAAATCCTTATCCTTAGCAAATACATAACCTGTGCTAATATTCTGCTTTGGAAGCTTAAACTTTTCAGGGTCTCTACACTCAAATATCTCATTTTCATCATAACCCAAATTCTTCCCCACCTTATATCTCAAATTAGAATTAGTAGACCTATCACCCCTTACTTTAATCTCCTGCTTAACTCTTACAGTTCCGTGATCAGTAGTTACAATAACTCTGCCTCCAACTTCAGCCATTTTCTCGAATAGTTCCTTAAGAGCACTGTGCTCGAACCAAGTCAACGTAAGCCCTCTGTATGCTGCTTCATCATCAGCCAGCTCCTTTATCACGTCCATATCAGTTCTTGCATGGCTCAACATATCAACAAAATTGTATACCAATGTTGTCAGCACTTCCCCCTTCGTCTCATGAAATGAATCAACGAGTTTCTTGCCAGCAGCAAGATTTGTCACCTTGTTATAACTAGTCTTCCCGTCCACCTCCAATCTTACCAGCAATCTCTTCAACAGCTCCTCTTCAAACTGGTTTTTAGACCCCTCATCGTCCTCAGTTTTCCAGTACTGAGGAGTCATTCTCTGTATGTCCGCCGGCATCATACCAGCAAACAAAGCATTCCTTGCATATTGAGTAGAAGTAGGCAGTATGCTCACATACGATGAATTTTCAGTAGTCCTAAAAATATCCTTCAACAGCGGCTGTATCGTTCTCCACTGATCCAACCTCAAATTATCAATCACAACTAAAAACACCGGTCTACCAGCAGCTCCCTCTATCGCCCTCGGTAACACCTCTGGTAACACCCTGTGAGAAAGAAGAGGAACCCCACCATTTCCAACCTCATCTCCAGCCGCTACCCAGCTTTCGTAATTTTTCTGAACAAACTTCGAAAATTGCCTATTCGCGTCCTCAAACTGCATATTCAAAACGTCCAACATACTTGTATCCCCAGAATTCCTAAGCTCAATATCATTAAACACTAGCCTACCATAAACCTCATACCAATCATCAATTTCCATCCTCCCCATCAGCTTCATCCCTATCTCTCGGAACTCCCTCTGATAATCCTGCATCGCTTTTTCACTTAACAGCCTCTTTCCATCAAGCACCTTTTTTACTGCAAGCAAAATCTGATTAGGGTTAACAGGCTTAATCAAATAATCGCTGATTTTCGAGCCTATTGCCTCCTCCATAATATGTTCCTCCTCGCTCTTCGTGATCATAATAACCGGTAGATGAGGCCTCTTTTCCTTAATGCGCTGAAGAGTCTCTATTCCATTGATTCCAGGCATGTTTTCATCTAAAAACACCACATCAAAGGCATTCATATCAACTTCCTCCAAGGCTTCAGTACCACTATTCACCCCAGTCACTTTATAATCCTTCCCTTCAAGAAATAAGATGTGAGACTTTAAAATATCTATCTCGTCATCAGCCCATAGTATATGAGGTTGTCGCGTCATGGATTTAATTTGCATTATTCTTGCAAAGAAACGCGTATCTTACAATTCATGTCTACTTCTAATCGCCATAAAATCCTAAATGACCCAGTTTACGGATTTGTGACTCTAAGACATTCGAGGGCTTTAGAGCTTATGGACCACCCATATGTTCAAAGACTTAGACGAATTTCTCAGCTGGGACTTTCCCACCTTGTATACCCTGGAGCTGTTCATAATAGGTTCCACCATGCAGTAGGCTGTTTGTTCTTGATGCAACAAGCAATAAATACACTTAGAGAAAAAGGCGTGGAAATCACTTGTGAAGAAGACGAAGCCGTTTGCTTTGCCATTCTCCTTCACGACATAGGACACGGACCATTCAGCCATGCCCTTGAGCACAGTATAGTTACTGGCGTTCATCACGAAGACATAAGCATGCTCATTATGAAAAGGCTTAATGAAGAGTTTGACGGACTTCTCACACTCGCTATTAAAATCTTCGAGGACAACTACCACAAGAAATTCCTACACCAACTTGTTTCATCACAACTAGATATGGACAGGCTGGATTACCTAGCTCGGGACAGTTTTTACTCGGGAGTAACTGAAGGTAAAGTTGGAAGTGAGAGAATAATCAAAATGCTAGCTGTAGATGGCGATCAATTAGTCATTGAAGAAAAGGGAATCTATAGCATTGAAAAATTCATAGTAGCAAGAAGACTTATGTACTGGCAAGTTTACCTGCATAGAACTGTCCTAAGCGCTGAACACATGTTGATGCTTACTCTTAAACGAGCTAAAGAAATCAGCAGAACTGGTGAAGTTCTATTTGCTTCGCCTTCGCTGTGTACCTTTTTACAAAACGACTTTAACAAAGACTCTTTTGCAAACAACGCAGGGGTTCTAGATAAGTTCTGCGACTTAGATGATAGCGACATCTATAATGCAATGAAGGCCTGGAGATTACACCCAGACAGCGTACTTTCTGAGTTAAGTTCCCGCCTACTAGACAGAAGGCTCTTCAGAATTGAGTTGCGCACAGACCCGTTTTCTAATGAAGACAAGGAAGAGAGAGTTAAGACTCTTATGAGCGACTGGGGAGTGGACAGAGAAGTTGCAAATTTCTATGTTACATCAGGACAAGTGAAAAACCAGCCCTACAAAGAAAACGGTATTCTCATTAAAACAAAAGATGGCGAGCTAATCGATTTCGCAAAAGCGAACGACAACCTTACCATCGAAAGTCTTACAAGAAATGTAGTAAAGTCATTCCTATGCTACCCAAAGGACATGCCAGCTAGATCTTAATCTGCTAATTCTTTACCTGTAGAATCAAACACGTGGAATTCCAAAAGTTCAACTGAAGAGTTAGACTCTATTGCAATCTCAATTCCGTATTTCTTCTCCCACTTAGTTCTGATTGATTTGCCAAATATGCCCTTGAGCATACTGTGAATTTCACCTTTAGTCAGATATGCTTCTAATATTGGGTGAAGTAAAAGGCTTACCTTCTTTTGGCCTTCACCTTTAGCAAGATACTTAATGCTTCCTTCGATAGAGTCGGTAAAAAGAATCGCTGCTTGTACGTTACCTGTTCCATTACAAGATGGGCATTTATCCTGAGTAGAAACCTCAGCGACATCACGCACTCTTTGGCGAGTGAGCTCCATAACCCCAAACTTAGAAGGAGGAGCAATATTNTGCTTCGCCTTATCCTTCTTCATAGCAGCTCTCATAGCATCTGTAAGCTTCTTATTNTTCTCNCTCTTTGCCATATCGATAAAGTCGATAGCAATNATTCCTCCAATATCTCTTAGCCTAAGAAGCCTAGCAATTTCATCAACGCATTCAAGNTTGGTGATAAGAGCATTTTCCTCTTGCGAAGTAGCCCCCTTCTTTCTTCCACCACTGTTTACATCGATAACAAACATCGCCTCAGTCTGCTCAATAATTAGGTAAGCCCCGTTCTTGAGATTCACAGTCTTACCAAATGTTGCTTTCACCTGTCTGTGAATCGATAGGGTGTTAAACAAGTCTTTATCCTTGTTAAACTTCACCATATCAACCTTATCAGAACCTATGCTACCTAGATAGGTTTTAACCTCATCAGCTAGTTTCTCATCATTGACTCTGATCATCTCACACTCAGGACGAAGTACATCTCTTAGTACTGTACTAGTCTTATTAAGCTCACCTAGAATTCTCTTCCCTGGCTTCGCACGCTTAAGACCATTATACATCTCATCCCACCTTTTCATAAGATCACTAAGGTCACTATGCAAATCCGCGGATCTCTTTCCCTCAGCTACAGTTCTCACAATTATGCCAAACCCTGGAGGCCTAATACTATTAATCAGACTCTTTAAACGCTTCTTTTCTTTCTCATTTCTAAGCTTGCTCGATAAGTTTACCTTGTCAGAGAAAGGAACAAGTACAAGGAAACGCCCAGGCAGAGTAACGTCGGCTGTTAGCCTTGGCCCTTTACTGCTAATAGGTTCTTTTGCTACCTGTACAAGAACAAGTTGAGAAGAGCTGACATAGTCCTGCATATTTCCTTTCTTGTTAATATCAGCTTCCTTCTTGAACTTGTCAATTTTAGAAACTGGTTGCTTCCCAGATATGACCAGCTTGGTCCATTTTTGGAAAGTTTTATACTGGGCCCCAAGATCACTATGGTGCAAAAAGGCATCTCTATCGTATCCTACGTCAATAAATCCAGCGTTTAGATTAGGCATTACTTTCCTAACCCGACCTAAATAGATATCTCCTACTCTGTAGGAAGTCTCACCTGGATCGCGGTGTAGCTCAACTAGTTTTCCTTCTTCTAGTACAGCTAGCTCCACCCCTTTTGAGGTAGAATTAATTATTAATTCCGATTTCAACGCACGTGAATTTAGACTAACGATCCGTTAGACTAATACATGTAACAAGAACTTCGCACATTTATGTGCGCGAAGTCAAGAATTACTTCTTCTTCTTGTGACGATTCTTACGTAGACGCTTCTTTCTCTTGTGAGTGGCCATCTTATGACGCTTGCGTTTTTTTCCGCTTGGCATGATAATGTGCTTTATGAGTTAGGGTCGTTTGCCACTGTGGCTCCGACTTCCAATCTGTTAATAATACCCTCTACACTTACTGATACAATTGAATCAGGAGCTAGTGGGAGATATGCTTTATAAGCCTCGAGTGCAGGCTTTGTTTGGTTCATTGCTTCGTAGCATTGTCCTATAAAAAAATAACCATTTGCATAGGACAAATCATATTCGACACAATAATCAAATTGAAGAATGGCTGCTTCTAAGTCTCCCATTTTCATGTTCAACATAGCAAGCTCCCAAGTTGCATCAAGATGATTAGGATCAATTTCGAGTACCTGGTTAAACCTCTTTACGGCTTTATCCAATGAATCGATTTGAACGCTCAGTTTTCCAAGTAAGAATATTGCATCAAGATTAGGATCACCCTCTCTTTCAGCAAGCTCTTTTAATAGGAGGATGCCCTCCATAGGTGCTTTACCGCCATCAATAATTGCAAGAGCTTTATCTATTTGCTTATCATCATCTGACTTCAGCTCACCTACCTCTATGGCAGGATGTTCTGTTTCAGCATCAGCCTGAACAGATTCCGGCAAACGGTCTGAACACGCGATGACAACAATTGAGATAACTGCTACTACAATTAATAATATTTGCTCAGCGGCAGGCCTCATTAATTACGCCTTTACAGCAACCTTTTCCTTAACGTTTTCAAGGAATTCCTTTGCAGGCTTGAACGCTGGAATGTTATGAGCAGGGATGCGAATAGACTTCTTAGCAAGAATATTTCTTCCTGTCTTCGCAGCTCTTGTCTTCACAATAAAGCTTCCAAATCCTCTTAAGTAAACGTTATCACCTCTTTCCACGTTATCACGCACTGTGCGCATAAATGCTTCAACAGTAATTTGCACATCGTGCTTTTCCATACCAGTTTGCTCTGCGATCTGGCTAACAATATCAGCTTTTGTCATAGCTATTTGTAGTTGCTTGAGTTTTAGTTACATGCGATAAAATTACCGCGCTTTTCAAATTAATTGGGGTGCAAAAATACGTCTATTCAACTGAAAACGAAACGTATGATGAACTTTATGCAATAAGAAGATTAATTCGATAGCAGAATCCATACCTTCGCTTTACATGGCAGGAATAAATAAAGTAATATTAGTAGGCCACTTAGGCCGAGATCCAGAGATGCGCTACACTCAAAGTGGAGTTGCAGTTTGTTCATTTTCATTAGCTACTTCTGAGTCTTATAAAGACAGAACCAGTGGAGAAAGAGTTACTTCTACTGAATGGCACAACATAATTCTTTGGAGAGGACTAGCTGAAACAGCTGAAAAATTCCTAAGAAAAGGATCTCAAGTATACATAGACGGAAAACTTCGCACAAGAAAGTGGGAAGACAAGCAGGGCATGACTCGCTACACTACTGAAATCGTTGGCGACACTATGCAGATGCTTGATAAGAAGGACAATCCTTCAGCTCATGCACCAGCACCAGAACAACCAGACGCTACAGCTCAGTCTACACAGCCTGCAGAACCTAAGAGTGACGACTTACCATTTTAATTAATGACACTAGGACTAATTGCATTTTTACTGCTTTGCAGTGCACTTATTTCCGGATCTGAAGTCGCCTTCTTTTCCCTAAAACCTAATGATTTAGAAGAATTAGAATCAGATAGCAAAAGGTCGTCAGAACTAGTACTTAAACTCTTAAAGTCCCCAAGTGAAAAGGAAGGACCTAGGAATTTACTTGCTACAATTCTGGTTCTGAACAACCTTATAAATATTGCAATCATCTTGATTGCAACAGTTTGGTCTCAATCTCTAATCCCTTCAGCAAGTGAAAATGAATTATTGAACTTTGCAATTAATGTTGTGGGTATCACATTCATAATTGTATTATTTGGAGAAGTAGTACCAAAGCTCTACGCTAACTCTCATAATTTGCAAGTGAGCAGATTCATGGCGCCTCCTTTAGTAGTTCTCCAGAAACTATTTAAACCTCTTTGGAGACCACTTGTATCTATTGGTAGGAGATTAGACGAGAGAATCGCAAAATCCGCCGGAGAAATTTCTGTAAATGAGCTTTCGAAAGCTGTTGAGTTAACAGATAATAAGGACAGGTCCGTTGAGGAAAAAGAGATTCTTGAGAGGATTGTAAAGTTTGGCGACAAGGATGCAAAGCAGATAATGACGCCCAGGACTGATGTGGTAGCATTTTCACTAGAGGAACCGTGGAGCGTCTTACGGTCAGCCGTTGTTGCAAGTGGATACTCTAGGATTCCCATTCATAAGGGATCTATGGATGAGGTTGTGGGGGTATTACATATTAAAGATCTGATTCCGCTTCTGGATCTTGAAACTGCGGTTTGGACTTCACTTTTACGAGAACCATACTTCATAACTGAAAACATGAAGATCGACGACTTGTTAAGGGAATTCCAAGAGCGTAAAGTGCACATGGCCCTGGTGGTTGATGAATACGGAGGAACCAGCGGTCTGATCACCTTAGAAGATGTACTTGAGGAGATAGTTGGAGATATAACTGACGAATTCGATGTAGAAGAAATTAGTTACTCTAAGCTAGACGAGAACACTTTCATTATGGAAGGTAAAACTGCTCTTATCGATTTTTACCGAGTCCTAGAGTTAGAGGAAAATTCTTGGGAAGAGGCAAAGGGAGAAAGTGACACCTTGGGGGGGTTTATCATGGAACAGGCTGGGAAGATTTTAAGAAAAGGAGAGTATATCAATTTTGAGAACTTGAAGCTGTCAATAGACGCTGGCGATAATAGAAAGATTGACAGGGTTAAAATTGAAATCATAAAGGGAGAGAAAAATGACAGGGAGAACTAGAACTTTTGTTATCGCTTCTTTAGTTAGCTTCTGTTTTTCGAGCTGCTCAGAATCTCCAATTCCTAGACCTAAAGGATACCAAAGAATTAATATTCCTGAAGCTAGTTTTTCTCAGGTCGATTTAGATTGTGGGTTGAGTTTAGAGAAGCCACAATACAGTTCCGTTGAGTTAATAAAGTCTGAAAAAAGTGGTGACGCTTGTTGGTTTAACCTCAAATTCGATCGGTTTAATGCACGCCTTCATTGCACTCAAGTAGAAGTGCACGACAACCTTTATGATTTAATGGAGGATGCTCAGGACATGGTGTTTTCCCATGACATAAAAGCAAACGGAATTAGTAGGATTAGAATCAGCGAAGATGAACATGGAACGAATGGAGTGCTATACCACTTAGGAGGGCCTGTTGCTACTCCATTACAGTTTTTTGTGACTGACAGCTCTGATTATTTTGTGCGTGGTTCACTTTACTTCAATCACAAACCAAATGCTGATAGCACAGCGCCTGTGGTTCGCAGATTGCTTAGCGATGTAGAACACGTAATGAGATCAATATCATGGGAACAACGTGGATTGTAGAAAAGGGCAATACGCTATGGAAGATTGGAATCTTCGTTGAAGGGAACCTTTTATCAAGGCTTGCATTTGAAGAGTTCACCGCTGAAGCAATTCCTCCTGGAAAACCTAGCGAAATAATGCTTACAGGAAGTGGAAGTTGGACAGATCATGAGGAGGCTTCACTATTTGACTTATGCTCTGGAAACATTATCATTTTTAAGCACGGGGATGATCATCCTCTAGTTACTGAAATTGAAAAACCTAATTCATTAGGCGCTGATAGAATTGCGAATTCATTTGCTGTTCAGAAAGGCATAGAAGACTACATGAGAATAAATCCAGCATGGCTTGTAGTTGATGTGGGTACATGCATAACTGCTGACCTAATAGTTGAAGGTATTCATCTTGGCGGTATGATATCTCCTGGAATTGATTCGCGTCTTAAGTCAATGAATGAAGACACTGATGCTCTTCCAAAACTTGAATACACAGGCAATTATAAAATCACTGGAGAAAGTAAAGGAGTAAATACGGAAGACGCTATGATGAAGGGAGCTGCAGATGGAATTGTAAGCGAAATAATTGGGAGATGGACAACATTGAAGCAAGAATATCCTTCTTTAGGAGTTATTTTAACAGGAGGTGGGAGTTCGAACTTGGAACTAGGACCTGTAGCCCCGAAATTTGCAGACTCTAATCTGACCCTAAAGGGGTACTATGCTTTATTACAAACTATCAAAAGTGTCTAATCTTAAAACCGCAATCGCAGTATTATTGTGCGTTTTAAGCCATAACTTACTTTTAAGCCAGGACACTGAACCTTCGCCTTGGTCTAGATTTGGTCTAGGTCTAAATGTGCCTACTCTCTCAACGCCTCAACTTCTAATGGGTGGAGTTAGCGCTCCAATGATGGAAGGTGGCGTGATCAATCCTGAGCAACCTGCTTCTGCAGCTGGGTGTACTTCAACCATTTTTCAATCTTCAGTGCACGGGTCCAGAAACACCATGAATGAAGGGGATTCTAGCACTACTTCATTAACAGGAAGCATAGGCGCAATGAACATAGTTGTTAAGCGACCTGGCGGAAAGACTTCAATAATGATGGGTATGCTACCATATTCAGCAAATGGCTACAACTTAAGCAGAAGTTCAGAAGATGAATTATTAGGGCATATTACAGAAAGATACCGGGGATCTGGTGGGACAGCCAAGAGTTATTTGGGGCTAGCTCACGCATTTAGAAGTAAAAAGTGGATTGATGCAGGGGAAGCTGATTCTGTACTTGTTCTTAAAAATAGCGTTTATTTAGGCGCACAAGTGAACTACTTGTTTGGCGAGGTAATCCAGCAAAGCAGACTTGATATCGAGGATATAACATTCCTAGACAATAGGACCAGCACTTCAATGAGACATCGATCTCTTGGCGGGGTCTTTGGACTACAGGCATTTCAACTGCTTTATGCGAATTATGACGCTGATAAGAACTTCAAAAATTCAGCTTCATTGTTTATTGGTGGAACATATGCTACGTCGTCAACTTTATACACTGACTACGAAAAAATAGTAGAGTCTGTTCAGCTTTTAAGTAGTGTGGAGACTCCTGTGGACACAGCTTTTTACTTGAACACACTAGATGCTGAAGGAAAGATCCCTTCTAAATGGACAGCTGGTGCTGGAATATCATTTGAAGGTTCAAAAGGAAGAAGAATTCTTATTGTAGCAGACATGATGCAGGAGGATTGGGCTTCTGTGGCGAATGATTTTGATATAGATCTAATCGACGGCAATGCAGAGTGGGCTAAGGCTAGTAGAAAGTCCCTAGGCCTATCAATAAAACCTGCATCATCTGGTAGTAATAGCAGTATTTTTAGTAGATCTACTTATAGGGCTGGATTTGCTATTGATGAGTACCCTATAAAATATTTAGACAACCAACTAACAGGTTGGAGAGCTTCTGCTGGACTCTCAATACCACTTGAGGGATCTAGATCTAATAGCAATCTTCACTTTGGTGTAGAATACGGCCATCGTTCGCTTTCAGATGCAAATGGCATAGTTTTAGATAACACATTAGAAGAATCAATTTTTAATATTCAAGTAGGTGTGTCTTTGGCACCATTCTTTAAAAACCTTTGGCTTACGCCAAAACTATACGATTGATAAAACGCAAGAAAATGAAATTTACCAAATTCCTAACACTTCCAATTCTAGTTGTCCTGCCTCTTTGCGGTTTCTCGCAAGACGATTCTAAGTACGGAGATACTCCGGAGCAACAAACTCTATGTAAAGAAGCTCTTAGCGTTTACAAGAGTTACAAAAAGCAGAAAAACTATTCAGAAGCATACCAACAGTGGGAGACTGCTTGTGAGGTGTGCCCACCTACAGTACAGGAAAGTCTTTACGCAGATGGTGCGACTTTCATTAAAGCTGAAATTAAAGTTGCAAAAAAGGCTGGGGATGACGTAAGACAAGCGGTTCTTGTTGATAGCCTTATGTGGGTTTACGACATGAGAATGGAACTATTCCCTTCTACTAAGAAAAAGCCAAACAACAGATGTCACACACTAGGAAGAAAAGCATCTGATCAGTATAAGTTCTTCAAGTCTCATCCTGAGGTGGCTTTAGAAATGTTTAAGGAAAGCATAGACTGTTTAGGCAGCAAGAGTTCTGCTTCAACATTAAGCGGATACTACGTTACTTCTTTCTACACTATGAAAGCCGTTAACAAGGAGGACAAGGAAAAGGGTACAGAAATGAAAGCAAATATGCTTACTGACTACCTGATGCTTATGGAATACGCTAATTCAGCAATTGCAAATGCTAATGGCAAGGAGAAAACCATCAATGGATACAAGAGTGCAAAGGAGAACATCCAAAAGACATTTATTGCGATCGCTAAATGTGATGAGATGGTTCCAGTTCTCCAAGCAAGCATTGATGCTAACCCTGAAGACATTGATCTAAAGCGCAAAGTGTTAAGTCTTCTTGTTGATAGAGAGTGTACTGAAAACGATTTATTCCTTCCTGTTGCAACAGCTGTATACGATGTAGACCCATCTGCTGAGGCTGCTTATGCAATCGGTATGGGCTACGCTAAAAAGTCAGACTTTGCTAATAGTTTTAAGTACATGGAGGAGGCAGTGATGAGCTGTGATAATTGTTCTAACCAGCTTACTTACCTTCTTAAGGCAGGCCAAATTGCTTCAGCACTTCAGCGACCTAACACTGCTAAGAGATACGCTCGTCAGGTTCTTGCTATAGATTCTAATAATGCAGATGCATATATGCTAATTGGAGACGCTATTGCTGGTTCTTCTAAGGCATGTGATGATGGAGCTATTGGTAAAAGATCAGTTTACTGGGTAGCTCACGACTACTACTCTAGAGCTAAGAGAATGGACGCAGAACTTGCTACAACTGCGAAAAAGAAGATGAGTAATATGGAGAAGCAATTCCCAACTATTGATGAAATCTTCGCACTAGGGTTAAATGCTGGAGCTAACTTTACAGTAAAGGAGTCTGGGTCATGCCCATGTTCTGGAGAGACTACAGTTATCCGAGTTAGATAAATAATGTCTACTGGTATTCGCATTTCTTTAGCTTCATTAGCTTTTACCACCATTTCATTTGGCTGTGGAGTTACAGAAGCTGAAGAAGTGATGAGTAAAGACCGGGAAGAAATAGCCCTCCAAGTTATATCTGGTGGTTCCTTTAAATACTCTGAAAAAGGGGAAGTGAAAAATGTCCTTTATTCAGGAAGATTAGAGAGATGGGAAAGTGACGGAGAGGAAAGCGAGATTTGGAGGGTTAGTGATGGATTCACTTTGTATATAGAGGGTGATGAGCATGAGCACGATGCAGTTCTAAAAGGTGGTAGAGGCACATATAATGCAGACAAGGCTCATCTTGAAGCTTGGGATAAAGTTGAATTAATAAATAATGAAGGTGAAAAGTTGAATACAGAATACTTGGTTTGGTCTAATGAAGAGGATAGAGTCCACACAAATAGACCTGTAAGTATTACAACTAACACTGGAACAATACAAGGGAAAGGGCTCGAGGCAGATAGTAAATTTGAAAATTATATGATACTAAACCCTACAGGGGCATTCGATTTGCCAAATGGATCAGAAAAGAATACTGAAAGTAAATAAAGCGGCTGAGAAATTTTGGCTAATTGCAACTGTCATAACAACGGTGGTTACGATATGGATTATGTTCAATGAAGGCCTTTATGAAAATAGGTTTTTACCTATCATACCAGCTCTTGCAGTTCTTTGGTATATAATTCGTCGTATATTTAGAAAACGACTCGAACGAGATTTAGGCAAATAATGGACCTTGGCCACTTCTAGTTTTATAATACTTGGCTCACTAATAGCATCTGCTTTTTTCTCCGGAATGGAGATGGCTTTTGTTTCAGCAAACCGCCTTCAAGTTGAGATGGATTCAACGAAGAGTTGGAGCGGCCAACTTGTTGCCTCATTCTTCAAAAGGCCTCAGCTTTTTATAGCATGCATGCTTGTGGGAAATAACCTAGCGCTGGTGGTTTGTGGCATTCAATCAGGGGAAATAATCAGTGATTTAATCTTCAATGGTGATAATTGGCAGGAGGCTAATATTCCATTTCTAGGCAGGGAGGTTGATATTTCGTTTCTAGCTCTCTTAGTCCAAACCACAATAACAACCATAGTAGTACTTGTTACAGCAGAATTTATTCCTAAGTCACTGTTTCACGTAGCGCCAAATCTTTGGCTTAATCGATTGAGCTTAATCCTCGCAACAATTGTAGGTGTGCTTGCCATTCCAGCAATGATGATAGTTGGATTAAGTAAGTTGTTTTTATTCCCATTTAGTTCCTCTGAAAAAGAAGTGGATTCAACTGAGTTTGGGGCAACTGACCTCAACCATTATCTACAGGGTATGAGTGGAAAAATTGAGCCTGACGGGGAATTTGAGCATGAACTTAAAATAATGCAGAACGCTCTTGAGTTGGGAAATATCAGAGCTCGTGACTGCCTTGTACCTAGGAACGAAGTTGTTTCAGTTTCTTCTATAACTAGCATTTCTGAACTAAAAGAAATGTTTGACAAGACAGGTCTTAGCAAGATTGTTGTTTACAATGAGGACATAGATAAAATCACTGGTTATGTTCACGTAAAAGATCTATTCAAACTACCTCAATCAATTAATGAAGTTCTACTTCCTACATTCTTCATCCCTGAGCCTATGACAGGAGACGAATTGTTGAAGCAATTTATAAGAAGAAGAAGACATTTAGCAGTTGTACTCGATGAGTTTGGTGGTACTGCCGGTATTCTCACTATGGAAGATATTGTGGAGGAATTGCTTGGCGAAATTGAGGACGAACACGACGTAGAAGACTTAGTAGAACAAAATATTGGCGATAGTATTTGGTTATTATCGGCTAGGCATGAAGTAGAGTATTTAAATACAAAACTTGAGCTTAGCCTTCCTACTGACGACGCTTATGAGACTTTAGGTGGGCTTATTCTAGATAATGTAGCTGAAATCCCTCAAGAGGGTAAAGAGGTCCAAATCGAAAATTATATCATTAAAATTCTAAAGGTCGAAGCAAACAGAATAGACCTTGTTGAATTGAAATCACTATAGATAGGTAGATTTTCTTATCTTCGCGCACCTGATATTTAAAAGGTCTTACTATGGCTATGATTCAAAAAATTCGTGATCAAAAAATCTTACTCCTTATTATTATAGGAGGAGCAATGATTTTATTCCTCATAACTTCATTATTAACTGGCCCAAACTTATTTTCTGACAACGGTGCTGGTAGTGCTAACGGAGTAACAATCTCTTTACCAGAATACCAATCAGCATTGGACAACAGAAGAAGCTTGGGCTTTACTGGTGACGGACTTGCAGATGAAGTGTGGAATGATATAGCTACTGATATTGTTCTTGCAGATGAGTTTTCATCAATTGGACTCACCGTGACAAACGAAGAGTTTGAGGAAATTATATTTGGAGACATTGACTCTGGATACATGTCAAGAGCATTTTACAGTAACGGTCCTGCAAAGGAGAACTGGGTAAACAACTTCAACGCAATGCTCTCTACTGATGAAGGCAAGAAGATGTTTATCCGATACAAAAACGTAATTATCTCTAAGCGTAAGCGAGAAAAGTTTGAAGCGTTGATTAACAAAGGTGTTTATGCTAATTCTCTTGAAGGCAAATATGATTACCTACACGCTAACAACAAATCAGAGTTTCGATATGTAGTAAAATTATTCAAGAACATTCCTGATAGCGCTGTGAACGTTACTGAAAGCGATGTTATGGATTACTTCAACGATCACAAATCAGATAAAGAGTTCGAGCAGAAGAACGAAGGAAGAGATATTACTCTTATCAAGATTCCATTTGGTGCATCAGTTGAAGATATTGATGCTATAAATAAAGATCTTCAAGATCTAAAGGATTCTTGGAGCAACTTTGATGACAAGAAAGCTTTCGCTGAATCTGATGTATCTGGAACTGTTACTTCAGTTAGAAAGTCAATGGTAGAAACAAATGCTGATGAATCATCATTTTTTGATGTGAAGGTTGGATCTATGGTTGGACCATATTCTAAGGGAGACCAAATGATTGTTGCAAACGTTCTTGGAAGAACTATGGTACCAGACACAGCTGCATCTGTTAGACATATACTTCTTCAAGCTAAGGATGTAAATGACGCGTATGAAATGGCTAAGCTTAACGCAAAAGCAGATAGCCTTGTTAGAGTAATCAAAGGTGGTCAAGACTTCGGTACACTTGCGGCACGTTACAGCGACGACCCAGGCTCTAAGAGCAATGGAGGTGTATACGAATTCTTCCCTCAAGGCCAAATGGTTAAGCCATTTAACGACTTCAGCTTTAACAGAAGAGTTGGATCTATTGGATCAGTTGAGACTTCATACGGTGTTCACGTAATTGAAGTACTTGACCGTCGTTACAAGATTGAGGAAGCAGAAGTTGCTTTTATCACTAGACAAATTGCAGCATCTGATTCTACAAGAAGAAACACATACAACGAAGCTATTGAGTTTGCTGTATCGAATGAAACTAAAGAAGAGATAGTAACAGCTGCAGAAGAAGCTGGATTCGTAACAAGTGAAGCTGTGAACATTATCAGAGGAGCTAAGTCTCTTTCTGGTATTAGAAATGCTTCAGAGATCGTAAACTGGGTATACAGAGCTGAGGAAGGAGAGATATCTCACCCAATTAAAACTGACAAGCAATACGTAATCGTTGTTGTTGATATGATTAAGAAAAAAGGTGAGCCACAATTTGCAGCTGTTGAAGAACAAATGAGATCTGGAGCTATAAAGCAAGCTAAAGGCGAGCTTTACGCAGAGCTAATGAATGGCAATAATCTTGAAGAAATCGCTGAGGTAATTAGTGAGCCTGTAAGAACAGCATTCAATGCAAACATGAAGACATCTGCTGTTTCGGGATCAGGTGCAGGTGCTGAACCTATTGTGGTTGGTTCTTCATTCTCAATTCCTGAAGGAAACATGTCTAACCCTATTATTGGCGAGAGCGGTATTTGGGTAATTGCTCCTAAAACAGTAACTCCTGCTGATGAGAAGACTGACTTCTTAGAAGAGCAAACAGCACTTGTTACTAGAGCTAAGAGTGGACTTTCAATCGCCGTTACTAATGGAATGAATGAAGCTGCTGGCGTTGAGGACAACAGATATAAATAAGCCTATTTAAGCTCAATGAGACAACCGTCTCCATAGCTTAAAAACCTATACTGCTCTTCAAGAGCAACATCATAAAGCTCAAGCCAACTCTGCTGGAAACCGGCAGATTCTAAACAGGCAGCTACCAAGCATAAAAGTGTGCTATTCGGTTGATGGAAATTCGTAATAAGTCCGGATATAGATCTAATTCTGTATCCGGGCTTTATCATTATACGAGTTTTAAAAGTCCAGAGGCCTTCATTTGGAATTAATTCCATAAGATAATCAAGAGCATCTTCATAGCTCATATTGAAATCATCAAGTTCATATGGTGTCCACTGCGGAAGGATGTCAGGGAACGTCCCATTAGTCTTGTGATAGACTGCCATCCAATATACACTTTCTAATGTTCTTAGAGTTGTAGTTCCAGTTGCGATTCGTCTATTTTGTGATCTAAGCAGTTGAAGTGTTGAGTATGTAAGCACACATCTTTCAGCATGCATATGGTGTGATTCAATAGCACCTGCAGAAAGTGGTTTAAACGTTCCTGCTCCCACGTGAAGCGTTAACCTACTTAATGGTAGACCGATTTGTTCCAGGTCTGACAACAATACATCGTCATAATGTAGTCCAGCTGTAGGAGCTGCAACTGATCCTGGAAGCCTAGCAAAGACGGTTTGGTATTCATCTTTATCGCTATCCTCAGACTCCCTTTTCATATAAGGTGGAAGCGGCATTTTTCCCAGCTTATCTAACACATCACCCATGCAATCAGCTCCTGTAAAAGAAAAGGTCAACTTAAAGGTGCCTCCCTCCTCTTTAACAAGTCCCTCTTCAGGGTGAATGGGTCTTGCCTCTAAAACGATATCACCAAGCTGTATTGAAGCATATCCGGAAGTCCACTTTCTACCTCCACGTACCATGCATCGCCATGAACTTCCCTTAGTAGCAGAAAGTGCCTGCTCAGCAACACCATCTAAAGGTTCAAGCAAGAAGATTTCAAGTCTACCACCTGTAGGTTTAAGCATGTATAATCTTGCTTGTAGAACCTTAGTATCATTCACCCACAAACCATCGCAACCGTGCTCGTCTAGAATCTTTGGAAGATGTTCAAAAGTATGGTGAGTAATAGAACTGGGCGAAGAGGCTTTAAGTAGCCTTGCTACTCGCCTAGGTGATACCGGATGTTTTGCAATTTTTTCATCAGGCAGTTCATAATCAAAGTCACTTGAATGCATTTTCCAAAGGTATCCCTACTTACCTTCACATCGCAATGAGAAAACACCTAGTTATAGGAGCCTCTGGACAGTTAGGGATAGAATTAACCCTGGGGTTACAAGAGCGCTATGGAATCGAGTCAGTTACAATTTGTGATCTCAGGAAAAGTGATGATGAATTAGCTAATAGAAGTGAGTTTGTTGAATTAGACTCAACTGACTCCAAAGCTTTGAGAGATATTCTTAAAAAAGGAGAATATAGCACTGTATATCAACTTGTTGCTATGTTGTCAGCTAAGGGAGAGATCAATCCCGTATCAGCTTGGGACCTAAATATGAAGAGTCTTATTAATGTGTTAGAGTGCGCTAAAGATGGGTTGGTGGAGAAGGTGTTTTGGCCTAGTTCGATAGCTGTGTTTGGCCCTGAGGCTCCTAAGGATGGAACTCCGCAGGATACTTTTTGTGATCCAACAACTATTTATGGGGTATCAAAGGTATCAGGGGAGCTTTGGTGTAATTACTACTTTGAAAAATACGGTGTAGATGTTAGAAGCTTAAGATATCCAGGTCTTATTGGGCATAGGTCTTTGCCTGGAGGAGGCACCACGGATTATGCTGTTGATGTTTTTTATAAAGCTCTTGAGGGAGTGGAGTTTGACTGCTATTTAAACCCTGATGAGGCTCTACCTATGATGCATATGGATGATGCAATTAGAGCAACTCTTGATTTGATGGCAGCTCCAGCTGACAGCATAAAGCTTAGGACATCTTATAATTTGAGTGGATGTTCATTCACTCCTAAAGAGTTGACGGAGGAGATTGTAAGGGTTATCCCTGGTTTTAAAATATCTTACAATCCAGATCATAGACAAAATATTGCCGCGTCTTGGCCTAACAGCATAGACGATACAACTGCAAGAGAAGAATGGGGATGGAAATCAGAATTGGGCGTTAAAGAGCTTGTAGAAGCTATGTTAAATGCTCTAAGGAACTAGCATTACACTCGTTATCTTTGTAGCTCAAATTCTAACAAATGCAACCACTGCACATTCAGAACAGCCTCAGTCGCAAAAAGGAATTATTCGAACCGTTAAATGCTCCACACGTTGGTATGTACGTATGTGGACCCACTGTTTATAGCAATGTACATCTAGGCAATGTGAGAACATTCCTTTCGTTCGACGTTATATACAGGTATTTAGAGTTTATCGGGTACAAGGTTAGATACGTTAGAAACATTACTGATGTAGGTCACCTTGTTGGCGACGCTGAAGATGGCGAGGATAAGATTGGTAAGATGGCTAGGCTGCAGAAGCTTGAGCCTATGGAGATAGTGCAGAAGTACACAAATGACTTTCACGATGTGATGAGGGTATTCAACATCCTTCCTCCATCAATTGAACCGACAGCAACTGGTCATATCATTGAGCAAATTAGCTCTATTGAGAAGATTCTTGAAAACGGATATGCATATGAGGTGAACGGGAGCATTTATTTCAGCGTTAGAAAATTCAGTGAAGACTACCCTTATGGAGAATTGTCTGGAAGGAAAATCGATGAGCTTCTTAGCAATACTCGTGACCTTGATGGACAATCTGAAAAGAAGGATCCACTTGACTTTGCTCTTTGGAAGAAGGCTGATGATAGTCACTTGATGCGTTGGCCTTCGCCTTGGGGAATTGGCTTCCCGGGGTGGCATTTAGAGTGTTCAGTTATGAGTACTAAATACCTTGGTGAAGAGTTTGATATTCATGGAGGAGGAATGGATCTTAAGTTTCCTCACCACGAATGTGAGATAGCCCAAAACATTGGAGCCAATAAAACTCCCAACCCTGTTCGCTACTGGATTCACGGAAACATGCTCACTGTTAATGGAAGAAAAATGGCCAAATCAGAGGGAAACGGCTTCACTCCAGACGAGCTGATTACTGGAAACCATAAACTTCTTGAGCGAGGCTACTCACCTATGACAGTGAGGTTCTTCATGCTTATGGGGCATTATGCAAGCACACTAGATTTCTCTAATGAAGCACTTCAAGCTGCTGAAAAGGGTCTGTCTAAACTAACAAACGCAGTTGAAGCTCTTGGAAAACTCGTAGGCGGAGAAGAAAACACCGATTTCAACTTCACGGCGCTTTCAGACAAGTGCTACGCTGCTATGAATGACGACTTCAACACTCCTATTCTTATAGCATCACTATTCGAAGGGGTGAAAACAATCAACTCAGCAGTAGATGGTAGAATCTCATTAAGCTCAACCCAAATCTCAAATCTTAAAGTTCTTTACTCTGGGTTTATGAAAGATGTGCTGGGCCTTGTAGAGGAGGGATCTAAAGGATCTGCTGAAGGATCTGAGGATCTTGCATCTAACTTACTAGACTTATTAGTAGAGCTTAGATCAGACGCTAAGTCTAACAAAGATTGGGCTAGTGCAGACAGAATCAGAAACACACTTTCTGAGCTGGGTGTTACAGTAAAAGACAGTAAGGACGGAAGCTCGTGGTCACACGATTAAATCTCGTATGAAACACTTGAAGTTCATACAAGTTTTTGCGCTTTTTGCAATTGTTGCCCTCTACTCATGCGGTGATTCTAGCGAAAACAAAACAACTCCCCCACCTCCTAAAGTGGAATCAGTTGTTGCGCCCGATTTTTCAGGTGATTCAGCATATGCATTCATTCAGAAGCAGGTTGGATTTGGGCCTCGTGTGCCTAACACGCCTGAACACGATGCATGCGGAGAATGGTTGGCTTCTGAGCTTGAGAAATATGGGGCTGAAGTTGTAGTCCAAAACTTCCGCGCACGCGCTTTTGATGGGAAGCTATTAGAGCTTCAGAACATCATTGGGCAGTTTAATACTAAGGCGAGATCGAGGGTTCTTCTCTATGCTCACTGGGATACTAGGCCGTTTGCAGATAAGGATAGCGTAAGGGTTGATGTTCCAATTGATGGGGCAAATGATGGAGGTTCTGGAGTGGGCGTATTGCTGGAAATTGCGAGAAGGCTAAGCTTGAAACCTGCCGAAGTAGGGGTTGATATTATTTTCTTCGACGGAGAGGATTACGGGAAGCCAAACGGGGCTCCTTCAATGCAAACTGACTACATGGATTGGTGCCTAGGTTCTCAGTACTGGTCGCAAGAACCACATCGCTACGGATATAGGGCAAGGTATGGGATATTGCTTGATATGGTTGGCGCTAAGGATGCAGAGTTTAATAAAGAAGGCACTTCGATGAAGCATGCGCCTCATGTGGTGAGGAAGGTTTGGACTAGGGCTAAAGAATTAGGATATGAGAGCAGATTCTTAAATGAAGAAACTCCTCCAACTATAGACGATAATCTATTTGTAAGTGAATTCGCTGGGGTGCCTTCAGCAAACATAGTCGACTACAGGATGAACGTCAGGACTATGGGATACGGATTCTTCCACCATACGCACGCTGACAACATGGACATCATAGAGGTACAGACACTGCAAGAAGTAGGTGAAACAGTGTTGTCGGTAGTTTACAGCGAGCGATAGTCCCTATCTAACACTTTTATCTTTCCTTATCTCTCGCCTGAGAATTGATCCAGAAAACGCTTGTCGTTCTCAAAGAATAATCTTAGATCTCCAATTTGATATCTAAGCATTGTAATTCTTTCAATACCCATCCCAAATGCAAAACCGCTATACTTTTTCGAATCTATACCACTGGCTTCAAGAACATTTGGGTCAACCATTCCGCATCCTAAAATCTCCAGCCAGCCCGTTCCCTTAGTGATTCGCTTATCGACCTCTGTCTCAAGCCCCCAATACACATCAACCTCAGCGCTGGGCTCAGTAAATGGAAAATAAGAAGGCCTAAGTCTAATCTTAGTGTCAGCACCAAAGAACCTCTGAGCAAAGTGCAGTAGAGTCTGCTTTAAATCAGCAAACGAAACATGCTCAGCGATGTACAAACCTTCGATTTGGTGGAACATGCAGTGAGCTCTAGCAGAAATCGCCTCATTCCTAAACACCCTTCCTGGCATAATAATCCTCATAGGTGGCTCCCTCTCCTCCATCTCTCTTACCTGAACGGAACTAGTATGTGTCCTCAATAAAAGATCAGGCTCTCTTTCAATAAAGAATGTGTCCTGCATATCTCGAGCAGGATGCTCCGGCGGGAAATTTAGTCCGCTGAACACATGCCAGTCATCCTCAATTTCCGGTCCCTCTACAACACTAAATCCCATATCAGTGAAAATTCCTAGAATCTCACGTCTTACCACCTGAAGTGGATGGTGAGTTCCATGGGCAAATCCCCCTACAGGACGAGAAGCATCGATTCCGCTAGACTTAACAGCATCCTTGCGATGAAATGCCGACTGCTCCTCAGCCACTCTTTCTTCTACAGAAGTCTTCACTTTGTTGATCAGAGGGCCCAGCTCCCTTTTATTCTCAGGTGCGACATCTCGAAACTGAGCCATAAGGTCTTTCATCTTACCCTTACGACCTAAATACTCAATACGGAACGCTTCTAAGGCATCAGCCGAATCAAATGTTCTCTCTTGAATATCTACCAGTAACCCTTCTAGTTCTTCTTTCATTCTATTGTAAAATCTCAACGCTGAATCTAACGTCTTCTACAGGTCTATTTGTTGTCGACTTATGACCGTGATTAAGCACTTCAATAATATGAACTCCAAATCTCGTATCAACTGCACCTAAAGCACCAACTTCTTCGTTAAAACTGAAGTCATTGAATGCTGGAACCATTTGGCCTTCAGGGAAATCAATATATGCTCCACAGTTTTTAACTGATCCAGGATCCTTAGAGTAAAGTGTTACAAGCTCGCAGAAGTCAGCTCCACCTTTTATAGCCTCCATTAGTTCATTTGCTTGAACGTTTAATGCTGCCATTTCAGCTTCATCAGATGCATTATCAGCCTTCAAAAGAATGTGCCTAACTGATGCAGTGCGTTTGCCTTCTGTTCTAACTGCAGCAATTGAATCGATAACATCTAAGCCTTCAATCACTTGGCCAAACACCGTGTAGTTCATGTCTAGGAAAGGGGCTCCGCCTAAAGTTGAATAAAGCTCCTTCTGCTCGTCAGTGTATTCGAAACCAGCAATTGTCATGTGAGAGCTGCGCTCAATGATATTATCTAATTCCTCTCCCGTATATGTCTTTCCGTGAACGATGTAAAATTGAGACCCTGAAGATGCTCTTGTTGGATTAGATGAATCTCCTTGACGTGCAGCAGCGAGTGCTCCTTTCACGTGAAGATGGTCAGCTCTCATCTCAGCTGGAATTGTGTAGCCAGGTCCACCAGATCCAAGTCTTTGGCCAGGTAGTGCGTCTTTACTATCAGGATCTCCACCCTGAATCATAAAGCCATCCATTACTCTGTGGAATAAAAGGTTATCGTAAAATCCTTCATTTGCCAGTTTTATGAAATTATCTCTGTGTCCAGGAGTTGAGTCTGAAAGTTCAATGATCATATCTCCAAAGTCAGTGTGAATAACCACTTTCACGGGTTCAGGAGACTCACAACCAGCTGATGAAATCAAAAAGAATGAACATATAATTGCACTGATTTGAAGGAAAATGTTACGTATGAACGATTTTTTCATGATATTTGACTTTCAGAATTAAGAACTACAAAGTTATAAACCTACCAGCAATGAACCGCTTTTTTCCTGTATTCACTCTCGCAGTAATTTCAATTTTCGCTTCAGGCTGCTTCGAAGTAGAAGAAACTATCGCAAATGTAACCGTTGTTAGAATCAACTCTGTAGGCGAGGAAGTCCCAGTAGATGAGGCGGAAGTCAGGCTTTACGCTCTTGGATCTTTAGATCAAGACTTCGTGGGTGAACCAAGGTTTGATACTATTCAATTAACGTCTGACGAGGGTTTCGTAACCTTTAATTTCTCTGACTACTATGTAGGAGGTCAAGCTGGGTTCGCAGTTTTAGACATCGAAGTGACTAAAGGAGCTCTTTATGGAAGCGGTCTAATTAAGATTGAGGAAATGGAGACCAACTCTGAAACTATTATTGTAGAGTAAAATTTAAATATTACCATAAATAAAAAGCCCGGCATTTTCTGCTGGGCTTTTTTTATATAAACCAATTAACTTTGACTTATCCAATTAGCGAAATAATCGACTATCTGCCTCCTCATCATTAATTCTTGTTCCTCAGGTTTAAGATTTGGCAACTCCTTAACTCTTTCAAAGTGTGGCCATCCATCCTCGTCATGTCCTACACTTTTATAATAGCCCAGAGGCTCCAAAAGCGTACAAACTCCGACATGCATCAGATTCATCTTATCATCCTTTTTATACGATCTACTACCCATCCCCGCTTCCTGAAGCCCCACTGAAAAAATTGCTGATGTAATATCTGGCTGCTCGCCAAACCTATCCATCAACAGTTTCATCAGCTTATTCCAGTCTCTTTCAAATTCGTAGTCCATTTATTTCTACTGAGCCTTTTCTCTCTGATGAGTTGTCTTTGTAGTCTTGAATAACATCAAGAACATCTATGTGCATGGTTTTCGTTTTACTACAATCTATGATAACATCATCATCATCAGATATATCATCCAGTGCTTCTTTAATTTTTGCTCTATTTAAGAAAGTAAGATTTTCGGATAGAATAATTTTTATAGTTCCATTTTCCTCTGACTTTGTATACGAGTTCGTCATTATGCTCAGTAACAATAACAACAGAGATAAACCTAAACCAGCTCCAATCCCCAATAACAAGTCAAATTGAACTATCACAAATATTGTTAGAATATATGGAGCAAAGTTTTTCCATCCTTTACTGTACATTTCAATAAATAAAGCTGGCTTAGCTAACTTATATCCAACCACAAAGAGAATTGCAGCAAGGCAGCCAAGTGGTATCATATTTAAAAAGTTTGGGATAAAAACAACACATATAAATAGTAGGATACCATGAAGAATTGCTGACATTTTGGTTTTACCACCGGATTGAATATTTGCTGAACTTCTAACTATAACCTGTGTTATCGGTAGGCCTCCTATAAATCCTGAAAACATATTTCCAGCACCTTGTGCAATTAATTCTCTATTTGTTGGAGTTATCCTTTTGTAAGGATCGATTTTATCAGTAGCCTCAACACATAAAAGTGTTTCAAGACTTGCAACAATAGCAATTGTGATTGCAGCAATGTAAACTTCAGAATTTGAAAAGTTTACTAATGAAAAGTCGGGAAATGTGAATAGGCTACCGATATCGCCTAAAGAATCAAGAACTTTTACATTCACTAATTTGAGTGTATCCAAATCTATTGTTTGAACCGTTGATGCTATTGTATCCGAAACCTGCTCAACTTCTTTAAATTTTGGTTGTAATTCATCATAGAAATAACGACCTAAACCTATTGAAGATAATACAGCAACTAGTGGACCTTGGATAATAGTAAACAATTTTATCCTTTTCATAAATGGGGTTTCCCAGATTAGTAGAATAATTAGAGACACAAGTGTAATTGTTATTACAGGCCAACTAATATTTTCAAACCAACCAGAGAAAGATTTATCATAGGAGCCTAATGCATATGGTATTTGTTTTTTAATTATTACTATCCCAATTCCAGCTAACATTCCTCTAATTACAGAAGAAGGAAAATACATCCCTATTTTACCTGCCTTTAAAAAGCCAAGAAGAATTTGTATTAATCCCGCTAGTACAACAGCCAAAAGGAAAACCTCGTATGTTTTTAGAGTATAAATTTGAGCTGCTACGATTGTCATTAAACCAGCTGCAGGACCACTTACACCCAATGGAGAACCGCTAATCGCAGCTACTACTATTCCTCCAATAATTCCGGCGATAATCCCAGCCATAAAATTGTTTTCGAGCATCGCATTGGCAAGTTCCGTATCCTCTATCGAACCAAAAGAACCCAGTGCAATACCTAAACAAAGAGGTACTGCAACTAGGAATACTACAATACTTGCAGGAATATCATTTTTTAGATTACTTAATAATCCAAACTTATTATTTGAATTCATCTTCATAATGTTTTTGCGCTTAATTCAGCGCGGTTAGAAAGTTTTGCTAGCAATATGATTACTTGCCGCTAGCGGGCGAACATCCGATTATACTAAGTCCGGAGGGGGTGTTAGAACTTCACTATATCTAGTAATCCAACTATATTCTGTATTCTCAGCATAGTGACTCATCACCTTAGTTTGCTGAACAAAATGCCCTAAAACACTAGTATAGTCATCTATTTCTTTTTTATCTTCTCCCCTTTCAGTTTCAGTTTCAGTCTCCTCACTATTTTCTAAAAGTTCTATCAATTCAGCTTTATCATTGCTGTAATTAAACAGCACATTTTTCGATAAAAAACTACTTGCAAATAGAGCCATCAACATAAAGAACACAATTCGTTTGAAAGAGTCTAATTTTGTGTATGATGGTCTGTATTTCATGAATGAATAAATATGACTTGACAAAAATAGTAAAAGAGGAGCAAAGCCCCTCTTTTCAATGTCGGGATGACTGGACTTGAACCAGCGACCACACGTCCCCCAGACGCGTACTCTACCAACTGAGCTACATCCCGAATCGGAGGAGCAAAGTTATTAACTTTGACCAACTTTAAGATAGACCATGAAGGTATCGTACAGAAAGATTAAAGAATTCTTACCGACTACAGTTTCTGCCACTGAAGCTGCTGCAGTTTTAACAGCAACAGGCCTTGAGATTGAGGGTGTTGAAACGGTAGAGGATATCACAGGTGGATTAAGAGGACTTGTAGTTGGTGAAATCACCGCCTGCTCGCAACACCCAAACGCGGACAGATTGAGATGTTGCAAAGTGAACATTGGAAAGGAAGAACTCGACATTGTTTGCGGAGCGCCAAATGCTAAAGCAGGCTTGCACGTGCTTGTTGCAACAGTAGGCACAACTCTTTACCCAGTATCTGGCGAACCTTTTAAAATCAAAAAGAGCAAAATTAGAGGCGAGGTAAGTATGGGAATGCTTTGTGGCCAAGATGAAGTGGGATTAGGAGAAGATACTGGCGGGATTATGGAGCTAGACTCTGCATTAAAGCCAGGCACACTAGCTAGCGAAGCATTCAATATTGGAACAGATGAAGTTCTAGAAATAGGTTTAACACCAAACAGGAACGACGCCATGGGTCACATGGGTGTTGCAAGAGATCTTAGAGCTGGACTAGAGCACGGAACAGTGTGCGAGATTACTGAAACAGGACTTGCACCTGTAAAAACACCCGGCTCATTGAGCTTAGATTTCAAAATGGGTCTTAAAGGATTGAATGCTACTGTTGAAGCTAGTGATTTAGCTAGCAAATATGCTCTTGTAGAGATAGACAATGTAAAAGTTGGGCCATCACCAGATAAAATCCAGAGCTTTTTAAAAGCAATAGGCGTGGGGCCTATCAACAACATTGTTGATGCGACTAACTACGTACTACATGAACTTGGCACTCCACTCCACGCTTTCGATTATGACACTATTGGAGGTGAAGTGCTAAATGTGAGACTTGCCAGAGAGGGTGAGAAAATAGTTACTCTTGACGATGTTGAGAGGAAGCTTAGCTCAGTAGATCTTGTGATTGCTGATGCAGAGGAGGCGATGTGTATTGCCGGTGTGTTTGGCGGATCTAAGCATGGCGTGACTGACAAGACAACTAGGGTTGTTATTGAAGCAGCATACTTTAATCCTGTGTCTGTTAGGAAGACGGCTAAGAAGCACGGACTTTCGACGGATGCGTCTTTTAGATTTGAAAGACAGATAGATCCCAACATGGTAAAGCACGCTGCTAGCAGAGTTGCTGAGCTTGTGATGGAGTGGGCTGGTGGCGAGGTCACTGGTGCTGAATTTATTGGGAGCACTGAAGATGTGAAGGGCGCTACCGTTGAGATTGAATGGGCTATGCTGAATAGGGTGATCGGTGCCGTTCTTGACAGAGACAGAGTGGGGTCGATTTTAGAGAGCTTAGATATTGAGGTTAGTAGCAAGAACGATGAGAGGATGGTATTAGAAGTGCCCGCTTATCGGAGTGATGTTACTAGACCAGCTGATATTGTTGAGGAAATTCTAAGGATACACGGGTTTGACCAAATTGCTATTCCTACCACTATTTCAAGTACTGTAGAAATTCCTGATAGACCTGATAGGGAGGACGTGTTGTTTGGGCTAGCATCAACTCTTGTAGCAAAGGGATATAATGAAATTATGTCAAATTCGCTTACCAAGGCTTCTTATGTTGAGAGTGTGAGTGACAAGAGTTTGAATCCAAAAACTGCTGTTGAGATTTTAAACCCATTGAGCAATGACTTGGGTGCTATGAGGCAGAGTCTTGTGTTCCAAGGTCTGGAAGCTATCGCAAGGAATAAGAATCACAAGGTTAGCAATTTGAGATTGTTTGAGTTTGGAAGGACTTATGCTAAGAAGGCTAAGGGCTATTCTGAGACTGAGCACTTGAGCTTGTTTGTGTGTGGAAATAAGGGAATGGAGAGTTGGTATAGAGGGAGTGCTGAGAGCGATATTTTCACAATTAAGGAAGCTGTAGTTAGCTTGCTTACTCAAGTTGGGATTGCTCACAAGGTTTGCGAAAGGCCAGATGATGGCGGGTTGTTGCTTGAAGGCAATGAGATATTGATTGGTGAAAAGGTTATTGGAAGGTTTGGCATGGTGCATCCTGATGTTGCAAGCATGTGTGGCGTTGAGGACAAAGTTTTCTGGGCTGATCTACTCGTGAAGCCACTACTAGAAGCTAGGAAGAAGCGCAAAATCACAGCCCAAGACTTGCCTAAATTCCCTTCAGTAAGAAGAGATCTGAGCTTGATCATAGACAAAGGAGTTTCTTTTGAAAGCATCAAGTCTGCAGCTGAAAGAGCTGAGAAGCAGCTTCTTAAAGCAGTAAACTTATTCGACGTTTATGAAGGCGATAAGCTTGAGCCGGGCAAGGTTAGTTACGCAATTAGCCTGACTATTCAGGACCAGACGGCAACTCTTACAGACAAGAAAATTGACAAGTGTGTAGCTAGAATTTTAGACGCTATCACTGAAAAAACTGGCGCTACTCTTAGATAGAATGAAGAAAAGACCTGTTTTAACTCCTCCTGTTCAGCGGTATCATTTGGGGTATTTCCTTGCTCGGCTTTTAGTGAGTCAAGGGGCCAAACGATTTCACAGAATCGACGTTCTTACCGGTTTAGAAAACTTCCCAGCCAAAAACGAACCCATGGTGATGGTGGGCAACCACCAGAATGGGATGATGGATGCATTGAATATTTGCGGAGTAATGACTCGCCAATTCCATTGGCTTACCAGGGCAGATGTTTTCTGGAATCCATTTGCAAAAATAATGCTATACTCTTTCAACCAAATGCCCATTTATAGGCAGAAGGATAGGCTTGAAGATCTAAGAGAAAGAAATGAAATAATTTGGAATTGTTGCATTGAACGATTAGAAATGGGTGCATCAATGGCTCTTTTCCCTGAAGGAAATCACAATCCTGAAAGACATGTAAGAAGCCTTAAAAGGGGGGTTAGTGATCTCATTGGAAAATCATATGCCAAACACAAGAGCCTAGAAAGACTAAAGCTGATTCCGTTTGGCCTAGACTATGAAGAATATCCTACTTACAGAAGAAGACTAGCTCTTAGAGCTGGAGAACCTATTGAGTGGGTTGATTTGTTTGATGAGGAGTCTGGATTAATAAACTATGTTGCTTTAAATAAGCGTATTTCTACGGCTCTTAGCAATTTAACTACTGACATTCAACCTGCAAAAGAATATAAAATTCTCGATCCATTTGTTAGAGCATTGCGCACAACTGAAAGTGCGGGATTGGAATGGAAAGAAAAGAACGAAAAGATTAAAGAACTTGCTTCTAAAGCTGAAAATCTAGATTGGTTGGAAAAAGTGAGAGGAGCTTTTGAGGAACTAGAAAAGGCAGGTTACAATTCTTCAATGAGACCAGAGGCATGGGGTTTAAATGCAGGTAATATTAGAAGAAAGAATTATCTGGCGGTATTGCTAAGGCCTTTAAGCTGGGTGCTTAATGCTCCTACAGCGCTGCAGCAGTTCTTGCTCAACAGAAGGGGAGAAAAAATTAAAGCAATAGAGTTTAGGAGTACTATGAAAATTGGTGCTGGCATGTTTATATACCCGCTGACATGGACATTAATGGCTATTGCTTTAGGACTTTTACTTGCTAGTTATAAAAATATACCATTCTTGTACAGCTTTATTGGGTTCTGGTCTTGGGCTACATGGGGAAATAAATTTTATGGCAAACTTCAAGACAAATTATTTGACCATAAGGACGCTATTGAAGGAGAGAAATTTTGGAAGGATAAAAAAATGAGTGCCTTGAGAGATGCTTGGAATAAATATACAGAGGTGATGAAATCATGAGTTACGTAATTCAAGGAATACAACACGTTGGAATAGCAGTATCTGACATGGATGCTAGCTTAAAACTATACAGAAAATTATTTGGACTAGACATCCCTTTTTTCGACGCAGTTGCTGCAGCTCCACTTATGGATTCTCATTGTAACGGAGAGACCATTACTAAACGAGCAAGCATGGTTCTTAACCATCAAGGCGGGTGTTCTGTGGAAGTTCTGTGTCCTACTTCTTTTAAGCCTAGAGGACCAGTATTCGATCTTGCTCAAGGAGATTTGGGTATTGGATGTACGACTGTTAAGACTCCAGATATTAGGAAAATGCACGAGCACGCTCGCGAAATCGTGGGTGACTCATGCGATGCTGAGCTATGCATGAATCCTCTAGGCAAACTCACCTTCTACTTAAGAGATTACGACAACAACTTATTCCAAATCCTCGAATCAGATCAATGGTTCACAAATCATGGTCACCCTTCTGGAGGTATCATGGGATGTTCAATTGGAGTAAGTAGTATTGAGGAAAGCCTCAAGCTTTATTCTGAAATTCTTGGTTACGACAAGGTTCTCTATGATGGAGAGGGAACTTTCGAAGATTGGGCACACCTTCCTGGAGGAACTGAGCGCTACAGAAGGATTGTTTTAGCCCAAACCTCACCAAGCACTGGCGGATTTGCCGCAGTAATGGGAGAAACAAATATTGAACTTATTCAAGCCCTAGATAGAAAAGGGCGATTTATTTTCGATGAAAGGATTTGGGCTGATATAGGTATTGCTCACCTGGGATTCGACGTAAGAGGGATGAACGAGTTGGGGAAGGTGTTGGACGAGAAAGGCTTTGGCTTTAGGTGCGATACAAATGATGCTCTAAGTATGGGAGATCACACATCTGTACATTGTACCTACATAGATGACCCAGATGAGTGTTGGCTAGAATTAATAGAAGTTCATAAGATTCCTATTCTAAAAAACCTGGGGCTATTTTTAAATGTGACTAAAAGAAACCCACAGCAACCTCTTCCTAAGTGGATGCTAAAGGCTTTAAAGTTTAACAGGATAAAGGACTACTAACACAACCCTATTGTCTATGAAAAAAATCCTTATAGTTGATGACGAAAGCGACATCCTTGACTTCCTCTCATATAATCTGAGAGCATTAGAGTACAAGGTAATGGTTGCGAGTAATGGAGAAGAGGGGATTCGCATTGCAAATGAGTTTGAGCCAGATCTGATTCTTCTTGACATGATGATGCCTGAGATGGATGGCATTGAAACATGTGAGAAAATCCGTGAATCTGAAAAACTAAAGACTGTTATGATTGCATTTCTTACTGCAAGAGGTGAAGACTATAGCCAAATAGCAGGATTCGACGCAGGTGCTGACGACTACATTCTTAAACCCATCAAGCCTAAAGTGCTTGTAAGTCGAGTAAAAGCTCTACTCAGGCGAGGTGGTATTAAGACTGAAGTTACTCAAGCATCCATCATCAATGAAGGCCGAATCGAAATTAATACTAAGCATCACAGTGTGAAATTCGATGGCACAGACATAGTACTTCCTAGAAAAGAATTCAAGCTCCTCACACTTCTTTGCTCTGATCCTGGTACAGTCCACACAAGAGAAGAGATAATGGATAAGATTTGGGGTGCTGAAGTAGTTGTTGGCGACAGAACCATAGACGTTCACATCAGGAAGCTTAGAGAAAAACTGGACAATGATGCTATTAAAACCGTAAAAGGTGTTGGCTACAAATTCATTGGATAAATGAAAAACAACACACCTAAAAAAATTGCTAGACAATCAGCCATTAAGCTTGGCGCAATTAGTCTTATCACTTCCATTATGGTCCTGATTGCTATAGGCTCATTGGACTATTGGTTTTATGCAATTGCACTAGGTGTAGTCATCGAAGAAATCAGCTACTTCGTAATTTACAGAGCTATTGAGGACTTTATAAATCAACGAATTAAGATTTTATACAAGACCATTAGTAAGATAAAGGGAAGTGCTGACCCCGTAATCAACATGGACGAGGATGTGATAGGAAAGGTTAACCAAGACGTTATGGATTGGGCTTCTGAACAAATTGAAGAGATCACCATTCTTAGAGAAACTGACTCGTTTAGAAAGGACTTTATCGGCAACCTTGCTCACGAATTAAAAACCCCACTATTCAACATACAAGGATTTGTTATGACCCTGATAGAGGGCGGAGCGGATGATCCAGAAATAAGGGATAAATTCCTCAAAAAAGCTGAGAAAAACATCGATAGGATGACAGGGCTTCTTGAAGATCTAGACAGCATTTACAAGATTGAGTCTGGCAGAATGAGCATCGACCTCCATCCTACCAACATCATCGATCTATGCTCTGACATCATAGACAGCCTTCAGAAAAAAGCTGAAAAGTCTAATGTCACACTCAGTATTTCTGATAAAGAACCCTTTACAGTTTTATGTGATGTAAATAAAATTGAACAGGTAGTTTCAAACCTTCTTGTAAACTCCATCAACTATGGAAAAGATGGAGGACAATCCAGGGTTAAGTTTTTCGATATGGGTGACAAAGTCCTTATTGAAGTTAGTGACGATGGAATAGGAATCAAGAAGAAAGACCTTATGAGAATATATGAAAGGTTTTACAGAGTGGATAAGAGTAGGTCAAGAAATGCTGGAGGATCAGGTCTAGGACTAGCTATTGTTAAGCACATTATTGAGGCCCATGGACAGAATATTCACGTTCGATCTACATACGGTAAGGGAACAACCTTCAGCTTTACACTACAGAAGATTTCAACAGAAGTTGATAACTTAACGTTGTCTTAACATTAACTTAACATTGCTTCATAATCGTATTTAGAGTTTTGTCAACAATAAGTTGTAAATGCATCCATAAATGGAAAATTCTAATACAAAAACAATTGACTTATCAGCTATAGTATATATAGCGTTAATGGTCTGTGTCTTTTTTTTAGGTCTTTAAGCTACCTACATGAAGAAGCTCTTCAAAGTATTCAGCTATCCTGAAGTAGTATGGTTACATAAGAAAGAGCAATCATTCTTAAGCTTTATAGCATTAGCATTTATTGTAGCTATGATAGCTACAGATCACACTCATATTGCTAGATGGGTGGGGTTTTTATTTGCAGCATATGCTGCAATAGCAAATGATTCTATTCAAACAATAGGGACATTCATAGCCTCTAACCAAGATAAAAAATGGTGGGTGCTTTGGATTTTTATTGGTGGGATATTCTGTTTAACAATGCTTTATAGTTGGACTCAGGTAGACAAAACCGGAGTAACTTTATTCACTGAAAAAGTAAGCAAGGAGTCTGAGGATAGAAATCTGGCATTTTACGGGAATTACACTATTGATAATAAAACGGGTGAGATACTAAAAACGCCATCACTAAAGCTAACTATTGACGCATCTAGCAAACAAGTTTCATGGAGTGTAACTGATCTAAATATTAAGGGATTCACTAACTACTCTACAGATCATGTTAATGAGGACTATGGAGTATGCTTTTATCTAAATTCTCAAGGAGAACTTTGTGAAGTTACGAATCTCATTAAGTTTAGAGATGATCCTGAAAACAGTGTTGAAAATACATTCAACACTTATCACACTCTTGAATATCTAAATCTTGAATCACAAGAAGCTGGAGTGGTTAAAATGCCCCTTGAAACTAAAGAGTGTGTGTCTAATAGCGAAAATTTAAATATCACTTTCTTTGGAAATAACATTGTCGATCGTGATGTTAGTCATGCAAGATTATCATCTAAGGGATTTGAAAAAACACCCGTAAAGTTTCACTTCCTACAAGTATCGGCAGCAATATTCCTTCTTATCTTAACTAGGCTTAGAATGCCTGTGTCTACAACATTCATCCTGCTAACCTCTTTTGCTGCTTCTACAGATGCAGTAGGCAAAGTACTTGCAAAAAGTATGAGTGGGTATATGATGGCATTTATTTTAGGGCTGGCTTTCTTTATGATCGTAGCAAAAGCTACAAAAAAGCATTTCGTCGGAACTCCCAAACCTTGGTGGACATTAGCACAATGGCTGACATCAGGGCTTCTATGGGCAACTTGGTTAACTCAAGATGCAGCTAACATTGCAGTATTCCTTCCTAGAAAATTATCTGGTCTTGAGGTAACATGTTTTATTTCTGTAGTGACAATAGGGCTCGGTATTTTACTCTACAAAAAGGGTGGGCGCATCCAAAAGATTATAACAGAAAAATCAGTTGTAACTGATGTACGTTTTGCGACAATGATTGACCTCATCTACTGCATTATTTTATTCTACTTTAAGATGATATCAGAAGTTCCAATGAGTACAACCTGGGTATTTATTGGTCTTCTTGCAGGACGTGAGCTTGGTATGTCTTTAATGAAGACAGGAACGAACACTGTTTTTGGGGGATTAAAACTTGCAATTAAGGATGTGAGCTTTGCTTTAATAGGTTTGTTTATTTCAATAGTTATTGCAGTTGGCGTTAATGATAGTCTTGAATACGATCAAGTACTTGTTGAAATCCCTCAAGCATTTAAAGCAGGAATAGAGAACTTCTTCGAAAAGATTTTTTAATTTGTTTGAAATGGGTCTTGAAGTTTGTAAATCATAACAATTTATTAACGGAACTGTAATGTTTTGATGATACTACTACTACAGTTTGTTCTGTTGTTTTGTAAAAAAAATGATGAAAAAATTTATCTCTATTCTCCTTGTATTTGCAGCAATCATCTGCATCTCAACTAACTTATTTTCTCAGATAACAATTACTGATGATGGTTCAGGTACAGGAACAACAACATGGACAAATGATAATATATACATTCTTGATGGATTTGTATTTGTAAATAGCGGTGATATTTTAACCATAGAACCTGGAACAGTAATTAAAGGCAAATCTGGTTCTGGCGCAAGTGCATCTGCGCTAATTGTAGCACGAGGAGGTAAAATATTTGCAAACGGAACAAGCGATAGCCCAATTATTTTTACGTTTGAAAACGATGCTCTCGACGGTTCAACACCTTATAATATCAGAGGTCAATGGGGGGGAGTAATCATTCTTGGAAACGCACAGCTTAACTCTACGCCTGGGGAAACTCAGATTGAAGGAATACCAGATACTGAATCAAGAGGACGATATGGCGGTAATGATGACATGGACAATAGTGGTTCAATGTCATATGTATCAATTAGACATGGTGGAACTGATATTGGAGCGGGCAACGAAATCAATGGACTTACTCTTGGTGGAGTTGGATCTAACACAAACTTCGACCATATTGAAGTAATCTCTAATGCTGACGATGGTGTTGAATTTTTCGGAGGAACCGCATCAATAAAATATGTTCTTACTGCTTTTTGTGGTGACGACTCATTTGATTATGACGAAGGTTGGAGAGGGTATGGTCAATATTGGTGTACTATTCAAGAGGAAGGAGAAGGCGATAGAGGCGGAGAACATGATGGCGGAACAGACCCTGAAGACGGGCTTCCATATGCACACCCTATCATCTATAACGCAACATATATTGGGCAAGGCTCAACAGCGGGAAAACGAGCACTTACTTTAAGAGACAACGCCGCTGGAGAATACCACAACTCTATATTTTATGGTTGGGGGAAAGGCTTTGATGTTGAAAATTTAGCATCTGGAGAAGATTCATATGCAAGACTAACTAATGATGAAATTGTGTTTGAGGGAAATGTGTTTGATCAATGTACTGCTGAAGGATTAAATGCAACTTCAAGTGATTTGTTTACAATATCAATGGGATCTGGATGGTCGTCAGAAAGTGATTCTACAGAAGCTGCTAATAATTCATCATCAGTATTTCAAGCTATTTTTGATGAAAATGACAATAGCGTAGCTTCCACAGGAATAAACAATACTATTATACAAGGGGCAGGTCTTTTAAATTTAATACCTACTGTTGCATTACCCGTTGGCTCATCTGCTGAACTAGATTGGTTTGAAACAAATAGCTATCCTGGAGCCTTTGATCCCAATTTAGAATGCACATGGCTAGATGGATGGTCTATGCTAAGCGAAAGAGGATTTATTAGTTGCGATGCTTCTAATATTGATGAAGCTATAAAATCTAAGTTCTCAATTTTCCCAAATCCTACCAACGGTCAGTTCTCAATTTATTTTGAAGCTGCGTTAGAAAATTCCAGCGTAAATATCATCGACTTAAATGGAAGACTAGTATATCAAAACACTAAAGATGTTAGCGCTGGCGAAATTGTAAACATCGATTTAATGAATTTGTCAGAGGGAATGTATTTAGTAAATATTTTTAGTGATAACCAAATACAATATTCAAAAATTATTATTGAATAGTAGTAAATAATTTTTTGCAGAAAAAGGCATGTGAGTCACATGCCTTTTTTGGTGAATAGATACATAATTATTGGGGATAAAAATCAAAGTATTTGAGTGTCACTGAAATCGAGTTGCAATATTTTTAAACTATGAAAAATTATCTAGGACTCATTCTTTTCATACTTACAATTTGTCAGTTAAATGCTCAAGGAACAGTCAAAGGAGTAGTGACAGATAAGTCAAATGGAGATGTGTTATTAGGTGCAACAGTAATCATTGAATCATCTGGGAAGGGCACAATGACCGATTTCGATGGAAATTATACAATTAGCGGTCTAGCACCTGGGATTTACACATTTAGTGGAAGATTTATTGCGTATAAGACACTTAAACAAGATGTGGAAATTACAGGAAACGAGACTATTACTTTAGATTTTTCTCTAGAGTCTTCAGTTATTGCAATTGATAATGAGGCAATCGTTGAAGTAAGGCAAAACAGATCTAGTACACTTTATATGGAGAATATAAAGAAAAAAGAAAGCACTATGATTGATTATGTGTCTTCACAAGATATAAAGAAGAATGGTGATAGTGACGTAAGTAGTGCAATTAAACGAGTAAGTGGTGTTTACACAATTGGAAATTTTGTTGTTGTTAGAGGCTTAAGTGATCGATATATAAGAACCGCCTTAAATGGAGCCGAAATACCTTCTTTAGATCCAAAAAGAAGTTCTGTTTCAATGGACTTATTCCCAACTAATTTGATAGACAATTTAGTTGTTGTTAAAACCTTAAATTCAAATCTCCCATCTAATTATTCAGGAGCTTATATCAACATTTTAACAAAAGATTATCCTGACAACTTTACGTTTAATTACTCTACCTCAATTGGTTACAATACAAATGCATCTTTTAATCAAAACTTTATTACAAGTGAGGCTGGAAGTACGGAATTATTTGGCTGGGACAATGGTTTTCTCGATATCCCAAATTCTATAAGCAATGGTGATATTCTTCCTGTTCAAGTTTCCAATTACTATGACGCTTTAGTATACGCAGGATATGAAAATGAACTTGCTGAATTAGGCATATTTTCTTCTGAAGATATCGGTTTTAACCAGAATCAAACTAACATTTACACACTCGTAAATAATCTGGAAATTGAATCCGTAGACTATATCGATGATGTTATTATGACAGACATTCGTGAAGAGCTGAACCAAAATCTATCAAATCAAACACAAGGTTTTCAAAACAATTGGGTACCTAAGAAAATAACTCCAATTTTAGATATTTCACAAAGCTTTTCTTTTGGAGATAATTTAAAACTATTTAATCGCCAATTTGGTTACAACGTTGGATTTCAATACAAATTAAACAGCCGACTTTACGAAGATGGGAGAACTGGAAGGTATACATTAACTGGTATTGAAGCAGAAAAAGATGAGCTGGAAGTTCAAAGACAACTATCTGATATAAGAGGCACTCGATCGGTATATACTTCTGCATTAATTAACCTTGCCTACAATTTAAATCCAACAACAACACTTGGTTTTACATTTATGCCAAATGTTTCAGGAATAAATGATGCTCGGTATCAAAACGGTATAAATCCTAGTGATGCAGTTGGTTTAGGGCAAGAACAAACACTGCAGAGATACTTAGAAAGGGGGATGAATGTATACCAATTAAGAGGTGAGCATGAGCTTTGGGAAAACTCAGGTAATAAAATTACTTGGACCGCTTCATATACTAAAGGCAAGCAGTCTACACCAGATTTAAGATCATTCATAAATAGTTATGAAGAACTTGAAGAAGGGACTTTATATTTTGATGAAAACGGCAACAATATTACTGATGAAGCTGTTGCATTAATTAATGATGGTGAAGCGTTGGAAGAATACTACCCAAATTTCTCTTCTGAAGAAATTGAAAACGGACAACTAACGTATAGCATTATGGATAATTTATATCCCTCACCAACAAGATTTTACAGGGATATGGTCAACAAAACTACTGATCTGAAAATCAATTACATTAGGCCTCTTAAAAATTTAGGTGAAGAAAATAAGTTGTCATTGGGAATATCGTATGTTTTAAAAACTAGAAACTATTCGGAAAATAGATTCAGTTTTGTTTCTAGTGGTATAAATTATGATGGCGATCCAACAAATTATTTCAACCCAAATAATATGAATATTATACCGGGTGATGCATCGAATGGAGGAAATTATTTATACTTACGAGATGACACTGATATTCAAAACAGCTACGATGCATCTCAAAGTGTGTTAGGTGGATATACAATGCTAGACCTTACCCCTACAGAATTTTTACGAATAAACACAGGGGTTAGAGTCGAAGCAACAAATATGCTTTTAGAAAGTGCCATTATTGAAGAAGAAGAATTGTCAGATGAATTACAGGAAAATTATCGAGGTTCGTTAGACGTAATTGATATTCTTCCCTCTTTGAATATGACATACACTTTGTATGAACAGGAATTACAAAGTATAAACTTAAGATTTTCTGCAAGCCAAAGTGTAGCTAGACCACTCTTTAGAGAAAAAGCCCCGTTCTCAGTATTTGATTTTGAAATTCAGGAACAACAAACTGGCAACACTGATTTAAACAGAACAAAAGTCTTAAACATTGACAATCGGATTGAATTCTTTCCAAACTTAGGAGAAATAATTTCCATTACTGGTTTTTATAAAAGTTTTACAGATCCAATTGAACAAGTAATCATTTCAACAGCTTCTAATACTGAAATTACTTGGAAAAATGTAGAGAGAGCTCAATTGTTTGGTGCTGAACTTGAAGTAAAGAAAAATCTTGGATTTATCACTGAAGGATTTAAAAACTTCAACTTTGCGTTTAATACAACTTACATTCAAAGCAAAACCAGTATTGCTAACGACGAATTGATAGAAATTCGAGCTACAGATCCCGATCATGCTGATACAAGACCAATGTTTGGTCAATCGCCATACATTATAAATAGCATGATTAGTTATGTTAATCAAGAGAAAGGATTAAGCATAAATAGTGGCTTTAATATAAGTGGCGAGAAATTAGTACTTGTTACGCCTGGTGGAACTCCAGATGTATATGATCAACCAAGAGGAACTCTTGACATGAGTATAAATAAAACTCTTGGAGATAAATTATCTATTAGCTTAAAAGGAAGAAATTTGCTCGACCCTGAATACAAGCAAACATACACCTTCAAAGACGTAGAGTATGACTTCCAAAATTTCAATATTGGAAGGACATTCACTTTGGGCCTCTCATATAATTTTTCTGAAAAAGAAAATTAAAGTTTTAATTCTACTTCAATTTCCCAGTCAGGGTCTTCTTTCTTTTGCTGTATTAGTTTGATGATATTAATTGCAATATCATTAAATTCTGATGAGGTCAAAATGAATGTTGCCTCTCTAATAAGTTTACCGTCGTCATATGCTACCTCTACAGAGCCAAGAGTAGCCGCAAGTTTGCCATTATAATATACTGAGGCATTTTCGTAAGTCAAACCTTCTGTACTATATCCTTCGAGAACATTTACTGTATTTGGAGAACATCCAAGTATAGTTGCCGTTATGATAAAAAGCAAAAAATTTTTCATTTCATTAATGTATGATTTATTTCCGAATTTTAATATTTAATTAAGAATGAACAAAGGGATTTGTCGCTTTTTCCTTCCCAACAGTAGTTGAAAGTCCGTGACCTGGATGAACTTCAAAATTATCGGGCAGAGTGTAAAGTTGTTCCACTATAGACTTAGCCAGAGTAGATGCATCTCCACCTGGTAAATCAGTCCTACCAACACTTCCATTAAAAAGTACATCTCCGCCGATTACGAAGCTGTATTCATGGCAAACAAAAACAACGTGACCTAGGCTATGTCCAGGTGCTAATCTTACTTCTAGGTCATAATTGCCACAAGAAATAATTGAGCCCTGACCTTCTAACGGCACTCCCCTCGATGGCAACGGATCCATAGGGATACCGTATACATGAGCTGACTTCTCAGCCATATCCCAAGTCGGAATATCCAAGTCGTGTAACCTTGGAAGTAGTCCGTACTTTTCAACAATCCAATTTGCACCTAGGACATGATCTAGGTGGGCATGGGTTAATAAACATTCAACTAGCTTTAATTCCCTACTCTGAAGAAAAGAATCAAAATCTTCTCTCTCATCAAAACTACTCATACCTGGGTCGAACACAGTTGCCTCTCCATTACCATGATCGAGCAAATAGGTATTCTCGCTAAATACATTAAAAGTGAAAGTATGTAGATCGTTCATCATTTTGGGATTATGGGCGTAATTTCGAATAGAATGCACTTAATTACCGCAATATTACCAAGGTTCATCTCAATTGCAATCACATTCCTACTTGTGAATGTAATGTTGGGGCAATTCCACGATGGTTTACAAGTTGAGTACGGTAAAAATAGAGTTCAATACAGGGACTTTGAGTGGCAATACCATGTGCAGGGTGATTTTGAGATATTCTACTACCAAGGTGGCAAACAACTGGCTGGAGATATTGCTGCAATAGTTGAAAGTGCAAGCGAGAAGCTAGACCCATATTTTTCACTCCCGCTAGAAGGACCCATCCAAATTCTTGTGTTCAATAACCAAACAGAATTCAAGCAATCAAATGTGGGGTTATTCACTCCTGAGGATGAGGGAAATAACATAGGAGGAAATGCTAAACTGGTTGGTAGTAAGCTTTTTGTTTATGGAAGAGGGGATAGAAAGGAATTAGAAAAGGACCTAGTTGAAGGGTTAGCAAGGATAGCGATTAGGCAAGCACTTTACATTGGCTCTTGGCAAGACGCTCTTAGGAATTCAAGCATCTTACAGTTACCTGAATGGTTTGAGGAAGGATTAGCAAAGTATATCAGCGATCCTAATTCAGCAGAGAACAATGCTTACTTATTTGACGCAGCAAATACCGGGGAGTTAAACTGGATTGAACGAGCATACGGAGAAGAAGCGGGACGTCTGGGATGTGGGGTTTGGTCTTATATCTCTGATGTATATGGTAAAAAAGCCTTGGGGAACACCCTCTACATGGTAAGAATAACCAGCAATGTTGAGGAGGGCATCAGGATGGCAACAGGATTAAATTTATCAGGATTAATCACTGAAGTTGTTGCCTACGGAAACAGAAGGGCTTCATCAGAATATGATATAGCAACTGATAGAATCAAACGGGACGAACTGAGCTTCAACTATCACTGTTATAAAACCTCTCCTGACGGATCTACAACAGCTTATATCTCCAACACAAGAGGCCAGTTGGACATAAGAACAGTTAATCATGAAACAGGTGAAATCACTAAAAGAGCTAGGCACGGAAGTAAGCTAAGCCAAATCGGTGACGGCGAAGACCTTAACATCGCCTGGCACCCCAACTCTAACCAGTTCAGCTATGTAATCTTCGAATTAGGCCAGCCTAGACTAATTACAATCAGACTAGATGAGAAGAAAATCATAGAAAAGGAACTATTTAGAATTGATGGAGTCTCATCGCTTGATTATTCGAAAGACGGGAGGACGATAGTTTTTTCAGGGTTGCGAAACGGAAGGTCTGATTTGTACTTGTATAGAGTTGTAGGAAATATTCAAGAAGCACTCTGGGAGGATCGATTCGACGATCTAAGCCCCAGATTTACAAGTGATGGCAGGAGCATAATTTTTGCTTCTAACAGGCCAGATGACACACTAAGAAACGACCAAGGGTTTATTCCTGTTAAACGAGAACTTGACTTATTCCTCGCTCACCTTGATGAAGAGGAAGTCACAATTGAAAGACTCATAAACACTCCCAACGTCGATGAAAGACAACCTGTTCCATTGCCAGATGGCGATTTTATTTACTTAGCAGAAATGCCCAGTGGAGACCAAGACTTGATGTGGGGTTGGAAGGACAGTACAATATTGAGCATTGACACCATCATTAGGTATAGATGTTTTACAGATACAAGGCTACTTGAACAAATTGTTATTCCAGCTTTAGGCCTGAGTTGCGACACCACAGACGGAGTGATTCACACATCAGCGATTATCAATGGAGAGTTAATAAAAATGTCTGCTGCAGAAATGCCCCTTGCTGATAGTCGTCTAACTAGCAATGCCATCAACCACGGAGAAGTAGTAGGCATAACTGAAGAATTCAAAGCGCCAGACTGGAGTTTACAGTTAACCGATACGCAAGTAGATGTCAGGAATTATGTTTTTGAATCTGAAAAGAAGACTCAAGTTGAAAAAACTGTTGTTCTTGACACCGAAAATATGGAAGGGGAAGAAGTTAATCTGAAGCCTCGTTACTACAAGCTCAATTATTCTTTAGAAAAAGCCCAAACCCAAGTCAGCAACGCCTTTGGTTCTCAATTCTACACACCCTACGACGGAAACATCAACGTAATTCCAGGCCTAGGTAATGCTACAGAAATCAGAATAAGCGATTTATTTGAGGACAAGCACATAATTGCTGGATTCAATATCCCAGCCAATTTGAATAATAGCTTAGTTGGGCTAGCCTACTACAATTTAGAAGGAAGAGTAGATAAGATGTGGAGCATTCAACGTCAGGGAACTACAAGTTATGATTATGACAACTATGCCATTATTGAAACTGCATCACATTTTGCAAAATATAGGCTCACTTTTCCAATTGATGAAGTAAGGAGCGTAAGGACTTCACTTGGTGTAAGACTTGATAGGCATGTACCACAGGGTACAGAAATGTTTACGCTCATGCAGCCTATCACATGGAGCGAACAAATGGGAGGGGAAATAGCATGGATATTTGATGATTCCAGAATTCTCACATTGAATATAAGAGAAGGGACAAGAGCTAAAGTTTGGGCTGAATACTATTTAGACAGAGACGGTAGGTCATTTGGAACGATGGGGCTCGATGCAAGGAAGTACATTCGATTATTCTCAAACAGTATCTTAGCTCTGAGAGTGGCGGGAGATTATTCAATTGGGGAGAACAAGCTTCTACATATGTTAGGCGGAACTGATAACGCTTTATTTAATTGGGGTAATAGCGACCTTGATATAGATCCAGACATTCCATATACTTACCAAGCTAGGATTACTCCGCTTAGAGGGTTTTCAAACAATTCTAGGAATGGAGCAAATGCTTTTGTGGCAAATGCTGAGCTGAGAGTTCCTGTTTGGAGCACTCTCTTTAATACGGCTGCAACAAATGACTTTGTTAGGCATTTTCATGTAGTTGGATTTTTTGATGTAGGTTCAGCGTGGAACGGACTCCATCCGTATTCTGAGGACAACTCATTTAACTCAACTGTAGTAGAACAAAACCCTATTACAATAACTGTAGATAACAATCACGAGCCCATTCTATATGACTTTGGTTTGGGGGTTAGATCAAGGGTTTTAGGTTACTGGGTTTGTGCTGACGTTGGATGGGGCGTTGATAATCAAATCATTCAGCCTCGCCGTTTTTCATTAAGTTTAAACTTTGATTTTTAAGTTTTAAAGACACCGTGGAACTTTCAACTCTATTCATACTACTTCTGATAGGCATCATAGCCGGTATTGCTAGTGGCTTTGTGGGTATAGGCGGAGGACTAATCATAGTCCCTGCATTAATCTATTTTACCGGTTTAGAACAACATACTGCGCAAGGCACTTCACTTGCAATGATGTTACCTCCAATAGGCATTTTAGCTGCAATGAACTATCACTATGAGCAGAGTGTCGAATGGGTGCATGCTGGATGCTTGGCTATTACCTTTATTATTGGAGCTTGGCTAGGCAGTAAGTGGTCACTTAAACTTTCGCCTACAGTAGTAAGATTAATCTTTGCTGGATTTATGTTTTATACTGCTACCGTAATGACTTTAAAGTCTCTAAAAGAATTATTCCTAAGTAATGGAGTTTAAGGAAAAGGTAAAATCGTTAGCGCAGTCAATTTCTGCTGACATACTAACTTGGAGAAGACATATTCATGCTAACCCTGAGCTCTCGTATCAGGAGCATAATACCATGGACTTTATCGCACAGGTTCTATCTCAACAGGGTATAGAATTTACAAAAGGAGTTGGTGAGACAGGTGTAGTTGCTTTGATTAAGGGGGCAAATCCAGAAAGTAAAATCATAGCCTTAAGGTCAGACCACGATGCTCTGCCAATACTTGAGGCAAACGATGTTGATTATTCTTCTAAGAACAAAGGCGTAATGCATGCTTGCGGTCATGATGTGCACACTGCTTGCCTTCTAGGTGCCGCTACCATTCTAAATAGAACATCTGACGAGTGGGAAGGGACTGTGAAATGCATCTTTCAACCTGGTGAAGAAAGATTACCAGGGGGTGCTACACTTATGATAAAAGATGGGGCTTTAACAAATCCTACACCAGAACACATTATTGGTCAGCACGTATTTCCAGATCTAGAAGTAGGTCACGTAGGAATGCGTTCCGGTATGTACATGGCTTCTGCTGATGAATTGCATTTAACTATTCTCGGAAAGGGTGGTCATGCTGCATTACCTAGCGGAACGTGCAACCCCATAGTAGTGGCTTCAGAAGTTCTTTTGGAATTTGAAAAGATGATGGAGTCTAGGGATGAACAGGATGTAAAGACTGTTCTTGCATTTGGTTTTATAGAAGCTAACGGGGCAACAAACGTCATCCCAAATTCAGCAAGACTAGAAGGAACATTCAGATCTCTTTGTGAAGAGTGGAGGTTTAAAGCTCATGATTTAATGAAGGAAATTGTAGCAAGTGTTTGCAAGCGCAGAGGAGCCACTGCTGACTTTGAGATAAGAGTTGGATATCCCAGTGTTTACAATAACCCCGAGCTGACTGAAAGTGTCAGGGCTTCTGCAATTGAATACTTGGGTGAGGATAAGGTTCACGACCTCCCAGAGAGAATGACAGCTGAGGACTTTAGCTTTTATGCCCAAAAAATTCCAGGTTGTTTTTATAGAATAGGAACTGCAAGTAAGAATTCAGATTTGGGTCATCATGGCCTACATACACCCCTCTTTGATATTGATGAGGGAGCCTTAGAAATTGGAGCCGGCCTTATGGCATGGGGAGCAATTAATTCGCTACGTCCGAAAGGAACTTGATTCTTACAAGTCTTAGTTCTTCTTCAGAATAACTATCGTCAAATTCAACAAGAGCTGCGTCAATCCCTTCCTCTTCAGATTCGCTGAAGAATTCGAACAACTCTTCCACGCAGTCATCATCCATTGATTCTTCTATACAGTGGTCGATATTCACCTTGGTTCCTGCTGAGACTATTTGCTCTATCTCAGCAAGCACCTCCTCAATAGTCAGATTTGTTCTAGAAGCCATATCACTCAGACTCATCTTTCTATCTATCTGCTGAATAATATTAACCTTATTACTCGATTTATTTGAAGCTGTTCTAACAAGTAGATCCTCTACCCTTTCAATATTTTCTTCCTTCACATACTTAGCTATAAGTTCAAGAAATTCTTGCCCAAACTTCTTAGCTTTTCCAGATCCAACACCAGTAATTCTTAACAACTCTTCTTCGGTAATTGGGTAATGAATGGACATCTCATCGAGGCTAACATCTTGGAATATAACATATGGTGGCAATCCCTTTTTATCAGCTGTTTCTTTTCTCAGAGACACAAGCATGGGCCTGAGTTTAGAATCTGCTGCACCGCCCTGACCTTTTCTAGTTTGGACCATGGTATCTCCAGAATCAACATCATCGTAATTCCTCTCTTCAGAAAGTTTGATATCATGCGGGGTTTCAATAAAATCTCTACCATTATCTGTTATCTGAAGAACTCCATATTGCTCAACATCCTTCTTTAAGTATCCCAACACAATTGCCTGCCTCATAACACCATTCCAATGCCTACCGTCCTTCCCCTCTCCTTTAAGCCAAAACTCACTATGTGACCCCTTATATGCCTCAATCTCCCTATTTTCTTCCCCTGTAAGAATTGCAGATATGAATTGCATTTTGTGCCCCTCCTTAAATCCTTTAATAGTATTTAAGATGAGCTCTAACTCCTCTTTACCGTCGTATTGTGGTTTAGGAAATCTTGTGTTATCACAGTTGTTTGCACCTGGGCCATTAACCTCGTCGTACTCTTCACCAAAGTAATGAAGTAGGAATTTTCTTCTTGAAATAGAAGTCTCAGCATACGCCATTACCTCTTGAAGTAATTGCATCCCAATTTCTTGTTCAGCAAGTGGTTTGCCATGTAAGAACTTTTCAAGTTTCTCAATGTCCTTATGACTATAGAAAGCAATACAATGGCCTTCCTGCCCATCTCTACCAGCTCTACCAGTTTCTTGATAGTAGCTCTCTAAACTCTTTGGAATATCATAGTGAATCACATACCTCACGTCTGGTTTATCAATCCCCATCCCAAAAGCAATAGTCGCAACAATCACATCAACATCCTGCATTAGGAATTGATCCTGAATGGAACTTCTGGTCTTTGAATCCTTACCTGCATGATAAGGAAGTACTTTCACGCCATTTACAGCTAAAGTTTCTGCAATTTGCTCTACTTTCTTTCTGCTTAGACAGTAAACAATCCCACTCTTGCCTTTGTTGTTTAAAGCATATTGAACAATCTGTTTCAAAGCATCCTTTTTAGGTCTTACCTCGTAATACAGATTATCTCTATTGAATGAAGACTTGAATACGTTTGCACTAACCATCTCCAAATTCTTCTGTATATCCACCTGAACCTTAGGAGTAGCAGTAGCTGTCAAAGCAATGACTGGAACGTCTGCAATTTGCTTGATGATAGGTCTAATCTTTCTATACTCAGGCCTAAAGTCATGCCCCCATTCGCTTATACAGTGTGCCTCATCTACAGCAACAAAACTAATTTTTACTGACTTTAAAAAATTAATATTACTTTGTTTGGTTAGAGTCTCTGGTGCAACATATAACAGCTTAGTCTTACCCGTTGTAACATCCTTGACAACAGTTTCCGCCTCAGACTTATTTAGCGAAGAATTTAAAAAATGAGCAATTGCCTTTTCCTCATGATTACCTCGTATCGCATCAACCTGGTTCTTCATTAAAGCTATAAGTGGTGAAACCACTAGAGCTACACCGTCTAGCATTAAGGCAGGAAGTTGATAGCAGAGACTTTTTCCACCGCCTGTGGGCATAATAACAAACGTGTCTTTACCATCAAGGACACTCTGGATAGCAAACTCTTGCTTTCCTTTGAATTCTTTAAATCCAAAATATTTCTGTAACGCCCTTTTAGGCGTCTCATCAATCAGGCTCATCGATGCTTAAGGGTGGGTAAGATTTTCTCTAATAAAGATAAGCCCTTTTCTTAGATTTGCAATCATTAATTTTGTCTATGCATTTACGCCAAACAAATAGCGATTTGTCACCTGACAACGTTCTAAAAAGAGCCGTAGAAACTCTCAAACTAGAAGGTGATGCTATACATAACTTAGCTAATAATTTAGGTAATGAATTTGTTTCGGTTGTCTCTCTAATACTAGAATCTACTGGAAGAATTGTGATGTCAGGCGTGGGTAAAAGTGCCGATGTAGCTAGAAAGATTGTTGCAACCCTCAACTCTACAGGATCTCCCGCTATTTTCATACATGCTGGTGATGCGGTGCACGGAGATTTAGGCGGAATTCAGGATGGAGATGTCGTTTTATGCTTATCAAAAAGCGGTAAAAGTTCTGAAATCTCAGCATTAANTCCACTAATAAGAGCATCAGGTCACCCTATAGTCGCAATTACAGGATCNAAAGATTCAGAATTAGCAAGNNTTGCTGACNATGTNATNTTAGCTGGCGTTGGCCCTGAAGCGTGCCCTTTTGATTTGGCCCCAACAACCAGCACAACTGTACAAATGGCATTAGGTGATGCCCTTGCTATATGCTTAATGGAAGCTAAAGGATTTGGAGCAGATGACTTTGCAAAAAACCACCCTGGAGGAACACTTGGCAAGAGATTAACAACTAGAGTTTCTGATCTCACAGACCCATCAAGAAAACCAAGCGTTTCTAGCTCAGCTACTCTCCAGGAAATTCTTCTTTCAATGACTGCTGGTCGCTATGGCGCCACAGTTGTCCTTGATTCTACTTCAGGCAAAGATGAAATTTCTGGAATCATAACAGACGGCGACCTTCGTCGAGCTCTCGAATCAGGCCTTACTTCTAAAGATGTAACCGCATCAGACATCATGGGCAAGTCTCCACTTTCAATATCCGGTGATGCTCTAGCTACTGAAGCTGCAAGCGCAATAAACTCTCGAGGTGTTTCACAAATCATTGCACTAGACCCTAGAGATCAGTACGCAGGCATTGTCCACCTTCACGACCTTATTAAAGAGGGAATAGTAAACTAATGGCACCACTAGACCAGGAACTACCCAACGAAAAGAACATGGGCTTTCTAGAGCATCTAGAAGAGCTTAGAGGCAGGCTATTCAAGTCTATCCTAGCAGTAGTTGTGGCCGCTTCTGTTCTTTTCATAAAAAAGGATTTAATCTTTGATGACGTGTTATTTGGGCCTAGAGACCCGGAATTCATTAGCTATAAAATGTGGTGTGAATTTTCCAAATTATTTGGTCAAGGAAACTCATTTTGTGTTACTGAAATTAAATATGAACTTAAGTCACTTACAATGCTGGGCAACTTCTCAGCTCACTTTTTAATTTCTATGATTGGAGGTGTGATAATCTCATTCCCCCTAATAATGTACCAAGTATGGGCATTTATAAAACCCGCACTAAAAAAGAAGGAAAAGAAGTCAATTAGAGGAGTTGTCTTTTACTCATCAATTCTTTTCTTTTCAGGAATTGCATTCGGATACTTTATAATTTCGCCACTTTCATTACAATTTTTAGGATCTTATGAATTGGGAACTGGAGACAACAATGTCGCTGTTGAAGCTGCAATAATGTCTTACGTCAGCACTATTACTTCAATAACTTTTGCTGCAGGCCTAATTTTCCAACTTCCGATTTTGATCTTTTTCCTTTCTAAAGTTGGTATTGTAACAGCGCCACTACTAAGAAAATATAGAAGACACGCTCTTGTAGGAATATTGGTGCTTTCTGCTCTTATCACCCCACCTGATATTACTTCACAAGTCTTAGTATCTATTCCGGTTCTATTCTTGTATGAATTGAGTATCATTATCGCTAAACGTCAAGATCGAAAAAGAGAAAAGCGTAACAAGAAATGACCACAAGACTTTTAATCACATTTTTTCTTAGTCTAGCCGTTCCTTTCTCTCTTTTATCCCAAACCCAACAAAGCACTGCCGTCACTGGCCGTGTCTTCGATGGCGAATCTGGTGAACCTCTGCCATTTGTAACCGTAAGTTTTAACGGCAGCAACATCGGAACTATGACTGACCATTTGGGCACATTCCGTCTCACAACGGACACCCGTGTTTCGCGAATCAACATCAGCTTTCTAGGCTACCAAAGCCAGTCCATTGCAATCCAGAAAGAGGTGTCCCAAAAAATAGATATTGCACTAGAACCTAAGCGAATAGAAATCTCAGTTGCAGAGGTAAGACCAGATAAAAAGAAGAGGAAAAAAAACCCTGCGAAACCTCTTATGCAAAGAGTATCTGATGCTAAAAAAAACAATGATCCATCAAGGATAAAAGCAATTAGCTATAAGTTTCACGAACGACTAGAAATGGATCTAAACGACATCCCATACAAGCTACCAGAAAGAAACATATGGGGTGCGTTCTCATGGGTTTGGGATAATTTAGACTCAAGTGAAGCAAGGGTGAATTTACCTGTGTTTTTTACTGAATCAGTAGGTAAAGTCAGGACTGAAAACAGGCCTAAAAGAACTGAAAAACACGTTGAAGCTGCAAGGGCTACTTGGCTTGAAGATGGACAAAGTACTTCATCCGTTACAGCTGAATATCTCAACATCAATCTTTACGAAAACCAGCTCTTATTAATGGATAAGGCTTTTACCAGTCCACTTCACGACAGAGGCAATCTCCATTACCGATACTACATCCTCGACACTCTAGAGATAGACGATAGGACAGCTTTTCACATGGCATTCATTCCGAGAAGACGAGGAGAATTCACCTTCGAAGGTGAGATGTGGATAGATACCCTTACCCTGGGGCTTAAAAAGGTCGAGGCTAAAATATCAGAGGGAGCTAATATCAATTATCTTAGGTCGCTCAACTTTATGCAGAACTTCGACCTCATCGAAGACAAGTGGGTGCAGACAAGAACTGAGGAGATTATAGATGTAAGTTTTGCTGGGCGTGGAATGGGATTCTACGGTAGAAATACGTCGATTTACTACGACTTTTCATTTGCTGAGGAGTGGCCTGATAGTCTTTGGACTTCAAGAAGGGATTTAAGCTTTGCAGAAGGATCTAACGAGGTGTCAGAAAAAGTTTGGATTAATAAAAGACCCGAGCCACTCAGAGAAAGAGAGGTGTCGGTTTACCACATGGCAGACTCAGTCCAAGCCATGCCACAATACAATTTCTTAAGGGGTCTCATCTACGGGGTAGGCTCAGGCTATGTTATTTCTGGCAAAATTGAAATCGGACCTTGGTACGACATGTACTCATTCAATAATGTGGAAGGTCATAGATTAAGTTTAGGAATCCAAACCTCAAACGACTTCTCTCGCACTGTAATGCCCTGGGCATATATTGCGTACGGCACAGATGACAAAGAGTGGAAGTACGGAGGTGAGATAACTTGGGTGCAACGCAAAACACCCCGTCTCGAATGGTTTGGCGCTCACAATCGCGACGTAGAACAGCTGGGTATGATGGGCTTCTTCGATCAAGGAAATGTTTTCAATTCTGCACTTACTTTAACTGGAGGCCAAACCTCACTTTCCATGATCACGAGATCAGAAGCTAGCTTCTTAGCAGAGTTTGGCAAGGGCTTCTCAGCATTTATGGAGATACGCCATAGAAAAGTCGAACCTCGTGGCTCACTCATTTTTCCCATTACTGATTCACCCGACGGTTCCAACTCTATCACCACTGCAGAGACAACACTACAACTTAGATATGCTCGCAATGAGAAATTCGTTAGCGGTTCTATCCAAAGAGTCAGCCTAGGATCGCGCGCTCCCATTGTCACGCTGACAACCACACAAGGCTGGAAGGGAATAGCGAGCTCCCAATTCCGCTACGGCCGATACACCTTGGGCCTAGAAGGAAAGCTAAGATTCGGTCCCATGGGCCGCATAGATTGGGACACCGAAGCAGGCATCTACTCTGGCTCTGCCCCTTTTCCGCTAATGGAACTCCAACCGGCAAACGAAACAGCTCTATCAATCAGAAATTCTTTCAACCTCCTTCGTTATTTCGAGTTCGTGAACGACACCTGGGTACGCGGTTCATTCGAATGGCACGGCGAAGGAGCAATCCTCGGACACCTCCCACTAGTCAGGCGACTTGAACTTAGAGAGGTCATCGGTGCTAAAGCTGTGTACGGATCTTGGGATACACGTCATGAGGAATTAATTGCTCTTCCTGAAACAACAACTGGACTTAACGGTATTTACGCTGAAGCTGTGTTTGGACTAGAAAATATATTTCACTTCTTGCGCGTTGATTACAACCTAAGACTCACAAAATCTGTTGATGGAATGAGACAAAACGGTGGATTTAGAGTTGGAGTAACAATGGAGCTTTAACTTTACATCGCATTAAACGATATGAATCAGATTGCCTCAAATACAAATTCTGCTCTTAGAGCTGATAATCTTCTGAAGAAATACTCAGGAAGAGAGGTAGTTAGTGATGTGAGTTTTTATGTGAATCCGGGTGAAGTTGTGGGGCTTCTTGGGCCCAACGGCGCAGGCAAAACCACATCGTTCTATACGATAGTAGGGCTTGTTAATCCTGAAGCGGGCCGAGTGTTTTTAGGTGACGAGGAACTCACTCATCACCCAATGTACATAAGGGCTAGAAAGGGCATAGGCTATCTTCCTCAAGAAGCATCAGTTTTCAGAGCTTTAAGCGTTGAGGACAACATAAATGCTATTCTTGAGCTCCAAAACCTTAGCAAGACAGTGCATGCTGAAAAACTAGAGGCTCTCATAGATGAATTCAGATTACAGAAGGTTAGAAAAAGCATGGGCGCAGTACTTTCTGGCGGAGAGAGAAGAAGGACTGAAATAGCTAGAGCACTTGCATGCGATCCAACTTTTATTCTTCTTGACGAACCATTTGCAGGAGTAGACCCTATTGCAGTTGAGGATATTCAACGAATAGTTTATCAACTTAAAAATAAAGGGATAGGTGTCTTAATAACTGACCACAACGTTCAGGAAACTCTTCACATCACCGATAGGGCATACCTACTATTTGAAGGCAAGATTCTTAAAGAAGGAACCGCGGAAGTTCTGGCTTCAGACGAGCAAGTAAGGCGAGTTTATTTGGGTAGGAATTTCGAGCTTAGAAAATAGTCTCGAGTAAGCAATTTTTTAGCGGGAAGCCATCATTCTAATGATGTATTTCCCTATTACATCAAACTCTAAATTCACCTTATCCCCAACATTTAAAAGGTGCATTGTAGTCTCTTCCCAAGTGTATGGAATTAGAGCAACTGAAAACATTCCTTTATTAGTTTCTAACTCACTTTCAACTACAGTTAGAGATATCCCATTAACAGTGATGGACCCCTTTTTTACAGTCATCCACTCTGGATGATTTTTGGAAGAATATGGGTGTTCGAAGCTTAGCTCATATGACCCTCCCTTTTCTTCAACTTTAACTAAAGTGCCGGTTGTATCAACATGTCCCTGAACCATATGGCCGTCAAGTCTGCTGCCAAGCATCATACATCTTTCCAGATTTACCTTGTCTCCAACTTGTAATTTACCCAGGCTTGTCTTCTGCAGTGTTTCCTCAATTGCAGTCACAACATAAGATTCATCACTGCACTCAACCACGGTTAAACAGGTTCCGTTGTGAGCGAGGCTTTGGTCTATCTTAAGTTCAGAATTAAATGGACAGCTCAGGGTAAAGTTCACATTAGTGCCATCCTTTTCAATCTTCAAGACTGAACCCATTGACTCAACTATTCCTGTAAACATCTTATCTTAAAATTGTGACTGTTCCTGTGAATTTTTCAGGGACAATGCCTTCTAATCGAATTGTGTATGCTGTGAGGCTGTAAAAGTAAACCCCATCTGCTAAAGGTTCATCAGTTTCAGAGCTCTTCCCATCCCAATTTATATCAGGGTCCTCTGTTCTAAACACCTCTATGCCCCATCTATTGTATACCACAAAATCAACACTCTCTATAAACTTCCATGGATACGAGATAAATTTCTCGTTGATATTATCACCATTGGGCGAGAAAACATTTGGAAGGAAATAATACGGACAATTGTCAGCACAAACTATGTTTGAGAAGTCACTTTCATTTCGCCTCATAATTCCTCCTGGACCTTCTAATAAACTGTCAAGAGCAGTCACTGCGAAGCATCCAGCGATGGTACCAATAGAATTGTCCTCATTAAAAACGTAAGTGGAATCTTCAGTAAATGTAGCATAGGGCTCTAATTCTCCACCCTCAACAGGAGACCAATAAAGAATGTATCCCATAACGTCGTCAGCACATTCATGTGCCCCTCCCCAGCTCAAGAAATCTACCATTTCCTCACATTCGGGGTCAATCTCGAGAGTAGGTTGGCATGGTGGTGTGAAATCGTAAGGGGTAGAACAATTTGTTTGTGATCGGTTGAAAATCGGCCACTCTACCATATCCGAATCATACTCACCTTCAGTAGTTACTCTATAACAATATTCTTGAGTATTTACAAGCCCGGAGTCTACATAAACAGAAGAATACGACGTATCGTAAGGTGTGAAATCAAGCTGATCAAGAGTTTTCCTCTCAATCAAGTATCTGTAATTCACCCATGGTTTAGACTCCACGATAGTTAGGGTGATTCTGTTGTCGTTTGGCTCTAATTCCAAGAAAGGAGTAGAAGCTGGAATGCTGCCTCCAACCATTTGTGAACCTTCTGCAGTAACACACCAAGCCTCAACCCTGTATCTAAAAGGAGAGATGCTTGTGTTGATTTCCTGGTCTACATAAGTGCTATCAGTTAGCCCTGTTGCTAATTCAATATCTCCTCCTCCACTATCGTCAAGCCTGAATAAAGTATATGTGTAGGGAAGTGGGAAGGCTATCGTATCCATCTCTGTTGGAGGCGACCAACCAATATTTACAAGTCCTTCCTCATCAGTAATCTCAACATCAGCTTGAGTCATTACAGGCACATCTTTAATGATGGTAGCGCATGTTTCATTTGAAGAGAGTGACTCTCCTCCATCATCAAACCTCATAACCACCCTGTAGCAATATGTTGCGCCAAACGACAATAAATCGTCATCCACAAAAGATGTGTTTTCTAAATCATCTTGAACTGCTATAAGCTCATAACCCAGTTCCTCAGGAACACCCGTCTCACACTGATCAGAATCCCACGGAGCGCTATTAACTCGCCTGTAAAATTCATGTCTCCCGCCTTGATCAGAGCATTCGCTCTCATTCCAACTAAGGAACACAGTGTTACCAATTGGTTCAGATGCTAAATCTTCAACCCCAGGCGATACCACTCTGATAAGTATAGTTTCTAAATCTGCTAATGGCACTGTGTTCCCCATGTCCTTAGCCTTGAACACCACTTGATAAGGTGCATACCTAACTTCTGGACACTGAGGATCCCAAGCAAACTCACCTTCTCCCCCACCTAGATTTGTGAAAGTCGCCTCATTCACTACTTCGCTGATAGGTCCGCCCACAGCTGATAGGGTAATGCCATCTTCATCTGGATCTGTGGCTGATATTTCCCAAGTTAAAAACGTACCTGCTAGGATGCATGTATCAGCTAGGTTTTCAATTTGAGGTGGGTTGTTGCTACATAGCTGAACATCAATCTGCATATCTCTTACAACCTCCCCAACTTTTTTCAATACGCCATTTACCTCTCTGAACTCTTCAATTAAAATGGCAATGTTGTACTCTCCGACAATTTGGGGAGTGCTCCAGGTTACATCGCCTGAGTTAGAGTCGATTTGGAATACATCATCAGCATCACTAACTGCATCTGGAAATTCATAAGTGGGAATAGCCTCACCATTATATCCCCTACAAGGAACAAGGCTATAAACAAGAACATCACCATCAGCATCAAATGCAGCAGGATTATGCTCCCAATTCTTATAAAGACAGGCGTTTTCTGTTGCCGGATTCAGAAGTTTAACACTGTTATTATGCCCTGCCTCTGGATCAATTATCAAGAGTGATCTAATCGCAAAAGGTGTGTCCACAGAGCCAATCATATTGAGAACACCTTCATTTCTATTGGGATCAATAACCATCAGTTCAAACAGCCCTGGGCCACCATAAGTGTGAGTCCCTCTGTAAGTGTTAATCTGTATATCTCCCGGAATATTATTTATCGTCTCCCGCTCAATCGTATCTCCAGGCTGATCAATTTCATCACCCCAATACATTAAAAGCTGAGGCCTATCTGCAACAGCTGATGCCTTAGTATAAGTAGTAATTAACACTTCATAAGTCAAACCCTCAACGTGAGTATAAGTTATCTCCCCAGCTCTATTGTGTGTAGCATAAGCTGATACACTAAATAATATCAGTGTAACACAACTAAAAACTAGCCTATTTAGGACTCTCTGCATTGAGGCCTAAGTTACATCTTAGGCACTACCTTTACACAACTAAATTTAATCAAATGAGAGTAGGACTTTCTTCTGGCGATCCAAATGGAATTGGGATAGAAACCATCATCAAAACATTTTCTGATGAAAGGATGCTCAGTTCTATTACTCCCATTATATACGCCTCTGAATCTCTCGTAGAAGAGAATCTTAAAGCTCTAGGAATTGAAAACTTAAAAGTCAATGCCATCGATTCTGCTGAGAAGGCTAAAAAGGGTAAAATCAATATTCTAACAGCTTGCTCTGAGGAATTCCAATACACTCCTGGAGAATTAAATTCGGAAGCTGGAGAATATTCATTTGAGTCATTGAAGAAAGCCGTTGATGATTTAGCCTCAACTAAGTACGATGTATTAGTTACTGCTCCTATCAATAAGGATTCAATAACTCAAGCTGGGTTTAAATTCCCTGGACACACGGAGTATCTAGCAAACTTTGCTAATGCCGATGATGTTCTAATGTTCCTAGTAGCTGATGGCCTTCGAATTGGAATTGTAACAGGCCACATTCCTCTAAAAGACGTAGTGATTAGCCTCAACTCTGAAGCTATTAAAAGCAAAATTGCGTTGATGAATGAGAGTCTTCTTAAAGATTTTGGATGTCCAACGCCTAAGATTGCAGTCCTAGGTCTCAACCCTCACGCAGGAGATAACGGCCTTATGGGCAATGAGGAAAAGAATATTATTAGCCCTGCTATTAAAGAGACAAATTCTGAGGGGATTAAAGTGTTTGGCCCGTATGCAGCTGATGGATTCTTTGGATCAGGAGCTTATAAAAACTTTGATGGAGTACTCGCAATGTATCACGATCAAGGGCTTGCACCTTTCAAAGCACTGAGCTTTGGGCGAGGTGTGAATTTCACCGCTGGCCTTCCTATTGTGAGAACAAGTCCTGACCATGGCACAGGATTTGACATAGCAGGAGAAGGAGTAGCTTCAGTGGATTCTATGAGAGCAGCCATTTTTCTCGCTACTGATATTAGAAAAAACCGATTAAATTATCGCGAAATCACTATTAATCCTCTTAAAACTACTCCGCCAAAGAGAGATTATAGAGATTCAAGGCGTTAATTAGCCATAAATAAAGAGTATTCACTATCTTTGCCCTCCCGAAATTTGGAGGAAATGAATCCTTTAGCTACCTATAAAATCCCTTTTACGGGCTTAAAAGCTGGGAAACACGACTTTCAATTGGACGTGAATCAAGAGTTCTTTACTTACTTCCCTGAATCAGAAATCGATGATGCGACAGGCATTGTAGATGTAGTTCTAGATTGTGCTGACACGAATATGGTGCTGCATCTAACTATGAATCTGAAATGGAAAGTTCCTTGTGGGCGTTGTCTTGAGGAGCTGAATTACAATTTACACAGAGAGGATAGGATTGCTATCCAATACGGTGAAGAAACTGTAATTACAGAAGATTTATGGATATTAGGCAAGAATGAGATTGAGCTAGACTTAGCCCAAACAATACTTGAAATGTCACACATTGCTCGCCCTACTCATCAAGTTCACGAAAACGAAAGTGATTGTGACCAAAGTATGTTAGGCTTTATAAACAATGAATCAGAAGAAGAAAGTAAAAAAACTACTGACCCGCGATGGGACGCTTTAAAGAATTTGTAAACACACCGTAATGGCACATCCTAAACACAGACAGAGTAAGACTCGTACTCGTAAACGTCGTACACACTACACGGCTACTGCCCCTAACGTAAGTACTTGCCCAACTACTGGACAACCTCATATGTTCCACCGTGCTCACTGGCACGAGGGAAAACTTTACTATAAGGGCAAGGTTGTTATGGAAAGAGAAGAGGCTTAAACCTACTGTAATAAGTCGTTTTATAAGGGGGAGCAATCGCTCCCCCTTTTTATATACGCGATAGTTTTCCACGTTTAAGTTTTTAAGACTAACCACATAAAAGTAGGTGCTTTTCAAAATATGCATCTAACTTGCGCAACTGTTAGCTTTATAACAAACTGAATAAATATTTTATGAAAGCAGCTATCACATGTGTCGCTGGATATGTTCCAGAGGATTTGCTTACAAATGACGACCTAAGTAAAATGGTCGATACAAGCGACGAATGGATTAAAACTAGAACAGGTATCTCAGAGAGACACATTCTAAAGGATCCAACAAAGGCAACATCTGACATGGGAGCTGAAGCTGTAAAAGCTTTATGCGAAAAGAGGGGTATTGATCCTTCAGAAATAGATGTCCTAATTACAGCAACTGTAACTCCAGACATGCTATTTCCATCTACTTCAAACCTTATCGCTCATAAAATTGGGGCTACTAAGTCTTGGGGATTTGATTTAAGTGCAGCTTGCTCAGGCTTTCTTTTTGCTTTAACAACTGCATCTCAATTTGTAGCAAATGGCACGTATAAAAAAGTAGTAGTTGTAGGTGCGGATAAAATGAGTTCTATTGTTGATTACACTGATAGAACAACATGTGTATTATTTGGCGACGGGGCAGGAGCTGTTCTTCTTGAGCCTTCTGAAGCTGAAAACGGTATAATTGACCACATTCACCATTGTGACGGAGGAGGAGCTGAATTCCTATGTATGAAAGCAGGCGGATCATTAAACCCAGCTTCTCATGAAACTGTTGACGCAAAACAACACTTCGTATTTCAAGACGGCAAACCTGTATTTAAGGCCGCAGTTACTGGAATGGCTGACGTAAGCTATGAAATCATGCAGAGAAACGGGCTTAAAGGAAAAGATGTTGCATGGCTTGTACCTCATCAAGCAAATCTTAGAATCATCGACGCTACTCAACGAAGAATGGGTGTAGATCCTGAGAAGGTGATGATTAATATACAGAATTACGGAAATACAACAGCAGCAACAATTCCACTATGCCTAAGGGATTGGGAATCACAGCTAAAGAAAGGTGATAACATTATTCTTGCTGCATTTGGCGGAGGTTTTACTTGGGGCAGCATGTACCTAAAGTGGGCTTACTAGGCCAAATCTTAATTATAGATTACTAACTTGGCATCCTGAATCGCAAGCGATCATGAAACAATCAGAAATACAAGATCTAATCAAATTCGTCGCAAAAGCCGGCGTAACTGAAGTAGAAATCGAGCATAAAGACTTTAAAATCACCATCAAGTCTGAAATGCCTAAAAAGGGAAAGAAAGGAGCTGAAGAAGCAATTATTCAGCAAATTCAAGTCCCTGTTGCAACACCTGTAGTACAAGCAGCTCCAGTAGCTGCTACAAATCCTGTAGCTTCTACAAATCCTGTAGCTGCTCCAAATCCTGAGGCTGCTCCAAATCCTGAGGCTGACGCTTCAGCAAAAGAAGATGCCTCTAATTTAATTGAAGTAAAATCTCCAATGATTGGCACTTTCTACAGACGGCCAAGTCCTGATAAGGACCCATTTAAGGAAGTAGGCGATAGCATAAAAACTGGAGATGTGGTTTGCGTTATAGAAGCAATGAAGCTTTTTAACGAAATCGAATCTGAGGTTAGTGGTAAAATCGTAAAGTTCCTTGCTGAGGACAACTCACCTGTTGAGTACGACCAACCACTATTCCTTGTTGATCCATCTTGATCAAACTGAGAAATCATGTTTAAAAAGATCCTCATAGCAAATAGAGGCGAAATCGCATTACGCGTTATTCGTACTTGCCGTGAAATGGGAATTAAGACTGTAGCTGTTTATTCAACTGCAGACAAGGATAGTCTACCTGTTAGATTTGCGGACGAAGCTGTTTGCATCGGCCCAGCTCCAAGCAGCGAGAGCTATCTAAAAATCCCTAACATCATTGCAGCAGCTGAGATTACTAATGCTGATGCAATTCACCCAGGATATGGATTCCTAAGTGAAAACGCAGCTTTCTCTAGAGTTTGTAAAGAAAATGATATCAAATTTATTGGTGCTAGCCCTGAAATGATTGATGCTATGGGCGACAAAGCTTCAGCAAAGGCAACTATGAAAGAAGCTGGTGTACCTACTATCCCTGGTAGTGCTGGTATTCTAGATTCCTTCGAAGATGCAAAGGCATGTGCAGAAGAAATTGGTTATCCTATCATGCTTAAAGCAACAGCAGGCGGTGGTGGAAAAGGTATGCAGCTTTGTCACGATGAAGAAGAACTCGCTGAAGGCTGGGAATCTACACGTAGAGAAGCTGCAGCAGCATTTGGGAACGATGGCATGTACATGGAAAAATTCGTGGTGGAGCCTCGTCACATTGAAATCCAAATCGCTTCTGATTACAGAGGTAAAGCATGTCACTTAAGTGAAAGAGACTGTTCTATTCAGCGTCGTCACCAAAAGTTAGTGGAGGAAGTTCCTTCTCCATACATGACTGACGAACTTCGTGAAAAGATGGGTGAGGCAGCTATCAGAGCAGCCGAAGCTGTAAAATACGAAGGAGTTGGAACTGTAGAATTCCTTGTAGACGCTAATCGCGATTTCTACTTTATGGAGATGAACACTCGTATTCAGGTAGAGCACACTATCACTGAAGAGGTAATCAACTACGATCTTATTAAGGAGCAGATTAAACTTGCTGCTGGCGAGAAAATCACTGGAAGAAACCACTTCCCAGCAATGCACGCTATTCAGTGCAGAATAAACGCTGAGGACCCAGATAGAAATTTTGCACCTTGTCCTGGTGACATAACTAATTACAATCAACCAGGGGGGCACGGAGTTAGACTAGATACTCACGCTTATGCTGGATACCGTATCCCTCCTTACTACGATAGTATGATTGCTAAGCTTATAGTTGTAGCCCAAACAAGAGAAGAAGCTATCACTAAAATGGAAAGAGCCCTTGACGAGTACATTATCGAGGGAGTAAAAACTACTATTCCATTCCACAAGAAACTTATGAGAAATGAAAAGTTCCGCTCAGGCAACTTCACCACTAAGTTCCTTGAAGAAGAAAATATTTAAGATATATTCTTAAGAATATTTGTCGTGCTATGTCCTTCTAAGAGAGGGATTGAGTGAACTTCTCCTCCTGCACTTCGCACCTCATTTGACCCCACTATATAGGTGGGGTTATTTGTGTCCTCACATTTAGCGTCGTAATCGCCCCCCTTTACTAGAACCTCTGGCTTTATCATGTTTACTAACTCTAATGGAGTGTCCTCACTAAATATTATTACTAAATCAACGCAGTCTAAAGCTGAAACTAACCTTGCCCTATCCAATTCAGTATTAATAGGTCTATCAGTAGCTTTCCCAAGCCTTCTTACGCTATCATCATCGTTTACTGCAACAATCAACTTCGTGCCTAAAGCCTTTGCTGACTCTAGACAGTGAAGATGTCCAACGTGAAGAATATCAAATATACCGTTCGTTAAAACGACCTTGTGGCCATCACTTTGCCAATCATTTATTTGATCTAAGGAACTTTGCATTTCTTGAAGCAATAATAACCATATATCCAATAGCACCTGCTATAATGAGCATTATAGTTTGTGTAAACCAAACCACATTACCCGCAGCCACTCCAATATTACATCTGTTTATAGCTTCAAATCCCTCATTTACTAAATATTGATAAGAGCCTATTCCTCCCGGCGAAGGGAACACCATGCCAAAACCTCCACTAACCATTACAAGCAAACCCTCGAACACCTCTAAATCCTTTAATTCAGGCATAGAAATAAATACCGAATACGACATTAAGAAGTACATAACCCAAATAAATATTGTGTGAAGAATAAAACCTCCTTTACCCTGTAAATCACGAATACTTAATACACCGTTTTTCACACCACGAATGAACTTTTTTAATTTATCCGTAAACTTCTTTCTTATGTAAACAAAGACCCCGACAATAACTACTAAAACAGTCAAGTAAACCATCAAGTTGGAAGACTTATCATTTTCTACTTCAATAGAGTGCAGCAGGTCGATTAGCTGGTTTACATCGACGATGCATGATATTTCAACTTCACTAGGGTTTAGAAGTACAGTATACATCTTACCTATCAAACCTATAAACGTATTGAGGTTGGTTATAATAGCTACAGCAAGAAATATAAACAACATAATAAAGTCAACTATCCTTTCTGTAATAACTGTACCGATTAGTTTGTCTAGAGGTATATCATCTGTTGAATTTAAAGCTGCACACCTAGCTACCTCTCCTGATCTTGGAACTACAGTATTTGATAAATAACCAAATGCTACAGCAGCAATAGCATGTATAGTAGAAGAATTATAGCCTAATGGCTTTATGAGGTATTTCCACCTGATGCCCCTACTAACTACAGCAAATAATCCCATTAAGAAAGTACTAAATACAGCAATGGGTGAAGCAGACTTCATGCTTGTAAGCACGTCATCAATATCTTCAGTTGTCATTAACTTATAGAAAATCAACACACCTATGCCTAAAAAGACAACATAGGGAATCACCTTCTTTAGGTTCATTTAAACAATTTATTTGTTTTTGTATCTGGAAAAATTACAATAGGACTGAAATTCTGTGCTTCTTCAACCGTCATCATGCCGTATGCTATTACGATAATAACATCTCCTGGCTGGCAGCGTCTAGCGGCAGGGCCGTTAAGACAAACTTGGCCTGTGCCTCTTTCTCCTATTATAGTGTAAGTCTCGATGCGCTCTCCGTTGTTAAGGTTAACTATTTGGACTTTTTCACCCTCAACAATACCTGCAGCTTCAAGCAAATCAGGATCTAATGAGATACTCCCTACGTAATTCAGATCAGCTTCTGTAACTGTTATCCGATGCAGCTTTGAACGCATAACTGTGATTAACATGGTGCAAAAGTACTGTATCTAATTCATTTAGCGCTCCAAATCTCGTAGGTTTTAAGGGCCTCATTATACCAATCCTCACCAAACTTTCTAATTAGTGATTCCTTACAGAATTCAAGCACAGTAATCTCCTTCGCAACTCCACAAGATCTAGCACCTTCGCAAATGTTCCATTGATGATAATTAAGCGCTGTGAAATCAACTAATTCCTTTAGCCTAATTGGGTACAAATGGCATGAAATTGGCTTCTTCCAGCTCACCTTACCATTTCTATAAGCACGTTCAATTCCGCAGTGCAATGTTCCGTTATTAGACTTAGTTACATAAGCACAAGCCCCTCCCTGAACTAATGGTGTTTCCAAATCCCCATCAGCACCAACTGTATAGAATCCCGTCTTTTCAATAACAGACAATCCCTCCTCAGTTAAATATGGCTTCACCTCATCGAAAATATCTTCGAGAATTGCACACTCCTCTTCTGTAAGCGGAGCACCACCTGAACCCTCAACACAACAAGCACCCTTGCATGCATTCAGATCGCAAGCAAAATGTTTATCAAAAATATCTTCTGACAATAATTTATCACCTACTACAATCATCTCCACGAAGGTACGGTCACTTTATATTTGTATGATGCCTATCGATGACAACGATAAAAAATTAAGAGGAGGACTGTCAAGAGTAAAACTCATTCTACCTACCATCTTAGGATTGGGTATGATTTATTACTTATACAAAGACGAACTTATAGATTTTGAAGGTTTAGAATGGACATTTAAAACTACATGGGCTTTGATGCTTGCCCTTTTGATGGTTGTAATTAGAGACGCCGCATATGTGGTCCGAATTAAAATTCTATCTCTGGGCGAGCTTAGTTGGAAAAGCTCATTCAATTCAGTGATGTTATGGGAGTTTGCATCAGCTCTAACACCAACAATTCTTGGTGGCTCTGCCTTCGCTGTACTCATTTTAAAAAGAGAAGGACTAAACTTAGGTAGAAGTGTTGCAACAGTTCTAATCACAGTCGTAATGGACGAAATATTTTATGTTATTGCTGTACCTATAGTTGTTCTGTTTGTTGGTTTTGACGCATTTTTCCCTACTGACTTTTCAAACTTATGGTTTGGGTTAAGTGTAAAAACAATATTCTTCAGTGGTTATATTCTTACATGCATAGTATCAGCTGTTGTGTTATCCGCACTTTTCATATCACCAAAAGGAACTGGGAAGGTAATAGGGTTAATCTTTAAGCTTCCAATCATTAACAGGTGGAGCTATAAAGTTGAAAATTGGACCGAAGACTGGAGTGTTTCTTCTAAAAATTTAAAGGGGAGATCATTCAAGTTTTGGGCTGGCGCAGGAGGAGCTACACTTGCTAGTTGGTCTGCTAGGTTTTTAACTCTTAACGCTATTCTATATGCATTCATAGAAACCGTCGCTCATGGCGAAATTATTGCTAAACAGCTTGCTATGTGGATTGTGATGCTCCTTAGCCCTACACCTGGTGCCTCAGGATTAGCAGAATATTATTTTGAACCATTTATTGGGCCTGCTGTGCCAACAATATTAGCAGCGGGCACACTTGGTTTGGTGGTACTCGCATGGCGATTCCTAACCTATTTCATCTATCTAATTATTGGAGCTTTAATTGGGCCAAAATGGCTCGCTAGGACGTAACTTTATATCCCAGATTTTTTTAAAATGCAGAAAGGAAAAGGAACAAGAGCGGTACATGCGGGAGTAGAGCATTGCCCTGCTACGGGAGCAATTATGACTCCAATATATCAGACTTCTACATATGTTCAAGACGGAGTTGGAAATCACAAAGGTTACGAGTATTCAAGGACATTAAATCCAACTAGACACGCACTTGAAAAAGCCCTTGCAGAATTAGAGGGAGCGAAATATGGGCTTGCATTTGGGTCAGGGCTTGCTGCAATGGATAATCTGATGAAGATCCTCAAGCCTGGCGACGAAGTGATCTCAACTAACGACTTATACGGTGGGTCATACAGGCTGTTTACTACTGTTTTCCAGAACTACGGAATTGTATTTCACTTCGTTGACTTGAGCGATATGGATGCTATTAAGTCGGTGTTGAATGAGAATACCAAGATAGTTTGGATTGAAACGCCAACAAATCCAATGATGCAGATTACAGACATCAAAGTAGTTGCAGAAACTGTGTCTGGAAATGATGTGATCGTATGTGTAGACAATACTTTTGCAACTCCAATGCTCCAGCAACCTCTTTCTGAAGGCGCTGATTTGGTTATGCACTCTGCTACAAAATATTTGGGTGGCCACTCTGATGTTGTAATGGGCTGCTTGATGCTCAACGACGACGAGCTAGATTCTAAGCTCAGAACTCTCCAAAACTCATGTGGTGGCGTAGCAGGCCCTATGGACAGTTTTTTAGTCCTTCGAGGAATAAAGACTCTTCATCTCAGAATGCAGAGGCATTGTGAAAACGGAAGGTCTGTTGTAGACTTTTTAAATTCTCACCCTATGGTTGAGAAGGTGTATTGGCCAGGTCTTCCAAGCCACCCTGGGCACGATGTTGCCAGCAGACAAATGTCTGGATTTGGAGGCATGATTTCCTTTACAATCAAGGGAGATAATCTAGCAACGGCAAACAAATTTGTCGAATCAGTTAGTCTATTTACTCTTGCTGAGTCTCTAGGTGGAGTGGAGTCTCTTATAGGACACCCAGCAACAATGACTCATGCTGCTATCCCTAAAGATGTAAGAGAAAAGGTGGGTGTTACTGACGGTTTGATCAGGCTAAGCTTAGGTGTCGAAGATGCTGAGGATTTGATAGCAGATTTGAGTAAAGCTTTTGATTTAATCTAAAATGAATCAAATAGGCGAACATCACGCAGTAGTTGGAGCAGGCCTGATAGGCGGGATTTGGGCTTTGATGCTTGCTCAACGTGGTAATAAAGTCACTCTTTACGACAGGCGTCCTGACCCTAGAAAACAAAACAATGATGTTGGAAGATCCATCAACTTAGCTCTTAGCGACAGAGGGTGGAAGGCCATGGCGAAGGCAGGCGTCGACGGTGTTGTTCGTGAAATCGCACTTCCAGTAAAAGGCCGAATGATGCACGATCACGCCGGAAATCAGTTTTTCCAGCAATACGGCAACGACGACCAGTTTATCTATTCTGTATCCAGAGGAAGGCTGAATATGCTACTAGTTGAAGAAGCGGAAAAGCACCCCTTAGTTGAAGTAAAATTCGACCATCCATGCGCTGGCTATTCTCTTGTTGAAAACGGTGTTGAGGTGAAGTTTAAGGATGGCCGTTCTATTCAACACGATAGGCTTTTTGGAACTGATGGTATTTATAGTGCTGTTAGAGGTACCATGGTGAGAAATGATCGATTCGATTATACTCAGAAATATATTCCCCATGGATATAAGGAAATTCTGATGAAGCCAAACAATGACGGAGACTACAGAATCGCTGAAAACGGTCTCCATATTTGGCCTCGAGGTCAATTTATGTTCATGGCCCTTCCTAATCCCGGCGGTAGCTTTACATGCACATTGTTCGCTCCTTATGAAGGACCAGAGTCTTTCGAAAACATTAAGACAGACGAAGACGTACTCAAATTCTATAACAAGCATTTTCCAGATGCAGTAGAGATGTTGCCTAACCTTATCGAGGATTGGAATGAAAATCCCGTGAGCTCAATGTGCACCGTAAAGTGCTTTCCATGGAACGATGGTGGAAGGGTGGCGCTGTTAGGAGACTCAGCTCATGCTATTGTTCCTTTTTATGGACAAGGAATGAATAGCGGTTTTGAAGATTGTACAGTTCTTTCTGAGTTGATGGACAAGCTTCCTGAAAATGCGGGCAATGATGAGTGGGTGAAGATGATGAGGAACTACTCTGAACTGAGAAAGCCAGCTGCGGATGCTATTCTTGATTTGGCCTTGCACAATTACATTGTGATGAGGGATAAAACTGGTGATCCGAAGTATCAACTTCAGAAAAAGATTGAAGCTAGGATTGCGTCTAGGCATCCAGACAAGTGGAAACCTCTTTATACCCTTGTGACCTTTAGTCATACGCCTTACAATGAAGCTTGGGATAGAGGTGAGATGCAACAGGCGGTGATGAATGAAGTGATGACTATTGAGAATATTGAAGGAGTTTGGGAGGAGGATAGCACTATTGATTTTGCTATTGAAACTCTTGAAAGGTATCTATCTGATGCAAGTAGTATGAGTAGGCCATCACCTCTGCTCTCTGTTGATGTATGATGATTAAAGAATCAGCAATCATATTGATGTGTCTATCTCTCAGCTTTGGTGCTGTAGGGCAGTCAACTTCATTTGAATCTACTCTCAATTCTCAAAAACCACTAGGCATTACTCTTTCGCTGGGTAAATCTGGATTTATTAATGGAAATACTGGATGGCATAGCTCGCAATTCTTATCTAACCCATCTACTGGAGAATTGGACACCTTACACTATGGATCTTGGGGTGCTAAAAGCCCATATGAATGGATGGGTGGCGTAGGTATTAACTACATTTTTAAAGATCCGATTCTTGTAGATAGGTTTGGCTTTAATGTGTACTGTGGAAACAGAAATATCCAAGAAACCTACAATGGAGTCTATGAGAACGAGGACACAGTAATGGTAAGCACAGCTTCAGCGCTAAATATCGGAGCTAGTTTAACTGCATACCATTCCTTTACTATTTCACCTGATCTATTTATTGAAGCAGGACTTGGTGGCACCATAAGAAGGGATTTCTTCCCAGAGGTAAACACCTTTGTATTCGATCATCATCCTGATGCAGTTCCTGGAGAACTTCCTCTTTTTACTGGAAGCATAGAAGCTAAGGTGGGAGTAGGATTTATGATGTGGAAGGGCCGATTCTTAAGGATTCATGCAGCTACAGACTTACTTCAATTGAATCCTATCAATGGCACAGGCAAAACGCCATGGTTAATGACTGATTTCAGGCCCTTCAGTGTTATAGTAAACTGGGATTTACACCCTAAGGTCAGAGGCCCTAGAAACTGTGCTGGTCCTACAGATGTTGAGGGGACAAAGGAATTGTTTGGCTCTGATATGAAAGGATGGAGAAGAGCTTCGAATAAGTTTACTAAAAAGAAGAAAAAAAAGAAGCGCAGGCGTTAATCTGCACAAAGCTCTACTAGCACCTTAGCTGTGTCTGAAGGATGAAGAAACGCAATGCGCTTCCCATCAGCTCCACCCTTAGGGCCACTGACACATCTATATCCTTCCCCTTCAAGCCTTGCTATTTCAGCCTCTAAATCATCTACGTGAAATGCTACGTGGTGTAAACCCTCTCCCCTTTTTGCAATATGTCTTGCTATAGGTCCATCGTCTGAAGTCGATTGAAGTAGTTCCACTTTTGATTCACCTGTTTGGAAAAATGATGTGATGACATTTTCATCCGACACCTCTTCCCTTTTATATGGCTCGATTCCTAAGACATCAGTGAAGACTTTTTCAGCTGAAGCCAAATCTTCAACAGCAATCCCTAAGTGTTCTATCCTCTTCATGCTTCAAAGGTATGTAATTGCTAACTTTGTGGCATGAATCTATCACTGAAAGGAAAACACGCACTAGTATGTGGGGCTTCTCAAGGGATTGGGCTAGCTACAGCACGTGAATTAGCGGGCTTAGGAGCTAGAATTACACTTCTTGCTAGAAATGAAGAAAGTTTGAAATCAGCTCTAAGAACATTGCCATCAATTGAAGGAGGATCACACGATTATGCAGTAGCAGATTTCAGCAAATCTGAAGAAGTTGGAAAGACAGCGAAAGAACTTGCTGAAAAGATTGATTACGACATCTTAATTAATAANACTGGNGGTCCAGCTGGAGGTCCNATAAGCGAGGCTTCTACTGATGCCTTTGTTNCAACTTTTGAGCAACACCTGCTTTGCAACCACCTTCTTGCAGGNGCTTTACTNCCAGGGATGAGGAAGAAGGGAAGTGGTAGAATCATAAANGTTATTAGCACNTCTGTTAAAGNTCCACTCAANAACCTNGGAGTATCTAACACTATCAGAGGTGCCGTTGCAAACTGGTCTAAAACNCTTGCAAATGAGGAGGGTAAAAACGGTATTCGCGTGAATAACGTACTACCAGGAGCAACAAATACTGGCAGATTGCAAGGCATACTAGAATCTAAATCTGTTAAGACTGGTAAGACTATAGAAGAAGTAACCAAGGGCATGGTGGGAGCTGTTCCTGCAGGGAGGTTTGGCGAGCCTGAAGAAATAGGTTCAGCTATAGCATTTCTATGTACTCCAGCTGCTGATTATATCAGTGGAATTAATTTGCCAGTAGACGGTGGAAGAACCGCCTCTCTTTAATATATCTTTGCCCTTAAACAAACGTCAAAACACACGTTTAACTTCATAACATGCAGGAAAGAATTGATGCATTTATGGCTCTAGCAGCCAAGCGTAATGCTAACGAGCCCGAATTCCTTCAAGCTGTCCAAGAGGTAGCTGAAACCGTTATCCCTTTTATCAAAAACAACCCTAAGTACGACGACCACCGTATTCTAGAAAGAATGATAGAACCGGAAAGGACTATCATATTTAGAGTTCCATGGACTGACGACAACGGAAAAGTTCAGGTGAACAGAGGATTTAGAGTAGAATTCAACTCAGCTATAGGACCATATAAAGGAGGCTTAAGATTTCACCCAAGCGTGAATCTCAGCATCCTTAAGTTTTTAGGCTTCGAACAAGTATTTAAAAACTCACTTACTACTCTTCCACTTGGCGGAGGTAAGGGAGGATCTGACTTTGACCCTAAAGGAAAAAGCGATAACGAAGTAATGAGATTCTGCCAGAGCTTTATGACAGAGCTTAGCCGTCACATAGGAGCTAACACCGACGTTCCTGCAGGAGACATCGGAGTTGGCGGTCGTGAGATCGGTTATATGTTTGGCCAATACAAAAGACTACGCAATGAATTCACGGGCGTACTAACTGGCAAAGGAATCAACTGGGGAGGATCACTTATCCGCCCTGAGGCAACTGGATACGGAACTGTATACTTTGCTCAAGAGATGCTTGCAACTAAGGGCGAAAGCTTCGATGGTAAAGCAGTTGTGATTTCTGGATCTGGTAACGTTGCTCAGTTCGCTGCTGAAAAATGCATTCAGCTTGGAGCAAAGGTTCTTACAATGTCAGATTCTAGAGGTTTCATTCAAGATCCAGATGGAATCGATGCTGAAAAATTAGCCTGGATCATGGATCTTAAGAACAATCAAAGAGGAAGAATTAGCGAATATGCAGATCAATTTCCTGGCAGCACATTTACAGCGGGAAGTCGCCCTTGGGGAACTAAGTGTGATGTTGCTTTACCATGCGCAACTCAGAATGAATTAAACGAAGAAGAAGCAAACACTCTTACTTCAAACGGATGCTCTTGTGTTGCAGAAGGAGCAAATATGCCATGTACACCCGAAGCTGTAGAGGTATTCCATAAAGCTGGAGCTCTCTTTTCACCAGGTAAAGCATCTAACGCTGGTGGTGTAGCTACTTCAGGACTTGAAATGACTCAGAACAGCATGAGATTATCTTGGACTAGAGAAGAAGTAGACGAAAAGCTTCATAACATCATGAAGAGCATACACGCTCAGTGCATTAAGTACGGAAAGGACGCTAACGGAAATATTGACTATGTTAAAGGAGCAAATATTGCTGGGTTCGTAAAAGTTGCGGACGCTATGATTGATCAAGGAGTAGTATAACAATGGAAGGTATAATACACGCACACTCTGGAATTAGGTGGATAATCCTATTTCTATTACTAGTTACAGTAGTTAGAGCATTTTTAAATAGAAATAATTCTGAATTTGGTATGCAAGCTAAATTGGGTCTTTTTACAATGATATCTATGCATATTCAGCTTACACTTGGTTTAGCGCTACTTATGAGCGATCACGTTGCTGAGTTGACTGAGCCTTTAAGTAGGTTCTTTATGATGGAGCACACAACTATGATGAGCATTGCTATTGTCCTTAGTACACTAGGCCACAGCCTTAGCAAGAGAGCAAAAACTGTTCAAGCCAAGTACAAGAAGCAATTAGTATTCTTTGGCCTTAGCCTTTTATTCGTTCTAGCTGCAATTCCTTGGCCTTTTTTAAGTCGCTTTAGCGAAATTGGCTGGTTCTAAATCACATTTATGAGTAGGACTGTTCAATTATTTTCTTTAACAGCACTACTTATGCTTGCTTCATGCATGGATAGTCCTGAAACTCAGGTAGAAGGTGGTTCTGATGACATGTTTAAGGCTGAAATCTCTAGGATTTACGGTTTTAAATGTGCATTGTGTCATGGCAGAAACGGCACTAGCATTATTAAAACAGCACCTAATCTTAAAGACACTAAAATGACCATTGAGGAGAGAATTGCCATCATCAAATATGGCAAAACTACTATGCCTCCTCAAAAAGACGTACTTGACGCAAAGACCATAAGAGGACTAGCTGAATATATAGACACCTTTCAATAATGTCTAGAAGGAGAAAGAAGCAACTTATAGACACATCTATTGATAAGGAAACTTGTGTGCTAATTGGTGTTGCAACTCTACACCAAAGAAGAGAACAGTTAGAAGAATACCTTGAAGAGCTAGCTTTTCTTGCATCGACTGCTGATGCTGTTACAAAAAAGACCTTCATACAAGCTCTTTCTAAGCCTGATGTGAAAACATTTGTTGGCTCAGGTAAGCTTCAAGAGATAAAAGAATACGTTGAGGCTGAAGAGATAGATATGATCATCTTTGACGATGAGCTTAGCGGATCCCAAATCAGAAATATTGAAAAGGAAATTGAGAATGTGAAGATTCTCGATAGACCCAATTTGATTCTGGATATTTTCGCGCAAAGAGCAAGAACAGCTCACGCTAAAACTCAAGTTGAGCTTGCTCAATACGAGTACTTGCTTCCTAGACTTACTAACATGTGGACTCACCTTCAGAAGCAGAAAGGCGGTATAGGAATGAAGGGCCCTGGTGAGAAAGAGATTGAGACTGATAGAAGAATTATTAGAGACCGTATTGCTCTTTTAAAAAAGGAGCTTTTTGCTATTGACAAGCAAATGGCAACCCAAAGAAGCAATAGAGGTGCTCTTATTCGAGTTGCACTTGTGGGCTATACAAACGCTGGGAAAAGCACTCTAATGGCCACACTTTCAAAGAGCGATATGTTTGCTGAGAACAAGCTCTTTGCTACCCTTGACACTACTGTTAGAAAAGTAGTCGTAGGCAATCTTCCATTTCTATTAAGTGACACTGTTGGATTTATTAGAAAGCTACCTACTCAGCTTATCGAGAGTTTTAAATCTACTCTTGATGAAACTAGAGAAAGTGATTTTCTAATTCACGTTATAGATGTTAGTCATCCACAGTTTGAGGATCAGCTAAGTGTCGTTGAAAGAACACTAGCTGAAATTGGAACAGATGACAAACCGACTTTACTTCTGTTTAACAAGATTGACAACATTAAAGAAGCTGAGGCAATTGAAGGGTTAAGAGAGAGGTTTGAAAAAGATGGTCGAGACATATACTTTATGAGTGCTCTTAATAAAGATCACGTATTAATGCTACGCGATGTACTCTATGAAAGAGTAAAAGAACTTCACGCAAAGCGCTATCCTTATAATCAGTTCTTATATTAGTTCCATGTCAAGCATACGCCAAGAAAAAGTAGCTAACCTTATTAAGCAAGAGCTCAGTATAATCTTCCAACAAAACACCTCAATGAGGTTTGATGGTACTTTTATTACTGTGACCCTTGTTCGAATGTCTCCAGATTTAGGAGTTGCTAAGGTTTTTCTCAGCTTTATGGCTGTGCAAGACAAAGAAAAAGCTCTTAGACAAGTTAAGAGCCAAGCAACTTGGATTAGAAAAACGCTTGCAGGTGTAATTGGGAAACAAGTTCGAAGAATTCCTGAATTGCATTTCTACATCGATGATAGTTTAGACTATTATGACGCTGTAGAGCAAGCCCTGAAAAGTTAAAATTTGAGGCTACCTGTTAAACTTGCATTACGCTACGTTTTTAAACCTAGGTCTAGAAAACTAGTCCACATAATTTCTGGTATTTCTATGTTCGTTATCGCTATGGTAACGGCAGCAATGATAATAGTTCTTTCAGCATTTAACGGACTTGAAAGGCTGGTTCAAGACTTGTTTGGCACATTAGATTCAGAATTAGCTCTTATACCTAAATCTGGTGAATACATCCCTATTGACCTTGCTCTTAATCTTGAAGAAAATCCAAATATTGCACATTACTCAGCTGTAATTGAGTCTGAAGCCACGATAAGTGCTAATGGTGTTACGTTAATCACTTCTGTGTTGGGTGTAGATTCAAATTTCCACAAAGTCACTCCTATTGAAAGGGCTTTAAAAAGTGGTTCATTAAACGAGAGTTGTTGCATCCTGGGTTCTGGCATAAAGTCTCAACTCATGTTACCATCGGATTCAGTTATGATGAGTCGACTCGTACTTGGCGCACCTAGAAGGGGTAAAAAACTCAGTCGCCACAAGGAAAATGCATTTCTAAAGCTGCCATCTGTTGCTTGTGGTGTGTTCGCTATTAACTACGACTTAGATACCAGGTACATTATTGCTCCTATAGATGTTGCGTCCGAGCTTTTTCAAAGAGAAAACGAGGTTAGTAGATTTGAACTAGCTCTGTCTTCTGGGTCCACACTTGCCGACCTTGAGGAGGATAGTAATTTTATGGATTCTCTGGGTGAGACTCGATTCAGAACTAGGGAAGAAAAGCACAGATTTAAAACCCAAATCAACAGGGCAGAAAAGTGGTCAACTTTTGTCATTCTAAGCTTCATCTTGATAGTCGCAGCTTTCAACGTTCTCGCTTCATTGACCATGATGTTGATTGACAAGGAAAAGGATTTGGAAATCTTCAAAGCCATGGGCCTGAGGCAGGGTGAAATTGAAAAAATCTTTTCCCTTCAAGGACTTGCGATAAATGTAATAGGAGGATTAGCAGGTGCTATCCTAGGAATTCTTCTTGTTTTAAGCCAAACCAAATGGGGGTTTGTCAAACTTGCTGAATCCGTTACCCCTTCATATCCAGTTATGCTAAAATTCAGCGATATAATTAGTGTACTTGCAGTAGTTATATGTCTGGGGGGACTAGGCTCAGCTGCAATGGTTAGATACCTAATCAGGAAAATGACCTAGCCTTAGTAAGGTGAGTTTGCAAAATCGTGATCTGCAAAATTCTCTGATATAAACTTCAGTTTATCTCTTATCTCATCAACAGTGTCAAAGGTCACAAGATCTAATCTGTGCTTTTTGAAATCTGGAATCCCCTTAAAGTAATTAGCATAATGTCTACGCATCTCAACTATTCCTAGTCTATCTCCTTTCCACTCAAGTGATCTTTCAAAATGCATTGTAACTGCTTCAATGCGCTCTGCCATATTAGGCGGTTCTAGGTGTTCACCAGTTGCAATGAAATGCTTTATCTCATTGAAAAACCAAGGACTCCCAATTGACGCTCTTCCAATCATAACTCCATCTACTCCGTACTTTTTCTTGAACTCAACCGCCTTCTCTGGCGAATCAATATCTCCATTGCCAAACACTGGAATATTCATCCTGGGGTTATTCTTAACATCAGCAATTAATGACCAGTCGGCTGAACCTTTATACATCTGAGCTCGAGTTCTGCCGTGTATACTGATAGCCTTAATTCCCACATCCTGCAATCTCTCAGCGACTTCAACGATATACTTAGAATCGTCATCCCATCCTAGCCTAGTCTTTACTGTAACCGGTAGTTTACAGGTGTCAACAATCTCCTTAGTCATTTCGACCATCTTCGGAATATCTTGTAGTATCCCCGCCCCGGCTCCCTTCAAGGCTACCTTTTTAACCGGGCAACCATAATTGATGTCAATTATATCAGGGCCAGCTGCTTCAGCAATTTCAGCAGCCTCTCTCATTGGACCAATATTCCCTCCAAAAATCTGAATTCCTATCGGGCGCTCGTACTCAAAAATATCTAGCTTCTGCTTACTTTTAACAGCATCTCGAATCAATCCCTCTGAGCTGATAAACTCAGTGTACATGACATCTGCTCCGTACTTTTTGCAAATTGCTCTAAATGGAGGGTCACTCACATCCTCCATGGGTGCAAGCAATAAAGGAAAATCTCCTAATTCTATATCTCCTATTCTGGCCAAAATATTCCGAACTTGCCGCAAAATTAAGCCACATGATACAAACAGCATTTAGGGGCATGCATCCCATGTTAAAATTAGTATTTCTTTTATGCTTGTTTGTTCTGGGGCTTTTTTTATCAGGAATAACAGGTCTTTTATATTCAGGAATTTCAGGGCACTCAACAACTGCAGCTTCGACATCCCTTGTAATGGGTGCATCATTACAATTATTTGCCTGTTTAACTATTGGTTTAGTTTATCACTTTTTATTTGACAAAGGCATTGGAGTAGGGTTTACTAAACAGGGCGCGTCAAGTCTTTTATGGTTATTCTTATTAATGGCTATAATATGCACATATTCTTTTGCTCCATTTTTAGACTTATCTCAGAAACTTAATAATTGGCTTATTAATATTTCTAATATAGCTGAAATACCCTTTTTTGATTGGTTAATTGAACAAGATAACGATACTACAGCGCTTTCAATAAAAATCTTATCAATGGATTCTCCTATTGAGTTTATAAGTTGCTTAATCGTAATTGGGCTCCTACCGGCTATATGTGAAGAATATGCATTTAGAGGATCATTTCAGCCCCTTATTGCAAAATGGAGTGGTAATATCCACGTAGGTATATGGGTGAGCGCCTTTATTTTTAGTGCTATTCATGTTCAAATCTTAGGATTTATTCCTAGGATGCTACTTGGAGCTGGTTTTGGATATTTAGTTGTCGCAAGTGGCAGTCTATGGACAGGAATCATAGGTCATTTTATTAATAACACATCAATTGTAATTATGGCTTATTATATGGGTGTAGATTGGGTTCAAGAAAGCCTGTCTTTAACACCCGAACCTTGGGGGGAAACAGAATATATAACTGCGGCAGTTTGTGGAGCGATAATAATCGCTATAGCATTTGGGTTAAGTAAGATTTCCGTTTGGAGGAAAAACGAAGCTAATTACTTAGGGCTCGAGCAATAATCAGATCTTCTTTGGTTGTGATCTTCAAATTCATGTGGTCACCCTTGCTTAGAAAAACTTGGTGGCCTGCTGCTTCGTAGACACTTGCGTCGTCTGTGAAGACTTCGTTGTAATCAACTGCAAATGCAGGCTTAATTAATGCAAGGTCGAAGCATTGTGGGGTTTGGACTGCGAGGAAGTTCGAGCGGTTGAGGGCTTTCGAGGTGCCGTCAGGGGATATTGAGCGAATGCTATTTTTAAGGGGAGTCACCGGAATTGCTGAACCGTGGATCGCTGCGTCATCGAAGCATTGTCTTATCATTTCCACTGTGGGGAACGGTCTTACTGCATCGTGAATGGCGACTATGCCTTCGTCCGGTAGGGTGGTAAGTCCATTGAGGACTGAGTGGAAGCGTTCTACACCCCCGAGGATGATGGAATCTGAACCAGAGTCACCGTATTTTTCTTCAAGCTCTTTAAACTCATCAAAGAGGTTAGGGTTAAGGACTATAGACAGATGAGCATCGGGAGTAGCTTCCTTAAATCGGCGAAGGGTCCACCACATCAATGGCAGACCCTTTACCGATAAGAACTGTTTAGCTGTTTTAGTCTTCATACGCTTGCCAGTACCACCAGCAACTATTAGAACAAAACGGCTCATAACAAAATTGTTTACTTAGATTACTTCGACGCTTCAGCGTAACGTGCGGAGATCGCATCCCAATCAACTACATTGAAGAATGCAGAGATGTAATCGGGACGTCTATTCTGGTAGTTCAAGTAGTAAGCGTGCTCCCATACGTCTAATCCCATGATAGGAGGACATCCGCATCCTTCACTTGGCATTAGTGGGTTGTCTTGGTTTGCTGTTGAGCAAACGCATAGCTTTCCTCCTTCACAAACGCAAAGCCAAGCCCAACCAGAACCAAATCTAGTAGCTGCTGCTTTAGAGAATTCATCTACAAAAGCGTCGTAGCTACCAAAGTCTCTGTCTATAGCTGCGCCTAGGTCGCCTGAAGGCTTCCCGCCTCCATTAGGTGACATTGAATTCCAAAACAAGTTATGGTTGAAGTAACCACCACCGTTGTTTCGTATAGCATTGTTAGAAGTATGATTTGCAAGAAGGTTTTCAATGCAAGAATCTGCAAGGTCAGTGCCTTCAATTGCAGCATTTAGTTTAGCTGTATATCCTGCATGGTGCTTTCCATGGTGGATCTCCATAGTACGAGCGTCGATATGAGGCTCTAAAGCATCATATGCATAAGGTAATTTAGGTAATTCAAAAGCCATTGGGCGAGAGATTAAATGATTGAGAAATTATAGTGTCAGCTTCCGCTGGGAACAAATATAGCCTTCCATCCTGTATATGGAACCTATCAGCAACTAACAATTCATAAAGAGCGCGCTCTAAAAATTCATCCCCTTCCGCCATTACCTTGTAATATTCCTGCTCGTCCAATACGTTTCTAGCAACTTGAGCAAGAAATCTCTTTAAGATTCTTTCCTTCTCATCTCCATCCCAATTGGGCTCATATCCCATCAATTCGTTGTAAGCTCTTTCTATTTCAGCCAGGCCTCCATAGACTGGGTGATTCCAAAGCGAACTTGATCCTAATTCAACATAGCTACTCATGCCATCAAGTGCGTCTCTATTTCTATCTACCCATTTAAATGCTCCGTCTCTTAGTTTACCAGACCAAATCAATTCAGCTAGATCCCTACTCGATTCAGTTGTGTCGAGGGGAATAAAGACATCAGGGGTAATACCGCCTCCACCATATACTGTTCTTCCAAGGACAGTTTTATGCGCAAGTGAGTCTAGATGCCTAATGCTATCGGCGTAGAATAACTCTCCTGATTGAGCTCTGATATCATGATCTTGAGCGTAGTCTACGCCTTCACCGTATGGCTTTTGGATTGCTCTTCCGCTAGGGGTGTAGAAGCGAGCAACTGTTAATCTAAGTGCTCCATCGATTGAAAGATTATACTCCTCTTGCACTAAACCCTTACCAAATGATCTTCTTCCAAGTATTACTCCCCTATCATTGTCTTGGATTGCTCCCGCAAAAATTTCACTTGCTGATGCTGAACTTTCATCAATTAAGATTGCAATGGGCATATCTGAAAACACACCATCGTATTCTGATTGATAAACTAGTTTAGGTGAAGATTTACCTTCAGTGTAGACAATGTCACACCCCTTTTGAAGAAATAAATCAATCATATCAGTGCAAGATTTCAAATATCCTCCACCATTACCTCTCAAGTCGACAACTACCTTATCAGCTCCTTGAGCAACAAGGTCATCCATTGCAACTGCAAACTCATATGAAGTAGTTGCTGCAAATCGAATGATTTTTACATATCCCACCTTTTCCTCAAGAATAAATGAAGCAACGACGCTGTGAATGGGTATTCTTGCTCTGGTAATTACCACATCATATAGCTCACCTGTTCCGCCTCGCATAAGGCCTAGATTTACCAAAGTCCCTCCTTTTCCTTTAAGGAGCTTCATCACCCTGCTATTAGACAGTTCAGGCCCTGATATTTCAGTTGTGTCTACCCTAAGAATTCTATCACCAGCTCTAATGCCTACACCTTCTGACGGTCCACCAGGCAAGGCAGTAACAACCATTAAAGTGTCGTTTGTAATTAAGAATTCTACACCAATTCCCTCGAATCCGCCTTCCATTGGCTCAGCCATAGCCTGAACCTCTTCAGCATCGAAATAAACTGAATGCGGATCTAGTTCGTTAACAATTGCTTCAACAGCAGCTTCTTCTAGGGATCTTCTGTCAACAGTGTCGACGTACAGATATTCGATTTGGTCTAAAACTGAATTAAGTTGATTAGAAAAAACAGGAATTTCCCCACTAGTACTGAAAACCTCCTTGCCTAAGAAAATTCCAAGAACAAGCATCAACACCAGTAGGTAGGAATTATTTTTCATTTTTTAAAGAGTAATCTGCTCTACTTGAACATTAGCTGAACGCAAAAAATCTAAACCGCTTGTATCTTTGTATTCCTTCTCATAAACAACTCTTACAATGCCGGCTTGATGAATGAGTTTAGAGCAATCTCTACATGGAGAGAGAGTGATATAGAGAGTTGCGCCATCTGCACTATTGTTACTGCGTGCAAGCTTTAAAATTGCATTTGCTTCAGCATGCAACACATACCAGTGAGTCTCACCAGCGGTGTTTTCGCAGCAATTATCAAAGCCTGAGGGTGTTCCATTATACCCATCTGCTATGATCATTCCATCTTTTACGATGATTGCTCCCACCTTTTTCCTTTCGCAATGTGACAACCCACTCCACTCCGATGCCATTCTAATGTATGCGCTATCGTATCTGAGTTGCTTAGTCTGCTCCTTTGTCATTTTATCTATTAATTGCCTGCAATATAATCCCGCAAGTCGTAGTTTCGTCATATGCGCATTTATACAAGAAACGGAGACGACGGAACTACAGGTTTATTTGGGGGAAACCGAGTGCCTAAAGATGATCTTAGAATAGAATCTTATGGAACTGTCGATGAGTTAAATGCATTTTTAGGTAGGCTTATTGAGCATCCTGAATTGAACGACGAATTAAAGTTCTTCAGAGGAATACAAGCCGAATTATTTTCTATTGGTTCTCACCTTGCTACTGTAGAAGATAAAATGCAGGCCATGCTACCAAAGCTTAATCCTAATAGCATTTCAGAATTTGAAAATTGGATGGACTTAGTTCATGAAAAAGTTCCCCCGCTAAAGAATTTTCTACTACCAGGAGGGCATCCATCTGTTGCTGACGCACATATTGCGAGATCAATTTGCAGAAGAGCTGAAAGAAGAGTAGTTGCTCTTAGCAGAGTTGAAACAGTTGATATAGAGATAATCAAGTACTTAAATAGACTCTCTGATGTGCTTTTTACAACTGCTAGATTGCTTTCTTTTCTTACAAAAACAGATGAAATTACTTGGAAAGTTGAAAATGATTGAGATTCTATTATTTTTGCCGCATAATATCTAGTCTAATTAACAAATCTCAAGACAGTGTACTGGACCCTAGAATTAGCCTCATATCTCGAAGACGCACCATGGCCAGCATCAAAAGACGAGCTTATCGATTACGCAATGCGTACTGGTGCACCGTTGGAAGTAGTTGAAAACCTTCAGCAACTTCAAAACGATAATGAGAACTATGAAACTATCGAGGATATATGGCCTGACTATCCTTCTAAGGAAGATTTCTTCTTCAACGAAGACGAATACTAATTAAGAATTAGCTTTTACTAGCCTTCTTACTGTTGGCATATTTATCTGCTCCATTATTATATTTTTACCAGCAGTTAGACTTTCGAGGAGGTCAGCGTTTCCGTGTCTGACTGTAATCAGTTCCAGGTTATCATTGGATTTGGTGTGGAAGCCTGAACCCAAATCGTGGATCAGGCGATCTTGTTTGGCCTGATCTGTATCAAAAACCAAATCAAACTGAACTGCTGAATTTTGCATCATTCTTACATGAATGCCTGATCTCGACAATGCTCTAAAAACTGTTTCTAGGTGGTCCTCTCCCACAAAGCTGTGATCCGCAGGGCCTAATGAAAGACAAGTGATGTTGGGCCTAGAGATATACATGGGAGTTGTTACCGCTAGATTTGGAAAATCACCTATGCAAGTGCTGGGTCCTGATGGATTTAAAAAACTCTTCACATAAAGCGGGATATTCCTATTCTGCAAAGGCTTTACTGTTCTAGGGTGAATAACACTCGCTCCGTAATAGCTCAACTCTAAAGCTTCGTGATAATCGAGTTTGTCTATTGTAATAGTTTCTTTGAAAATTCTTGGATCAGCGTTGTGCATACCTTGAACGTCTTTCCAGATAACCACCTCTTGAGCATTAGCTGCACAAGCAAGAAGTGCTGCACTATAATCTGATCCTTCACGCCCTAAAGTTGTAGTAGCACCCGATGGGCTTTTACCTATGAATCCTTGGGTTACAATAAACTTAGAGTTGTTGAGCTGCTGCATTATTGAAATACCATAGTTCCTCATTTGTTCCTCATCAACTCTTGCGCCCCTATGCCTTGAATCAGTTGTGATGGTGTTTCTTACATCCCACCAACTAGCGTCATAACCCTGAGTTTTAAGATATTCAGAAATAATCCTTGTACTTGCTAGCTCACCTAAAGACACTGTTGCATCATATCTTTCATCTATGTCTGTAATATGATTTTGTATTGAAAATAAAGACCAAATCTCATCCACAAACTTTCCACTCAACTCAAGTGAATTTGCTATTTCAACGTGTGAAGCAGCAATTTTATCTATTGCTAGTTTAGCCTTGGCATCATTGAGCTCTGAAGCTACTTTTTCAAGTTTATTGGTTGTTTTCCCCATTGCGCTAACCACAATAATTGAGGACATCTCAGATGGAAATGATTTCAATATTTTAGCAATGTTTTTAACCGCATCTGAATTTTTAACAGAAGCTCCGCCAAACTTGTGAATTGAAATATTCATTTGATTTTCCACTCCGCTAAGTTAAACGTAGATTGCCACATGGAATCATTGCCACTACCAATTGCAGACATTATTGTGATCCTATTCATTTTATGGGGCGCATGGTTAGGATATAAAAAAGGATTTGTAATTACAGCAGCATCCACTATAGCATTGATAGCCGGTGGATTAGCTGCATTTTATTGCTCAGACTATGTAGCGGATTTCCTTAACTCAAATTTTAACTGGGAAGAAGGTCTAATCAAGGTAAGTGCGTTTGCAATCACTTTTATTTTAGTTGTAATAGGAATTCACATGCTCGGAAAAGCTCTTGAAAAAGTAGTTGACATGGTTGCATTAGGATCTGTAAATAAAATTGCAGGCATTCTTCTGGGTGCATTCCAAATTGCATTATTACTTTCATTTGTAATTTCTAGATTACATGAGGTAGATATCTTACCAAGAAAAGTTGATAAGGATTGCGTAGTTTATCCATACGTTGAAGATTTGGCCTATACAGTTATGCCATTCTACGATGGGTTTGACAAAAAGAGGTTGAATAAACGCAAGAGGAAGAAAAACATGGACGACTTAAAAGAAAAAGGTGAAGAGTTTTTAAATAAGGCAAGCGATAAGATTGATTCAACTAAGAATCGAAAAAGAAGAAAGTAATTTCTCAACTTTTTCTTTCTGTGCAGTCCTAACTTCGTCGTAATTATCTCCCGGTTTTAAGGAAGTATTTACACTCGCGTAATATTTAATCTTAGGTTCTGTACCCGAGGGTCTAACAGTAACTCTGGATCCGTGTTCCGTAATAAACTGAATCACATCTGACTTAGGGAAATCTGGCTGAGTACCATTAGAGAAATCTCTTATCTCAACTACCTTTTCTCCTAGTATGTTCTGGGGAGCATTTTCTCTGTACTTAGTCATTAGAGCTTTAATCTCCTCTGCTCCATTCCTACCTGTTTTTACAACGCTTACTAGGCCTTCTTGAAAGATATTGAATCTTCTGTGGATGTCCTCAAGCTGATCAAGCATAGTATGATCTTGAAGTTTTAACTCATGAGCAAGTTCGGATAGAACGCAACAAGCAGAGACGCCGTCTTTATCTCTTGCCGTGTCGCCGACGAGGTAGCCGTAGCTCTCTTCGCCACCAACTACGAAGTTCCTATCGTCGTCAGCTATGGCTGCGGCGATGAACTTAAAGCCCGTTAAGGTTTCTCGATGACCGACGCCGTAGCCTTTTCCGATTTCTTCAAGAAGTGGCGAAGTAACTACTGTAGAGCAGATGAAGTCACTTGCTGAGTAGTTGCCGTTTGAGAGGACGTAATCAAAAAGTAGAGCGCCGGTTTCGTTACCATTAAGGAGAACCATTTTACCATCCTTCCCTGGCACAGCCAGACCGACCCTGTCCGAATCAGGATCAGTTCCCATCACAAGATCTGCGCCTAACTGCTCAGCTAGTTGTATGGCGAGATTTAGAGCTTCCGGTTCTTCTGGGTTTGGGCTTAAAACAGTACTAAAATTCCCATCAACAACAGATTGAGATTTTACCTCATGAAGATTTTTAAAGCCAAACTCTTTCAAAGCATCCGGCACACTCACAGCACCCGTTCCATGAAGACCCGTGTACACGAGGCACACATCAGAACCTTGCTCAATCAGCGATTCAGACGACCTCAATTCGAGGACCTTCTTCCTATATGCTTCGTCTAACTCAGGCCCTAAAATTGTAATCCCAGCCCCATTCTTATCTCTCTGTACATCATCGGGCGACCCCACTTTTCTAAACTCGTCTATAATAGCTTGGTCGTGTGGCGCGGTGATTTGGCCTCCATCCTTGTAGTAAACTTTAAATCCGTTGTACTCCGGTGGATTGTGACTAGCAGTAACAACCACCCCAGCAGCACATCCTAGGTGACTAACTGTAAATGAAAGTTGAGGAGTAGGCCTTAGCTCATGGTACAATAACGCCTCTATTCCATTTGCTGCTAGGACCTCTGCAACCACCCTGCTCAGCTCAACGCTGTGCAGCCTGCAGTCATAAGCAATGGCAACTTTTAATGGGGACGGCAAGTCTGAAGCTGATTTTTTTAGATAATTAGCTAGTCCCTGAGTCGCAGCTGCTATAGTTTCAACATTAATCCTATTAGTTCCTGGCCCACACACTCCTCTCATTCCTCCAGTTCCAAACTCCATGTCCTTATAGAAAGCCTCAATTAATTCATGCCTTGAGCCAGAATCAATTAACTCTCTTACCTGAGCTCTAATATTCTCATCATAAGGCGCTTGAGACCATAACTCTGCCTTATGCTGAACCTCATCCCAAAGTCTTTCTTCCTCAATACAAAGCCTTAGTGCTTCCTTCCAATGAATTCTATCTAAACCTAAAAGTTCAGCGAACTCACTCCCACCTAAATGGGAGTTTTTTGGACGAACTGCATCTGTTGGATATTCAGATGTTGTTATGGATGTAAGCTCAGGATTTAGACCGCAGACTTTGAAAATCTCCTCAGCAAATCCATGCCAACTAACTACGCCCATATCGCTGTAGTGATATACTCCACTATTCAAATCACTCAACATCAACTGACGAATTGCAATAGCTAATGAACCTGTCCAAGTTGGAGTACCCACCTGATCAACTACTACTTTTAAAGATGCCTCAGGCTTAGAGCCTAAGTGCCTCATTGTGTTTAAGAAATTACTACCCTCGTTATCGTAAAGCCATCCCGTTCTGATAATCCAATTTTTTACTCCTGAAGAAACAAAAGCAATTTGCAGATGTTTTTCTCCATCTAGTTTGGTTTTACCGTAAACAGATGTAGGTGAGGTAGGAGAAAACGGAGTGTATGGATTGTCTTCTGTACCTCCATCTTCTCCTGAAAAAACATAATCTGTACTAATATGTATGAGCTTAACGCCTCTATCTCTGCATGCTTCTGCAAGAACTTTAACGCCTTCTACGTTTACCTCTATGGCTTCAAATTCATCGCTCTCAGCCCTGTCTACTGCAGTGTAAGCTGCAGTGTTTACAACAAACTCCGGCTTTATTGAGTCGAGTAATTCAATGATTTGATCACGGTTGAGAATATTAAGCTCTTGCTTATTGAGTCCTAACCAATCAAATACTTCATCTCCTGCAAACCTTCTAAGTATGCATTTCCCTAACTGTCCTTCTGCTCCTGAAACTATTACTTTTCTCACGCTACGAAATTACTTTAATTGGGTCTTTGGCACGTAACTTGCCTCAATTAGTTCCAAAGATTATAACTATGTTTAAGAATTATCTATCCCTTATATGCATGCTTGCTATCACATTAGCGGCGGCGGCTCAAGTACCTTCAAGCAACATGAATAAGCCCACTACTAGGACAGTTGGGGTTGCTTTAATGACGGACATTCATAACGAACAATATTTTGAGGAAAATATGACTGACCCTCAATGGGGATTTGATTTTTTCTACAACAGAAAGAAAAAAGGTAAAGCTCTTGAGCACGGTTTTAGCCTCGGATGGCAACCAATTGAAACAACTAATTCTCCTGACACATTGAGTAATGGAACTACAGGGCAACTTAGAGCAACAAATCAAATGGTTCATTCTCATGTTACAACTCGTGTGACTATGTTGAAGGATAAACCACTAAAACCTTATATTGAAGGAATAGCTGGTTTTAAAGGAGCTGCTCTGACTTCATTTTTCAATGAAGTAGATACAGATTTTTCAGAAAGAGAATTACAGAAATTAATGTTAACCTACAACATAGGATATGCTTTAGGATTCAGATGGAAATTTACTGATAGGCTAGCTGCTGATATTCGTTATGCTAGAATCACATCTGGAGATCTACAGAGGGTTGTTGACGTTGAAATTGATTCTGAGAATAATTTGACCTATTCAACTGATGCATGGAAAGTACCCATTGGCTACTTCCGAGTTGGGGTTAGCATTGGGATTTAAGAAGGTGCTTTTACACTCTAGTTAGACCTCATAGCGTCTTCAGGTGGCATTTTCGCAGCCTTGAGAGCAGGAGCTATTCCTGCAATTAGGCCGGAAACCACAGCAATACTCAGTGCCATACCAACTCTATACATACTCACGCTTAGATTTAATCCTAACCCAACACAGTTAATCAATAGAATTAAAAATTTTATAGCAACCACTGCGAGAATAGCTCCCAAAACACATAAAGCAATTGATTCAAATAAGAATTGAATAAGTATAAAGGCACTCTTCGCACCGAGTGCTTTTTGTATTCCAATAATTCTAGTACGCTCTCTTACAGATACAAACATGATGTTAGCAATACTGAAACATCCCACTAGAATTGCAAAAATTGCAATGAACCAGCCGCCAAGTTCAACCTGGGTAAATATAGAGGTGATCATACCTGTAAGCATGTCCATTTGGTTTACAGCAAAATCATCCGCATCAGCAGGCCTAACCATTCTAACAGCTCTGAATTGCTGAATAATCTCATCTTTCAGCATCTCTATTTCTACACCCTCTTTCGCTTTAACCATAATCGAATTCCCTTCACTAGAATGAACGTCGAAAAACTTAGGGCCTATAACCGCAGGCACCATAACAAATTCATCGATTCCTCCAGAAACTATTGAGGCGCCCTCCTTTTTCAATACTCCTATCACCTCAAGTCTCACACCATTTATCTTGAACTTGCGTCCAAGAGGATCTTCAGCATTGAACAGATTATCTGCTATGTCTTTACCAATAATCGCAACTGGTCTACCTGATGCACTCTCCGAATCATTAAACCAACGCCCATCGCCCAAATCAAGAGTTACAGTCTCATTATAATTGTGAGAAACTGCTCCAACTGGAACATTTGGAAACATATTATCGCCTGCTTCTGCATCATACATTCCCTTCATTTGGAATGCCACTGCATCTGCAAGAGTCAGCCTCGAAGCGAGTTCTCTTGTGTCCTTCAAGGTGGGCTCTCTTCGCTGAATGTATTTCCACCATGGATAGTCGTCTCCAAATTCCCAGGGCCACTTTTGGATAAACAGGACATCCTCGTCTAACATGCTGAATTGATCTATCAAGTTATCCTCCATAGAATCAACCACTGCAAAGACAGCACTAATTACAAAAATCCCCACCATCACACCTAAAAGTGATAGAAAAGTTCGGAGTTTATTCATCACTATGGCGCTCCACGCAAAGGCCAAACTTTCTCTAAATAAACGTAGCCACATCATGGTATCAAAGCTAATGCTTTAGCTAACTTTGCGGCTCCAATTAACAGTCTATTTTTATGTCAGAGTCCCGCAAAATTAAATCAGCTCTTATTTCCGTTTTCAACAAAGAAGGTCTTGAGCCCATTGTTGCTGAGTTAAAGCGCCTAGGTGTTACAATTTACTCAACTGGCGGAACCCAAAAGACCATTGAAGATCTTGGTGGAGAAGTAGTGCCAGTGGAAGCACTTACAGACTACCCATCAATACTTGGAGGAAGAGTTAAGACATTGCACCCTAAGGTGTTTGGCGGGATTCTTAGCAGAAGAGACCATGAAGGAGATAGAGAGCAGATGGCTCAATACACAATCCCCAAAATCGACCTCGTTGTTGTGGATCTTTACCCATTCGAGGAAACTGTTGCAAGCGGAGCAAGTCCTGAAGCGATTGTTGAAAAAATTGACATAGGTGGAATCGCACTTATCAGAGGAGCCGCTAAAAATCATAAAGACGTTGTAATTATCCCATCAATGGATGATTACTCAACTCTTATTGACATTCTTAAAAATGATGGTGAGACTTCTCTTGAAGAGAGAACTCAACTGGCTAAACGCGCCTTCCGCACTAGCTCTCAATACGACACTATAATTAACAAGTATCTAGAATCTATTCTTGAAGATAATTTCAGCATAGACAATCTTAACATTAACATTCATTCAAAGAAGAGCCTTCGATACGGAGAGAACCCTCACCAGAAGGGACACTTCTATGGCAACCTTGACGACATCCTTAAGCAACTTCACGGCAAAGAACTTTCGTACAACAACCTGTTAGATATTGACGCAGCAGTTAACCTAATGGAGGAGTTCATGGATTCTGCCCCTACTTTCGCAATTCTTAAGCATAACAATGCTTGTGGGCTTGCTACTAGAGACAATTTAAGTGATGCATACGCAGCTGCTCTTGAGGGAGATCCTGTAAGCGCATTTGGTGGAGTTCTAATTGCAAATAGAGAAATAGATTTGGCGACAGCTGAATTAATACACACTCTGTTCTGTGAAGTGGTAATTGCACCATGTTTTAGCACCGAGGCATTGGAGATTTTAAAGGGCAAGAAAAACCGAATCCTACTTGAGCACAACAGCTCTTCTCATACAACCTTAACGGTTAGAACAGCTTTAAATGGTTTCTTAGTTCAGGATAAGGACAATAAAATGGAGGTCGCTTCAGACCTGACTTGCGTGACCAATAAGTCTTCTGACAATGCGTCGATTTCAGACATGCTGTTCGCGATGAAGATTGCTAAGCACACGAAATCTAACACAATTGTATTCGCTAAGGATAATCAATTGATTGCTTCTGGAACAGGCCAAACTTCACGTGTTGACGCTCTTAAACAAGCGGTTAAAAAAGCAAACAGCCTAGGACTAAGCTTAGAGGGATCTGTAATGGCATCTGATGCTTTCTTCCCATTCCCAGACTGTATAAATCTGGCATCTAAAGCTGGCATTAAGCACGTTATTCAACCAGGAGGATCTATCAATGATAGTAAGTCAATTGACGCTTGTAATGAGCTAGGGCTTGCCATGTACACAACAGGAGTAAGACACTTCCGTCACTAGTAGAATAATTAACAACGTATCGACATCCCAACGGTGCGTTTTCAACTATTCTTACAACTTATCAACTTCTTAGCAAATTGACTGATTATGCCATGCTTTTGAGCATCATAAAATGTACATTTGAATATGGGGCTTTTTAACTTCTTCGTACAGGATATTGCCATCGATTTAGGAACGGCAAACACGATCATTTACTACCAAGATAAAGTTGTTGTTGACCAACCATCTATCGTTGCTAAGGACATTAAAACTGGAAAGGCCGTTGCCATAGGTAGACTTGCCCAACAGATGCAGGGTAAGACCCACAAAAATATCGAAACGATTAGACCACTACGCGACGGAGTAATAGCTGACTTCGAATCAGCAGAACAAATGATTAAGGGCATGATCGCCATGATCAATGAAAATAAAAAGTCATGGTTCACCCCTTCACACAGAATGGTAATCTGCATTCCTTCTGGAATTACAGACGTTGAGAAGAGAGCCGTTAAAGACAGTGCTGAGCATGCTGGCGGTAAAGACGTTTATCTTATTCACGAACCTATGGCTGCCGCTATTGGAATAGGAATAGACGTTGAAGAGCCTATGGGAAATATGATTGTGGACATAGGTGGAGGAACGTCTGAGATTGCTGTCATAGCACTTGGCGGAATTGTAACTGACACCAATATCAGAATCGCTGGAGATGAATTCACTCGTGACATCATTGATTACATGCGCCGTCAGCACAACATGCTCATAGGAGAGCGTACAGCTGAGAATGTGAAAATCAATGTTGGATCAGCTATGACTAAATTGGATAATCCACCAGAGGACTATTCAGTTCTAGGTCGAGATCTTCTTACTGGTCATCCTAAGGAAATCATTGTAAGCTACTCTGAAATAGCCCAAGCTCTAGATAAGAGTATTAGCAAAATTGAGGATTCTATTCACACTGCTCTAAACCAAACCCCACCAGAACTCAGCGCCGACATTTTCCGTACAGGGATTTACCTTGCCGGTGGCGGTGCGCTTCTTCGTGGACTAGATAAGAGAATTTCTGCAAGAACTAAACTTCCAGTACACATCGCAGAAGATCCACTTCACGCAGTAGCGAAGGGGACTGCTATTGCTCTGAAAAACATCGACAGGTTCCCGTTCTTAATGAGCGAGTAACGTGCGCAATCTCTTAAACCTAATTATTGTAAATCACCGCTTGGTGTTATTTGTAGTGCTTGAGATTTGTGCGCTCAAATGGATGGATTCAACACACGCCATGCATAACAATCGCATGTCAAACATGGGAATTAAGTGCTCAAATAGCTGGCTTGATATGGTCGGTCATTTCGAGACATACTCTGAGGTAATGAGTGAAAACAAATCCCTTAATGAAGAGAATGCTAGATTGAGAGCTCAGAATATGAAGTTGAGCTCACTTACTCCGCTCGTATTAGATTCTTCAGTTATAGAAGTGATAGACACTAGTCATTGGGCTTCATTTCCTGGAGAAATTGTAAGGATGACAATTAATTTTAATGACAATCTTCTTGTAGGGAATAAGGGCTTAAATGATGGCATTGTTGTTGGATCTGGAGTGTTAGACGACGGTTGCCTGACAGGAAAGGTTGTTCAAGTAACTGATGGTGAGTGCTTAATCTTTCCAGTGATTCACAGAGGTGTGGAGTGGAGTGTGAGAATTGGGAAGATGGGAGCACACGGTAGACTGATTTGGGATGGTGAAGATGTGAATAATGCTATAGTTGTCGACATTGTAAAATCTTCTATGATTTTGCCAGGTGAAAAGGTGTATACCACTGGATATCAAGGACTTTTTCCTGCAGATATTTTAGTCGGAGAAGTAGTGAAGGTAGATGAATCCGTTGCTAATGATTTTAAAACTGTTTTCATAAAACTTGGCACTGATTACAGAAGCATTAGGTATGTTGAGTTTCTAACAGACTTAACCGTTTCAAGTGCTGATTCATTGATAAAAACTTCTGTCAATGAATAATGTTTTAAAAGCACTCGGGGTATTATTTGTAACGCTTCTACTGCAGGTGTTGCTGTTTAGGTTTGGTGTGTTTTTCGGAGGAAAGGGGATGATATTTTTTCACCTTTATGGACTGGTGTTATTTCCTTTAGGCCTTAATAGAACGGGATATTTGTTTTTAGGAGCTGTGACTGGGGCATTGCTTGACTTGGTGCTTTTGACCGGAGGTCTACACATGGCTGCTGGCACCGCATTGGGAATGATCTTACCACATTTAGCTAGTGTTATTGCACCTAGGGATGGGTTTGTGAAGGGGCATGTGATTAACGCTTTAAAGGATGGATGGTGGACCTTTGTTCTATACAGTTTTCTAGTATCTGTGATTTACTCTTCAGTATTGTTTGCTGTGGAGGGAGGAAGAATGGGGTTATTGCTGTCCGCTGTTTGGAAAGGGGTGCTGTCGGGATTGTTTAATCTGGTATTGATGGTGCTTGCTCAGGGATTGTTTGGGCTAAAGAGGAATAGTAAAAAATCTAAGATCAGTGCCTACCCTTGGTCATGAAAAGCTCAGATTTAAAGAGAAGATCATTAGTATTCAGCGGGATAATTATACTCATCGCTATAATCTACATTGCTAGGTTATCTCACATACAGCTTATTTCATCAGATTGGTCTAATTACGCAGCAATGCTTACAGAAGACAGGGTGAGACTATACCCAGATAGGGGGTTGTTTTTAGATAGAAATGGGGAATTGATCGTGTCAAACATTGCGTCGTATGACCTTTTGTACAAGGCTAAAGACGCAAAGGAATTAGACACAACTGCATTTGCTCAGTTATTAGGATTGGAAGAAGAAAAGCTAGTTAAACAGTTAGAGAAAGCAGCGAAATATTCCAAAAGCAAGGCTTCAGTAATTGTAAAACAACTGAACTATCTAGAGTATATGAATATTTCTAAGGAGCTTTACAAGTATCCTGGAATTTCTTCTAAAACTAGATCTATCAGATCAAACGTTGCTGGTGTTGCAGGACACTTAATAGGTGAGTACAGGGAAACCGATAGGTCAGATTTAGATTCAGACAGATTTTATAAGCTTGGAGATTATAAAGGCAAATCTGGACTAGAAGCAAAGTATGAGAGCGAACTAAGAGGGGAGCATGGAGCTAGGTATCACATTGTAGATATAATCTCAAACAAGAAAGAGATCATAGAGGAATTAGACACTATGCCTAAGCCGGGCAATGATGTGACGCTTACAATTGATTTGGAATTGCAACGCTTTGCTGAAAATTTAATGGAGGGGAAAAGAGGAAGTGTTGTGGCTATTGAACCTAGTACAGGTGAAATTTTAGCAATGGTATCAGCTCCATTTTATAATGCTGATGATTTAACTGGCTCAAAAAGGGGTGTTGTGTACGACAGTTTAAGGACTCACCCTCATAAACCACTTCATAACAGAGCTGTTAGAGGAACATACAGGCCTGGATCTATATTTAAAATGGTACAGGGTCTTATTGGTCTAGATGAAGGCGTGATAAAATCTCATAGTATAATTGAGTGCAATAGAGAAATCATTGGTTGCCACGGCGCTCATACTGCTGATAATCTAGCTCAAGCTATTACCCACTCTTGCAATCCATATTTCAGGGAGGTAATGAGAAGAGTTGTTCTTCAGGGTGAAGATGCTAATCCTCTTGCTGATGCTTCAATTGGTTTAGAGAAGTGGAGTGAAAGGATTAAAGAATTTGGATTTGGGACCAACCTAGGTGGACATCTACCAGGGACAAGAAAAGGTTCTGTTCCAAGTTCTGAATATTATGATGGGGTTTATGGTAAAACACATTGGGGTTATTCTACTATTTATTCCATCTCTATCGGTGAGGGTGAGCTATTAACTACTCCTCTTCAAATGGCAAACCTTGCGTGTATTATTGCTAATAGAGGCTCTTACGTTGAGCCACATGCTGTTAGAGATATCGGCGGAATGGGGAAGCCACAAAACTCATACATTACTCATACAATTAGTGTAGATTCACATTACTTCGAACCTGTTATTGATGCCATGCAGAAGGTTATTGAAGATGAGTCTGGAACAGCTAGACGAGCAAGGGTTGAGGGTTTAAAAATTTGCGGAAAAACTGGAACTGTCCAAAACAAAGGCAAGGAAGATCACAGTGCATTTATAGCATTTGCACCTAGAGAAAACCCCCAAATTGCGATTAGCGTTTATGTGGAATATTCTGGTCACGGTGGCACTTGGGCTGCACCTATTGCCGGCTTGTTAATCGAGAAGTATTTAACTGGAGAAGTTAACTACGAGCATAGATTAGATAGAATACTTGAATTTGATTTGGAATGAGCTACAGGAAAACTTCCATATTAAAAAACATTGATTGGACGCTAGTCTGCATATTTGTAGTACTTGTCCTTTTTGGGTGGGCAAACATCATAAGCGCCACTTCAAATTTTGAGACTTACGAGTTTTTAGACTTTAGCGGGAAGGCCGGAAAGCAGTTCATCTGGATGGGTATATGTACTGTGTTTGCCTTAGTCATAATTAATATTGAATCAGAGTTCTTTATAAGAACCTCTGTCATTCAGTATATCGTTACGCTGATTTTACTTGTTGCAGTTCTAGTCATAGGTAAAAAGATAGGTGGAGCAAGGTCTTGGTTCAGTCTTGGAGGATTAAGTCTTCAGCCAAGTGAGTTTGCTAAACCCACTACGGCCCTTGCTCTAGCTTGGTATTTATCCAGAGACTCATCAAAATGGAAGAGTCTCAAGGCTAGAATCAATTCAATACTTTTAGTTGGCCTTCCAACAGGACTCATCATACTTCAACCTGATGCAGGAACTGTACTGATCTTCGCAGGCTTTGTGTTTGTGCTTTATAGAGAAGGACTTTCTGGAAATGTACTAATACTAGGATTTTCTTCAATAATTCTATCAGTTGCAACTGTACTGTTTGGGGTTACTAAATCCTCATACCCTATTGTTGGAGATTGGTCAGGTATAGGATGGTTTTGGGTTGGCTGGTTAATCATAGGCTCCGCTATTCTTTATATGATCCGTGAAGCTACTGTTCCTAGAAAGCGTAAAAGTGTTACAACATGGGGCAGTATAGTTTTGATAGCTGGCCTCATATTTAGCATAGGTCTTCACACCGGAATGGACAACGTTCTAAAGGATCACCAAAAGAAGAGAATACATGTTCTTTTTGGGATAGATGTTGATGACCCAGATGCAGATATGAACATCAGACATGCTAAAGCAGCAATAGGTAGCGGAGGCTTCAGCGGTAAGGGATGGAAAAATGGCACTATGACGGCTGGTTTGTTTGTTCCTGAACAAGAAACCGATTTTATATTCTGTACTGTTGGAGAAGAATGGGGATTTATTGGAAGCTTTTTAGTTGTGGTGCTTTTCGCCGTACTCATTCTTAGAGTAATCTTTATTGCAGAACGGCAGAGGTCCAAATTCAGTCGTATTTATACCTATGGAGTCGCCTCCATTTTATTCATGCACTTCTTAGTCAACATAGGAATGGTACTAGGTCTTGTTCCAGTTATTGGCATACCTCTACCCTTCTTTAGTTACGGAGGATCCGCATTACTAGGCTTTACATTTATGCTAGCAGTTATGCTTAGGCTTGATGCCGACAGGTTTAAAATGCTTCGTTAGAATTCTTGTTAATCCGGTCTAATTAAGCCTTCGTAGGAGTTTTTCACAGATTCGTTTGGATAATTCAAAAACTCCAGCCATATTTGTTTCATGCTACTCGCACTTCTAAATACATCTTGTAACTGTTGCTGGCCTTCAAGAAAGGGAGGTAACCTAAAAACGTATGTGCGATAATAATTTTTTTTGAACCGTATCAAACTAGAGCCTCCGATAAATCGGAGGCTTTTTTTATGTTATAAATATGACAGCTTTTACAATCTTAAAGTCCAAGAAGAACTTCGTGTGGCTCCTTACCTCCAAAGATTATCTTCTCTGGATTTTCAAGTAGCTCTTTAACCATGTAAAGGAATCCAACAGATTCTTTACCGTCTACTATTCTATGGTCATAGCTAAGAGCAACATACATAATTGGTCTAATCTCAATCTTACCATCAATTGCAACAGGTCGCTCAACAATGTTATGCATCCCTAAAATTGCACTTTGAGGCGGATTGATAATTGGTGTAGACAGCATTGATCCAAACACACCACCATTTGTGATAGTGAATGTTCCTCCCTGCATTTCATCTACAGTCAACACACCATCTCTAGCTCTAATTGCAAGTCTTTTAATCTCAGCTTCAATCTCAGCTATTGACATCGATTCAGCATTTCTAACTACTGGTACCATAAGTCCTTTTGGTGAGCTTACTGCAATACAGATATCAGCATAATCGTGGAAAATAACATCCTTCCCGTCAATCATTGCATTTACTCCAGGGTATTCAACAAGAGCTGTAGTAACAGCCTTAGTAAAGAATCCCATAAAGCCTAATCCTACACCCTTAGCCTCCTTAAACTTATTCTTGTACTTAGCTCTAAGATCCATGATAGGCTTCATGTCAACTTCATTGAAAGTTGTAAGCATGGCCGTATCATTTTTAACACCAACAAGTCTATCAGCCACCTTACGCCTAAGCATGCTCATGCGCTCCCTTCTCACCTCACGCGAACCAGTCCATCCGCCTTTTGCAAATGCTGATGCTGGATCAAATCCTGCAGCAAGTGCAGCTAACACATCTTGCTTAAGAACTCTCCCGTCTTTTCCTGTCCCAGCAATTGCTCCTTCAGCAATTCCCTTGTCTGTCATCATCTTTTTAGCAGCTGGGCTTGCGTGACCTGAAGCATATCTATCACCTTTTTGGGGGCTGGATGGAGGAGTAGATGCTGGAATAGCTAAATCTGGGGCCGGTGTAACAGCCTCCTTCTTTTCCTCCTTAGGTGCTGGTGCAGGCTTTGATGCTGACATTGGCACAGATAATCCCTCTGGTCTTTCAGCATCAGTATCAATCAAACAGCAAACGTCTCCTACAGCAATCACATCTCCTTCTTCAGCTTTTAGAGTAATTACTCCTGCTAACTCAGCAGGCAATTCAAGAGTCGCCTTATCAGAATCTACTTCTGCTATGGCTTGATCTTTCTCAACGTAATCTCCGTCGCTTACTAACCAAGCGGCGATTTCCACTTCTGAGATGCTTTCCCCTGGACTAGGGACTTTCATTTCAAGGATAGGCATATTTTTATTTTGTTGAGATAAAATTAATCATTTGTGTAATTCATCACTGCTTCGATGATGACTTCGTGCCTTCTAGCAGAGATAATTGGAGAACCAGCAGCAGTAGTTCCACATGCTGGCCTAGCAATAACATCATCGATATTTCCTTTGTAATTCATGCAGAAGAATGGCCAAGACCCCATGTTTTTAGGTTCTTCTTGAAGCCAAACAATTTTTACATATTCCCCATAGCGAGCAACTACATTATCAAGTGCATCCTGTGGTAGAGGATGTATCTGCTCAACTCTAACCATTGCTACGTTAGAGCCTTTATTTTCTTTTTCAAACCTTTCTAGAATCTCGTAGTAGATCTTACCTGAGCATAGAACCACGGTATCTACTTTTTTAGCAGACGCCTTTGTAGACATTCTAGGGTCATCTAATATTTCTTGGAATTTACCGTTAGACAGATCTGAAATAGACGAAACAGCCTTAGGGTATCTAAGAAGTTTCTTTGGAGTGAAAACAATCAGTGGTTTTCTAAATGGTCTAACTACTTGCCTTCTTAAGATGTGGAACATCTGAGCAGGTGTTGTACAGTTAGCTACAATCATATTTCCTCCAGCACATAAAGAAAGGAATCTCTCCATCCTTCCTGAACTATGCTCAGCACCCATGCCTTCATAACCGTGAGGCAGAAGTACTGTCAAACCATTCATTGCATTCCACTTGTCTTCTGTAGCACAAAGGAATTGGTCCCAAATAATTTGGGCTCCATTATTGAAGTCTCCAAATTGAGCCTCCCAAATTGTCAAACCATGAGGCCTTGCATATGAATAGCCAAAGTCAAATCCACTTACAGCGTACTCTGAAAGTAAAGAGTTGTAAATGCTTAACTGTGCTTGATCCTTACTTATGTTATTAAGTAAAATCACTTCATCCTCACTGTCTTCAGTCTTAAGAACAGCATGTCTATGTGAGAAAGTTCCTCTCTCTACATCCTGTCCGCTGATTCTTACTGGATGACCTTCAGCAAGAAGTGTCGCGTATGCTAATGTCTCACCCATGCCCCAATCAAGAGCATCAGATTCTATCATCTTCGCTCTATCCTTAATCAGCTTTGCAACCTTCCTGAAGAACTTTTTATCCTCAGGTATAGTGCTCACTTTTTTACCCAGTTCAAGTAGCTTCTTTTTAGGGTAGCTAGTATCTGGAGAAGNNGTCAATTCNTCCTCTGTTGCAACTCTGTAATCCTTCCATAGGTCTTCTAAGAAGTTTGGAATAGAGTTGGTCTCTTGTTCTTTAGCAGTAGAGAAACCTAACTCCATAAGATCAAGTTGCTCTGCCTTTGCAGAAGCTCCTTGCTCATTAGTGATTACTCCAATTTCTATAAGATGATCTAGGTAAATCTTGTATGGAGAAGCATGTGCAGCAATAGCCTTGTATAGCTTAGGCTGAGTGAACTTAGGCTCATCGCCCTCATTGTGTCCGTACTTTCTGTATCCAAGAAGATCGATAAAAACATCTCTGCTAAACTCTTGTCTGTACTTAATAGCTATCCCCATAACCTGAACAACTGCTTCAGTGTCGTCAGCGTTTACGTGGAAAATCAAACTTTGTGTTGCCTTACCTACATCTGTACAGTATGTCGAAGTTCTTGCGTCTAGGTAGTTGGTTGTGAAACCTACCTGATTGTTTACAATGATGTGTACCGTTCCTCCAGTGCGGTAACCGTCGAGGCCTGCCATTTGGGCAACCTCATACACAACGCCCTGTCCGGCAACAGCTGAGTCACCGTGAACGAGAATAGGTAGAACAGACTTTTCATCTCCGCCCTTCTCGTCAATGCGCGCCCTTGCTATACCAAGCACCACTGGATCAACTGCTTCAAGGTGAGATGGGTTGGGTGCAAGTGTGATGGTTACCTCCTTGCCTGTGTCTGCGATTTGGGTTTTAGAATGACCCAAATGGTACTTCACATCCCCTTCAATTTCCTCTTCGTTATCGTACTCCTTTCCTATGAACTCGCTGAAAATATCAGAGTACTCTTTCCCAAGTATATGGGCTAGTGTGCTAAGACGACCCCTGTGAGCCATACCTAGAACTACTTCACTAACGCCTAAATCTGTTCCGAACTCAATGATTGCATCAAGAGCGGGAATAAGTGACTCACCACCTTCTAGTGAGAATCTCTTTTGGCCTACAAACTTCTTCTGAAGGAATTCTTCAAATAGAGTTGCTTGGCTAATCTTCTTTAAAATGTGAAGCTTATCATCATTCGAGAATTTCTTTCTATTGTCAAGCTCAATGTGCTCGCGAATCCAATTTACTCTCTCTGGCTCTCTAATGTACATGTACTCAACTGAGATGCTACTGCAATATGTTGCCTCAAGATGTGCGATGATATCCTTCAAAGAAGCAGGGCCAATTCCGATTTGGGTTCCTGCCTCAAATACCGTTTCAAGATCCTCTTCACCTAGTCCAAAATTCTCCAGCGCTAGAGTCGGCGAATAAGTACGCCTATCTCTTACAGGATTTGTAGCAGTAAAAAGGTGTCCTCTTGTTCTGTATCCGTGGATTAAATCCAAGACTTTAAACTCTTTCAAAGTCACTGGCGATACGCCTTCAGCTCCGTAATGCGAAGTCGCTAAATCAAAGCCAGCAAAAAAAAGTCGCCAAGAACGGTCAACTGATTCGGGATTGTTGAGATATTGGGCGTAAAGTGCGTCCAATGTCTTAGGCTCAATGTTGCTTAAAAACGATAGTGGGTCCACGGGGGTAAATTTACATTAAGAGACTCTTTGTGTCACTGAAAAAAGTAACTCTTCAAACCAGGTATTTAAAGATGAATCCAAGTCTAATAATTCGAGTGCTTTTCTAGCATTTTCAGAGTAAGCAGTCATTTTGTTTTTCGCCGCTAAATCAGAACCTCTGTCCTTCATAGCAGTCTTAATTAAATCAATTTTATCATCATCACTAAGTCCTGAGGCAGAAGGCAATTCCTTTACGGCACTAGAGTGAATGTGTAAAAACGTCTTCTTATCAGCAAGGATATCTCCTCCAACCTTTTTACCAGTCGATTTTTCAAGGCCAAAAGTATCTAAGTAATCGTCTTGAAGTTGGAATGCTAGACCAAGCTTTTCGCCAAACTCATACCACAACTGCACCCTCTCATCATCAGCCCCTGCACAAATAGCACCCATGGAACAAGATGCGGCAAGAAGAACAGATGTTTTAAGTCTAATCATCTCGAGATACATCTCCTGAGTTACGTCGCCCAAAGATTCGTAATCGAGGTCAAGTTGCTGACCTTCGCATACTTCCATAGACGTTTTATTGAGCAATCTTAATAACTGAGGAAGGTGCTCTGGATTCGCCAATTCAAGCGCTTGATATGCTGCAGTGAACAAGGCATCCCCGCTGAGTATTGCTGCATTTTTACTGTATTTTTCGTGAACTGTAACCTTGCCTCTTCTTAGCGGAGCATTGTCCATAATGTCATCGTGCATCAATGTGAAATTGTGAAAAAATTCCACAGCTAACGAAGCGGGCATAGCATCCTCAGATGTTGCTCCTTCAGCATTACTAACTGATAGGGCTAAAAGCGGCCTGATTCTCTTCCCGCCTAAACTCAATAAATAGCGGATAGGTCCAAAGAGGTTGGACTCTGGATAATTAGAAAGAAAAGTAGAAAGCCCTGAAGAAAAGTCCTTCTGGAGTTGCTCTGTTGTAATCATATTTGGTCTAACAAATAATTCCCATATCCACTCTTACAAAGAGGTTCTGCAAGTGCTTTTAACTGCTCAGTTGAGATGAATCCCATACGCCATGCCACCTCTTCAATACTTCCAATTTTAAGCCCTTGACGTTGCTCAATCATTTGGACATATTGCGATGCTTGAAGCAAACTCTCATGAGTACCAGTATCAAGCCAAGCCATACCTCTATCTAATTTGCTTACTTTAAGCTTCCCTGCCTCTAAGTAAATCTTATTTACGTCAGTGATTTCATACTCACCTCTAGCACTTGGCTGTAGTGCTTTAGCAATTTCAACCACATCATTATCGTAGAAATAAAGTCCTGGAATAGCGTAATTAGACTTAGGGTCAGACGGTTTCTCTTCTATACTTAACGCATTTCCTGCATCGTCAAAATCAACAACTCCATATCTCTCTGGGTCACTAACGTAGTAAGCATAGATAAGGGCTCCTGTTGAATCCTTGTCTGCTCTTAGCTGACGACCAAAATGCTTTCCATGAAAGATATTATCACCTAGTATAAGTGCAACTTGATCATCTCCAATAAACTCCTCTCCTATCACAAATGCTTGAGCTAATCCGTTTGGCACTTCTTGATCGGCATACTCAAAAGAACATCCCAATTGAGATCCGTCTCCTAAGAGCTCCTTAAAAGAAGAAGAATCTTCAGGAGTTGTGATAATCAATATTTCCTTTATTCCAGCCAACATAAGCGTCGTAAGCGGGTAGTAAATCATGGGTTTGTCAAACACAGGCATCAACTGCTTACTAACAGCTTTAGTTAAAGGCCAAAGCCTCGTTCCAATACCTCCGGCAAGAATTATTCCTTTCATAGCGAGTGCAATCTATTGAATATCCCTCTTGTTTTCTACTCTAAGTGCATCAAGATCGATATCATCCTCCTCATCAATGATGTCAAGAAGTGGTTCTTGAAAGGCCTTAGTCGTGATGTAATTATTAAAACTAAGCAATAGAGTTGGCAATAAAAGAAGGTTAGCGAACATGGCAACAAACAATGTTACACTAACCAAAATGCCCAGTGATCTAGTCCCGTCAAATTCACTCATCGAGAACATCATAAAACCGCAGAACAACACAATAGAAGTGTACATCATGCTAACTCCTGTTTCTTCAACTGCGAGTATTACTGCCTTCTTAATATCCCAATTAAGTCTTGTGAGTTCCTGTCTGTATTTAGCTAGGAAGTGAATTGTATCATCAACCGATATGCCAAACGCAATCGAGAACACTAAGATGGTAGATGGCTTAATTGGTATCCCTGTCCAACCCATAACTCCTGCAGTAAAAAGCAGAGGCATTATGTTAGGAATAAGAGCTATAAACACCATTCTAGTAGAAGAGAAAAGCATAGCCATAACTAGCGCAATTACGAAAATTGCAAGTGCAATACTTACAGCAAGGTTTTTTACCAGATAATGGGTGCCTTTAAGGAAAACTATAGACGTACCCGTTAAAGTCACGTCATATGTATCCTCAGGGAATATCTCTTTAATCTTAGGCTCTAAGTCAGCCATTAATTCGTCCATCTCGAGGGTTCCTATATCCTTGATTTGGGCTGTAACACGAGTAGTTGTTTTAGTGGAATCCATAAAATTCCTAGTAACGCTCATCGCATTTTCATTATCCTTAGATTTCTTCTCTGTGTTGTTTAAATATGGTCTTAACTTACTCTTTTCTTTACCAATAGGCAGTCTATAAGCTGATGGTTTCCCATTATTAAATGCCATCGTTGCAAACTTAGTCGCATCAACCGCTGACATGCTTTTTGAAAACTGTGGGTATTCACTCAGAAGTTTTTGAAGCTTCTCAATTTTTTTCAAACTTGAAGGTTGAAGAGCTTTACCAGGTTTTCCAAAATCTACTAAGGCCTCGAAAGGCATAACTCCATTGAAGTTATCTTCCATCCAGGCCAAATCAGTTAATACCCTATCATTCTCTGGAAGGTCATCTACAATATTCCCAGTAACTCGCATTTGGACCATCCCAACAATAGAAAAAGCTAAGATTGCTAGTGCGCTCAAGTAAACAGCTATTCTTCTTGTTTGGACTGTATCAACAAAACCTGAAACAAGTTTAAATACCCATTTTCTATCTAGATGTTTTAGCTGTCTAAGTTTAGGCTCTGGAAGTAAGAATAACAGAGTAGGGATTAAAGAAAGACTTATGAAGAAAACAGCTAGAATATTTACCGCTGCAATAGTTCCAAAGTTCTGAAGCATATCGCTACTAGTAAACATGAAGGTTGCAAAACCCATTGCAGTTGTAAGGTTTGTAAGCAATGTTGCATTACCAACCTTAGTTATCATTCTTTGTAAAGCCCTAACCTTATTACCATGCTTTTTATAATCCGCATGATATTTATTGACCAGATATATGCAGTTAGGGACACCAATTACAATCATCAACGGTGGTATTAGTGACATAAGGAGTGTAATCGGATAATCAAATGCCGCAATTGAGCCTGTAGATATTACAACTCCTACAATTACTACACTAGAGCAAACCAAAGCTGTTGTTATATCTCTAAAAAACAATAAAAGAAGCATAAATGTTACCAGCAGTGCTGCTGCAACAAAGTAGCCTAGCTCGCCTTTAACCTTATTAGTCATCGAAACCCTGATGTAGGGTAAACCACTTAAATAGAGATCTACATCTTCATTCTCACTCCAAGTATCTGCAAGCAGGGTAATGTCTTCAATTACTGTCCCTCTTTTATTTGAGTTAAATAAAGCTGGATCGATGAACACCATCATCAGAGTCACATCTGATGAATCTTGGTATAAAATCCCTTCAAAGAACTCTAAAGACTTTACTTTTTTTACTATTTCATCTACTTGCTTTTGAGGCAAAGCAGGCCCGCCTCTTTTTAAGTCTCTTGTTATAGGCTCAACTGTAAAAGCTCTATTTACCGTGTCCTTTCCAACTGTAAAGGCATGTGTGATGCAGAATACCGAATCAATTATATCTAGAGGTACTCCGTCAACATCAACCTTGACATCTCTTATATCTTCAGCTAACTCAAACCAAGACTGAAATCCTTCTGAGGTATAAATTTTAGGGTCATCAACCCCTAAAACCATTAAGTTCCCCTCTGCGCCAAAATCCTCAATAAAGTTTTCAAACTCTATTCTAGTTTCGTTGTCCTCTGGCAACAATCCTCCAAACTCGTATACAAGACGCAAGTCTGGAATCTTGGACCCCATCAGTACGGTAACACCTGCAAGAGCTAAAAGCACTGCAAATCTGTAACGTAATAAAATGGAAGCGATTTTAGACCACATAGACTTTATCTAATAACCTACAAAGAAACGACAGGTAGGCGAAGACTTGGCTACCTTTGCGACCTATTCTTCAATCATTAACAAGAAATGTCTAACTACGACGTAATAGTCATTGGATCTGGCCCTGGAGGCTATGTAGCTGCAATCCGAGCAGCACAATTGGGAAATAAAACTGCACTTATAGAGAAGTATTCTACTCTAGGTGGAACATGTCTTAATGTTGGATGCATTCCATCAAAAGCTTTACTAGACTCTTCAGAGCACTACCACCAAGCAAAAGAGCAATTCTCTCAACATGGCATAGGGGTGGGGTCTCTGAGCCTAGACTTCCCACAAATGGTGTCTAGAAAAGGAGAAGTTGTTTCAGATACAACAGCGGGCATCAATTTCTTGATGAAGAAAAATTCAATTGATGTTCATCATGGTTTGGGCTCATTTGTAGATGCAAACACAGTACAAGTCTCTCCAGAAATAGGAGAAGCTTATCAGTTGGGAGCTAAGAATGTTATCATAGCTACAGGTTCTAAACCTAGCTCTCTTCCATTCATTGAAATTGACAAGAAGCGAGTTATCACATCAACTGAAGCCTTGAGCCTTGCTAAACTTCCTAAATCAATGATTGTAATTGGTGGGGGAGTGATAGGCTTAGAGCTTGGGTCTGTTTACGCTCGTTTAGGAACAGAGGTGACAGTTATTGAATACCAAAACTCTCTTATCCCAACTATGGATAAAACTTTAGGGAAGGAATTACTCCGCTCTCTTAAGAAACTGGGCATCAAATTCCAACTATCAACTTCTGTAAAAGAGGTTAAGACTGCTGGCAGAAGTGTTACAGTTAAGGCTGACAACAAGAAGGGAGAAGAACAAACTTTCAAGGCTGAATACTGTCTTGTGAGTGTAGGTAGAAAACCATTCACTGAAGGACTAAATCTCGAAGCTGCTGGAATAGAGGTTGATGAAAGAGGTATGATCCCAATTGATGAAAAGCTAAGAACATCTCAGCCACACATCTATGCTATTGGCGATGTGATCAGAGGAGCAATGCTTGCTCACAAAGCTGAAGAAGAAGGTGTTTTTGCTGCTGAGGTAATTAACGGCGAGCATCCACACATCGACTACAACTTAATTCCTGGTGTTGTTTACACTTGGCCAGAAGTTGCAGCTGTAGGGAAAACAGAGGAGCAGCTCAAAGCTGAGAATATTAACTATAAAGTGGGTTCTTTCCCGTTTAAGGCGAGTGGTCGTGCTAGAGCTAGCATGGATACTGATGGTCAGGTAAAGGTTCTTGCTCATGCAGAAACTGATGAAATCCTGGGTGTTCACATGATAGGCCCTAGAGCTGCTGACATGATTGCGGAGGCAGTAGTTGCAATGGAATTCAGAGCTTCTGCAGAGGATATCTCACGTATGAGTCACGCTCACCCAACATTTACTGAAGCCATTAAGGAGGCTGCTCTTGCTGCCACAGGCGACAGAGCTCTTCACGTATAATGTCACTACCTAATCTCGCGTCACTTTGCGCAGAACTATCTCATGTGGTTTTGCTTTACGACAAGGGAGAAAAGGGTACTTGCTTCCTAGGCTTAGGAGCTAAACGCATTCTTGAAATTGGAGGCAAAATCTCTAATGTCAAAGCTTTCCAAGCGCTTGAAGAATTCAGTAAACGAGAGGAAGGAAAATACACTTTTGGTGCTCTCAGCTACGACCTGAAGAACTCTATCCACAATCTAAAGACGTCAAATCCCAATACGTTAGGCCTACCGGATTTATGCTGGTGGCAACCTAAGGTTGTGATTAAGTGGCACCCCTCAAATAAAGAGTTTGCCCCAGAAATTCTTCAAGGCGACTCTGAAAGTGAGCTTGCTATAAAAGGTCTAGATGCTATAAAAAATCCAGGTAATAATGAAGGTTGTAAGGTAAGATCTGAACTGGTTTGGGCGTGGGATAAAGACACCTACATTGAGAAATTCAACAATGTAAAAAATCTGATTCAAGCAGGCGATGTTTATGAATTAAACCTATGCCAAACCCTCAGAGGCAAAGCCCCTTCCACTTCATCTTGGAGTCTTTTTACTCAACTCTACTCTAAAACCAGGGCCCCTTTCAGCGCATATCTGCAGGCTGGTAAAACACGAATCATTAGCGGTAGTCCTGAGAGGTTTTTAAAGAGAGAGAGAGGAAAATTGATTTCTGAACCAATCAAGGGAACCATAGCAAGAGGGCCAAATGAAGCAGAAGATCTTAAGCTAATTGAAGAGCTGAGAAGTAGCGAGAAAGAGAGGGCAGAGAATATTATGATTGCGGATTTGGTGAGAAACGATTTGAGTAGGGTTGCAAAAAGGGGAACTGTGGAAGTGGATGACTTATGTGGCATTCATACTTTTGAAACTGTACACCAAATGATCACACGCATCACTTGCGAAGTAGATGATAATGTGGGCATTTCAGATATACTTAAAGCTACCTATCCCATGGGGTCTATGACTGGAGCTCCAAAGCTATCAGCTATGGAAAACATCGATCTACTAGAGGAAAAAGGGAGGGGTGTTTATTCAGGTTCTATAGGTTATATTTCACCTACTGGGGACTTTGACTTGAACGTTCTTATCCGTAGCTTATTTCACAATGCAGACACAGAGAAAATTGAAGCCAGTGTAGGTGGAGCAATAACTGCTCTTAGCAATGCAGAAGACGAATACAAAGAATGCAAGCTTAAAGCTGAAGCATTGAGAAAGACATTACAAGGTGAGTAGTACACGAGAAAATAATATTAGGTTTTCAAAGGACTTAGATAGATGTGGAATTATTGATGGCGAGCTCATTCTTGCTACTTGCTCTGGCGGGCCAGACTCCATGTTACTTCTACATGCCTTGAAGACTATAGGTGCAAGGTTTGAGGTAGCTCATGTAAACTTTAAGCTAAGAGGTGAGGAAAGTGATAAGGACGAAGAGTTTATAAGTAATTGGTGCAAGAATAACTGTGTTGTATTTCATTCTGAATCAATGGATGCAAAAGGCCTAGCTGACAAAACCGGCAAGGGTATTCAAGACGCAGCACGGGTACTTAGGTATGAATATTTTGAGAGCTTGAAAAACAAACTTGATGCACATGCAATTGCAGTAGCTCATCATGAAAATGACCAAGCTGAAACCCTGCTACTTCACCTTCTCAGATCAACTAATCCATCATCTCTTGGATGTATGTCGCATAGAAATGGAGATGTAATTAGACCGCTTTTAAATTGGACTAGGGATGAGATTATTGCGTGGCTCAAATTAGAAGATGTCGAATACAGAATAGACTCATCAAATGCTTCAGAGAAGTACACAAGAAATAGGATTCGCCACGAAGTGCTACCCCTTCTGGAAAGCATTAGAAAAGGAACAACTGGGCATTTGGCCGATTGGGCAAACAGGCTTAGAATCAGATCCAATGCAGTAGAAAGTGCAATGAGTGATGCATCTCGTGCCATCGTGAATTACAGCGACTTAGATAATGGAGACGGCGTGTTGTGCAAACTAGATTTGCACGCAATGGGATCTTCAATTTGGGGAGATTTAGTTGTGGATAGAATGCTCGCTGAAAGAGGTTGGCCAGTTGGATCAAGAGAGGAGGCCATGATTTTGAAAAGATCCACCGTCGGTGCTTCTATCTGTTATGGGGGGGACATTCTTCTTAGAGAACGAGACTACCTCAGCCTTTCTAGAAAAGCTCTCACCCTCATCGCTTTTCAATTAGAAAGAACATTGATAGATGACTTAAGCGATTTGAGTTTCCCAAATGATCCAAGTATACTTTGGGCTGGTTCAGAAGAAATAAAAGAACCTACAAAATGGAGAGCCTGGGAACACGGAGATAAAATCACTCCAACTGGGATGGATGGAAGTGTTAATGTTAGTGACCTCTTAACTCAATGGAAAGTGCCTCATGGAGCTCGTAACTCTGCACATGTTCTAGAGGACGCGGAGGGAGATATTCTTTGGGTTTACATAAGCTTCGAAGACACTGTGCTTTCTAGAGTTTCAAGGAAGGTTAAGGTAAATTTAGGCGAGCCCATAGTGGCATTTAAGGCAAGTTAACTTCTGTATTGCAACGGATTGGATTGGAGCAGTTATCTTTACCGCTCAAATCATATTGCAATGAAGATTTTAGGAGCTAAAATATCTCTTTTTAGTATAATGTCAACTTTAATGTTGGCACTATTATTTACTGGTTGTGTAAGTAAAAACACTAATGATTTTCAAATAGAGCCTGGAGATAACACAACTACAGAACACAATCCAGTTGAATGGGAAATAAAAACAGTTTCTCACGGTGACAATCTTCACAGCGTTTACATGATATGTTACTTGTATGATGGCTGGCATGTATACTCACAGACTTTAGATCCTAACGACGGACCGGTTCCGACTGAGTTTTCTTTTGAATTGCCTGATGGGTATGAAAAAGTAGGAGAGGCAATAGAAGCAACTCCTAAAGTTCACTACGACCCAAACTTTATGAAGGACTTAGCGTACTTTGATGACATTGCCATTTTTGAGCAAAAAATCAAAGCGCCAAAAAACTTAGAACCATTTAAAGCTGGTGTTTATTTCATGGTTTGTAACGACAAAATGTGTTTCCCACCAGAATTTCGAGAGTACAATGTTGATCTTATATCTGGTGTAAGTTCACAGGAAGGTTATGAGAATTCTGAATCAAGACCAATCTCAGAAATACTTCCTGTTTTAGACAAACTAGATCTAGACAACCCTATAAAAGATTGCGGGCAAGTAAAGTCATATGACAGCACTTGGAAGGTGTTTATTTTTGGTTTTATTGGTGGTTTATTAGCACTTCTTACTCCATGTGTGTTCCCAATGATTCCGCTTACTGTTAGCTTCTTTACAAAGAGTGGTGGAAGTAAACAGTCTGGTATATTTAAAGCTGTTTTATACGGTTTATTTATCTTCCTTATTTATGCAGTTTTATCTATTCCATTCCATTTTGGCATTGCCCCTGAAACTTTAAACACAATCGCGACTTCTGCTACACTTAACATAATATTCTTTGTTGTTTTTGTGGTCTTTGCAATTTCATTTTTTGGGTATTTTGAAATCACTTTACCAAGCGGTATTCTCAATAAAGCAGACAACGCCTCTAACATAGGTGGAATAATCGGAATCTTTTTTATGGCACTAACTCTTGCATTAGTGAGCTTCTCTTGTACAGGCCCCATATTAGGAACTGTACTGGGAAATTCTCTACAAAATGGACCTTGGCCTATTACTGCAGCAATGGGTGGATTTGGGATTGCGTTGGGATTGCCATTTGCATTTTTTGCCGCATTCCCATCTCTTTTAATGAATCTGCCACAGTCAGGGGGGTGGTTAAACAGCGTTAAAGTGGTACTAGGGTTTTTAGAATTAGCATTAGCTGTTAAATTCCTAAGTAATGCTGACTTAGTTTATAATTGGGAATTATTACATAGAGAGACTTTCTTCTTAATCTGGACTCTTATCGGAATAGGATTAACATTATACTTATTTGGGTTAATTAAATTTCCTCATGATAGTAAAATTCAAAAATTCTCAAAATTCAGATTAGGGTTTTCTACACTTGTTTTACTATTTACAGTATACCTAGCACCTGGAGTACTTGCAAATTCCCCTTGGAATCATAACATACTAGCAGGATTTCCTCCTCCTATGTTTTACTCTTGGTATGAAAAAGACACATTCCATTCTGAATTTGATGATTTTAATGTTGCATTAAATCATGCAAAGGAGGTAAACAAACCCTTACTAATTGACTTTACTGGATGGGCTTGTGTGAATTGCCGACAAATGGAAGAAACTGTTTGGACTGTAGACGAAGTAAAAGAAATTCTTGAAAAGGAATTCGTTCTTGTTTCACTTTATGTGGACGAAAAAAACACTCTCCCTGCTAATGAGCAAGGGGTATATGAGTATGAACTTAATGGTGAAATAATTAGAACGCAAATTCAGACTAAAGGAGACAAATGGGCTAAATTCCAAACCCAACAATTCCACAACAATAGTCAACCATATTATGCAATGCTAAGTCCTGAAGGATATTTATTAGGTAATCCTATTGGTTATACACCTGATGTACTAGAATACATGGATTACCTTAAATGTGGTATAGAAGCAAATGAATCAATCGCTCCAATGGTTGTAGGTTCTAACACATTAGGAGTCGATTCATTAACAAAAGACACCGAAGAAACACAATCATTTGACTTCGAATAATCAATAGGCGACACTGGTAAAGTTTCAACCCACGGATATAAATCTCTATTAAAAAGTCTAAAGGACTTTGAGAAATTTGTTCAATGTTGAAAATTCCTACTACCTTACACATTATGCAAAATATCTCTACATCAAGATCTCACTTTAAGGAGACTTTTTCCCTTCTTAGTGGTTTAGTTGATGATGAGAAATTTTTAAACTCTGTTGATCAAGCTGCGTGCATAATTGCCGCTTCCATTGAAAAGGGGAATAAAATAATGTCCTGTGGTAATGGAGGGTCAATGTGTGATGCTATGCATTTCGCAGAAGAGCTTTCTGGCAATTACAGAGAGGCAAGGCCAGCCTACCCTGCTTTTGCCCTTAGTGATGCATCAGCTTTAACGTGCATAGGAAACGACTACGGTTTTGAAAATGTGTTTTCAAGGCAGGTTGAAGCCTTAGGTAAGCAGCACGACATTCTACTTGCTATTTCTACAAGCGGCAATAGCCCCAACATTTTGAAAGCAGCTGAGATTGCTAAATCTAAAGGGCTAATCGTTGTAGGCCTAACTGGCAAAGACGGAGGCAAATTAAAGTCATTGTGCGATCATGAAATAAGAATTCCGTGGGATGGATATCCTGACAGGATACAGGAAATTCACATAATGTGTATTCACGCAATAATCTCAGGTGTAGAGTCTGAGTTGAAAGATAAAGGATTGTAATCTCCAGTAATTTTCCTAAATGCCTATTAATACTTTTGGGGTTATCGACGATGCCCAGACCTGCCATCGTATAAAATAAGCGGTCCAAAGGCAGACATTGCTATAAATCGTGAATTAGGGCACGAATGTGTAATTGCCTGTTTTAACTCAAAAAAAGGCAATTTTTACGCATTTTCGATCAGTTTTGAAGGCTTTTTGCCGAGTTTTCATGGTTTAGAGAAAACGCACGAAAACTTTCAAACTCAAGGCACTAATTTTCTTTTTCGGGTATTTTTTAGGGATTTTGGTGACTTTTTAAGCAAAAAAATGTCTTTTTGATTGACTTTTTAAGCAAAAACTTCAAAAATGAAGTGTGTAAATGAATAATTAATATTTTAAACTGTTAGAAGAAAATTTGGTGGATTTTTACACAAAAGCGACTAAAAGTGACGTTTTTGCGATTTTATCGACACAAATAAAGAAAAAATCGTTTGTTTTTATAAATCTTTTAAATTGCTGCAAGAATTTTTCAATCAATAGTGAAAACTTAGGTTTCTCATCAAAAAGCTCTAAAAACACCTCAAATGAAACAATTCATGTCCTAAAACTGCTTGATTTTAGTAATAAAGTTGACTTTTTTAGAATCGTACTTTTTATCAAGTCAGTTAAATTGTTTAAGCAACAGGTAAATAACTGCTGTATCTGAAAAATCCATTTTAGATTTTCTTACATCTCATAATTCTAAAAATAGATCTAGGAGTAAATTTGACTCATGGATAACAACAAACAGCGCCCACTAATAATGAAAGCAAGAGGTAAGAGTCCTGTTATAGCTGAAACTGTTTGGCTTGCGCCTAATTGTACAGTTGCAGGAGAGGTGTTTTTGGGAGATGAAAGCACTGTATGGTTTGGCGCAGTTGTAAGAGGTGATGTGGCATCGATTACAGTTGGCAAGAGGGTCAACATTCAAGACGGTGCTGTTATACACGGGACATATGGTTCATCTAGAACTATTATTGAAGACAGAGTTAGCATAGGCCATAACGCTATTGTGCATGGAGCAAAGATTTGCAAGGGATCTCTTATAGGAATGGGTGCCGTTGTCATGGATCACTCTGTTGTAGGAGAAGGAGCTGTTATAGCTGCAGGCGCAGTTGTTCTTGAGGGAACTATAATTCCGCCTAGAACACTATATGCCGGCGTGCCAGCTAAACCAAGAGGTGATCTAAGAGAAGATTTGCAAAAGCACTTAAGCGCTACAGCTGACAGATATGTAGAATATGCAGGGTGGTTTAGAGGGTCAGATCTACCTCATCAAGACTGATATTTCCTCCAAAAAACCTCTCTGCTCCAAGCCTAAAGTTTTCTGTCAAATCAGAAACTTGGAATTTGTTACTCGTTTCCAATTGAGAAGACTTTCCTAATAATAAGCCTCTTTCGCTAAGTACTTTTTTAAGAGCTAATGCCACAATTTTAGGTGAGTTAATTACTGCTACGGATTTAGGTAGAAGGTCTTTTACTTCCTCACTTACAAGTGGATAGTGAGTGCAACCAAGTATGATTGAGTCTACCTCATTAAAGTATCCGTCTTCAAGGTATGCCTCCAGTACTTGCCCTGGAATAGTGTCATTGTAAAATCCTTCCTCAATTGCTGAAGCAAGAAGTGGAGTTGCTCTGGAAAACAGTTCAACAGTTCCGTTTGCAGCATTATTTAAGGACTCAATTGCCCGTTTATATAGCTCAGAACTAATCGTTGCCCTAGTGCCAATGAGCCCCACTTTTTTACACCCCAAACTCGGCACAGCGTCCGACACATAAAGCGACTCGACTACTGGGTGGACCATGTCGATGACGGGGATGTTTTCGCCTACTGCTTCGCGGACTTGTTCTAGGGCGTTGCTGGATGCCGAATTACAGGCAACAACAATAGCCTTACATCCGCTATTTAGTAGATGTAAGGCTATCCTTGTTGAGTATTTTCTTATTAACTCTGGAGACTTCTCTCCATAAGGTAGGTGGGCAGTGTCGCCAAAATATAATATACTTTCGTTAGGGAGTAAATCACTTGCTGCCCTAGCAACAGTAAGGCCACCTATACCAGAGTCGAATATTCCTATAGGGCCCAAACGACAGTATTAAAGTCCTAGTTTAGTTTTAACTAGGTCAGTAACATCCTCGCCACCATTGTATAGAGTAGCTCCCATGCTAGAATCAAAGATGTATGTGAAGCCGTGCTCCTTACCTACTTCTTCAATAGCTGTGCTAACTCTTTGGATCATTGGTGCAAGAAGAGACTCTTCCATACGAGCAAGCTCTAATTGGATGGTTTGGCTAAACTCTTGAAGACCTTGATCCTTCTGTTGAATCTCAGTTTCTTTTTGAGCTCGGATAGCGTCTGGCCAAGTGTTAGCCTTAGCTTGGTATTCTCCATACATCGTTCTTAGTTCATCTTGAAGGCGAATAATCTCTGCCTCATACCCTTTTGCTTCAGCTTCAATAGTAGCCTGCGCCTGAGTTCTCTCAGGAAGGTTTAAAAGAAGAGCTTGAGCGTCTATGTGCCCAAACTTTTGGGCTTCTGCCCCGAACGAAATGCCTGCAATCAGACCACATAAAATTAAAAAGTGTTTCATGTCCTTTATTTTATTTCTTATTTATTTTACTCGACCAGAACCGCCAGCTTTTTGAAAACCTGAGGCTCCTCCTCTATTGTTACTTCTATCATTACTTCCGCCAGAACGTCCTACTTTACCAGAGCCAACATTTCCAGTGTCATCACGCTTCTCTACTTCAATAGTCTCGCCAGGAACATATCCTAACTTCTTGATTAGCCTATCAGAGATGTCGTATTTAGGATTGGTGTAAAGCATGTTGCTCTGATTTGACTTATCAAAGATTACCATGTACCCAGAGCTACTAGCAATACTCTTTAACTCCTCAAAAATTTGCTGTTGAATAGGCTCAATCAGCTCCTGACGCTTTTGGAAAAGCTCACCTTCTACACCAAACTTTTGCTTCTGCATCTCCTTAGCTTGCGCCCTCTTAGCAGTAATCTCTTGCTCCCTCTTCTGCCTCATTTCCTTAGTAAGAAGAACCCTCTCAGCTCTATACGCCACCTCTAATCTATCTGCGGCCTCTAGCTTAGATTCAATCTCTGCCTGCCACTCAATTGCGAATGTGTTTAACTCTTGTTGAGCTGCTGCAAAATCTGGCATATGCAGAAGCACGTAGTCAGAATCGATATAAGCGAATTTTTGGGCTAAAGTGTCATTAGCACTAGCGCCTAAAAAGATTAAAGCAAAGCTTAAAATCAGCGTTTTATTATTTAAAAAATCTCTCATACTCATTTACAAAATTACCATTTAAAGTTCACCCATTCCCATACCCATGCTAAAATGGAATTGACCTCTAGACATACCAGGGAAGGCATCTACATCATCCAATCTCCAACCATAATCAAGACCCAGAAGCCCAAACATCGGCAAGAAAATCCTCAAGCCTACACCAGCAGACTTATACACCTGATAAGGGTTAAATGCCCTCGAATCCTCCCATGTTTTACCTGCCTCAAGAAAGGCAAGAGTGTAGATTGTAGCATTAGGGTTTGTAGAAAGCGGGTAGCGCAACTCTGCTGTATACTTAGCAGCAACAGGTGCACCAGTTTGTTGATCAGGAGCCGTAAGACTCAAATCATCATATCCTCTAAGATTGATAATCTCTCTTCCATCCATTGCAAAACCACTTAAGAATACACCTCCCATATAGAATCTCTCGAATGGGCTAAGCCCTACGTCTCTATTGTATTGGCCTATGATGCCAACACCTGTAGCCAGCTTAAGAACTAGGCTTTTAGGGTTTTCACCCGCAGTACTCGTAAGCGGAGTATACCACTCAGCTTTAAACTTCCACTTGTGGTATTCAAGCCACTTATATCTATCTTCATCAGATAAATCATCGTAGTAGCCATCCTCTCTAAACAGGCTGTATGGTACTGTTGCCTTGACTCCCACCTCTAGGTTTGAACCCCAAACCGGATAAATCGGATCACTAATCGAGTTCCTCTGAAGCTTCACCTCAGCAGCTAGATTGTTCGATTTACCATTATCAAAACTGAAGAACTGACCGTAATCATTCAAATCGAAATGCTGGTATGAAAGCTTGGTGTTAAACAGGAACCAGTCATCAGGTTTTTTAAGCCTCTGACCAAACCCTATCTCAGCACCTAAAATATCTAGAGAAGTCCTATCAGGATTTATTTCCCCATCTACATATCTTGGTTGCCCGTTAGACTGAATAGTCTTCCAAACTCTAGTGTAAAGTGCATTAGGCTTCTTCCCTCCTAACCATGGCTCTGTAAATCCTAGGTTGATGTTCTGGAAGAACAATCCGTTAGACCTAGCTATAATGCTCAACCTCTGACCATCGCCAGTCGGAATAGGACGCCAAGCTCCTTTTTCAAACATCCTTTTTACACTGAAGTTGGTGAAGCTTAAACTAAGCGACCCAACTACACGACCGCCACCCCAACCCCCGCTAACCTCGATTTGGTCTGAAGGTTTCTCCTCAACTTTATACTCAATATCAACTGTGCCATCCTCAGGGTTTTGAGTAGGATTGATAGCAAATGCTTCAGGGTTGAAGTAGTTGAGTTGTGCAAGCTCACGCTGAGTACGAATAACATCAGTTCTACTAAACAAATCTCCAGGGCGAGTTCTGATTTCCCTGTAAATCACGTGGTCGTTTGTCTTCGTATTTCCCTCAACCGTCACCTTACCAATTCTGAACTGAGTCCCCTCCATCATTCTGATCTCGATGTCGATGGTGTCGTTCTGAACTCTCTGCTCTATAGGCATCGCTCTGAATGTCAGATATCCATCATCTTGATAAAGTGAAGTAATATCTAAACCTTTAGGGTCCATAAACACTCTGGTTTCAAGATGCTCTAGATTGTACAAATCGCCCTTATTAATCCCCAGTAATGAGTCTAAGAAAGTAGTCCTGTATTTAATATTCCCAGCAAATGATATGTCTCCAAATACAAACTGATTTCCCTCTTCAACATCAAGCACTAATCCTACTAACCCCTCTTCAGTTCTGTAAATTGAGTCACTAGTGATTCTAGCATTTCTGTAACCAAGTTTGTTGTACTCAGCAATAATGGCTGACTTATCTGCCTCAAAGGCATCATCAAGATATTTCGATTGTTTATAGAATCTCCACCACCTCTTTTCCTTGGTCGCCTTCATCTTGCGCTTAAGCTTTTCAGCATCGAATGCTGTAACGCCGTTAAGCTGAATTTGGTCGATTTTTACCTTATCACCCTTATCAATATTTACTCTAACTATAGTTCCGTTTGTAAAGCTAGAATCAACTTCTTGCTTGATCTCTACATCAACATCAAAGAACCCCTTGTCAACGTAGTAATCCTTAATTCTTTTGATAGCAGTAGCAACAACATTTTCGTTTACTATCCTACCTGTCATTAAGTCGATAGTACTACGAACCGTCTCTTGCTCCGACCTATTTACACCAGAGATACTGTACCTAGTTAATCGAGGAAGTTCTTCAACATTAATTACTAAGTAGACGTCCTTACCCCTCAACTCTGCTACTTCAATTCTGATGTCAGAGAAAAGATCTTGATCCCAGAGATTTCTAATTGCCCTTCCTACGTCTTCTCCTGGTATATCAATGTTTGCTCCTATCTGAAGAGCGCTGAAAAGCTTTACAGCCTGAACATCCGTATAATTTGCTCCTAGAACTGTAATTCCTCCTATCCTATATGTCTGTGGGATGTTTAAGTCTAGAATTTGCTCATTTTCTATCCCATTTACTGGAGTATCAATTTGCGCGGCAACTGGCGAAACTATTATCGCCATTAAAACAAAAAGGATATGTACACTAAATCCCTTCATTGATTTTTTTGTTGTGAAACTCCCCCAAAGCGTCTGTCTCTATTTTGATAATCAGCTATTGCTGCAATAAAATGTTCTTCTCTAAAATCAGGCCAAAGCACTGACGAAAAATGAAATTCAGCATAGGCAAGTTGCCACAACATAAAGTTGCTAATCCTATGTTCTCCTGAAGTTCTGATCATCAATTCTGGGTCTGGCATACCAGCAGTGGCAAGATTTTTCGCGATACTATCTGCGTCTACTTCCTCTGAACTTATCCCTGACCCCATAAGTGCTTTAACAGCAGAAGTGATTTCCCACTTAGAGCTGTAGTTAAGAGCAAGAGTAAGTACCAACTTGTGATTGTCTGGTGAATTTGAAATGGCTTCATTGAGTGAATCGACACAATTCTGAGGTAGCCCGCTGAGATCTCCAATGGTTTGGAGTTTTACTCCATTATCAAATAAATCTTTGCTCTCGCTTACAAGTGTTCTTAATAGCAAATCCATAAGAGCATTTACTTCCTCCATAGGTCTGCTCCAATTTTCAGTACTAAAAGCATAGAGTGTTAGGTACTTAATCCCTAGTTTTCCAGCTGTCCTAACAGCTTCTCTAACAGACTCAACTCCATTTAAGTGACCAAAAACTCTGTCCTGTCCCTTATTGTTAGCCCATCTTCCATTACCATCCATAATAATGGCAACATGCTGTGGAATTCTATCTAAATCTAGACCATTCATTGTTCCCAGCAAGAAGTTGGTTTTTTACTCACCCTGAGAGAGATAGATGCCATCACAAATCCATACTTGTCATACCTACCTGGGTCCCCTCTTTGCATTCCTTCACTAGAATCAGCCCCCTCTGGGAGCTCAACTATTTGATCAGCTAACTGGGCAGATAGTACACCTCTTGCCTGCATCAATAATGATGAGTTAACGTATGAAGTGCTTACATCATCAAGATAATCAGTCCAAGTTTTTCTCATCCCCCATTCTAATTGGAATGATATCGAATTCCCAAGATTAACCTTAAATCCTGCTCCAAATGGTAGAGCTAAACAAGCAAGATTATAATTTTCAACTCCATCAATCCAACCTTGCCCCTCAGTTCCTAATGGTTGAAGTGGGTGCCAATTACCAAAAACATCCTGCGCCTCAGGATCGTGATTGAAGTATGCTATTCCTGCAGTTAAGAATCCAGTTATTCTGTCATTAGGATTACCAAGTACGTGGTCTATGTAGTTTATCTCTCCTTGAACAGAGAACTCAGTAATCTTATTTCTAAAATGAAGATTTCTGTTAAGAGCCCAGCTATTTTGAGAATCCTCATCCCATGCTTCAACAACTCCATGCATCACTTGAAATCTAACTCCAGCTCTACTGTTGATATTGTGTCTGAAATATCCACCTTGAGCGATATGAGGTCTAGATTTTATTGGATTATCCGGATTTAAATCGCCAATATAGTAAGTCGTTCCAAGCTGATAACCGATTTCCTTACTCCCACCTCTGTGGTTCTGAGCTATAGCATCAAAACCTAAGGCCATGATTACTAGCATCATAGCGATTGATTTTACAGTTGTGAATGGGAGTTTCATAAGACTAGAATTCCTAACGCACGAAAATAATGGAGATTGCCCTTTAGAGGGTCTTATTTTAACGCAGTTTATCAACCACGAGGATCCATTCCCCAATGCATTTTAGAGCGCAGGGTATTGAAAAAGTATTGATCTTCGAGATTCAACAGTTTTACTTTGAACGGAGCTGGTTTGATTTTCACTTTAGCGTGAGGTTTTAAGCGATAGGACCTGCTGTCTAATGACAGAAGAAAACTTGCATCTCTTCCAGACGCCTCAAGAGTAATTTCTCCATTTAGTGGAACAATTAAAGGCCTGTTGGTCAAATTATGTGGTGCAATAGGTGTAATTAGTGCGACGTCAGAGCTTGGCGAAATTATTGGCCCCCCAGCACTTAAACTATATGCTGTTGATCCTGTAGCTGTAGACACAAGCAATCCATCAGCCCAATATTTATTTACAAACCTGTTTTCTCTGTTAACATCAACCACAACCATGCTGGCTGTTTTACGCTTATGAATCGCTGCTTCGTTAAGTGCATATGGGAAATCACCGAAATCAACACCCTCAGCCTCTATGTGGAGTACTGAACGCTCATCAATCCAAGTTTTCCCAGCTATTACTGCGTCCAATGCTTCGTTTACACTGTCGATTTTAATGTTTGACAGGAAGCCTAGAGTGCCCGTATTTATTCCTAAAATGGGAATTCCAAGCTCTGCAGTAAATGTAACAGCCTCTAAAAAAGTACCATCTCCACCAAGGGTAATTAAAAGGTCAATCCCATCTAAATCTTCTGCTTTTGAAAAGCCTCCCAAGCTCTTAGGCACATCCATGTATTGATCTAGTACTGTTCTAAAGCCATCAAACAACAATGCGCTCGGATCAATTTTAGCAACTCTTTCTACTACGTTCTTAACCGACTCTTTATGCTTCTGATAAAAGGGCTTACCAAATAATGCAATATTCATACTCATTGTTCGAGGTATCTCATAAACTGGTCAAACTTGTTGCGAATTTCGTCTTCAACTTCTGGAGCATCAAAGAAAGTCACCACTTTGTAGTCAAATCTTTTAAATGTTTCAAGAATAATAGCGATATCAACAGTGTTAAGCTTGATTGTTACAAGCATATCTCCCGAATCTTCATAGCTGGTATTAAAACTGGAGATTTGGGCTCCGTTTTGTTCTACCAAGTGAGAAATCTCGACCAAACTAAATTTTGAAACTGAAGTTTCTAAAACTATTGTGCTCCCTTCGGCGCCCCAACCAGCAACTCTAGAAAGAAAACTCAGCACAGCACTTCTATCTATACTGCCTTGATAAATCCCTCTGTGGACAACCGGAAGCAGATCTACTTCAGCAGAAGCCATCAACGCCACAACTTCATAAATATGCAAATTAGGGTCTACAGAAAGATAAGTGGATTTCACCTCCGCAATAACTGCGCTGTCATCGCTCTCTAAAAGATCTTCCTCAGAGAGAAGCCCCTTAAATATATCCTCAACAACTACAGGCAGGTGGGCTAGCTTGTATTCATCCATCATATCTAGAGCACATTTTACTGTATCAATAGGTAGAAGTAGTGGGATGTCAGATGTAAGAAGTTGCGCTGCTGTCATTGCTCAATAGTACGTAATTTTGTGGCGTGTCAGACAAAGCGAAGGTACATACCACAAAACTCAGCGTCAATGTAAATAAAATTGCAACACTGAGGAACGCCAGAGGAGGCTTAATTCCTGATGTTTTGCTTTCTGCAAAGAGGATTGAAGCCTTTGGAGCACAAGGCATAACTGTACACCCTAGACCAGATGCACGTCATATCACTTATGAGGATGTAAGAGGTTTGAAGGGCATAGTAAAAACTGAATTCAACATCGAGGGATACCCTAACGATGCTTTCATTGATTTGCTTTTAGAGGTCCGCCCTGAACAGGTTACTCTTGTGCCTGACCCGGAAGATATACTTACCAGCAATGCAGGCTGGGATGCGATTGAGAATCAGCAGTTGTTGAAAGAGGTGATTGCTCGTTTCAAAGAAGCTGGTATCAGGACAAGTATTTTTATAGATACTAATGAAGGCCAAATAAAAGCCGCTGCCAATACAGGCACAGACAGGATAGAACTCTACACTGAGGATTACGCTGTCAATCATAAAAAAATCGGTGCAGATGCGGCCATCCCATATGCAAGGGCTGCTAATCTAGCTCATTCACTAGGGTTAGAGGTGAATGCTGGACATGATTTGGACTTGAGCAACTTAAAGGATTTTGCACAGAATGTACCTCATCTTGATGAGGTGAGCATAGGTCATGCGCTGATAAGTGATGCTCTTTATTTGGGGATGTCTAACACTGTTGCAATGTATTTGGCCTGTCTACAAGTGGACTAGAGCAAGGAGATTAGAAATGCGACTAAAATTATTTAGTAGAACTTTAGGAGAAGGGTCGAAGGACCTTGTAATTCTTCACGGATTACTTGGTAGTGCTGATAATTGGCAAACACTTGGAAAGCGGTATGCTGAAGATTTCAGAGTGCACCTCGTTGACGCTAGAAATCATGGTCGCAGCCCACATACAGAAGATCACAACTATGGTTTAATGGTTGAAGACCTTAGGACGTTTTTAGATGCAAAATGCATTTCTAAAGCTCACTTACTTGGTCACAGCATGGGAGGTAAAACTGTAATGGCGTTTACCGAGAAATATCCTGAGCGTGTTGCTAAACTTATAGTTGCAGACATCGCTCCCAAGGCCTACACCCCTCATCACGGTCCCATTTTTAATGCTCTTTTAGGAACTAATCCTAGTGTGGCAAAAACTAGAACAGAAGTACAATCATTCCTAGAATCAAAACTTGGTGATGATCCCACTTTAGTGCCTTTTTTAATGAAGGGATTGCACAGAGAAAAAGAAGGCGGTTACTCATGGAGGTTTAACGTAAAAATTCTTGCTGACACTTTAGACACTGTAACAGAGGGAATAGATTTAAGCCTCAGTACCATCCCAACATTATTCATTAGAGGACTCAAGTCTTCATATGTTAGTGATGAAGAATTAGAAAGAGTTGAGCAATTTTACATGCGGCTTGAAACAGCTGATATTGAAGATGCTGGGCACTGGCTTCACGCTGAACAACCGGATGAGTTTTTCGAATTAACTAGAGAATTTTTAGGATAACTCGTCGCTAGTTTCCTTGAGCCATCTTCTGTAGGCACTAAACAGCCTAGATCTAGAGACAAATCCACAATACCTCCCTTCATCGTCTACGACTGGAAGGTTCCATGCGCCACTTATCTCAAAAGTGTCCATCACATCTTCCATCTTTGAAGATTTCCTTACCGTAAACTCTATGTCCGACATTAGATCGCAGACTAACGTGGTATCGTACCTATCTGTCTCGAACATAATCTCACGTATATCCTGAAGATCGATATGTCCTAAAAGCACTCCGCTACCATCGATAACAGGGTTAATGTTTCTGGTAGACTTACTTATGATTTTTACTAGAGATCTAAGATTATCATCTGACCCTACAGGTATGAAATCTGTTTCAATCTCATCTTTCAAGGTCATTAAAGTCAAGACACTTCTGTCTTTATCGTGGGTGAGAAGCTCACCTCTTTGGGCTAGTTCTTTAGTGTAAATGCTGTACTTCGTTAGCTTTTTAGCAATGACATAGCTTAAGGAAGAACTAAGCATAAGAGGAACGAATAAATCATATCCACCGCTGATTTCTGAGGCTAAGAAGATCGCCGTTAGAGGAGCGTGAAGCACTCCTGCCATCATTCCACCAAGTCCTACTAAAACTGAGTTTGCTATGGGTATAGTTCCTTCTCCAAATATCATATTCACTGATACTGCAAAGATGTATCCGAGCAGTGCACCGCCAAAAAGTGATGGAGCGAAAACTCCTCCAACACCACCTCCACCTACAGTAAATCCCGTTAAAAGCGGCTTTAATGCCCATGCTAAAAACAGCAACCCTATCAAGGTGATTCCCTCTGCGTTGTTCGTCAAAAGGAAACCCAAATCATTTTCAAAATCGTCAGAATAACCTTCGAATAGTGAATTGACAAGTTCGAAGCCTTCACCAAAAACAGATGGTGACGCGATTACACCTGAACCAACTAGTACACCAGCTAATATTATTTTAGTAATGGGGTTTTTAAACCTCTCGACGAGTTTGGTCGCCCCCATGTAGAGCTTCGTGAAGATTACAGATCCTACCCCGGCAAAAAGTCCAAGCAGAGTATATAGGGGTAGTCGAGTAACTACAAAGGGGTCTAGGGAACTTACCTCAAGTATATCCTTACCTTCAATAAGGAAGTAGGCCGTAAGGAGGGACGCGAGGGATGCAAAAATTAGGGGGACAAGCGAGGCGGCAGTTAAGTCTATCATTATCACTTCGATGGCGAAAATAATAGCGGCAACTGGTGCTTTAAACATTGATGAAAGAGAGGCTGCCGCGGCACAAGCGATGAGGAGTCTTCGACGCCTAAAATTTCGCCTTGTTCGGGATGCAATCTCTGAACCGATAGTAGAACCAGACTGTACGGCTGGCGCCTCCAATCCACCTGAACCCCCAAATCCTACAGAAAGAATACTGGTGACAACAGGTGCAAAAAGCCATGTTCTTTTCAGGGCTCCTTTTCTTGTAGAGAGTGCGTGAAGAGTTGCTGGGATACCACCGCCAGGGTGATCACCTCCAAGGACTCTTTTTACGAAAAGGTAGGTGAGGGTTAGTCCTATGATAGGTCCCAGACCTAGAATCCATTTCCAGCCGGTGAAGCTTTGGGCTCCAAAGAAGCCAGATCGTATAAGAGCCACACCGTTTTTCAATAAAACAGCAACAAGGCCAGCTAGCATTCCCACAGCGCTTGCCCAAACAAGTATGGCCCTGTCTGAGCGCATAAAACCCCAAAATCTCGCCAGCAAATTCGAGATGAGTTTCTTCATGATCTGTGTTAAAACGCGCACGCAACTAAGGTATGCAATGTGTTATCTCTATCTTGCCAAGGCATCCCCAATAAATTAACACATGAAACTTCTTAAAACTTCAATTATTCTTACAGCTATTTCTGACTTTGAATTCTTGCGCGAAGATTTACCACACAGATGATGCTGAAAAGAAAGATGCAAGGTAAGATTTTCCAAGAATTCATGGATATCGAAACAGTAAACGCGAAGCTTAAGAAAGCCGGCTACCCAGATACTCCATTAACCCAAAACGAATTCTGTGAAGCGCTGGGAGTTAATGGTGTAATCTCTTCTGATTTCAGTTAAACTAAGCCCTTTAACAACATCATGGCTATAAGTATGTAACAAGTTGGTACTGGCTCTCAGATTACAAATCAGATTCACATTACTATCAGCATACAAGATTGCGAGAAGCAGAAAATGATTTGGAATTATAACCACTAATTTAATGTTACTGTAGGCTCAACTCCAGGCCAATTAATCGAAAACGTAATGCGAAACGCAAGCCGTAAAATGCCTTACGTGTTAGACACTAAATAATTCGTCTATAGCATTTCTAACTACTTTGGGAGCAATAAGAACACCTCTTGTTCCAAGCCCATTAATTACATACACTTTAGGTACAACTTCGCCCGTGTAGGGTTTTCTGTCGTGTGACGTAGGCCTGTGACCGCTTTCATGATTTGTAATTTCTAGAGCGTCATATACCTCTTTTGAAAGGGCTGATGTAATTGCAGTAAGTAGTTCTTCTTTTCCAGATTTAGTGGGCTGGCTCTTTTCAACACCCCATTCATAAGTTGCTCCCAACTTGAAGGTGTCTTTTTCAAATGGCATGAGCCACTTCACTTTATTCAGAGTTGAACCTTGTAAATCAAGAGTCGATTTGAGAGTAAGGATTTCTCCGTGGTCAGCAGCTAGCCTGAGCCCTAGTATGTTTAGTTCAGGTTTAGCACCCACGCCTCTGCAGTCAATCACCCTATCAAAACCCTCTGGGACTCCATCTTGAATAGACCACGACTTAAGCTCAAAACAGCCTTCTGATTTGAGTCTTTCATTCATCGCACTCGTTAAAAGAGGAATGTTTACCCAACCTGATTCTGACACCTTGCCTACTCCCCAAGGAGCCTCGACTCCATCAGGCACTTCATTCTCAACTGGTCTTAACCATTTGGCAACAGGGTGGCCTTTTGCAATTCTATTTACCCAATGTTCTCTGTATTGAGCGTTGGGGAAAATGCGCATTATTGGCGCTCTGTTTAAAATCTTTATCCCCAGCTCTGATTCAATCTCAGAATAAGTAGCATGCATAAGCTCCATGCGCTCTTCAGCATCATCAACCTCTACTATTCTTTTAAACGAAACGGGGTTGTACATTCCTGCAGCAACTCTTGACGCAGAGGGCGAACCGTTGTCGTAAACTGTGAACTCTAAGTCGCGTTTAATTAATTCCCAAGCTACAAGAGTGCCCGCAAGGCCAGCCCCAACTATAAGAGTTTTACCCGCCATATACCTTAGTCGATTACCCCTAACTCTCGAGCTACTTTTTCAAAAGCAGCAAGAGCCTTGTCTAAGTGCTCCTTTGTATGAGCTGCAGAAAGCTGTACTCTGATTCTAGCTTGCTCCTTTGGAACAACAGGGTAGAAGAAACCAATAACGTAGATCCCCTCGTCGAGAAGCTTATTGGCCATGACTTGCGATAGCTTGGCATCGCCTAACATAACTGGAACAATAGCAGATTCTCCGTCATTAAATGGAAGCCCAGCCTTCCTTAATCCCTCTTTAAAGTAGTTAGTATTATCCTCTAATTTGTCTCTTAGCTCCGTGCTCTCACCAAGCATCTTAAAAACCTCTAGTGAGGCTCCAACGATGTTGGGCGCAAGAGAGTTTGAGAATAAATACGGTCTAGAGCGCTGGCGAAGAATCTCGATGATTTCCTTCCTTCCAGTTGTGAATCCACCCATCGCTCCACCTAAAGCCTTGCCAAGAGTTCCTGTTATGATGTCAACTCTTCCAAGCGCGTCTCTAAGCTCAACAGAACCCCTTCCAGTCTTTCCAATAAATCCTGTAGCGTGGCATTCATCAACCATCACAAGTGCGTCATACTTGTCTGCTAAATCACAAATCTTTCCTATCTCAGCAACGTAGCCATCCATAGAGAAGACTCCATCAGTTACGATGATTTTAAATCTTGCTCCAACGTCATTTGCAACTTGAAGTTGTGTCTCCAAATCTGCCATATCATTGTTCGCATAACGAAAACGCATCGCTTTACAAAGACGGACACCATCTATAATAGAAGCATGGTTCAGCGAGTCAGAGATAATGGCATCTTCCTTTGTTAGAAGAGGCTCAAACACTCCACCATTCGCATCGAAAGCAGCAGCATACAAGATGGTATCTTCAGTGTGATGGAAGTCACTAATTGTTGCTTCTAGCTCCTTATGGATGTCTTGAGTACCGCAGATAAATCTAACAGAACTCATCCCAAAACCATGAGAATCCACTGCCAGCTTAGCAGCATTACATACCCTAGAATCGTTACTCAATCCCAGGTAGTTGTTTGCACAAAAATTGATCACTTCAGAACCATCAGTCAACTTAATAATCGCATCCTGCGAAGTTGCAATAATTCTCTCATTCTTAAACAGCCCTGCCTCTTCAATAGATGCAAGCTCTTCTTGTAAATACTCTTTTATCTTTCCGTACATGCTGCGAATTTAAGGTCGAATTCAAGGCGCACCCAGAATTATTGGGTAGTTTCTCTCACCGTGTCCCGTGGGCATATCAAACCTAACTATATACCCCTCAGGTAAATGGTCTAAAATGATTTCCTTATAGTCTTTCATAAATGGATTATCTAGCCTCTGGCCAAACTCTATCGTATTATCCTTCAAATCTGAAAACTCTCCCACTATCAAGCCCTTAGCCTTTTCAAAAACGCCCCCTAATTTAAGAGCGAAAATCATCCTATCTATGTGATATAAAAACTCGTCAATGTCTTCAATAAACAGAAACGAATCACAGCAGTCCGGAAAATACGGTGTGCCCATCAGTGAGAACAACACACTCAGATTCCCACCCACTATCCTACCATCAAAAACTCTAGGCGGATTACCCATCAAGGTTTCCCACATCCATTCTACATCCTCGCCGTGAGTGGACTTAATTGTTGATGCCACAGGCGCGTGCAATGAAGCCACTCCCAGGTTATTAGACCAAGCATGCAAGGCTGTTATATCAGAAAACCCAATTATCCATGTAGGATCCTCCAAGTAAGCCGCCTCATCAAGTAAGGTTAGCAATCTAGAAGCCCCATAGCCCCCACGAAGTGCCAAAACAGCCCTTACCTCTGAATCTCTAAACGCAGAATTCAACACTTCTGCCCTATGCTCGTCATCCCCTCCAAACTGTCCACTCTTCGCGCTCAACTCTTTGTGCATAACAGGAGTAAAACCGGCTGCCTTAATCAATGAAGTAGCCTCGTCGATAAGCTTATCACTAGCAAATCTTGCCGGCGCTACTAAGGCGATTTTATCGCCATGAACGAGCGGCCTTGGCGTCACTCTTGTTGTTATGCTCTTATTGTTAGTCATTAATTACTGTGAAGGTAGGCAGTAGGGCGTAACTGCGGTATTTTTACACCGTAAAATGAACCACACCACAAACAACTCTCTTAAACGAAGGTTAATTACTTCCGCACTTCCATATGCTAACGGACATATTCACGTTGGACATATTGCCGGAGCGTATCTGCCAGCGGACATTTATGTAAGATACTTGAGGAGTATGGGAGAGAAAGTTGTTTGGGTTTGTGGTAGCGATGAGCACGGAGCCGCAATCACACTAAGAGCGAAAAAAGAAGGTGTTACACCACAAGAAATTGTAGACAAATACCACGTGGAAATGCAAGATGCTTTTCGTGGACTTGACATTAGTTTCGATCACTACAGCAGGACTTCTAGCGAGCGTCATCACAAGGTGGCTCAGGATTTTTTCTTGAAACTTCTCAAAAATGATAGCTTCGAAATAAAGACTGAAGATCAGTACTTCGATACTGAGGAGGACCAATTTTTAGCGGACAGATACATTACTGGGACTTGCCCTAAATGTGGGGCGGATAACGCATATGGTGATCAGTGCGAGAAATGTGGGAGCACGTTATCGCCTACCGAGCTCATTAATCCGAGGTCGACATTGAGCGGAAGTGAGCCAGTGCTGAAGCCTACGACGCTTTGGTATTTGCCGATGGGGCGTCACGAGGATTGGCTTAAGGATTACATTGAGAAAGGTGAGCTTGATGGTGAAGCGCATCACAATCCTAAGGCTTGGAAGAGTCACGTAATAGGTCAGTGCAAAAGCTGGATTGACGGCGGATTGCAATCGCGAGCTATGACGCGAGACTTAAAGTGGGGAGTGCCTGTCCCCGTGGAGGGAGCCGAGGGTAAGGTCTTATATGTTTGGCTTGATGCACCTATTGGATATATCACTTCTACTATGGAGTGGGCGGAGAAGAACGGAGAGGATTGGAGAGATTGGTGGCAGAACTCTAATACAGAGCTTTTGCATTTTATAGGCAAGGACAACATTGTATTCCACTGCATCATATTCCCAATTCTTCTGAAGGAACATGGAGACTATATTCTTCCTCATCAAGTGCCAGCTAATGAGTTTATGAATCTTGAAGGAGATAAGATTAGTACTTCGAGGAATTGGGCGGTTTGGGTTAAAGAATACTGTGAAGAATATCCAAACGGATCAGATGTGATGCGTTATGTACTAGCTTCAATTATGCCTGAGCAGAAGGATAGTGAGTTTACTTGGACTGATTTTAAGGAGAGAGTTAATAATGAGCTTGCAGATGTACTAGGAAACTTTGTAAACAGAGTATTAGTTCTAACTAGAAAGTATTACGAAGGAGTTGTGCCTGAAACTCCTGCTAGTGAAAACTTAACTGATGTGGATAAGAAAGTCCTTGAAAGCCTGGCTTACGCTCCAGACAAGATTGCTGATCTTATTTCGAGACACAGATACCGTGAAGCTCAGCTTGAGGCAATGAATGTTGCGCGACTTGGAAATAAGTATCTAACTGAAGAAGAGCCTTGGAAGCTGATAAAGACAGCCCCGGCAAGAGTTGAGACCATCATGCAAATTGCAACTCAGGTTGTTGGTAATCTAGGAGTAGTGCTAGAACCTTTCCTTCCGAGAACAGCTGAAAAGATTGCAACAGCTATGGGAGTGCCCAATGCGTGCTGGACTGATGCCTCTACTAGCATCATTGCTGGCGGAACACTGCTTGGAGAATTGCCTATTTTATTTACTAAAATTGATGATGAATTTGTAGAAGAACAAGTTGCTAAACTTGGGAACAAATCATCTAACACTAATCCTAATATCATGCCTCAAAAGGACGCGACAACATTTGAAAACTTTACTCAAATGGATATAAGAGTAGCTACGGTTACTGAATGTGTACCAGTAAAAAAGGCTGACAAATTATTACAGTTAACCGTTGATACTGGGCTCGATGTTAGAACTGTTGTGTCTGGTATTGCTGAGCACTTTAAACCTAAAGAAGTGATAGGAAGACAGGTCGTTCTTCTTGCAAACCTAGAGCCTCGAAAGATCCGAGGTGTTGAAAGCCAAGGCATGGTTCTTATGGCGTCAAGAGCAGACGGTGGGCTAAGATTCATTACTCCAGAGGAAGGCGTAAGCCCTGGAGATGTAATCAGCTAAAATTCTAGTGGCTTACCACTAGAGTCTCGCGTACTAAGCCGCGCTCAGTTTGTACGCTCATTAGGTACTGACCGCTAGCTAGAGAGCTTACGTCGATTGTTGCAATGCCATCTACGATTACGAAAATCTTAGAAAGAGCTCCAGACATATTGTGAAGTTGACAAAGGATTTGGCCTGTGCTTAAATCGCTAATAAGGTTTACCTGACAAGTTGAGTGTGCTGGACTTGGGAAAGCGCTCAATGTGCTAGCGAAGTCTATTTCGCTTATACCAACAGAAAATTCAACGTAAATAGAGCTTTCTTCTCCCGCACAATCATTGTCATTGTATGCAATTACTGTTACGTCTGTCCCATTAACAACCTCTGTACCCCAGTCGATAACAATAGAGTTAGTTCCCTGTCCGCTTACGATAGTTGCTCCGTTGTCTACTGTCCACATGTATGATTCAGCACCGGAATCACAAGTGTATGCCCACTCCGTTTGGCCTTCTTGAAGAACTACGTTAGCCTCTCCTGAAATATCTCCAGCAGATGGACCGTATTCACAGTCAGTATCAAGCCAAGACTGATCATTGAAGTTGCATGCTAATTCATCAGTACACTGAACAGGAGCGTATAGAATAGGTAAGTGTAATCTAACGTCGGGATCTTGTACTCCCTCTGGGAAAATTTGAACGTAAAGTGAACCTGAAAGGGTGCCTAATGTTGTGATTTGGCCTATTAAAACTTTTAAATCTTCACCTGCAAACGCAGAGCTTTCTGAGCCTAACCCAGGGAAAAGTGTAAACCAAAGATTTCCAATTTGAGTGTCAGAATGAATATTATCACCTGCCTCGAAATCAGCAAAAGCGTTATATGCAGGGTCTGCAACATTTGAGATATCCATACCCTCAGCAGCATCTTCAGTACCAAGTGTTAACCAGCTGTCGTATTCTAACTCTGGGAAAGCTGTGAAAAATGCTGGGTTTATCGCAGTAGCAAAAAGTTCAGAAGCAGATGGGTGGTTGTACCACGCTGGAGAAGATGTAGACTCAAGTATCCAAGGGTTCTCCTCTGAGCCAGAACATGCTGAAAGGAAGTCATCAGGGTGTAGCATGTTTAGGTACATCCTGTATGTAGTCATTCCCGCTAGGTCACCATCAGTATGTACTGCGTATTCTTCAAGTCCAATCCAGTACTCGTCAGGGCTTTGGGCACAAAGTGTTCCTGCAAATAGAACTAATGCTGAAAGGATAGATAGTCTCATCTCATAAAATTTAGAAGTGCAAAATACTGATTTTTATACAAACGGCATTAATCAAGGGCTAAATGGCTTAGAATCCCATCTTAACTGACACAGATACAGTCCTGCCAAATCCCCAATAGCCCTCCAATCTTCCATTATCATAAGTGCCCTGAAGCTGCTCATTTGTTTGTGGATCTGTGAACCAAGTCTCATCAGCCTCATTCATAAAGATATTGTCTGTAAGGTTTTGGATATTCAAGCCCACGCTATAATCAATGCCATCCTTTCTAGTATTCCAATTTAAAAAGCAATCGATGTAGTCGTAATCCGGCAGTTGCACAGGCTGAACACCAATTCGCTCTTCATCATCCCTGTCTTGGTCTATTTCAAACTGCGAGTAAAGTCGAGTGTTATAAACGTAGCTAGCACCCACCCTCAGATTTTTAGGGAGATCAATTTTAGTGCTTAGGCCCAACTGAGTTTGGGGAGCATCCCCAACCAACAATCCAGCAGAATAAATATTCAGCTCCTCAAGCACTTGATTAGTCTCCTCATCAATAATCTCCGCAGTCACATCATTGTCCCATCGCCAATCTCCAATGCTCAGTATTCCTCCTAACTCGAGAGAAGGAAGAGGCTTAGTCTTCAACTCCAACTCAATTCCATCGTGAGTTTCTATCAATCCCCTAACAAAAGCCCTGTACTCAGTGCCATCAGGTCTAAGAAGTGGCCCTGACATAATCGTCTTATCGAGCCACTTTGTGTGGTAAACATTTAGATCCAAAGAAATCATTCTATGGCGGAACCTATACCCCAGCTCCAAGGCTTCCACCTTCTCATTCACTAGGTTTTCGTTGCTGAGTACGTTTTGGTAATTAGGAAATACATTTCTAATAAATGGCGCTCGCGAGTAGAGACCTAGGTTGGTGTAGAGGTGATGATTCTCCATTACCTCAAAACTTCCACCCATCTTAAAATTGTAACCTGGCTGAGTGATTTTTTGAGAGTAAGCTCCGTACACAAACTGTTCCTCACTTTCATACTCACCAGTTTCTTCATTTAATTCAACGACTTCCTGCATACCAGTCTCATCATATCTGAAATATGTATATGGATCGTGTCTTTGAAATCCAGTCAAACTGTATGTTCCAGCAAAAAATCCACTAAACCTTTCTCTACTATACTCTAGCTGGCCAAACAATCCCGCATACTGCACTATTCCAGTGTTGTCATAATCAACCTTATCACCTTCAGTAGCCATTAGATTGTATGCAGGATTAATTCCATAACCCGTTGCATTAGTAAAGCTTTGCATGTAAAAATCTCCACCTAGTAAGTTATTTACCCTTGTAAAGTGCTTGCCCTCATAATATCTCATATCTACCCCAGCTGTTAGGTCTAATCCTGGAGCGAGTTCAGACTTCATGGTGCTCAACAGCCCAGTCCAAAAATGTTCATTGTGTGCGTTCTCAATCGTGCTCAATGCCCTTCCACCAACTAAAGTGTCGCCATTCATTATCACTGGCGCCCCATCGTACTGAAGAGTGTCAACCCATGCACTGAATTCCTCATTATAGGCGATCTCATACTCCGGATAAGTAACTGGAAGTTCATGCGTTGAGTTAGTCTCATACAAGTTGTCCCAATTCCAAGTTGTCTTTACCGTAGTGCCATCTGGAAGTGTTTCAAAGAGTTTAGGTGTGCCAGTTCCGTCATATCTAGAACCATAACCCTCTCCCCAACTGATGTAAGCAGATGTAGCCAGGCTTGTGCGCTCGCTAATCTGAAGGTAGTGGTTAAGCGCAAGTTGGGGTTTATGGTAGCTATTCACCCTGCCGTTGAGAGCCTCTCCATGGAGGTAGCCCCAGTCGTTATTCCACCTATGGCCCTCGTAGCCCAAAGCATTAATGTCGTTGAATCTGTCGACTGTGAGTTGGCCGCGACGCTGGCCGTGGGTTTGGGGTGCGCCTATTGCTGTAAACACAATTCTGTGACCGCCAAAGTCCTTTGCCGCAGTTAGGAAATAGCTATAGGCATCGACCCACGTTGCGTCAACGTAGCCGTCGCCGTATGTCTTCGAGCCTACCGCGCTCAGGGCCCAACCGTTGTCCATAACGCCAGTGCTAAGTGACACGAGATGCTTGGTTCTACCGTAATTGGTAATCGAAGTCTTAAATGAACCGCCCTTTTCAACATCAGTTGCTTTAGTTACGATGTTGATTGTACCTCCAACGGAGTTGATAGCAAGCTTCGAAGCACCCAGGCCACGCTGTACTTGAATTGTGCGAACAGCATCGCCCAGCCCAGCCCAGTTGGACCAGTAGACCCAGCCGTTTTCCATGTCATTTACCGGGATGCCATTTACTAGAACAGCTACATTTCTTTGGTCGAAGCCTCTAATGTTAATTCTGCTATCGCCAAACCCTCCACCGCCTTTAGTGGCATAAACTCCCGGAGTAAAATTGAGCGTTTCTACAAGTTCCCTATCGCCTTGCCTTTCTTCAATATGCCTAGCATCAATAGTACTTACTGCTACAGGGGTTGATCTGTCAATTGCAATTGAAGCAATCACATCTGCCTCTCCTATTCCTATAGCATTTGCCTTAATATAGATCTCACCCATCTTCATAAGCCCTTGCCCACTTAGAGAAATATATTTAGACACCTTCTCATAACCCATCGAAGTAGCTACCAAATTAGTCTGTCCCTGACTTTTTGTAGTGAACTGGAAAAATCCATCAAAGTCAGTAAATGACCCATCTGTAAAATCTTCTAAATAAACTGAAGCTCCGATAACTGGGTTTCCTGTCTCCTTATCGACTACGCGGCCCCTGATGGTGGTTTGGGCTGTAGCTGAAACAAATGAAAACGTAGCAAGAAGGCTAAATAATAATAATCGGAAAGTAACAGTTCTAGGCATAAGCCTAATTTAACCCCAACGTCCCTTTGAATTCAAATACTCAGCAATCTGAATTGTATTTGTTGCTGCGCCCTTTCTCAAATTATCACTAACCACCCACATATGCAGTCCTTTTTCATATGCCAAATCCCTTCTCAATCTCCCCACAAAAACATCATCATTTCCCCTTGCATTTAACGGCATTGGATAAACGTTATTCTGAGGGTCATCCTCAAGAATCAGTCCGTCAAATTCCTCCAACAACTTTCTCACCTCTTCAAGCTCAAAGTCTTTTTCGAACTCAACATAAACTGCCTCACTATGCCCTCCTGCTACTGGTACCCTTACAGCCGTACAGCTCAAGTGAATCTCCTCATCTCCTAGAATCTTCTTAGTCTCAAAATGCACCTTCATCTCCTCTTTAGTGTATCCGTTTTCCTGGAATACATCGCAATGAGGCAAACAGTTCATATCAATATTATGAGGATAAACTTTCTCGACTTCATCCCCCCTTCTTTCTGCTTCAAGTTGAGCTATTGCAGCTTGTCCAGTTCCTGTAACGCTCTGATATGTGTTTACAACTCCTCTCTTAACTCTAAACCTATCGTGAAGTGGCTTAAGCGCCATCACAAGTTGCATTGTTGTACAATTTGGATTTGCAATAATCAAATCTCCCTCAACAAGATCGCTTCCATTAATCTCAGGAATAATGAGTTTATGATTAGGGCTCATCCTAAATGCGCTACTATTATCGATAACCGTTACACCCTTCTCTGCAAACTTGTGCGCCCACTTTAAACTTATCGCTCCACCAGCTGAAAAAAGTGCAACATCAGCACCCATTTCTAAAGCGTTTTCTATGCTCACAACCTCAACCTCGCTCCCACTAAACACTATCTTACTTCCTAACGATTTCTCAGAAGCAACTAGAATTAGTTCAGATACTGGGAACCCCCTTTCCTCCAAGACTTTAAGCATTGTTCTCCCCACCAAACCCGTGGCTCCAACTACTGCAACTCTTAGTGATCTCATGTAGGCAAAATTAGTGAATTCATGACCGTAGCAAAGCGTTTTTGGTGCGGTTTGGGAATAGTTATCAAGAGCCTGAAGTTTATCTGGAATTGTAAATCCATCTATAGAATCTAGCTCATCTAACTGGGTATAACCCAGCATTATTAGCTTTTCAAACTCTGAATACCCATGGATTCAAATAAAAAAGAGGGGTCCCCAACCATTTTGATTTAAAAGGAAATGAGGTTTGACATTCAGAAAAAAGGTAGATGTTTGATGAGAAATAACTCAGAAAATGGTGAATTCAACCAGGTAATTACCTCATCATTAATTGTGGGCAAAATTCCCCTCAGCAACGTCAATTAATTTATGTAGGATAGTAAATTGCATACCATGTTTGATGGCATTCCGCATATCACACAAGACGCACCAGATTTATATCTGTTTACTCTTACTCTTATAACTGCTGGCTTGATAATGTGGATACGCCAAGGGTTTCTTAAAGAGTGGCGATTGAGAGATTATCTTAAAAGCAATATGAATCGTATTTGGCAAAGGGGTGCTGACGAGGTCCCTCAAGCAGAAGGGATAGCGGTTAATCATTTAATTGGTGTTCTCTCGTTTGGTATTATGGCATGGTCAAGCCTTGGATGCATTACAGGGATTTCTGCAGGAGCGGGATTCATCGTTTCAAGACAATTGATGTTTAGAATAGCTGGGGCGTTCCCTAAAACTGCTCAACTTGCAAATGAACACGACATTATCGATAGACTCACAAGGCTGTGGATGGCAGAAGCTATTTGCATGCTGGGAGTTGTAAATGCGCTAATCCCTGGGCCTTATTTGATTAATCCTATATACGTGTTCGGCGGAATCTGGATTTGCGCTGGGCTATTTAGGATGTTTAGAGTTTATCAGTCCGCTCAAAGACGCTTACATAGCATTCCATTCAGTTTTATGTATCTTTGCGCCCTTGAAATCTTCCCCGTTTTGGCTTTTATACAAGTGTTAAGAGTCATTACAATGTGGAATTAGAGTAAAGAAAGCATGGTAAAGAAGAAGATTAAAACCATTCTTATCTCACAGCCTAAACCGGCTGCAGAAAAGAGTCCATATTTTGACCTTGCGGACAAAATGAAGTTGACGATTGATTTTCGTCCTTTTATTCACGTAGAGGCTGTTGACGTTAAAGAGTTCCGTACTCAGAAGATCGACATTTCAAAATATACAGCTGTTATTCTTACATCTCGTATGGCAGTAGATCACTACTTCCGCATGGCAGAGGAGATGAGATTTGAGGTGCCAACTGATATGAAGTATTTCTGTTTAAGTGAAAGCACTGCTTTTTACATACAGAAGTATGTAGTTTACAGAAAGAGAAAAATCTTCCACGGCCAGGTTAGAATGCCTGAATTAATCACAATCATTAAGAAGCACAAGAAAGAGAAGTTCTTACTTCCTTGTTCTGACCTTCTTAAGCCTTCAATACCAGCTCAATTAGATGATATTGGAATTGATTACTCAAAAGCTGTTATGTACAAAACAGTATGCTCTGACTTAGGCGATTTAAGTGATGTTAAGTATGACCTACTTGTATTCTTTAGCCCAAGTGGAATTGAATCTTTATTCAGGAACTTCCCGGATTTTGTACAGGGTGATACCCAAATCGCAACATTTGGCCCAACTACAGCTAAAGCTGCAGAGGCTGCTGGCCTTAGAATTGACATCAATGCACCTACCCAAAAGGCTCCATCGATGACAATGGCTATTGAACAGCACATCAAAGCAAAATCCTGAGGTTATCTTGCGCTTTGTAATGGCGCATGTAAAACACACTTATCCTAAAGCTGAACGTCTAAAGAGCGTAATCGTTCTAGACAAAGCATTTAGTGAAGGCTCTAAAATCAAGGCCTTCCCTGTACTTGCGCGCCACACTTCTAGCAATCACGATGCTGAAGTGCCATACCAGGTTGCAACAACAGTTAGTAAAAGACGATTTAGAAAAGCTGTATTAAGAAATCGCATTAAAAGGCTAATGCGTGAAGCTTGGAGGCTTGAAAAGCACAGGCTAGAATCACATTGGAAGCCTGGCGATCAAAAAAGAGCATTAGTATTAATCTATGTTGGCAATGATATCCCAACATTTGCAGAGTGTTTGCATACAACAAAGAAAATTGTAAACGTTCTCCTGAAAACCCAGAAAGATTAGAACATGAAACATTCTAAACTGAAAACATTCATCATCTTTTTCGCTATAACTCTTGTTGGGTTTGGAGGCATTTCGTTAACTAGTCTAAAACAAGACTACTTTGAGATGTCTAAGCAACTTGAGATAATGAACTCTGTATTCAGAGAGCTTAACATCTACTACGTTGACCCACTATCTCCAGGAGAATTAGTTCACACTGGCATAGATGCAATGCTAGAATCATTAGATCCATACACTAGGTATTATCCAGAGGAGAAAATGGAGGATGTTAGGTTTATTTCCACGGGAGAATATGGCGGTATAGGTATTTCTATAAAGGAGACATGGGACGGATTATTTATAGTCACCAACGTCAGAGAAAACTCGCCTGCTGAAATCGCTGGGCTGAATCTAGGCGATCAAATTGCAAGTGTAAAAGGTAAAAGTGTAGAAGGAACTGATGTCGATATAATAGGAGACCAAATCAAAGGCACCTCAGGTACTGATGTGGAATTAGGAATCATCAAGTACGGCGAATCATCTGAAACAGCTGTTACTCTCGAGAGGATGAAAATCAAATCTCCAGACATTATTTATTCAGGAATGATCAGCGAAAAAACCGGATACCTGATCCTAGATAAATTCACTAAAACCGCCTCGTCTGAAGTTAAAAAGTCATTAGTGCACCTAACAGACTCACTCGGAGCTGAGAATATTGTTTTAGACTTAAGAGGTAATGGTGGAGGTTTGCTTCGTGAGGCTGTAAACATTGTAAACTTTTTCGTGCCAAAGGGTACAGAAGTAGTTGAGATGAGAGGCAAGACTGAAGCGTGGAATAAAAGTTATAGTGCTTTAAGAAATCCGCTTCTTAAAGACATCCCTCTTGCCGTATTAATCGATGAGAAAAGCGCCTCAGCATCAGAGATTGTATCTGGCGCACTTCAAGAATTAGATAGAGCAGTTATAATTGGAAGAGAAAGCTTTGGAAAGGGCCTAGTTCAACAGACTAAAGACCTTGCATACGGTTCTCGAATGAAAATCACTGTAGCTAAATACTATACACCAAGTGGCAGATGTGTGCAACGATTAGATTACAGCGCAAATGGAGATGCAACAGAAGCTGCCGACTCCACACTAAAAGTGTTCTACACAGCAAATGGTAGGCCCATACTTGAAGGAAGAGGCGTTTTCCCAGACATTGAAATAGATGCTGAGTACTATGGCTATGTCCTGACTGGTTTACTTAAAAATGACGTTTTCTTTGATTTTGTAATCAGCAGGCCAGATATCGTTGTTGAAGATCCCTCAAGCTATCAATTAAGTGATGAATTGTATAATGATTTCATTGCATTTGTACAAAGTGAATTTGTATCAACTGAAAGAGAGGCTCCTTATGAATGCGCTACAAATGAGCTCTTGGACATCCTGGAGACCTCTCTAGAAGATGATGGTTTACTTGTAAAAAATGCAGCTCTTTTAGAGACATTTAAATCTTCAACTGCCCCAAATATTTTGGTCGATATTCAAAAAAATGAAGACCAAATCCGAACAGCTCTAGAAGAAGAAATCGTTTACCATAAGACTAACACTAATGGTCTTTTCAAATATCAACTCCCTAAGGATCCAAATTCTCAAAAAGCTATTGAGATTCTAGAGTCAGGTGAGTATATGAACATCCTACTTGGGCCTGCCAAATAAAATATTATCATTAGGTTTACTTGTTACGGTAGCCTCTATGCCATTAACACCATTTGGCACTAGCCTTGGAGTGGGGTTAATGGGCTTGAGTTTTATTTTGGCACTTGCAGAAGGAAAAGAAGTTAAGCCATCTAATAAAATTCTTTCAAGATCCTTAGTGGCTGGATTTATTTGGGCGGCTTTCTCACTGCTCTGGTCAGATGATCAACAAGCAGGGATTGATGCACTAAGTATCAAACTACCACTACTTGTTGCTGGACTAAGTCTCTTTTATGTTCAGTGGAATAAAAGCCTGCTAGTTGCAACTGGCAAGGCATTTATCACCTCAACATTCATTGCTGCTTTAGTTGGTATCCTTTGGGGGA
>NZRP01000044.1 GCA_002693775.1 Crocinitomicaceae bacterium | reverse complement strand
ATCGTGATATTGCTGTTATAATGGACATAGCATTAAATCATTCTTTTGGAAGTAACCCCCAAGTTAGAATGTATTTTGATGAAGATATAGGAGATTGGGGACAACCAAGCCCAGATAATCCATGGTTCAATCAACAGCCAAGACATGATTTTAATGTAGGTTATGATTACAACCATGAATCAGAAAAAACAAAAGAGTTCTGTAAAAGAGTATTTAAGTTTTGGGTTGAAGAATATCGTATTGATGGATTTAGACTAGATCTTTCAAAGGGATTCACACAAAATAATACGATTGGAAATGTTGAATTATGGAACGCATATGATCAAAGCCGTATTAATATACTTACTGAATATGCTAATCATATATGGTCTAATTATCCAGAAAAGTATTTTATCCTAGAACACTTCGCAAATAATGATGAAGAACAAGTTCTCTCCAACAATGGATTTTTACTTTGGGGTAACATGCATAGTGACTACACTGAAGCAAGTATGGGATATGGTGGCGATTTAAGTTGGGGAGTTTATACCAACCGAGGTTGGGGAAGCCCAAACTTAATTTCATATATGGAAAGTCATGATGAGGAAAGATTGATGTTTAATAATATCAACTTCGGTAATTCATCATCAGATTATTTTGTTCAAATGAGTAATACTTCTCTTGCAAGACAAGAACTTTCATTTGTTTTTCTAATACCCATACCTGGACCAAAAATGATATGGCAGTTTGGAGAAATTGGATATGATTATTCAATAAACTACTGTGAAAATGGAACAATAAATAATAATTGTAGAACTGCTCCTAAACCAGTTAGATGGGATTATCTGATAAATCCAAATAGAGTAAAACTTCTTAAAACAGTAAAGGCACTAAATTTTCTAAAAACTGAGTATGAGATATTTAAAACTTCCGATTTTAATGTCAATCTAAGCGGAAACATAAAAAAAATTAACCTATACTCACCTTATGAAAATGTATGTATTGTAGGAAATTTTGGTCTTCAAGCGCAAGAGGTGTCGCCTGATTTCCCATATTCAGGAACATGGTATAATTACTTTGAAGGAACTAGTTTAGAGGTTAATGACATTAATCTTAATCTACAATTAGAAGCGGGTGAATATTTAATTTTTACAGATTTCGAAACGCCAACTCCTGATTTATCAGCAGATATTCAACTTAGTTTTGATGAAGGATACACGAATAATTGTGATGTAAAAATTTTTCCTAATCCCACTCGTGATTTTTTATTTATTGAATCTGAATATGATATAGAAAGCTATGAAATTTTTGATTTATCAGGTAAAAAGTTGTTGCATCTAAATTCCTCCTTAAAGATTATAGATTGTTCTACTCTAGGTCATGGACTATACACTATAACTATTACTTTAATTAATGGTGAAATTGTTCGAAAAAAGCTATTAATCAATGTATAAAAAGTTTTTGATTTTAGTTTTTATTACCTGCGGATTTGGTCTAATGACCATTGCCCAAACAATTTTAGGTTCCGTATCTGATCAAGATGGTAACCCGCTATCATTTTCAAGTGTTTATATAGAAGAGATTCAAAAAGGAACCAGTGTTGATTTTGAAGGTAATTTTGAAATTAAAATTAATCAAACAGGAACTTTCAATATTGTTTTTTCGTACATAGGATATAAGAGCGAAAAAAGAACAATAACGTTTATAAATGAATCAGCTAGAGAAGTATTAAATATTCAGCTTAAAGAAGAATCTTCATATCTAGAAGAAGCCATAGTCACAGGTTATTCAGTTGATAGAAGGAGAGATTTAACGGGTACAATCGTAAAAATAGACGCCAAAGATATTACTGACATTCCTACTCCAAGCTTTGAAGCTGCGCTCCAAGGTAAGGCTGCGGGTGTACAAATTACTCAAGGAAGTGGAATGGCAGGATCGTCCTCAGTAGTTCGTATTCGGGGTGTAGCATCTATAAGTGCAGGTGGAGACCCACTATATGTCTTAGATGGAATACCAGTTACACAGGATTATTTCATAAAAGGTAATTCAGGTGGGATGAATAACAATCCACTTGCTACTCTAAACCCCAATGATATCGAATCTATTGAAATTTTAAAAGATGCAGCTGCTACAGGTATATATGGTTCGAGAGGTGCAAATGGTGTTATTTTAATCACAACAAAAAAAGCAAATAAAAAAGGCATTTCATATGATTTCACTAGTAGAATAGGATTTTCTACTCCAACTGCGCTTCCCAGGATGACAGATACAGATAGTTATCTATTACTATATCAAGAGGCTTGGGAAAATGATGGAAATGTTGGATTAGCACCTTTACCTGGCGGTATAAGTTGGGAAGATGCTATAAATAACAATACTAACTGGATTAATGAAACTGTAGGTGTCGGAGTTAAGAATGCATATAGCTATTCGGTTAAATATAAAAATGAAGATTTTAATATTTATTCAAATATTAGCTATGATATAAATGATAGCTATTTAGTTGGTAATAGTTACGAAAGATTAAGTGGGCGGTTAAATTGTGATTATAAATATTCTGATAGGTTAACAATTTCAGGCAACTTATCAAGAAGCATAGGGACAAACAATCGAATAGACGGAGCATGGTCAGGTGGACTAGGTGAAGCTATGTCTACGGCTTTACCTATTTATCCTGTTTTCATTAATGATAGCAGCTACTTTCAAGGTGCAAGTAATCCTGTAAGAACAAGGGACTTAAAACAATGGACAAATATTGAGAGAAGGGATATATATAACCTATCAGCGATATATCGTGTAAATGATAAAATGTATTTGAAAGGATCAGCTTCACAAGACTTGATGAATTTTCAAGAAGATATTTATATACCACAATTGTTAAATCCTTTCTTCAATCATGCTGGACAAGCAAGTAGATATAATACAAGAATTGAAAATCAAAATATAAATTTAATTTCAGGTTATTCTGACAATGATATTTTCAATAATAAATATTCTTTTCTTGTTGGGTATGAATATCAAAAATCACAAAATCAGTACTCATCTATTTCCACAAATAATGTTTTAGGTCCTATCAATCAAGTCAGTGACTTAGATACAACTATTGAACTAAGTACTCCCTCGTCACGATATGCATTTCTAAGTTATTTTACTAGAGGTAAATACAACATTAAAGACAAATTCTATTTACAAGGGACAATGCGAGTTGATGGTTCATCGAGATTTGGATCTAATAATATTTATGGTTATTTCCCTTCCGCATCATTTGCATACATATTATCTGAAGAAAGTTTCATCAAACGAGTTGATAATATTAATTTCTTAAAATTTAAAGTTAGTTACGGAAAAACCGGGAATGCTAATATCCCAAACGATCAATGGAGGGCAACTTTTTCAGATACAACGAATTCAATAAGTTATAACAACGAACCCATTATCTTTCCAATTAGACGTGAAAATCCTGATTTAAAATGGGAATCATCAAAAACACTTGATATTGGAATAGAAGGTGGTTTGTATGACGATCGCGTTCACTTCACACTTGAAGCGTACAGGAAATATTCTGAAGGTGTGATTATGGATATTTCCTTACCACCTTCATCTGGTTTTACAAGTTATTGGGATAATGTGGGAGAAATATTAAACAAAGGAATTGAATTAAGTCTAGCATCACACAATATTGAAAAACCTAATTTCAATTGGTCAACTAATTTTAACATTGCACATAATTATAATGAAATAGTCAGTATAGGTCCATATTCTGAAGATGCTGTTGCTGGTGGAACAAATGATACTCGAGTTGTTGTAGGAATGCCTGTTGGCACAAACTTTTTGGTAAGGTTTTCTCATGTTGATCCTGATAATGGGAGACCTATTTATTTAGACATAAATGGTAATGAAACCTATGATTGGGATCCTGCAAATCGCGTCCCTGTTGGAAATGTATTACCAGACTTTGTTGGTGGGTTAACAAATACGTTTTCGATAAAAAACTTTGATATTGGTTTGGTTTTAACATTCCAAGTTGGAGCAGATATATATGATTCTTCATCAAAGCGTCAGCTTGGTGTTGTTACCGATTGGAACTTTGACGAAAGAATTTATGATCGATGGAGAGAGCCAGGTGATATAGCGACATACCCTTTATTAACTATGGATCCATTAACATATGGTGCTTCTACTCCATGGATAAATACAGACCTATGGTTGCATGATGGAAGTTACTTGAGGTTTAGAAATTTTTCACTTGCATATAATGTCCCAAAATCAAAAATAAAGGATTGGAAAATTGATAAGATGCGTGTTGAATTATCTGCCACCAACTTTTTAACAATAACAAAATATCCCGGTTTGGATCCAGAAATTGCTAGAGATTTTGAGGATAATGCTGATAGAAATATGAGCGCAAATATTACATTCTTAACACCACCTCAAGAGAAAACTGTAAATCTGAGTATTAATTTAAGTTTCTAATGCGAAAGATATATATACTGATATTACTGTGTTCACTATTTATTTCGTGTAATAAAAGTGATTTATCATTTCCTCCTGATAACCAGATTTTAGCAGAGGATGCGATACAAGATGCTGATGATCTTCAACAACTTTTAAATTCTGCATATGATGTTCTGGCAAATACATATAACGGAACTTGCCAAAATCTTAAAACATTAATGGCTGACAATATTGCTGCGCCAAACAATAACTATGATTACATGGAGGTCTACAATCGAAATACTTTGTATTTCAATGGGACTGTTGGACAGTACTATCAACAACCATATATTGCAATTTATCGTTGTAATTACCTCATAGAAAATATCGATATCGTCGATTCATTATCTAGTGAAGATGCGATTAGATTAGAATCAGAGGCTAAGTTTATTAGAGCGTTATGTCATTATGACTTAGTAAATTTATTTGCACATCCATTTGGATATACGATAGATAATAGTCATGATGGAATAATAATTAAAAATTCTACTGACCCGAGTCCTTTACCTAGAAATACTGTGGATCAGGTTTATGATTTTATTATATCTGATTTGGAATATGCATCAGATAATTTACCGTTAAGCAACGGAAACTATGCGACAAAATATTCTGCCGATGCTTTATTAGCACATGTTTATTTTCAAATGAATAATTTAGATAGTGCACTATCTAGTTGTAATTCAGTTATAAATTCAGGAAAATTTACATTAGACAATGACAGTTTATTTCTTGAGAGGTATAGAAGTACAAGTAATTCAGAAATGATATTTGGAACGATTTCAACTTCTAATTTAGATGTACGTTCGTCGGGGTTTTCAAATAACTATCGATCTGATGTAAATGATAATCCGACCTTAAGAGCTTCATCATCAATATATGATATGACTCAAGAGTTTGGAATCAATGAAGATAGAAGAACAGCGTGGTTTGAGATAAAAAACATTGGATTAGAAAATGAATTTATTGCAATTAAAAAGTTTAACAAAGAGTACTTTAATGTTCCAATTTTACACCTGACGCAGATGTATATTTTAAGAGCTGAAATTCAAACCCGTCTAGGTAATCTTATTCAAGCAACGGAAGACATAAATAAAATAATTTCAAGAGCCTATATAACTGCTTCTCAGATTGTAAATTCTTCGGTTACTGATCAAGAATTATTAGATGTAATAACAAGAGAAAGACAACTAGAGCTATGCTTTGAAGGTGATAGATTATATAGTCTAAAACAACATGGTGTGTTTTATGAACAAGATTTAGAAATTAGAAATGCCTTATGGAGTTGTGATGGATTTTTATTACAATTTCCAGCAACGTCACAAACAAACTTATTTGTTCAGAATCCTCCAGGAGGTTGTTAAGTTATTGTCATGAATAGATTTACTTTATTTATAATATCAATTATACTTCTATCAAGTTGCCGAGATCCATATTANGGNGATTTAGGAAGTCCTTCTGATAAAATNGAAGCAATTTCNGGAAGTTGGCTTTTAGANAATGTGTTACAAATCGACGAAAAAGCACCNGANAAAAAACAATTAGACTTATCGAATTTTTATCAGAATTTCATTATCACATTTGATAAAGATTCAATGACTTTTCAAATGGATACAACTGATTTGATATCAGGGAAAAACTATTTTGGTAATTCAGGCAAATGGGACCTTTATAATTCACAATTATCCCAATATGATAATGTATATCCTGATAGAATTAGTTTGGAAAACAATAATACAGTTCTAGATCTTTTTCTTTTAAATCCACCTACAATTTTTGATGATAATTTAAATCTACGATTTGTTAGGAAATGTGAAGATGATCAAGTTGTGAGCTATGAGTACAGATTCGTAAGACAATGAAGAAAATTATACTATTTCTATGTTCTTTAAGCATATATAATTTGGTATTTAGTCAGGCTGCTTATATTCAACCTGTTCCAACTAATGTGAATTCAATTACAAGAATTAATGTAGATATATCTAAACCAGATTGTGAATGTCCTAACCTACAAGATGCAACTTCTGATGACCCACTGTATCTTTGGTCGTGGTTGCCAGCAGAACCTATAGTTGGTAACGGTTCGTGGGATAGTTCAAACGAAGAGCTAAGAATGACACAAAGTGAAAACAACCCTAATATTTGGTTTATTGATGTTGTGATTACGGATTTTTATGGAGTAAATGAAAACACTGCATATTCAAATGGACTAAGCTATTTAGTTAAGAAAAAGAATGGACTTGATGGAGGGAATAATGACCTTGAGAACAAGTCAAGAGACTTTGATATAACACTTATTCCTCCTCCATGTGAGGATAGGTTATGTCCGCATCCACAAGTAATGCAACAGGATGACTACTTCACTATATTTTATAACATAAGCCAAGAAGTCAATATAAATTTTAACCCTGATTCTTTAACTGCAAGTAATAAGGAAATATTAATGAATGGAGATATTTCAATTCATTTAAGAACAAATACTAGTATGGGGAATACATATGAAAATTCTCCACAGAATCAGATGTTCAATATATTAGAGTCAAACTTTCTTCCATCATATAATGTCGAGGAAAGATATTTTGTATATACGTTTATTCCAGAGGAAATGTTTGATTTAGAGCCTTCTGAAAATATCTCTGAAATTGAAGTTACGTTTATAAAAAACATCAATCCAACAGGGTTAATGCCCGGATTATGGAGGACGCAAATGCAGAGTTTTCAGGTTGGATGTAACTAAATTATTTCTTCATAGGTGAGAGTTCAATTGCAAACCCACCAGCGGGGACAGTATTTATCATTAACGTATCGTTGGATGTAACAAATTTTGTATCTATTATGTATGATTGAGGATTTGATGAATAATTTGCATCATTACCATCTTTATAAATCATAGCATTATAAGTTGTATTCGTGTCTAAAAAGGAAAGAGAAACATTTGAAATTCTTTCTTCATAACCATTAGAATTGCCGACATACCAATTATCACTGTTTTTATCTTTTCTAGCTATAGTTACATATTCTCCAGGTTCAGCCTCTAAATAAATTGACTTTGACCATTCAACAGGGACATTCTTAATAAACTGAAATGCGTCCATAAACCTCATATAGTTTTCTGGTAAGTCTGCGGCCATTTGTAAAGGGCTATACATTATCACATATAAACCTAGTTGATTGGCTAAAGTAGTATTGACTTTTGAGCCATTGTAAGGATTTAATTTACTGATATCCATTTCAAATATGCCTGGTGTGTAATCCATTGGTCCACCTATCTGCCTAGTGAATGGTAATATTGTGGTATGATTGGGTTTAGATCCGCCAAATGCCTGATATTCAGTACCTCTAGCGGACTCATTAGCAAGTAAATTAGGATATGTTCTAGCAATTCCTGTTGGTCTTACCGCTTCATGTGCGTTAATCATAATCTTATATTCGGCAGCTTTTTTAATTGCATAGTTATAATGATTGATCATGTATTGACCGTAGTGAGTCTCTCCCCTCGGAATAATATCACCTACATATCCACTTTTAACAGCGTTGTATCCGTACTCATTCATGAATGAGTACGCTTCATCTAGATGTCGTTCATAATTTCTAACAGACGAAGATGTTTCATGGTGCATGATTAATTCAACACCTTTCTCATGTGCATAGTCATTTAATTCTTTAATATCGAAATCAGGATACGGAGTTTTAAAATCAAAAACATACTCTTTTGAATTTCCAAACCAATCTTCCCAACCAATATTCCATCCTTCAACTAACACTGCATCGAAACCATGCAATGCAGCAAAGTCAATATGAAATTTCACATTTTCATTATTTGCTGCATGGTTTTCTTTCCTTACTGCATTTGTATAATCTGTATCTCCTAATTGAACTGATTTAAAATCATCGGTATAACTCCACGAGCTTTTTCCTGTAATCATCTCCCACCATACTCCTATATATTTAATTGGTTTTATCCATGATGGATCGATTGCAAGAGGTTCATTTAAATTGTATGTAATTCTAGAGGCCAAAATATCTCTTGCGTCATCACTTACTATTATAGTTCGCCAAGGAGTTTTGCATGGGGAATTCATATATGCCCTATTTCCAATGGCATCAGGAGTTAACCATGAAGTAAACGTGAAGTTATTAGTGTCAAGGTTTAAATGCATAGTTGAATAATCAACTAGTTCTGCCTCATGAATATTTATATAAATTCCATCATCTGTTTTCATCTGTAATGACGTTTGCACACCGGTTTTAGAAAATGAACTTTGAGAAACATTTTCTGTATATGCGACATCAAAAGTTGACCCTATTTCTGATAGTCTTGTAGTATTATAATCATATTCTTGACTGTCATAATCACCAGGAATCCATATAGCCATATGATCTCCAGTCAAAGCAAATTCAGTTAACTCATTTTTTATAATAAAATGACCTAACTCTTTCTGCTCAGGAACTTCATATCTAAATCCAAGGCCAGTATCAAAAAGTCGAAATCTAATATTTAACCTTCTTCCTGTAGACTCTTGTTCAAGTTCAAGAAATAATTCATTATAGTTATTTCTTATAGCACTTTCTTCACCCCAAACTGGAGACCAAGTTTCGTCATAACTATCAATTGTGTATTGAAGTAATCGAAAATCAGATGAGTAATTACTTAAAAAATCATTTTTTGTAAATGAAAATCCAGAAAAATATGTTGAAATTTCAAAACCAAGAGTACTGGGTTTAATTACTTCTTTACCCTTAAAATATAAATTATATAGGGGTTCGCCTCTATCTGAAATTGAGAAAACAAGTTCAATCTCATTACTTGGAGAAATAAGTGTTTGACTATTTAAGCCTAGAATGGAAAACAGAAAAATAAATGTAAATATTAATATTTTATGCATAATGCAAATATCAGTAATAAAGAGTGTGCGATATAAGGATATGATGAATTTATAAATTCATGCTAATAATATCAGAATTCCAAAGATTACGGTATTGATTTTTTCTATCGTATATCTCAGCTTGTCTGAGTGTATTAAATTTTCTTATTTGTCTTGGGTCATTCCCAACTCCAGCTATATATGCCCAATTTCCAACGTTACTCGAAGGATCATAGTCAATTAATAAATGTTCAAACCATGATGCTCCGAGTCGCCAATCAATCCCCAAATCATGAATTAAGTATGACGCAGCGTTTTGTCGTCCACGATTACTCATATACCCTGTATTTAAAAGTTCTCGCATGTTTGCATTGACAAATGCATCAGAAGTTTCTCCTTTTTTCCACTCTTCAAATAATATTTTATTTTGATTACTTGGTACTATCTTTCTTTTGATTCCTTTTTTATGAAAAATACGAGATCCATGTTGTATTGCTATAAACTTAAAAAAATCTCGCCATATTAATTCGAACACAAGCCAATAAGTGCTTTGGTTAGGTTTGTATGCATTTTCATACCTCTTTACCTCACTTCTTATTCTTCTAGGACTTATACATCCGTTAGATAACCAAGGGCTGAACTTGCTACTATAGTCTTGTCCAAAAAGTTGATTTCTCGTTTTTTTATAAATACTAAGGCAATTATTATCCCAGAAATAATATTTAAGTCGCTTTCTTGCTTTACTAAGTCCACCTTTAAATGGAAAGGAACTTCGATAATCAATAGGAGTTAGTTTCTGGTCAGATTGTTCTAAAAATTCTGCCAAATCTGGAATTTCATCTGAAATTAAACTTTGGGGACAATTGATTTTTTTAGGAGCTGAAATACACTCGCGAACATCACAATGTTTTTCAATTTTTTTTCTAAAAGTTGTAAATACATCGGGGATTTTATCAAATAAAATCTTTACGTCCTCAGGATGATAAAGTGTATGTCCTTCAATCCAATTAAAATTTCCTCCGATTTTATTAATAGCATCCTCAACTAACTTCTCAGTCTTTAACTCTTCAGTTGTATGCTCAGCTTGAGCAATTAAAGTATTGCAAGAAAATTCTTCCATTATCAAGGGTAATATTTCTTCAGGTTTTCCTTGCTTAATCATTAAATAGCCACCGAGCTTTTCAATTTCAATTTTTAAATCATGAATACTCTCGAAAAGAAAACGTGTTCTAAATGTCCCAGTTTTAATATGTCCCCATCTATCCTTATTCCAAAAATGTTCATCCAGTATATACACTAAAATTACTTGGTCATATTCTAAAGATTTCGCTAATGCTAAATTGTCGTCTAAACGCAAATCATTTCTGAACCAGTGAAGAGATCGAGATAGATTGTTTTCCATTCATGTAATTTTTTGGAGTTAATGAAATAAAAAAATCAGATGTTTTCACAATCTTCATGTGTACCCTGCCTAGGCGAAATACCGCCATTAAACTTAAATGAAATACAAAATTTATGACAATTAAAATTGATGAATTATTTTATGTTTTAAGTCCCTTTTGAATTAGCTGGGATAATATTTGAGGATTCCAAAAATTTTGCCTTGAGATTTATTAAGTTCCTTGCAAAGGTTAAATGTTGATTATTCTTGGGAATTTTAAGTAAGAGTCTGTGAGAGTTTAATTGAATCACTAAGTTTTGTCCTTTCATGACTGTTAATTGATGAAAACTTGTAGCTATGGCGTATTCATCATGATTGAATCTAAAATAAACCACAACCCCTTTTTTTCTAATTTCTAGATTAGCACATATTCTTCCTGGTGGTTTTTCTTTAAAAATATCTGGTTCGATACTTATAATATCATACCTAGGTGATCCAAATATTTTGTTTTGTATTCGCTCAAAAAAACTATAACTATCTCCGGTTAATTCTTGTAATAGTTTTTCTTTTTTAGGTCTTTCAGTATTTAGTTTTAAAAGCATCTTGTTTTTCGATTACCGATCTAAATGTTAGATTAATTCTCTCTTCAATATCAGTTGATGATTTTGGAATTGAATGCTTGAGCATCTCTTGAGTTGGATGCTTCATTATAATTAAATCTCCTGAATTAAGTCTTAATTCGAGAGTTTTCTTACCTAATCCCTTTTTTGTTTTTTTTTTAAACTTCATCAATCTTGAACCCCCTAGACTTAATGATGCGATTGGAGCTTTTGGATTATAGATGTTTTCATCATCGGAATGCCAGCCCATCGAGTCCTTTCCATTCCTGTACAAATTCATTAGTACTGAATTATAATGTGAGCTGGTTTCTTTTTCAATGTTTTTACGAACCTGATTTAAGGTTTTTGTTAAGGGCTTTGCTGCGAAATTGATATTAGAATAATTCATATTTACGGATCCATACCATTCGTTAAGTCTTGGTATTTTGTATTTTTTCCCAAAAATCACAATTTCATTTTGTGCCCATTCTGTTTCGCTCTTCAAAAGATTAAAGAGCATATCCGAATATTCTTCACTAAAGAAAGATTTATATACTTCTATTTCGCAACCATAAAAAATTATTGATGACATCACAATCATTTTTGATTAATTATAGTCGAAAATTTTTCTTTTACTTTTTTCAGTTTAGGCTCAATAATCATTGTGCAGTATCTATTTGATTTATTGTTGTGAAAATAATCTTGATGATATTGTTCTGCTTCATAGAATTTAGATGAGAGAGCAATTTCGGTGACTATTGGTGAATTGTAATGCTTGGAAATGGATGTTATAAATTGGTCTACGATTTGTTTTTGTTCTTCAGTTCGATACAAAATAATACTTCGATATTGTGATCCGATATCAGCACCTTGTCTATTGAGCGTAGTAGGGTCATGTGATTCAAAAAATACTTCAAGCAATTGGGTTAAGGAAATCCGGGTTTTGTCATAAGTAACTTGCACTACTTCAGCATGACCTGTTTTTCCTAAGGAAACGCTCTTGTATGTTGGCTCTTTGTTTGTCCCCCCAGCATATCCTGAAGTAGTATTCATTACACCATCCAATGATGCCATTATGGGTTCAATACACCAAAAACATCCACCACCCATTATAATTGTGTCACTATCGAGTTGTAGTGGTTTCGCTAGTAGTTGGGCTTGTATTTCAATACTCATCATGAGAAAAAGCAACCAACCCTTCCAATGAACGATGCTTATTGCTGTAGGTCTCAAGGTTTTGGTGTTTATTTGTTGATGTCGCTTTCTGATTAAAAAATGAAGGTAATTCAAGTTGAGGTTTTGTTTGCATGTTTTATCAACTCATGGATAGAAACACATTCTAATGCTTTTTCATTTGTCGATTCTAACTCAACTTTTGGCGCACAATTAGCCTTTAATGCTTCCATCCATCTTAAAACACATATGCACCATTTATCTCCTTCTTTCAGCCCAGGAAACAAAAATTGGTCATTAGGCGTTGATAGATCATTGCCTCTTTTCTTTGAGAAAGCTAAAAACTTATCTGTCATTATTGCACACACTGTATGTTGGCCAAAATCTGATTGGTCAGTTTTACAAAATCCATCTCTGAAATAACCGGTAATTGGCTCATAACAACATGGTTTTAATGGTTCTCCAAAAACATTGTTCATCTTTTCTTCCTGCTATTTTGTACTTAGGAATTAATCAAATCTACAATTTTTATGATCTATTTGTAAATAGAAGGAAGGAGTGTTAAACATCCCGCTTAATTAGACGTGATAATGTCTTGTTTGTACCTCTAAAGACGAAGGTTAAATGAAGAATTAATGCTGTCAATGTTAATCCTACGGTCAACATATGTAGAGCTTTCCAAGTTGTCATGGCCCCATTATCCATCGCATTATTTATGGGTTTGACCAAAACATAACATAATGTCATAAATACGACAGTTATAATATTAACAAGTAAATTGTATTTGTGATTATAATCCCTAAAAAGATTAGCTAAACTTAATACGCAAATGATGATAAAAAATTTTGGCCAAATACATCGTAAAAATACAGATGCTTCTTCTGCTGTTAATTCCATATTAGCTGTTGGAGCTATAACTAAAGATTGAAAAAGTATAATCGTTACTATCACGCTTGAAAGAATTCTACTTGACATAATATTTTCTATTGTTTTGACATTTAGTTATTTCAAATCTACATTCCTTTCATCTGGTAACCATTCCACCTTAAAACATCTTAGAGAAAGAGTAGAGGTTGAATACAAGAGGATAGTCAAAAGTTTCCGATATTTGAGTTTATGAGATTTTTCCTATTTATTTCTTTCTCATGTTTATTTAGTGTGAGTGTATTTGCTCAGCTTAGTAACGAATCTATCTTAGTTGATGGCTTAAATCGGACATATACACTTTATCTACCATCTGGATTTAATAATAATGCATCATTACCTTTAGTGTTAAACTTTCATGGTGGTGCAGGTACTGCAAATGATCAATTGTACACATCTGATATGAGAGATTTGGCTGATGAACAGAATTTTATTGTTGTATATCCAAATGCTTATCCTGACCCAAACAACAATCAAGAAACTAATTGGCAAGTTGTAACTTCAGGGAATCTGCCATTCACTGTTCCAAATCCACACAGTGACATAACTTTTATTGAGAATCTAATTGATCACTTACATATTCAATTCAATATTGATTTAAATAGAGTCTATGCTCTAGGATATTCAAATGGTGGTGGTTTTACTTTTGATTTAGGGTGCAGACTAAATCACAAAATAACTGGAATTGGTGTTGTAGCAAGAACTATGTATGCTGAAACTTATGATAATTGTGAAGTAATCCATCCTACGCCAGTAGTTACAATTTTGGGAACTAATGATTATATTTCTAATTATGATGGCATTACATATGAAGGTACCCTTTACTACCATAGTAATAATGCAACTAATGATTTGTGGATAGAAAATAACAATCTGATTTCAACATCAAATCTTTCATTAATACCTGACATTAACTCAAATGATGGAAGCACCGTCGAGTTATATTCTTGGTCGTCTGAAGATGAATGTATTGATTTATACCACTACAAAGTAATTGGTGGTGGTCATGACTGGCCAGGGACATTTGGCAATATGGATATTGTTTCACATGAAGTAATTTGGAGTCACTTATCTGAGTATGGAATGGATGGAAAATTAGATTGTAATACCTCCGATGTTAATATGAATTCTTTAACATCATCTAAAAATCTAATTGAAATAATTGATGCTTGTGGTCGAAAAGTAACTCAATCAACCAACCAAATCCTCTTCTATATCTATGATGATGGTTCAGTAGAGAAGAAGTTTATTGTTGAGTAATAATTGATTTTGAAGTAAAATAAGTGATCCAAAATGGTTCCATTAATTTTATTTCTTCTTTTTGATTAGGTAAATGATTGATTTCAGAAAATTTAGTGATCTCGTTAAACGTTAGCAATTCACACTTGTATTTAACAACATTACTTCTTCTTAATTATGGTGTTAATTATCACCGCTCCTATGATGAGAGATGCTCCTAGATAAAAATTGGGGCCCATTACTTCCTCTTCTCCAAATATTATCAGCGCAATAACTATTGTATAGATGGGTTCGAGATTAATTGCAATTGCTGTAGTGAATGGAGTTAGTACTTTCATAACATGAGTGCTAACGATAAAAGCAAACGAAGTTGCAACAACTGCAAGAAGGGTGATCCAGAGCCAGTTTGTTGAGGATAGGTAGATCATTTCTGAGTTGAATTCTCCTGAGAAAATCAAAATAATTCCTGTACCTATGCTAGCAGAAAGTAATTCAATCATTGAAATGTTGCTGGCGTCGTATTGCTTTACAAGAACTCCGTTGAGCGTGGCAAATGTAGCTGCAAGGAAAGCAGAGATAATTCCTAGTATCATTCCCTCTTGGTAGTCTGTATCTAGACTGAAGATTGTGCCGACGCCTGCTAGGACTATGGTTGAAATTACAAGTTCTCTTGGGTCTATGTTGCGTCTGAACACTATCGGTTCGATGATTCCTACAAACATGGGGGCCGTGGCAAACATCACTAATGCAACGCTAACTGTGCTTGCTTTTATTGAGGCGAAGAATGTTATCCAATGTGCTGCGACTATAAGGCCCACACCAGCCATTTTAAGGAGTGTGGATGGGGATTTAGCTGTGATTTCCCCACGTAGGGCAAGCCAAACCATAATCACGAGACCGCCTATCCCAGCTCGCCAAAATACAAGCTGCTCTGCATCAATCGTAATTAATTTTCCAAGTATCCCAGTAAACCCAAATATCACCACAACCAGGTGTAGTAGAAGGTAGTTTTTCGTTGTCTCCGTCATCTATAACCTTCTCTCGTACGCGAGTAAATCGCTTACTTTAACTCTTCTATGTTTTCCAACTTTCGTGTGTGCAATAACGCCACTTTCGAGGAGTTTTACAACATGTGGTCTGCTAACGTTTAGTCGGTTTGCAACCTGTGTTGTTGTTAATGTGTTATTGGATCCTTGAGACATGTTCGAAAGATTCCTAATTAGTTCGTTAAAGGCTTTTTTAGGAACACGGAAAGAGATGGCCTGCTCCTCGATCGTGATGTTAAGCGAACCTGTCTTTGCTTCATTTAATAATGTGGGGGCATGAGAGCTTAGAAATTCTAATGCTTCCCTTGCTATTACTTTTTCGCTAGATGTGTAAGAGGGTGGCATGTGATTGTAGAATTGAGTAAAATCGACTCAAAATTAAACGAAATAAACAAAATAAAAGAAATAAACAAAAATTATTCTGCAATTCCATTTACAAACACACCAATTACATTGATTGAATCTGCAACCTCTGATCCGTCAAATCCTCTAATGTCTGATATGCAAACCAATTCGTTGTATTGATTAAGCATTACTGAGGAAACAGGCATGTATGACCAGTGCCATTTTTCTTCCTCATATCCGGTTCTACCACCATCCTTGCTTGTGTATACTTGTTTAAATCCATGTTCTCCTCCACATCTCTCCATGAAATCGTATACTTTTTTACCCTCACCAGAATCGAAGTAATTGTTTTCGAGAGAATTCAAGTCAAAATCTGTACCCCAATGATGCCTTGAGGTTCCAGGCATGGAACTATAGGTAAGAATGTCTTTGGCCTTTTCGATTTTCTCCCATCCCATGTATTTAGGTTTAGTCCACTTTCTATCCCAAATGTCTTTTTGATGATTAAACGATCGTGTACCAGATACAATTATTAGTTTTATGCCTTCCTCTTCAGCTAATTGCCTTAAAACTATAAACTTATCTAATACTTCTGACCTAAGGTAAATACCAGAACGCGAACAGAATTCAGATGGGACAAGTGAAAAGTCGGAATGCGATGTAGGGTTAATCTTACCGAGAAGTTCTTCCTCGGTATAAATTTTAACTCCTTCTACTTGTAGAAATGCTACTAGTAGTAAAAGCCTAATTAACATATCAATTTTTTATTAGTGTTCGCCTTTAGCAGCTAAATAACGCTCTGCATCTAAGGCAGCCATACAACCTGAACCGGCTGCAGTTACTGCCTGCCTGTAGATTTTATCTGCACAATCTCCGCTCCAGAATACACCTTCAACATTAGTGATAGAGGTTCCAGGTTTGGTTTGGACTATGTAGCCTTGCGCATCAAGTTCAATATAATCCTTGAAAATCGCAGTATTTGGTGTGTGGCCAATAGCAACGAAAAATCCAGTTGCAGTTAGCACAGTTTCTTCTCCAGTTTGATTGTTCTTAACCTTAACACCCTCAACTGCTTCTTCTCCAAGTACCTCTAATGTCTCAGTGTTGTAAAGCACCTCAATGTTTTCAAGGTCATTAACCCTGTGTTGCATTGCTTTTGAAGCGCGCATCTCATCACGACGAACAAGCATTGTCACCTTATTACAAAGCTTTGCTAAGTAAGAAGCCTCCTCACAAGCAGAATCTCCGGCGCCTACGATTACTACGTCTTGGCCTCTATAGAAGAAACCATCACAAACAGCACAAGCACTTACTCCGCCACCTATGTCTCTAAGACGGATTTCGCTTTCAAGTCCTAACCATTTTGCTGAAGCTCCAGTTGAAATGATAACAGTCTTAGCGTGTAGTTCTAAAGCTTTGTCTCCTTCTCCAACCCAAACCTTATGAACTTCCCCAGAAAAATCAACCTTTGTAACCCAACCAGATCTTACGTCTGTGTCAAATCTTTTCGCTTGGTTTTCAAGATCCATCATCATTTGCGGGCCATTGATGCCTTCTGGGTAGCCAGGGAAGTTGTCTACTTCAGTAGTTTCCATTAGCTGTCCACCTGGTTGTGATCCTTGGTAAAGAACAGGCTTCATGTCTGCACGAGCAGCGTAAATTGCTGCAGTAAACCCTGATGGGCCTGAACCTATAATTAGGCAATTAATTAATTCAGGTTCGCTCATAATTTTATTGTTTTTCTTTTCAAATTTTACAGAACTCAAAGTTAATTTATCTCACCTACGCTTTAAGTCTATTGACAAGAATTTATCCCACAAAGGATCTTCTTGTGGTGGAGCAATTATTGTTAATCCTTCCTTCTTAACAGGATGAACAAAATCAATTCTCCTTGCGTGCAGATGAACCGAAGCGTTATCATTAGTCCTTCTCGCTCCGTACTTTACATCTCCCTTAATGGGCGATCCCAGCCATGCAAGCGTTACTCTGATTTGGTGATGCCTTCCAGTTTTGGGCATAACCTCCACAAATGAATAATGATCACCAAAGCCCACCTGCTTATACATTAGTTCGGCCTCCTTCCTGTCTTCACCTGGCTTGTCGTAAGCGTAGCTCTTATTTTGTTTTTGGTTTTTCTTAAGATAGTTTACTACGTGGCCCTTAGTAGGATTCATCCCCGGTTTCACCACAGCCCAATATGTTTTCTGTACCTCCCTATGCCTAAACATAGTAGTGAGCCTCGAAAGCGCCTTCGAAGTCTTTGCGTACAATATCACCCCGCTCACTGGCCTATCTAGCCTGTGAACTGTTCCAATGAATGCCTTTCCTGGTTTGTTGTGCTTAATGGCTAAATATTCAGCCACGACTTCACAAAGGCTTTTATCTCCTTTGCCATCTCCCTGGATTACATCACTACTGCGTTTGTTTACAGCTATGATATGATTATCCTCGTATAAAACTTGAAGATTAGAAGCCGTACTCATAATGATGGGCTTCTTCGGTTGCCTCACAAACTTTCGAGATGCATCCGACCCTTTCACTCTAGTACTGTTCCTCCTTAGATGGGAAATCAGAACTCCTCACATCGCTTACATAGTTCTTCACTGCGTCAAGCATTTGATCTCCAATATTTGAATATCTACGAAGGAATCTAGGTGAAAATTCTTGAGTGATTCCGAGCATGTCGTGAACAACTAATACCTGCCCGTCACAATCAGATCCAGCTCCAATACCAATAGTTGGGCAATCAATTGCTGCAGTTACTTCTCTAGCTAATTGAGCTGGGATTTTTTCAAATACAATTGAGAAACAGCCTATGTCGCTCAACATGAAAGCGTCTTCCTTTAATACGTGAGCTTCAGCTTCCTCCTTTGCTCTTACAGTGTATGCGCCAAACTTATAAATCGACTGAGGAGTTAATCCTAAGTGACCCATAACAGGTATTCCTGCTGAAAGAATTCTTTCAATTGACTCTCTAACTTCTCTGCCTCCTTCAAGCTTTACTGCGTGAGCGCCACTTTCCTTCATGATTCTAATGGCACTATTTAAAGCTTCTTTAGAATTTCCCTGATATGTTCCAAACGGTAAATCAACGACCACCAATGCTCTTTTTGCTGCTCTTACTACAGCTTGAGCATGATATATCATTTGGTCTAATGTGATAGGAAGAGTAGTCTCATGACCAGCCATTACGTTAGATGCGCTATCACCAACAAGAATGATATCTATACCAGCCTGGTCTACGATCTTCGCCATAGAATAATCGTAAGATGTAAGCATGGCGATTTTTTCGCCGTTTTCTTTCATTTCGTACACCACCTGAGTGGTGATGCGCTTAGCGTCTTTATGTACACTCATAACTGCTAATTTAAAGTGAAGTATATGTATGTCAAATAACAAATGACATAGATAGTACCCTTTGTTCTGCTGATATTCTTTCCAATTTTTACAAAAGGGTAGAGTAGGGCAGCAGTACCTAACATCCATAAAAAGTCGAAGTTTATAACTGTTGACTTTACTTCCAAGTCCTTTAATAGTGATGTTCCTCCTAAAACTAGTAGTATGTTCATGATGTTTGAACCAACTATATTTCCAATTCCTAAATCTCCTTCACCTTTTAATGCGGCCATAACAGACGCCACTATCTCAGGTACACTTGTACCGAAGGCTACGACAGTGACACCAATGATCATTTTGTTTACGCCTAAATACTCAGCAACATCAACAGCTCTCGAGATAAACAGCTCTGATCCTAAATAAAGCATAACGCATCCGATAACTATGCAAATTATCAAATAACCAAAGCTCTTTTCAGCCACTTTGCTAGACTCTTTAACCTCATCTGGCACCTTAGCATTTTTGATGCTTCTAGACCTGTAAATCTGAAACCACAGGTAAGACGTAAGTCCTGAAATCAAAATAATTCCATCAGTTAATGAGAACACTCTATCGAATGCAAGCCCGCCAAATAAAAGGGTAACAAGAACCATCAGTGGCAAGTCAAGCGATAAAACGCGCCTATCGACTATCATGGGACTAATCATAGCTGTTAGACCTAGTGCAAGACCCAAATTTGCAATATTCGACCCTATTACATTTCCAACAGCTATCCCTTCAGCACCTTCAACATCGCTCCATACAGCCTGCAACGACGCAAACAACTCCGGTGAAGATGTTCCGATAGAAACTACAGTAAGACCAACTATAAGTGGCGGTAAATTTGACTTTAAAGCAAGTCCTGATGAGTGGCGCACCAGTACTTCACCACCAACAACCAAAAGAATAAGGCCTAAGATTAATTCTACTATCATAAATTTTCTCCGAGGTCGTCCTCTACCTTCTTTTTAGCTTTTCTGAAATCAGTTTTAATCTCATTACCAGTATCGAGAATTTCACGCTGAATTTCATCTGTAGCACTTCTGAATTTTCTGACACCTTCACCTAAAGTTCTCGCAAACGAAGGCACACCTTTTGACCCAAAAAGTAAGAGGTAAATAACAAAGGCAAAAATTATTTCACTAAGAGCCATTTCTTCTATCTGTCCGGTAAAAGTACAAATAAATAAAAAGCCCCGACTAATTGTCGGGACCTTTCTAAAATTTACTCCACACCTTGTTTATTCAGGGTAAATAGTCCCCCAAGTAGTTAGGAAGTCTAACAGGTCATCTGACTGTATATATCCATTGTGGTCGAAGTCAGGACAAGTTTGGTATTTACAAGTACCATCATCAACATTTGCTATTGAATTGTAGTTCACAGCGTCTGAATCAGTACATCCTGCAAAAACACAGAAACCTGCATCGCTTTCTGCAGCTGTGTCATAGTTGAGAGCTCCCGCATACATACAGCCTTCATTCACATAACAATCTGCAGCTGGATCTCCTTCCTCGAAACCTGCGCCCTCTAGCAATACCTCTTCCTCGTATGGAGTAATGTCACATGCATCTTGAACCCAAACCTGACCATTAAAGTCCGGCGCCTCTGAAGAGTAAACCACTAGGAACTCTAGCAGATCCTCCAGCTGCACCACACCATCACCTGAGAAGTCAGCATTCAACGGCGAGTTACTACAAATAGCGTTTCCTTGAATATTCGCTAACGCATTGTAATTCGAGTACGAAGGATCGATACATCCCTCAAACTCACAGCTCCCATCTTCAAACACAGCATTCGCGTCATAGTTCACAGCATGCCCATACGTACAGCCATTACAACCTTCATACTCACA
>NZRP01000043.1 GCA_002693775.1 Crocinitomicaceae bacterium | reverse complement strand
TAGGCCTGCTAGAATGGGCGCTTAGAGATGATCTCAACAGAGTTGCTCCAAGGGTGATGGCAGTTTTGAACCCCATCAAGCTTATAATAACTAACTATCCAGAAGGAAAAATTGAATACCTACCATCGGTAAACAATCCTGAAGACTCAGACTCAGGAACTAGAGAGATTCCATTTTCAAGAGAACTGTGGATGGAAGCTGAAGACTTCAAAGTTGAAGCAAACAGAAAGTGGTTCAGACTAGCTCCAGGTAAAACAGTAAGACTCAAGAGCGCCTACATAGTTGAGTATGAAAACCATATCACTGATGAAAACAACAACGTTATTGAGGTACACGTTAAGTATTTCGAAAATTCTAAGTCAGGATCTGACAATAGTGGAGTCAAGGCTAAAGGAACACTACACTGGGTAGAACAAAGCAAGGCAGTAGATGCAGAAGTAAGACTTTACGACAGACTATTTGCAGACGAATCTCCTGATGGACATAAGGATAAAGACTTCACTGAATTCTTAAATCCTGAAAGCCTTCAAGTTTTAAAAGGATGTAAGCTTGAACCATCTTTAAAAGACGCATCAGTAGGAACTACTTATCAGTTTACTAGACTAGGATATTTCGCACCTGATAGCGTAAATAGTTCATCAGAATCACTAGTTTTCAATAGAGCTGTAACTTTAAGAGATAGCTGGAAAGGTAAGGCTGATTAGTGTTCAATCCTCTTAAGGCCCATTTCTTCGCCAAGCTTTAGCATAAGCTGATAAGCTTCCTCTACGTCGTTTTTGATGTACCCATCAAGTATGGCTTCTTTGATGCCCTTTTTTATATCTCCAATTGGTTTAGAAGGAGGTATGCCAAACTCTTTCATAATCATCTCTCCAGTAACCGGGGGCTGGAAATTCCTAATGTTATCATTAGCCTCAACCTCCTTAAGTTTCTCTACAACTATATCGTAGTTTTTAAGGTACTTCTGAACCTTAGCCTCGTTCTTGCTAGTGATATCAGCCCTGCATAGAATCATAAGTGCATCAATATCATCGCCAGCTTCATAAAGCAATCTTCTGATTGCGCTATCTGTAACTATGTCTTTAGTCAGAGCAATTGGCCGTAGGTGAAGAAGAACAAGCTTTTTGACAAACTTCATCTTTTGATCCATAGGTAGCTTAAGCCGATGGAAAATTTTAGGTACCATCCTAGATCCTTTGTCTTCGTGCCCATGGAAAGTCCAACCATGTTGAGGGTGGAATCTCTTAGTTGGAGGTTTACCTATATCGTGCATAATAGCAGCCCATCTAAGCCATAAATCATCTGACTTTTTACATACGTTTTCTAGAACTTCAAGAGTGTGATAGAAATTATCCTTGTGTGTAATTCCATTTCTCTTTTCCACACCCTGAAGGGCAACCATTTCAGGAAAGAACTTCTCTAATAGCCCAGTTTTTAAAAGTAGTTTAAAGCCAATGCTAGGCTTGTCTGCTAATATAATTTTATTAAGTTCAATGTGAATTCTCTCCATTGAGATTATGTCCAAACGAGAAGCATTGTGCTTAATAGCATCCATGCTTTCCCTGGAAATTGTAAAATCTAGTTGAGTAGCAAATCTAATTGCTCTCATCATCCTTAATGGATCGTCGCTATACGTGATGTCTGGATCAAGTGGAGTTCTAATAACTCCTAAGTCCAAATCCCTAACGCCACTAAAAGGATCAATCAGCTCACCATAGTTAGCCTTTGCAAGGCTTAAAGCCATAGCATTTATGGTGAAATCACGTCTATTCTGATCGTCCTCTAGCGTTCCGTCTTCTACTACTGGCTTCCTGCTATCCCTTGAATAGCTTTCCTTCCTTGCTCCAACAAATTCTACCTCTAAATCACCGCATTTGAACATAGCAGTGCCGAAGTTCTTAAAGACGCTTACTTGCTTAATGCCAAGCTCTTTAGCAGCTGCTTTCGCTAGTTTTATTCCGCTTCCTTCAGTTACAACATCAATGTCTTTAGAAGGTCTTCCAAGAATAAGGTCTCTTACAAAACCGCCAATAACAAAAGCTCTTTCAGAGTTCTTGTCACTCACCTTGCTTATGGCCTTGAAGACCTTGTGCTCTAATGCTGAATTGTAATTCATTACTTGCGAAGAATCTTAAATCTCTCTTCTGTGTCAAATTCTACCATAAATGATGGGGGTGAAGTGAGTCGTTTAGATTTACGGTGTGAACTTACAAAATCTACAGTAGAGACTATAGAGGCGTCAATTTCAGAATAAGATTTAGGTGTGGGCACTCCGCTAAGATTTGCACTTGAGCTAGCCATTGGCCTGCCAAGGCCTCGAATCACGAATTCACACCAAGGCTCGTTAATGCGCCTAATGGCAAGAGATCCAGTAGGACCTAATATGCTTGGGTCTACATCTTTACCTCCTGGAAGCACAATGGTAGTGGGTCTTTCGTTCATGTCATACAGATCCCATGCTGGCTCAGGCACAGACTCAACGTGCTTCTGTATCATCCCATCGTCAGATGCAAGTACAAGGATTGGGGTTCCTTTATCCCTGCCTTTAATTGCTCTGAGTTTGGCAACAGCTTCAGGATTTGAAGCGTCACACGCTAAACCCCAAACTGTATCGCTAGCGTGTAGTATTACTCCACCAGCTTTTAAAGTTTTTACTGCTTCAAGGGCGTCATCACGCCAAGGATCTACTTGTTTTCTTCTAGCCACTTTTCTACAGCTTTTTCAATCCTTTCAAGTGGAGTGCTAGATGAGTCACCGCTAAATTCAGAGCCGGTTACTTTTTCGTAAAGCTCAACATATCGCGACGTTACGAGGTTTAGGAAGTTGTCATCCATATGAGGGACGGTTTGGCCTTCAAGGCCCATAAAATCATGGTCCATAAGCCACTCCCTAACAAACTCTTTGCTCAATTGTTTTTGTGGTTCTCCAGCTTCTTGTCGAGCCTGATATCCATCAGCATAGAAATAACGAGAGCTATCAGGTGTGTGGATTTCATCGATAAGCATCAGCTCACCATTTCTTAAGCCAAACTCATACTTCGTGTCCACCAAGATGAGTCCTTGCTTTGCAGCGATCTCTGTTCCGCGCTGAAATAATGCTCTGGTAACTCTCTCAAGCTCAGCGTACAAGTCTGCGCTTACGATGCCTCTGGAAACAATGTCAGCAGGAGCTATGTCCTCATCGTGGCCCTCTTCAGCTTTAGTAGCTGGTGTGATGATAGGAGTAGGGAACCTATCGTGCTCCTTCATTCCCTCAGGAAGCTCTGCTCCACAAAGTTCTCTAAGTCCTTTGTTGTAAGTCCTCCATGCGTGACCAGTTAAATATCCTCTGATTACCATCTCAAGTCTGATGGGTTCGCATTTATGTCCAATAGTTACGCTTGGATCAGGAGTTGCGATTTTCCAAGTAGGTACAATGTCGCTAACTGCGTTGAGGAAGGTAGAAGCCACTCCATTAAGAACTTGGCCCTTGTATGGAATGCCTCGGGGCATTACTACGTCGAAAGCGCTGATTCTGTCAGATACTACAGCTACAATTAGGTCGTCGCCTATTCCGTACATGTCTCTAACCTTGCCGTGGTAGGCTGAGGTTTGGCCAGTGAAATTGAAATCAGTTTTTGTTATAGGTGTTGGAGAATTCATTTCCCTTCTTTGTTTTCAAATGCGGTTACTATTGATCTTACAAGTCTATGGCGCATTACATCCACTCCTTTAAGCCTAATTATGTCGATTCCATCGATTTTTTCAAGCAGATTAAGAGCGTGTGCAAGGCCTGATTTCTGTTTGTTTGGCAAATCTACCTGACTTGCGTCGCCCGTTATAACGAATTTAGCATCTCTTCCCATTCTTGTTAAGAACATTTTCATTTGAGGGATGGAAGAGTTTTGGGCTTCGTCTAGAATTACAAATGCTTTATCAAGTGTACGACCCCTCATAAATGCTAGAGGTGCAACTTCGATAACGCCTTTTTCCATGTGTTCGGCAACCTTATCATAAGGAAGCATGTCTGTTAGTGCGTCGTAAAGAGGCTGTAGATATGGATCGAGTTTTTCTTTTAGGTCGCCTGGTAAGAAACCAAGGTTTTCTCCAGCTTCTACAGCAGGTCTAGTAAGGATGATTTTCTTTACCCTTTTATCCTTAAGAGCCCTTACTGCCATAGCTACGGCGGTGTAGGTTTTACCTGTTCCAGCTGGGCCAACTGCGAATACCATGTCGTTTTCCTTGATGGATTCTACCAACTTGTGCTGATTAGGAGTGCGAGCCATGACTCTGTGTCCTCCAGGTCCGTGTACTAGCACGTCGTCTTTACCAGCATCTCTCATCATGCTTTGTTCGTCAGATTTTACTAGTCTTTCGATGTCGTCAATTGATAGAGAATTGTATCTGTCGACATGCCAAACCACCATTCTCATCACCTCTTCAAACCTTCCCAAGTCGACTCTATCTCCTTTTACAATAAAATCATTCCCGCGAGCTACGATTCGTAATTTTGGGAACTTATCTTGCAGTGCTCGAAGATTAACGTTTTCGTTGCCTAATAAAACAACCGGATCTAAGCCTTCTATAGAAATTAATGTCTCATGCATATGGAGGACAAAAATAGCAACCCCACCTTAGCAAAGTGCCAATAATTACATTAACATCTGATTATGGACCAGAAAGGTTCTACGCAGGCATCTTAAGAGGCGCTCTTTTAGCGGCTGTGCCAGATGCTAAAGTTGTTGATTTGACGCACGATGTGGGGAAGTTTAGCTCGACGGATGCCGCTATGGTTCTAAGGTCGAGTGTTGCTCACTTTCCAAAAGGGACCATTCACATTATAGCGGTAAACACCGAATCAACACCTGAGTGTCCTCACAGGATTGTTAGAATTGAGGACCAGTATTTTATTGGTGCCGATACTGGAACCTTTCATTTGATTTTTGGAAAGGACCCCGACGCGGTATTTGATATTAGCAGTATGATGGCTGATTTTGATTACCCAACATTCCCTGAAAGATCGATTTTCGTTCCAGCTGCCGCCCATTTAGCCAGAGGAGGAATTCCTGAATTACTTGGAAGGCCAGCAAGCTTAGTTAACCCAAAGAATGTTCTTAAGCCTGTTTATGAAGACCACGTATTAACTGGTCATGTAGTTTATGTAGATGGCTTTGGTAATTGTGTTACTGACATTGATAAAAATCTATTTAGAGAGGTTGGGACAGGTAGAAATTTTGTGATAGTCATGAAGACAAGCAGGTCTGATATTAGAAAGCTTCACACTTCTTATTCTGAAGTTACTGTAGGAGAACCTGTAGCAGTATTCAATCATTTAGGGCTTTTAGAAATTGCTATTAATAGGGGAGCTCCAGATAAAGGTAATGTTGGTGCTTCTGGCTTGTTGGGGCTTCAACAAGACGATGTAATAAGAATTGAGTTTGCTAGATAATGGGAAAGCGTGAAGTGATAAGAATAGTTAGGCTTACTTTCAGTAGTGCGACCATTACTGAGTTTGAAAAACTATATGAAGAGCATGAAGAAGGCATCTCATCTCAACCAGGATGCATAGAGGTTAAGCTTGTAGAGGATGCATCGAATCCATACGTAAGAGCGACAATTAGCAAGTGGGTAGATGAGGCTAGTTTAAATAACTACAGGAAGTCAGAATTGTTTGGAATTGTTTGGCCTAAAACAAAGGCATTGTTTGGAAATAAGCCTGAGGTTTGGACTTATGTAAACGAGGAATAAAGAGGGATGATAGCATTAATTTTAAAGGAAATAAGAAGCTTTTTTAGCTCGCTACTTGGTTATGTGGTTGTAAGTGCGTTTCTATTAATCCTAGGGCTTTTCTTGTGGGTGTTTGATGTGGGTTGGAATATTTTATCACATGGAATAGCAACTTTAGATTCATTCTTCACTCTTGCTCCATGGGTTCTTATTTTCCTTGTGCCAGCAATAACTATGAGGACTTTCTCTGAAGAAAGGAGAAGTGGAACTTTAGAGCTTTTACTTACTCACCCACTTAGAGAAGGCCAAATCATCAACGCAAAATTCATAGGCGCCGTAACACTCATACTCACTGCACTTTTACCCACATTCTGGTTTGTTTACTTGACGGGATACCTAGGGTCACCCCAGTGGAATCTTGATATGGGCGTAGTATGGGGGTCGTACCTAGGGTTGTTTCTTCTTTCAACCACTATGGCATCCATTGGAATCTTTGCCAGTTCCTTAACAAAGGAACCTCTTGAGTCATTCCTTTTTGCTATGATTCTTTCAACGGTTGGATACATCGCATTTAATGCTGTTGATTTCTTCGACTTGTTTGGGACGTGGGACTATATAATTCTTAACCTTGGATTTGAGCATCATTACAGAAACTTAAGTAGCGGATTAATCGATACAAGAGATATTGCTTATTTCTTGTTTGTCAATGTGTTTTTCTTACAGTCAGCGAGGTTTGTGCTAGCTCTTGAAAGAGGAAGGTTAGCAAGAGAGTCTACCAGACTGATAATTATACTTAGTACTGCTGTTGTGTTGTTTTTTGCCGTACACATAGTTGATTACAACTTTGATGTGACAAAGGAGAATAGGTATGAGCTAACTGATGGCACACGCGAACTACTAAGTGATATTAAAAAGCAGGAGAAGAAAGTTTTAGTCACTTGTTACTTAACTGGTGATTATCCAGCTGGTTGGAAGATGCTAGAAATTGCCATCAGAGAAAAGCTAGAGGATTTGTCTAAATATTCAGAGGGTAAGTTTAAGTTCCAATTCGAAGATATTTATGAGTCAGATGATAGGCAGACAATAGGCCAAAACGAAGCAGCACTTCTAGAACGTGGACTGTCCTTTACTAGAATTAGTTTTGATGAGAAGGGAAAACAATCATATCAGATAATTTGGCCTGCTGCAATTGTTCACTGTAATGGAAGGGAAATTCCTGTACAATTCTTCAATTCTGAAATTCCCCAGCCTAGTTCAGCGATGATTCAAGGTGCTATAGATAACATTGAATTTCATCTTTCTAGCGCTCTAAACAGAGCTTTAGAAAGAGATAGAAAACAAATTGCATTTATCGAAGGGCATGGTGAACTTGAGGAAATAGAGGTTGGAGACCTTGTACTAGCTCTAGAGAAGGATTATGGAGTAACTAGAGTGAGGTTAGACTCAAATCTTAATGCTTTGTGTGATAAGCTGGATCAAATGAAAAACAGGGTTAATAAGTTTGACCTTGCAATCATTGCCAAACCAGATTCCATGTTTACTGATAAGGATAGACTTATCCTTGATCAATTCCTTCTTGCAGGTGGAAGGGTATTGTGGATGGTTGATCCTGTCGTTACGGACCTTGACTCATTAAAGACGAATCAGGTAACAATGGCTACTGAAAACAAGCTCAATATCTATCACCAGTTATTTGATTATGGTGTGAGGCTCAATAAAGATTTGGTTTTAGATCCAATATGTGCTCCAATTTTGCTTGATGCTGGTCCACTTGGTAATCAAAGGAACCAAATGATGTTTAGCTGGTATTTTGCTCCAGTTTCTATACCACAAATAGAAAGTGACTTTAACCACGCAATTACAACAAATCTTGACCCAGTACACTTTGATTTTGTGTCAAGCATTGATTTTGTTAATACTGATCCTAGTATTAAAAAGACTGTTCTTCTCTATAGTTCTGAAAAGGCTAGAAGGCATCTTGCTCCAGTAAGAGTTGCAAGTTCTGTTGTTGATCTTGAACCTTCATATTTTACAACTCATACTAAACCATACACACCATTTGCTGTTTTACTAGAGGGTGAGTTTAAATCTCATTTCACAGACATACTTCCTGACACTCTTACTAATAATCCGGACTTTGCCTTTAGGTCAGTAGGAAAGCCTTCAGCTATGGTAGTTATTTCAGACGGAGATATTTGTAAAAACAAGGTGATTGACAAGCCTAGTGGAAGAACCATTTTACCTCTAGGTTACGACAGATATGCCAAGAGAGTAGTTTACGACAACAAGGAATTTTTACTTAATACGATTAATTATCTACTTGATGAAAATNNTCTAATTTCATTAAGATCTAGATCTGTNACAATTAGGAACTTAGACCAAACTANTATAAANGAAAATGGATTAGTGATTAAATCAATTGCNTTAGTTGTTCCGATTTTTGTTATAATTTTAGTTGCAGTTATTCTGTTAAGTGTTAGGAAACGTCTTTACGCCATTAAACATGAAATCAAATCTTAAACTATTAACTCTACTTATTCTCTCAACACTTGTTGTTGGATGTCTTTGGATATTTGATAAAAATGCTGAAAACCTTGCAAACGATAAAGAAGCGCAATTTGCCATCGCAGACACCTCTGAAGTAGTTAAAATATTTATTGCTGACAACTACGGAGAAGTAGTTCTTGAAAGAAATAAAGGAGATGAGTATTTCACAGTCAATGGCGAGTTTACTGCCAGAAAATCATCAACTGATTTACTATTAAAGACTTTTTCTAGAGCAACAATTAAAGCTCCAGTAGATGAAAAGAAAAGAGAAAATGTTATCCGAACTTTAGGGGCATCAAGTCGTAAAGTTGAAATCTATACTGGCGAAGGTGAGTTGGAGAAAACATGGTATGTAGGATCATCTACCCCCAGTCATACTGGAACTTATATGGTGCTTGAAACTCCAGAACATGGGATGGCTTCAGAACCATTTGTAGTACATATGGAAGGGTTTACAGGCTTCTTAACTACTAGATTCTTCACAGATTTAGATGAGTGGAAATATACTGGTATTTTTAATTATAGAAACCGCTCTCTTGCAGAAGTTGAAGTAATTAATCACAACGAAACATACAATTCATATTCAATACGCACTGATTCTACAGGTGTGATCAAACTATTTAATATTAAGGGTGATGAAATAGGAATTGATAATAGGATTCACATTCAAGATCAATTCAATCGATTTAGAAAAGTACACTTCGAGTCTTTTAACAGTAGGCTTACTGTTGATCAAGAGAAAGACCTCATTGCAAATGGTGAGGCGAGTTATACTATTACATGTATGGATAAAGAGGGCGCAAGCACAACAGTTATTCTTTTCGATAAAGACGAAGAGCACATGTATGGTTTAACTGAGGATGGACAGGTTGTGTTAGTCCAAACCTTTGTTTTCAACCCTCTTACAATTGGCCTTTTAGACCTTGTACAGATTAATTAGCTTTTCTACGAACGACTCCCACGACTTTTCCTGTCTAACTAAGTCGTAAGCTTCAGACACTTCTTTTTCGCTTTTATTAGAGCAAGTCCAAGAATTAATAGATGCGGCTAGTGCTAGGTGGTTGCCAGGTTCTACTAAATCACCTGTAACTCCAATCTTTATAGATTTACTAAGATCGCCAACTTCAGAAGCAATAATCGGAAGATTGTAGTGAATAGAAGTCGCTACAACTCCGCTTTGAGTTGCCTTTAAATATGGAAGAACTATAAAATCAGATGCTCCAAATATGTCCGGCAACTCATCTTCAGCTACAAATTTTTTTATTAGAAAAACCCTACTCTCAATACCGCTTTGAGAAATAATGTCAGCATATTTTGAAAAACTACCATAGCACTCTCCAGCTATAAGCAAGTTAGTGTTTTGATCCACGTCATTTATAGCCTTTAGTAAAATATCAAGTCCTTTGTAAGGCCTAATTAAACCAAAGAATAAAGCAACCTTAGCGTCTTGAGGCAGATTGAGATTTTTTCTCGCAGCCGATTTTTCAGTAGCGGCTTGATAGTGGTCGTAAAGAGGGTGGAATAATACATTACAATCTAAACCAGGAGCTAAAGCATGGACTCCATCCTTAACTGCATCGCAAAGAGTGATGCAGCTGTCTATCTTTTTAAGAAATCGCTTTGTTAGCCACTTGTCTACACTTGAGCCATCATGAGAAGAAGCATTGTGCATCAAAGCCACTACTTTTGTATTGGGACTTAATCTCTTCACCCTTTTTGCAACTCCCTTTAGTGCTGGTGCTAATGATGCATGCCAAAAGGGCAACAGCAATAAATCAACACCATTACCCTCTAATATTTTGTCTGCCGTCTTCTTCCAAGTTCGAGGGTTGATAGAATCAAGAGGTGCTTGAGAACGTTTTGGAGTGGGGTGTCCGGCGAGGGTTTGGGCTTCGCCTGGAAAAAGAATCGAAGGATATTGTCTACTCCAATTATAGCAGGAAACTTTATGACCTGAAGAGATAAGAGTTTCAGCTAACCTGTCGTTAAACGCAGCAATGCCTCCTCGATATGGATGGAAGGTGGAAGCAATGGCAATATTCATGATGTAAAGATAATATCTTTGTGAGATGAATGCATTCTTAGTGGACGGTATAAGAACTCCAATTGGAAACTTCGGTGGAATACTATCGGCAGTTAGAACAGACGATTTGGCGGCTCACACAATTTCAGAGCTTATTAGAAGGAACTCTTCGCTTGATCCATCTGCAGTGGGAGATGTGATACTTGGTTGTGCAAACCAAGCAGGTGAGGACAATAGAAACGTAGCTAGAATGGCGCTACTATTAGCTGGAATGCCTCACACTGTGCCAGGTGAAACTATCAACAGACTCTGCGCTTCAGGCCTTGCTGCTGCTGTTAATGGTGCTAGGATGTTAGAGGTAGGCGATGCTGATGTTGTTGTCGCTGGTGGTGTAGAGAATATGACTAGAGGGCCTTGGGTTATGTCTAAGGCTTCGAAGGCGTTTGGGCGAGATAGCGTGATGCACGATTCAAGTTTTGGGTGGCGCTTTGTCAACCCTAAGCTTCATGATGCATATGGCACTGATGGCATGGGAGTTACTGCGGAGAATTTGGTAGAGAAGTACTCTATTAGCAGAGAGGATCAAGACGCCTTTGCATATAGATCTCAGATGCTTGCCACTAAAGCAAGAGATGCTGGAATTCTGGCAGAAGAAATAGTACCTGTTGCAATTCCTAGAAGAAAACAGGACGATCTTATTTTCGAGCACGATGAATTTATAAGACCTGGTACAACTCCAGAGATACTTTCAAAACTTAGACCTGCTTTTAAAAGAGATGGCGGTAGCGTAACAGCTGGTAATGCTAGCGGATTGAATGATGGTTCTGTAGCATTACTTCTTGCTAGCAAAAATGGTCTTGAAACTCATGGCCTAGAACCCATTTCTCAGATTGTCTCTAGTGCAGTTGTAGGAGTGGAGCCACGAATTATGGGGATAGGTCCAGTAAAAGCTTCTGAGCTTGCTTTAAAGAGAGCTGGTATAGGTTTTGACGATTTGGATGTGATAGAGCTAAACGAGGCATTCGCAGCTCAAGCCCTTGCATGTATCAGAGCATGGGGCTTATCTGATGACGATTCTAGAATCAACCCTAATGGTGGTGGAATTTCCTTAGGACATCCTCTTGGCGTTACCGGTTCAAGAATCTTACTTGCAGCTGCAAGAGAACTCCAAAGAAAAGGAGGAACTTATGGCCTTGTAACTCTTTGTGTCGGAGTGGGGCAGGGATACGCTGTAGTGATTAAAAACACATCTGCATGATAATGTCCTTTAAAGGGATGATTCCAGTTATTCATCCTTCATCATACATACATCCAACAGCCGTAGTAATAGGTCATGTGACTATAGGAAAGGACTGCTATATTGGTCCTGGAGCTGTATTGAGGGGCGATTGGGGAAAGGTGGAAATCGCTAATGGATGTAATGTTCAAGAGAACGGCATTTTACATATGTTCCCTGGCAAGTCAGTTGTACTTGAAGATGGAGCTCATGTAGGGCATGGAGCAATTATTCATGGAGCAAAACTAGGCAAACAAGTGCTAGTTGGTATGAATTCAGTTGTTATGGATGATGTAGTTCTGGGAGATGGATCTTTTGTAGGAGCTTTAAGCCTAGTCCAAGCAAATACTATCTGGGAGCCACGCAGTTTAATAGTTGGTAATCCAGCACGTAGAATTAAAGAAGTGAGTGATAAGATGTATAATCACAAAATTGAGGGGACAGAGCTTTATAGGCAGCTTCCTTCAAGAATGCATGAGATGTCTACAGAGGTAGAACCACTTACTGAAGTCCCTGAAAACAGAATTGAGGATTTTCCAGATTTCGATACCTGGATGAAAAGAAAAGAAGGGTAATGGGACGTTCTAAAAACCGTAAGATGGTGTTTAAGCAGTTTACGGTACTAGACGATAGATGTGCCATGAAAATTGGTACTGACGCAGTTGTTTTAGGTGTAGTTGCCAACCATGCAAATCCAGCTAAAATACTTGACATTGGAACAGGGTCCGGAATTGTAGCTCTTATGCTAGCCCAAAGATTTCCAGGCGCAAGTGTTACAGCTATAGAGATCGAACCGAATGCCTATTCTCAGGCATGTGAAAACATTAATTCAAGTCCATTTGAAATATCATGCGTTCATGAGTCATTTCAGGATTATTCCCAAAGAGATGATTTGAAGTTTGACTTGATTGTTACAAATCCACCATTTTTTGATGGTACCTCAAAGTCGCCTTTTGAAGCTAGAAATATGGCGCGCCATGATGATTATTTAAAGCTAAATGAGATCTTTTCTAGAGCAGAAAAGTTGCTTAAAAAAGAAGGGAAGCTAGTTGTGGTTTGGCCTGTTGAGCGAGAAGATGAACTGAATGAAAAGCTAAGTGAGTCTAGCCTTGAATTGATTGAAGTTTGTGAAATACTGCCCACAGTACATCACAACCCAGTCAGGCTGATTGCAAGCTTTATGCACGAAAAGCAAAGTGAGGATGCTGCAACAACTCGCACTCAAATAATTCTAGAAAATGGTGAAGGAGATAATAGGAAATTCACTCCTGAGTATATGTCTTTGATGACAGACTTTTTCTTAGCTGATGGTTAACCGCCTAAGACTCTTTTCAGTTTATCTAATTGAGCCATCCAAAGCTCTTTAGCATCCTCTACTTCGTCTTCCTCAGCGAAATCTGTAATGATTACAGCCCTGTCGCCAGTCATGTCGTCAACCTTGATTCTTAGCTCGAAGAATGTGTTCTCTCCGTCTTCTTCAGCCTCTAGCCATTTGAACTTTACATATTCATCCCTCTTTTTGCTAACTAGTCTTGCTGCCTCTTCAGATCCATCCCAAAGGAAAGTGTGTACTTCCTTCTTGATATTCACGTCATCACAAAACCATTCTGCTAATCCAGATGGCGTACTGAAACAATTGTAAAGAACTCCTTTACTGCTGTTTATTGGGTATTCTATGCTGAACTTTTCTTTCTCCATAATTTGGGTCTTTGACTAAATGCAATATAGTATTTCGAAGAGCATTTACACCATTTATAAAATATTTAAGTAATTTTAATGTGTTATGAGAATTTATGCATTTGTGATTTTCTTTTTGTTAGCTTGTCCACTATTATCACAAATAACAATTGATGGTTTTTTTGAGGATTGGGAATCCGCACCTGGAGTAGTTGTTTTTGGAGATTCTAACTATGATTCAAATGGAACTGAACTTGAAGAGTTAAGCGTGACAAATGATGCTGACTTTTTATATCTAAAGATTAAGTTAAGTGAGGAGATTGATTTGGTTGATGAGGACGATCTTGCCAGTTTAAGAGTGTTCATTGATGCAGATAACGACCAAAGTACGGGCTATCCTGCATCTTCCAATTTGGGGTCAGAATATGGCATCGATTTTCAAAACAAGTTGATTTACAACGATGTATATTATCCAGAGTTTTACGAAATGTCACTGTATTCACTAGAAGTAACAGGTATGCCTACAATTACTTCTGATGAGTTTGAAATTATGATTTCTAGAGAATTTCTGGGAGATCAAATTTGCTTAATAGTAAAAGAAGAATTATCTGGAGATGTAATCCCAAATCAGGGAGTATTATTTACTTATGATTTTCATAATGAATTCATTGAACATGTAGATATCTCAATTGAGAAAGAAGAGGATATTGATATTCGACTCCTTGCTTACAACCTTCAGCACAATTTATTTGATTATGAAGATGAGTTTTCTAGAATAATCAATTCTCTAGACCCTGATATAATCTCTTTTTCAGAAGTAAGCGAGGTAAGCTCATCGCAAATGATTTCTTATTTCGATGAATACATAGATCATCCAGAGTGGTTTGTTATGAAAAATGGTGATGTTATGGCCGTTTCTAAATTTCCATTTAGTGGTGGATGGACAGTAACAAATAAAATTGGAGCTTCACTTGTAAACCTTCCAGATTCTGAGTTTGAAATGGATTTTCTTACTCTTTATGCTCATCCACCATGTTGTGGTAATGATGCAGGAAGGCAATTTCATTTCGATTCTTTTGTTGAATTCATTTTAGACATGCAAGAAGAGGGAGGCGTTGGTTTTATGCCATTCAATACACCATTCACTTTTGCGGGTGATATGAATTTAGTAGGGCTAAATGAACAATATAACACAATAGTAAATGGTGAGATTTCTGATACAAATGAGTTTGGTATAGGAGGAATGCCAGATTGGGACGAAACTCCACTAGCTGATGCAATTTGTCGGATAACAACTCATAGTTCTGCTTACACTTGGAGAAAAAATACTTCTAATCCGTCTGTGGGAGAATATCCGCCTGGTAGATTGGATTTTATTTTTTACTCAAATAGCGTAATGACATTAGAAAAGTCATTTACTCTTGATACTAAAAAGTTGGATTCAAATAGCCTTAATCAATGGGGATTAGAATTGAATGACACTTATTATACATCTGATCATTTGCCTATTGTTAGTGATTTCATATTAAGTCTATCTAGTTCTAGTGATATACTTGGTTGTACTTATGAGTCTGCAAGTAACTATAATTCAGTAGCATTAATTGACGATGGAAGCTGTGAATTTGTTGATTGTAATTATGATTCTGCCTATGATGATGGGTATCAGCAAGGCCTTCTTGATGGCATTAATATTGAAGATTGCCCAGGTGATTTCAACGGCGATTTAACTATCTCAACTCAAGACTTACTTCAGTTCTTGACTTTCTTTGGTAATCAGTGCGAATAAGGCTTGGTTTATCGTTGAATAAAGAAATAGAATTGAGTAAAATGTCTTGAAGAAGAATCTTCTAGAAGACGTAGTTTAGAATAGTTGGTAACCATAGTGCCGAACTTTGCTGCCAGACTTACTCAATTCTATAT
>NZRP01000042.1 GCA_002693775.1 Crocinitomicaceae bacterium | reverse complement strand
TTTGTTTCTGTTTGACTCCAGTTTACACCCCAGTGAGTCGTATTGTTTCCTCCCCAACCTAAACCACCTGTTGACTGAAGCGTATTTGTATACGTACTAATTTTCATAACATCTCCGGAAGGATGGTGTAAACTAACACCAGAACTAGATGGTGAATTCGATCTATTCCAACCCGCATAAAATGGATCAAAATCTGGTTCCTGATTAAGTTCAACAAGGAAAAAATCTGAATCTCCACTAGAACCCTGTCCTCCACTATTAGAAACTAGTGAACATCCAGTAATTGCGTCTGAACCAGGAGAGCTGTTTGCACATGAAGGGGTTAAGTAATTAAAATAAAAAACACATTGATTTAAACTAGAAGCACTAATACTACCTCCACTAAAACAATGGTCTGCAGATAACACATACGGCGTACAATTATTACTTGTATTATTGATCATTGAACCAGAGCATAGACCAACGCTAAATCCATTAACTATTTGAATTCGACATGTTGATTTTTTTTGATCATCCCAGTCATCACCTTCAGGACAATTCGCATTGACTTGACAATAGTCTGAACCTCCTCCTAGTGCTTTATAAGCATATGCAATATTGTTAATTTTAATTTGAGGTTCTAGCGCTTGGTAATTAGGATGAAAATATTCTAATACAGTAATATCATCATAAATTAATTCTGTGGCGTACACCCCTGAAGAATGGGTATGGTTATGAGTAAATGGGCCTGCAATTTGAGTTTGGTCTGTATTATACAGAAGTAATTTTCCTCCAAACGGAATATCAAATTCATTGTAATAAATTGAAAGAGCTTTCGCGCCGTTAGACTGAATTGCAAGTCGATATATCGTCCCATTGACAACATCCATCTTAGATGCTTGGTTTATAAAATCAATATCCACAGGAATCAATTTTCCAAATTCAAAAACTTCACCATTCTTGTCGCTTAATTCTTCTTCGGTAAGTTGAGGTTGATCTACAAGGATTACACCTACATCTCCATTGAGAGGAGTCTTTGTTGACAAATAGTCTACAGCCAAAACAATTAAATCATTCTGGTTTATTGGATTTTGTTGTTGCGCGAGAAGAGAAATAGAAAGGAAACATTTCAAAGCAGCAAATAGATGTCTTTTCATCATACATATGTTTTACACTTACAAGATATATAATTCGTGTTATAAAAATTACATTTTGTAAATCCATGTAGAGTTTTCATAATTAAACTCGTCAAAAACTGTTTATTATTTAAATTTTAAGTGAATCCATAACTTAATCACAACTACAACTTTAGGATCATAAAGTTGAAATAATTGGAAGAATATGCTTAGTGATTAAACGCGGCATAGCAAGCTGCTTAAGATCGTACACTGGAATTACCTTTCCATTGATACTTGCTGCATAATCATTTAATGCTTGTTTATTGATTGCTTCCCACATAAAAAAATTTGCATGAATCTTCTTGTGAGTTAATAAGTGAACTACTGGTTTTAATGGTCTTCGCTTCAAAAAGTAGTCTTTTGAAGGTTTGTTATTAGGAAATCCCCATAGGTTTCCCCATATACCATCAGAGGGAAATTGAATTGTTACAATGAATTTTTTATATCGAACCAAATGCCACATTAAATCAACATCTTGAATTTTTTTAGTCTTAACTTTTAATGGTATTTTATTTAACAATTCGGTATTGTTAGAAGAGATACATTGTTTGGATATAGGACAGGCGTGACATTTTGGTTTTATGGGGTTGCAAACTAAAGCGCCTAGTTCCATCATTGCCTGATTATGATTTCCTGGGTTTTCTATATCAAGTAATAACTTTGCAATATTGTTAATCTTTTTTGAACCTTTACTATTATTAACCGGATCTTTTAGTCCAACTAATCTAGAAATCACTCTCGTTACATTACCATCAACGGCAGCCACTGCTTCATTAAATGAGATAGAAGAAATTGCTGCTGCTGTATAAGATCCAACCCCTGGTAATTTTAACCATTCGATATATGATTTAGGGAACTCACCATTAGTATTTATGATTTTTGCTGCTTTGTGCAAAAATCTAGCTCTTCTATAATACCCGAGCCCTTCCCATGCTTTTAAAATTTGGTCCTCACTCGCGTCTGCTAAATGTTTAACTGTTGGAAAGCTAGCAATAATATGAAACCACTTTTTTACACCTACTTCCATACGAGTTTGCTGCAAAATGATTTCACTCAACCAAGTTCCATATGAATTTGTGTTTACTCGCCATGGAAGATCACGAGCATGTTTTGAATACCATTGTTTTAATCCTTGTCTAACATCTTTATAGTAGTCATTGTAATGCATATTGATTATTTCGTTGTATCAGTGTTTAATCGACAGATGAATCAACATTAACATACATTAATTTTTCAATAAAATTAACCTCGTAGTATTCATACAAACCCAATATTGAGACATGACTTTCTAATTGTTTAAGGTCAAATTTATTTTCAAGTAAGGAGTCGGAAATTTTAATCCAACTAATTTCTCCTACAATAAAGTTGCATTTGTTTTTTAATCGAAATATATCGCTCAGCTCTAAGCCAATTTGAATTTTAGATTCAGCCACATGTGGTGTAGACCAATTAGCAATATTGTTAAATTCAGGTGTTAATCCTGAATATTGAAATTCAGATTCATTTGCAGGTAATTTTGCACTACATAAATGTGATTTTTTGTAAATTGATTTATCAATAAATGAAACTGTAAATTGTTTTTCACTTTCAATGTTTTTAAGAGTATGTGAATACATTTTTGTTCTAGGTCGAAGGTTCATCCCTAATAATCCAGGTGAAGACCCCAGATGTACCAATGAACTTACAATTGATAAATTGTTTTGCCCATTTCTATTTATTGTTCCTACTAAAACTGGACTTTTAAATCCTGCCATTTTGTTAATCAGGTTCGCTCTTGTCCTTGATGGCAAACTAGTTAAATCTTTTTTTCTAAATAACATATCATTGAGTAATGAGACTTCATCAATTAAAATACACAACAATCATAGACGCTGATATTGAACGAGTTTGGAATTTTTTTTCTAACCCAAATAATTTAGAAGAATTAACTCCTAAAAATATGAAATTTGAGATCAAGAATACTAATAACTATTCTATGTACGCAGGAAAAATAATCTCTTATAATATTACTCCTATAGCAAGTATTCCCATGACTTGGGTTACAGAAATAACTCAGTATAAAGAAAAGGATTACTTTATTGATGAGCAAAGGTTCGGCCCCTACAAATTTTGGCACCACCTCCATAAATTTATTGAAGAGGATGGCAAAACAAAGATGATTGACGAAGTATCTTTCGCTTATTATGGTGGTTTTATTGGGGATGCATTACAACATAGTTTTATAACAAAAGAAATAAAGACCATTTTTCACTTTAGGGTTCAGAAAATCATAGAACTTTTTCAAGCTTAATTTAACATGAAAAAAATCAGTGTAAATGATTCATTTCAACAAGGGTATGAATATTCCTTAGTAGAATTGGAGGGGCAAAATTTTCACCCTGAATTCAAACCAGAATTAACTCCATCGGAGATGCTTGAGCTTGGAGTTTTTGGCGGAAAATATCTCAATGATTGTCAAAATGAATTTCCGAAATCATGGTTTCGAAACGCAAAATTATCAAACTCAAAAAAAGATATAACACTAAATTTTTTTAAGGTTAATGCTTCTCTCCCTTTGAAAGAATGGCAGGAAAAAGGTTGGATATACGATAAAGACCCTCGCGGGTGGTTTCAGTGGTATTGTCGCTACTATTTAGGAAGAAGAATTGCAATTGAAGACCAGCGACAGATTAAACGATGGAAAGCTTTTCGTCGTCATATTGGTGCTATAAGAAAAAATTGTGAGCTTGGAGATTTAGAATGTAGAAAGAAACAACGTCAAGCTCTGCTTCATTGGGCGTATGATTCTTTAAATATTTAATGTAATTACAGCAAACAAAAGCATGCAAAATGCAGGTAATGATTTAACAAGTTTATCCCCCACTTTTAAGTGCATTAAAATTGCAAAAATCATAAGGCTTGAAAGTATGAGGGAAAAAAATTCGTGTGGGATTTCGTCGATCCAAATACTTAAAAATATCAACAAAGCTGACAAAATTTTTGTCGCACCTACAAGATAAAAAGTCCAGTTTGGCAGAGCATAAAACTTGAACTCATCCTTGAGTGTAAGTGAATCTCCACCACGCCAATTCGTTCGTGATTTTCTTCTAACGAACCAAACATTAATTATGCCAAGAAAAATTATAGTCTTACAAAAAAACAACATGACTATTTAATTTGGTTAATGATTGTCAAGTCAAAAGGTTTTGTACTACTTGAATATGAACCTAATAACTTACCATTAGGATTAATCAAAAACTTATTGAAGTTCCATGAAACCTTGTGGTTTAATACTCCGTTATTTGACTTCTTTGTCAACCAATCAAATATTGGATGACACTCTTCGCCTTTAATCTTGATTTTTTTTGACAGTAAAAAATCAACACCATAATTTTTTTCGCAAAAACTTAAGATATCTTGATTCGTTCCTTTTTCTTGTGAACCAAAATCATTGCATGGGAAACCAATAACAATTAACTTTTCGTTGTACTCCTCATGTAATTTTTGTAAATCTTTATACTGTCTGGTATATCCACATTTTGAAGCTGTATTTACAACTAAAACATATTTTCCTTTAAAATTAGATAGCGGTATAATCTCACCATCTATTGATTCGAATTCTAAATCGTAAAAACCACTATCCATATTGTAAGTTTCACTCATTAAGTCATCTTTAACTTCTGCTTCGAATGATGTATTCATTATCCAGACCGAAAAAATTATTAATACTAAAATGGAATATTTTATTGTTTTCATTTGTTGACTGTTTTTTGAATCTCGAGTTCGACTAAATGTGCTTTAGCATAAAATTCATCGCTTTTTTTTCTATCTTTTTTTGAGAATAGAAATGCTTTATCAAGTAGTGCTTTGTGTTGACTTTTTAGTCTTTTTAGTTTTTGGTTTCCGAAAAAAGAAAACATTATTTGGATCAATTATTTATTGAAACGACAATTTCGTTTCTACGGTTAAACGTTTTGTACGGTGGATCAAAAACATGTAACTCAAAGTCATTTTGATGCTCAATGTGCAAGCTTGCTAGAGTTTCTATAAGTTCTTGTTTCATTGTTTCACACACATCACTATTTGGATATCCTGAAAAAGATATCGTAGCGGCAAGCCTTGGATTCACATCATGAATTTCAATGTTTGAATTGTTAGGTTTTGGACAATTGTCATTTGTAATGCCATTTGGCATTACAAATGACATTGCAGGATTTGCATCCATTGTCGTTATTACAGGGGCCGTCATAGAAATTTGTTGCTTTTCTTTATTCCCACCAAAAATAAAATCAGCTAATACGGAGAACTCTTGATTATTTTCATCGTTGTATTCTGCTAATATCAAGGAGTTATATTTTCTAATTTCAAAATTTTCGTATGTGTACAGGACAGAATACTTGTCTGTTTTCGAATCGGTTGGTGTAATAAAATTAAAAATTGTCATTAATCCTATGAATAAAAATGTTTGCACAGTCATGATTACTGAATTGCTAAACGCTTAACAACCTTTCCAGAACTGTACACATCAAAAACCATTTGGTTTGTTTGATTAAATCTATTTTCAGAATCAATTATTTTTCCAGACAGATCAACACTATATAAATAGTATGATTCTTGATCAACATCAATATTTCCAATATGACTTGTTGAGTTTTCTATTACGGCATCAACAACATGTACAACTCCATTGTTAGAGGTAACATCAGCTATAATCACCTCCGCGTTATTTATACTAACAATGCCGTTGGAAATACCAATTAATAAATCATCACCTAATAACGATTCTATTATCATTCCATCTGACAAATCAGAACTCATTGCAACAGAGCCTACTACATGATGTGTTAGTATATCTGCCAATCCATCAGAAGCTAATAATTCTTCAGCAGTTAAACCTAATTCATTTAGTGCTACACCAAATGCATCGTCTGTTGGAGCAAATACAGTAAGCTCTGCAAACGGATTCGTTAATGCAGGTAATAGCTCTGCCTCTATGACTGCTGCTACTAACGTATTATGAACACCTGTAGATAAAGCTACATCCACGACTGTTTCAGACGACAGGATTACTCCGTCAGTTACATGAACAACACCGTTCCCAGTTACATTGTCTGGAATAACCACTTGAGCTTGATTTACAAATACTCCTGCATCACCAACCGTAACTTTAATTGTATTCGCATCGTTTAATGGTGTTGGGGTCATACCGTTTGATAGGTCTGTGCTTAGAACACTTGATCCGATTACATGGTACGTTAAAATATCTGCCAATCCATCAGAAGCTAATATCTCTTCAGCAGTTAAACCTAATTCACTTAGTGCTACACCGAAGGCATCGTCTGTTGGAGCAAATACAGTAAAATCTCCAGGCCCACCTAGAACTGGTTCTAAACCAGCCGCATCAATAGCAGCAGTTAATGTAGAGTGATTTGGACTTGCTGCAATAAAGTCATAAACAGTTTGAGCTTGCAAGGCCACAAAAGCAAAGCAAAATAAGACTGTACAGAGAATCTTTCTTAAAGATTTAGTGATGAAATTCTTCATTTTGTATAATTATTNATTNAATTTTCTATGCAATNNTATNCTAAAAAATACTNTNNACACAAAAAAATGTATAGTTTTTTTAAAAATAACCTATNCAATTNAAAAANAACTATTGTAAATTTGCACTATGTCTGTGTACACAATAGATCAACTATCCAGAATTTCAGGTTTTAATAAAATACTTATTAGGACTTGGGAAAATCGTTACAATTTATTTCGACCTAAAAGAACAACAACAAACATCCGTCTTTATGGTGATGATTGTTTAATACGGGCGCTTAACACTGGAATATTACGAGATAGAGGTTATAAAATTTCTCACATTTCAAAATTAAGTGATGATAACATCAAATCTCTAGTCTATAATCAGGAAGAAATTATTTCCTCAAATGTTGTTGAGTATTCCAATAAAATCATTGAAGCTGGCATAACATTCAATGAAGATCTTTTTAATGAATATGTCCACAAAGCAGTCAAAGAATTTGGACTTATTCATGTTTACACTACAATCATTTTACCAACTTTAGAAAAGATAGGTATTTTGTGGTTAACTAATAACATTATGCCTTCTCAAGAGCATTTTATATCTGAACTTGTAAAACAAACAATAGTCTCAAACACTTCAATCAAAGACAAAACAACTGATTTAGCAAATTCATGGCTCGTGTTTTTACCTGAGAATGAACATCACGAAATCGGCCTACTTCTATCTAAATACATTTTAAAAGAAAATAATCAGAAAGTTATTTATTTAGGTCAATCAGTACCAAAAGAGTCTCTTGAAATTGTTAGGCATCACAAAAAAATAGATAATATTTTATTTAGTGCTGTTACACGAGAATCTCAAAGGACAATCGACTCTTTAATTGATTATTTAAGGGAATTATATCCACATTCTAATATTTATTGTATAACACACAAATCAAATATTAAAGACGACCTATCAAGAGAAGTTAATTATATTTCTTCTATAGAAGAGTTCACTTCAATTCTTGGAAATACTAATGAATAATTATCATATTCCGCCGATTTTATTGATCATTCCATTCAATTTGTTCGTTGCATTTTAAATGTTGTGAAATGGTTAAAAAAGACTGAATTAGTATAAGGATTTTATAGCCTAAAATATAGTTAACTTTTACTTTATCCTCTTGTTCTTAACCTACTCCTTTCTCTCATAAGTCTTAAGGTAGTCGCACTAACCATAAATTAGTCTCAGGCTTCCATGGTGGTTAGAATCTCTTTAGAAGCAGTTTCAAACAAGTTACAGGCGTTTCATACTTCTTTACTCTTTTATGCGCGTCTCATCCATAATAACTTGATAGTTATTTAGAATTGCACCAACTAATAAGTTGAGGAGTAAAAATGCTGATATTATGTACCATATAACATGAAAAAGTGTTATCACCCAGGGAGACACGTTAATAAGATTAAGCTCTTCAGCATGTAGTAAATTATACCTTATGTCTGTCCAGTCTTCTCCTGTCAAAACCCTAAAAAGGGTAAACATAGATTCACTTAAATCTCCATAAGGATCTGGGGATATTTCAGGTGCATTTGGCGCCATCTTTTGATACTGTGTTAATTGAATTAATGTGTCATCATCTGCAGTTGATGCATCTGGCAATTTGAACAAGTTTAGACCGATTAAAGAAAACAGATACATAAAAATTAAAAAAAACAGTCCATTATAAGTGAGCGCTGAAAAAGACCTCATAAGAACAGCTACTATTAGCTTCACCTCTTCTGCTGCTCTTAAAAGCCTAAGTACTCTGAATACTCTTAGTATTCTAATACAAAGAACCCACGAACCATTTTCAAATAAAGATTCAGGTATTAATGAAACTAAGACAAGAACCAAGTCAAACACATTCCAAGAATCTTTGAAAAATGACTTAACAGAATCCCTTGCTATCCACCTAATTAAAATTTCGCAAGCAAAAACAATTAAAGCAGCTTGTTGAACTAAAGTAATCCAATCTAACTGTAAATAAGTTTCAACCCCAATCAACACACAATTGATTAGAATAACAAATAAAATAAATGGCTCAAACCATTTTTTAGTAAGTAGAGAGGTTAAAATCGTTTTCAAAATAGGTGAGATTACAAAAGGTGATTATAACAATTAGCTGTAGGTTACTTATTAGTTTCCTTATTAAACCAAATATCGGAAACTCTTTCTTACCCTAAGATTTTCATCATACTATTCTATTTCTAGGTAGTGTAAAAAAGACCAAATATTACTTTTAAACTTAAATTATAACAAGCTTAAATGTAAAAAGAACCACCTACAAATCCCCGAAATTTTGATGTAAATTGTGCTTCTAGAATCATAGATATGAGAATCCTATTTACTTCTTTCGCTATTTTGTTTAGCATTGACTTTTACGCTCAAGATCAAGAGTTTACCGAAAGTCACTTACCGATTATAGTTATTGAATATGAAAACGGTATTGACGAAATCCCTGACGAACCTAGAGTTCTAGCCGAAATGGGGATTATAAACAATGGTGAAGGAGAGATCAATTATCTTGATGATCCTCACAACGAATATTCAGGTAATATTGGTATAGAGACAAGAGGAAATTCGACACAAATGTTTGAAAAAAAGACATATACTATAGAATTATGGGATGATAACATGGAGGATCAATCTTTAGCTCTTTTGGGAATGGCAGAAGAAGAAGATTGGATTTTACACGCAATGGTGATTGACAAAACACAATTTCGTGTCCCTTTAAGCTTTGATCTTTCTCGTGAAATGGGTCATTATGCATCAAATTATCGATTTGTTGAAGTAGTAATTAATGATGAATATAGAGGGCTTTATATTCTGACTGAGAAAATCAAACGAGACAATAACCGAGTTGATATTGCAAAGCTTGATAGTGAAGATCTTGACGGACGTGCGGTGACTGGAGGGTATATTCTTCGGATAGATTGGACTTGGGATATCGATGAAGATGACTATTTCAATTCAAATTATGACTCACAAGGAGGAGAGTCTATGAAATATCAATACTATTACCCCAAAGCAGAGAATATTCAACAAAATCAAAAAGACTATATAAAAGCATGGATGGATGCTTTTGAAGATGCAGTATTCTCAAACGATTTCTTTGCAAACGGAAATAGATACACAGAATTAATAAATGTTACAAGTTTTACGGATTTTCTAATTATTAATGAAGTGTCTAAAAATTCTGACGGCTATAAGTTGAGTACATATATGCATAAGGACCGCGTAGACTCAGATAATAGACTACATGCTGGTCCAATTTGGGATTTTGATCAAACGTATGGAATGTCAGCAGTTTGTTCAAACTATGACCCAACAGGCTGGACCTACTTACAAGAACAAGAATGGTGTGAAGACTTACAATCAATGCCAATGTTTTGGCAATCTATGATGTCAGATACTGTTTTTACAAA
>NZRP01000041.1 GCA_002693775.1 Crocinitomicaceae bacterium | reverse complement strand
TTATTCGATATAAGATTCAGATCCACATTCAGGATGTCGTTTGCAGGGTTAGGGAAAATATTGATGCTTGTTACATCGCTAATTTCTCCAACTGAAGAAAGGACATCTACTATAACATGAACTCTTTCACTAGAGCAGATAGTCTCAGTGCTAGAGATCTGCCAATCGTAGAAGAAGAAGTAAAAGTTAAGAGCGTTTGTAAGTGGGATAGAGGTCTTCGTGATTGCACCCATATCACCTAAGGCATAAGGAAAATCAGGATTAGATCCATTGCCATCTCTCCAAAGCTGAACATTAGAGCCAAGGCAACGAAGACCGTGGTCAGTGCCAGTTGGAACGTCAAAGCCAAGTTGAACAACCTGCTCTCCATCAGGAATCATCACAGTCGTTTCTTCAAGGATGTTATCCTCAGAATCTACTAGAGCGATAGTTCTCTCTGCTTCTCCGTTTGCGTATACTTTTACAGCTTCAATTGTAAAGTCCTGGTAAGCGTCGAACATCAAGAATCTCGATGTGTTGTTGTGGAATTGGCCTACAGCATTTTTTTCTGTTGCGCCACCACCAGCTTCTGTTCCTGGGTGAGATTCAGTATCTGCTACCCAAAAAGTAGAAGTCTCAGTTACTTCAGTTGAGAAAGTAGATCCTGTTCCAAGGATTTCGCTTGAAGTTTCACTTGCGTACCACTGTGCTGTTGCAGGAGCGCCAGTAAATTCTGCAGTACCAGGTTCAGGAATCTGAATATCTGAAACAGATGGAGCATCCGGTGAAGAGTAGTAAGCTACCTCGTACTCAGTTGCTTCTAATGAACCTCCACAAACATCTGTGTATGCAATAGAGTAGGTTCCAGCAACGTCGATGGCAGATGCAACGCACTCGCCAGCTGCTATTTCAAACGTGTTGACTGAGCCATCTGGTCCAGTAATGTCGTATGTACCAGGAGCGCAGAAGTCTAGTTCAAGAGTACCTCCAGAGCAAGAGCCTAGTTGACCAAAGATTGAAGCGTTAGCTTGAGCAGGCTCCATCAAAACTAAGGAGTAAGGGTCTGAGGTGCCAGAGCATCCTGAGTCGTCTGTTAAAGTCACCCAGTAAGTTCCTGCTTCGTTTACTTGGATGCTTGTTGAAGTCTCTTCTGTAGACCAAACCGCATCGTAATTACTTGTAGTACTTAAAGTAGCTGTAGTACCCGGACAAAGAACTCCACTCTCACCAGTTGAAGTGATTTGAGCATTGATAAAGCAGAATGGAGGAAGAACAATGTCATCTACCCACGCTGCGTCTGCACCGTCACTAACAATAAAGTCTTTTTCATAAGTCCACTCTAAAGTGTGTAGACCAGCTGGAATTGTGTATTCAAACTCATCCCAGTCCTCGTCTCCAGACCATGAATCCATTTCATTTCCGTCTACCATAAAGTATAGGTAGTCGTAAGAATCCTCTGTGTCTACTTTTCTAGCGAATGAAACAGTTCCCTCAGCAATAACGTCAAGTTCAATAACTAGAGTTGTTGATTGGTTGTCTAAAATATCGCCAGACTCCAGGCAGTTATCGCCTTGGTATGGGTCGTTGTTAGTTACAAACCAATCCGCGTTTCCGTCCATTTCCCAGTCAAACTGTTCCGTAGTACCGCTCTCCCAATCTTCAATGATTAGGTTAACGATTTCAATAAAGGTGTCGTTAGTTGAGTAAAGGCCAGCCTCACCTGAAAAGTCGATGATTGCTAGTTCTCCTGCTCCAGCATCTGGGCTAACATCTACGTTGAAAGTCGCAAATGTTGTTGCTCCTTCAGCTAGGTTGCCAGACGAGAATGTAGCGTTGTTGATTGTAAGGTTTGGGTTAGTGATAACGATAGAGTTCTCTAGCATGTAAGCCAGGTCGTGCCCCACGTTAGCTACCTCGAATACAAGGTCCACGTTTTCACCGCTATCCATAATTCCGTTTCCGCCGTCTACAACTTCAAGATTCAACACTTCTAGTTTAGGGGCGTTTAATGTGATGTTGAATTGAGTATTCCAAACATTGCCGTTCACGTCCGTTATCTCTACTAGGAATAAAGCAACGTGCCCGTCTTCCACACCGCTAATTACGTCGAATGCGAATCCCTGAGCCGTAAGGCTGATGCCGTCGTTGATGTCGCCAACAGATAATGAACCGTTAGTGATCATGATCCACGGGTCTGCCGATGTGATGTTCACAGTAACGTTTTCAGCAACTTCGATACCTACGTTCTCGAGGTTGAGGTCGAGGGTGATTGACTCGCCTTGGTCGACTACGCCGTCAAGGTCGCCAGTTACGTCGTCTGATTGTGGGTTGTTCGCTATAACGTATGGACCCTCTGCCGGAACCACTTCCGCAGTTGCTTGGTAGGGGATGGTGTTATATGCTGTTCCAGTGATTAGGATTTCGCCGGGAAGTTCCAGGGGCGAGTTTAGGGTGATGTCGGCAACTCCGCCGTTAACGAAAGCTGTTCCGAGGATATGGTCTCCCGATGTGATAGCTACGTAAGCACCCTCTACGTCGCAGCTGATTTGCATTCCTGGAGTTCCAAGGAAATACACGTCTTGGTGTACGAGTTGAAGTTGGAATGGAGTAGCTGTTCGGAGGATTGTTGAAGGGTCACCAAACACACACCATGTGTCCGTCATCTCATCACCTTGTGATCCGTACGCGTCATTCATACTTGCGCAACCGTGAGTTACGATAGAGCCAGTTGAGTGTCTAATGTCGTGCTGACCTTGTTCAACGATAAGGTTATTCATTTCATCTTGGCCTTCCATCGGAGGGGCCCAGCTTTGAAGTACACTTGAGAAGGCGCCGCCTATCCCGCCAATTGCATCTCCATTAGGTAGGGTAGCTTTAGCCCAAACCTCACCAAAGCAGTCTCCGCTTCCTTCGCCTTCGTCGAAGTCACCAACACAACATGCTACTGCCATAAAGAATGGGTACATGCCATTGTTGTTTAGATCTTCAACTGCATTCACGTCAAATCCTGATGTAGCAACTCCGCCGTGGTAACCGTGGCCACAGTAGTTGATTACTGTTGCTCCCTTATTAACGATGGTGATCATGTCCTGAGCATTAGGATTGCCGGGCTCGTCTTGAGTTCCATCGTTACTCACTGATGATCCAGCTTGAGAACCTTCGTACACCTCCCACACTTGGTCGTAACCGTATGCTAGAAGTAGGTCTTTAATGGCGTTTTGGTGAACCCAATCGCTTTGGCCTTCATCACCATTTCCTGCTCCTTCAGAAGATCCAATTCCAACTGCATCATTGAACCACCCCTCATCCATGTAAGGGTTCTTTGCGTACTGAAGATGTCTTTCAACAACAGATTCCATCTCAGTAGCAGTGTGAGTTAGAAGACGTCCTACGAAGAATTCAGGGTAAGAATCATTGCCTTCTACATAAGAGTAGCATGGGTCACAGTAGCCAGTTCCGCCAGAGTTGGTCACTAGCTCAGATGGGATTTGGTCTTCGTCACCAGCAATGATTGCGTGAGTTAGTCCGTGATTCTGGTATTGGTCCGCAAGGAAGTTACCTATTGCAGTAACGCCACCAATATCACCAGCGTATACAACCTCAGTTTCAAGACCCTTTTCAATCTTCCACTGTATGAAAGGAGCTAGGGCATCGTCGTACATAGGGTCAGTGATGATTACAATTTTTCCGTGCTCTTCAACGTAATCGTATCTGCTTGAAATTGACTCAGAGTTGATGAACCTTCTAGAATATGCATCATTAATTTCTGGAGTTAGTCTCGCTTGTGATCCTGCTTTGAGTTTGTTGATGCTGTTGCCCTCTACCTCAATTACCCTTAATGTAATTGAAGAGTAAACTCTAAGAGTTTTAGTTACTGCGTTGTATTGCATAGGGTAAGCCCAAACCGCTTGCCCCCTCACTCCGCGCTGAATGTATGGGTTATTAAGTGTAGCAAGTTCTGATGGGTAAAACTCATCCACGTCGTATTGAGTTCCTTTAGTAAACTCGACTTCTGTAGGATCAATATTTCTGTATAGGTTTCCCTTGGATGGAGCTACTTCTATGTCTGAGTAGTCAGTGTATGAAGAGTTGAGAATTTCAATTTCAGTTCTAGCCTGGCCATCAATCATAATTGCAACAGATGACTTTGAAAGTGCTGGAGCACCTTTAACAAGAATAGGAAGGTCGTCTCCCACAGTTGGGATAATAGCCTCGCCGTCTGGTGTATTAACAGGAATGAATGCTGGGTCAGCAAAATCAAACTTTATGATAGTACCCTGTCCTCCATCGCCTAAAAGTGTAGCGTGGGGGTGTGAGAATGTTGAGCTTGTTTGTGCTAAAGCTATTAGACCCAAGAAAAAAGCGGTTACGCTTAGAGCCGCAACGCGGAAGAACTTAAAATTCATCTTGCAGTTTATGTGTGTTATTCGATCACAAGTTTATCAGCTCTAGCTCCGTCTCTCCTGAGTAGGTAAATTCCTGTAGGAAAATCGCTTATATCGATAAACTCTGATTGAGGTTTCAATTCAATTATTAGACGCCCAGTTTGAGAAAAGAGTTGCACTGTCTCAGTTTTTCCAACCCAAATTTTCCCTCTTGCAGGATTAGGGTAGATTTCTTGTTTACCAACACTTTCATTCTCTAGGTTGTCAACTCCATCAATGATATCAGCATTGATGGAAAAGTATAGATTCACAAAATTGTCTTCATCACCTGTTGGGTAAACCCAAAAATGCCACAATCCATGCCCCACAATTCCAAGTGGATTCACAAGCATTTTTAAAAACCCTGCTTCATCAGGGGCGAAACCCTGCATTTCTGCAGAGTTGGGAACGCCAGTGTAGCATTCGCCTAGATCGCACAAGTTGCAATCCCATCCCTCTGTCACGTCTTCACTTATCAGCTTCCATGTAATATTAAGGCTATCGAGAGGCTGTGTATTGATGAGGTCGATTTGGAATATTGAAATAGTCGAATCTGCATTTATCGTAGAGTAAATACTATCAGTTGGATTTACGTCGAACTGTGCATTTAATCCTGAAAATATCAGAAATGCTAAATGTAAAATTCCAAGATTTCTCATTGTGCTAAGGTACTGAATTACACGGTAATCACTCCGTCAGACATTCTGATAGTTCTGTCTGCACGACAGGCAAGTTTCTCATTGTGAGTGACTATAATCACGGTGATTCCGAGTTTATCTCTTAGCTGGAAAAACAAATCATGTAGCTTATCAGCATTCTCTGAATCGAGATTTCCTGACGGCTCGTCAGCAAGAAGTACGTCTGGTTTATTTACCAGTGCTCTAGCTACAGCTACTCTTTGTTGCTCGCCTCCAGAAAGCTCTGAAGGAAGGTGGTTAAGCCTATTTTCTAATCCTAACTCTATCAATAAGGAGCTTGCTTTTTTTTCTGCCTCAGCATCACTTTTCCCAGCAATCCAAGCAGGCATCATGACGTTTTCAAGCGCAGTGTATTCCGGTAGAAGTCTATGGAATTGAAATACAAATCCTATTTTTTTATTCCTAAAATCTGAAAGGCCATTTCTGCTAAGTGATTTAATGTTTTTCCCGGCAATATTTAATTCTCCTGAGCTTGCTAAGTCTAATGTACCTAGGATTTGAAGTAGTGTTGTCTTGCCAGCGCCTGATGAACCAACAATGCTGACTACTTCACCTTGTGATATTTCAAGGTCTATACCTTTTAGCACTTTAAGCTGTCCAAAGCTCTTGCGAATATTTTTTGCGATAATCACATGTGCAATCTACCTCAGCACTAATAAAGTTAACTACCTTTACACCTCAAATTTTAGCTCAAAAGCGAGAAAATGAATCTTCACGAATACCAAGGAAAATCTATACTTAAAAGTTTTGGCGTAGACATACAAGAAGGATTAGTAGCAGACACTTCAGAAGTAGCCTATGAAGCAGCGATTAAACTTGCAGAGGAAACAGGAACAGAATGGTTTGTTATAAAAGCCCAAATCCACGCTGGTGGTAGAGGAAAAGGAACTGTTACAGAATCTGGATCTCACGGTGTAGTTCTTGCAAAAGGACTTAGTGAAGTTAAGGAAAAGGCAGATGGTATTCTTGGAGGTCACCTTGTTACAGCTCAAACTTCTGCGGAAGGAAAGAAAGTAAATAAGGTGCTTATCGCACAGGACGTTTACTACCCAGGTGAGTTTGAAACAGAAGAGTTCTACATGAGTGTTCTTCTTGATAGATCATCAGGTAAGAACATAATCATGTACTCTCCTGAAGGTGGTATGGATATCGAGGCAGTAGCAGAGAAGACTCCTGAGCTCATTTTTACTGAAACTATCGATCCGGCTTTAGGACTTCAAGCCTTCCAGGCTAGAAGAATTGCATTCAACTTAGGTTTAAGCGGAATGGCGTTTAAGCAGATGGTGAAGTTCTCTTACAAGCTTTATGAAGCATATATCGGGTGTGACGCTTCAATGTTTGAGATTAACCCAGTTCTTAAAACATCAGATAATAAAATCATTGCAGTTGACTCTAAGGTAAGCCTTGATGGAAATGCTCTTTACCGTCACCCAGATTACTCAGCAATGCGTGATAAGACTGAGGAGGATCCAACAGAGGTAGAAGCTGATGAGATAGGCCTTAACTATGTTAAACTTGACGGAAATGTTGGTTGTATGGTCAACGGAGCGGGTCTTGCAATGGCTACGATGGACATCATTAAGCTTAGCGGTGGAGATCCTGCAAACTTTCTTGATGTAGGTGGTACTGCTGACGCAGCTCGTGTTGAGCAAGCATTCAGAATCATCCTCAAGGACCCATCTGTAAAAGCAATCCTAGTAAACATCTTTGGAGGTATCGTTCGTTGTGACCGTGTAGCTCAAGGTATTGTTGATGCATACCGCAATATGGGTAATATCGAAATTCCTATCATCGTTAGACTCCAGGGTACTAATGCTGATGAGGCTAAGAAGCTTATCGATGAAAGCGGTCTTGAGGTAACTTCAGTTATCCAGCTTCAAGAAGCAGCTGACGCTGTAGCTGCAGTAGTAGCTTAAGATATTTTTCTAGCGACTTGTATTCCATCCCAAACTGGGATGAGCACATTCTCTAATTGAGGGTGATTTGCTATGTGCTTGTTTAGCCTGTGAATTCTCGACCCTCCTGATGTAGGTTTGGCTAGTTTCTCCTTATCAAGAACAGCTCCACCCCAAATTACATTATCTACCATCAAGCATCCACCTATTCTTAGGTTTTTAACTGCAAAATCTACGTAGCTAATCTGATGCTCTTTATCAGCATCTATCCAGATTAAATCGTAAGGCCCTTCTAGTACGCCAGAAGCAATAGTCTTATGCGCATGACCTATATGGCGAGTTACATTTTTCAGTCCTGCCATTTCCCAGTACTGGTCTTGAATGTGCTCTAGCTCATCGTTGATTTCAAGAGTGTCAATAGTTCCGCCTTCAGCTAAGCCTTCAGCCAGACAAATAGTTGAATAGCCAGTGAACGTGCCAAATTCCAATATTCTTTTAGGCTGAACTAACCCACTAACCATCGCTAGAAACCTGCCCTGAATAGGGTCGCTCAGCATTTGGGGTTTAGTGGTGCCAAGCCAAGTAGCCCTCCTCAATTTCTTTAACACTTCACTCTCATCAGAAGAATGAACTGTAGAATATTCATTTGTTGCATCCTCAAAATGTGCCATAGTACAAAGCTACCACGTACCTTGCGGATTAATGGCAAAAAAGAGAAGACGAAACGACGACGGAATGGTGTTCAGTACAAATTCTAGCTACAGCTTTGATGATGATCACTCTGAAGACGATGGGAAATGGAGCCCTGACGGCTGCTTGCTCCATGTCAGTTTAGATAGAAAACAAAGAGCTGGAAAACCAGTGACCTTAGTTGAAGGCCATGATGGGCCTGCATCCGACCTTCTTTTATTAGGTAAGGATTTAAAGAAATTGTGCGGAGTTGGTGGTACTGTGAAAGAAGGTTGCATTTTAGTTCAAGGAGATCATAGAGATAAAGTAGTTTCGCATCTCGAAAAAATTGGGTACACAGTAAAAAGAAAAGGAGGTTGATGAACATACCTACAGCACAATATCACGCAAAGACTCTTCAAGGATTTGAAGAACTAGTTGTCGACGAATTAAAGTTGCACGGTGCAACTGACATTATGAAGGGTAGACGTGGTGTAAACTTCACAGCCACCGCAGAGGTAATGTACAGACACTGTATGCACGCTAGATTTACTCTCAGGGTGCTAAGAACTCTGCATACATTCTCCGCAAAAAACACAGACGATCTGTACCGCTTATCAGCAAGATTCGCTTGGGAAAATGTAATCAAGAAGGATGGGTCATTTGTTATTGATTCGACTATTCACTCTGAGGATTTTTCTCATACACAGTTTGCTGCCTTAAGAGTCAAGGATGCAATAACTGATAGATTTAGAGCCAAATCTGGAGAAAGACCTTCTGTAAACAAGACCAACCCAGACGTAAGAATCCATCTTCATATAAGTAGGAACGATGTGACCTTGTCAGTAGACGCATCTGGAGAGCCACTTTCGAGGAGAGGTTACAGAAGTAAAAAAGCAATCGCCCCGCTTAATGAAGTGCTTGCTGCAGGACTGCTTGCTCTTTCTGGTTGGAGACCTGGTACTATCTTATATGATCCGATGTGTGGATCGGGTACTTTCACTTGTGAAGCTGCACTCTGGGCTTCTGGTATGCCAGTCCAAATGAACCGTTCGTATTTCTCCTTCATGGAATGGCCCAGCTTTAATAAACAGGCATGGATTAAGGTGAGGGACGAAGCTATGGATTACAATCTGCATGTACCCACAACTATATATGCTTCTGATATTAGCCCGGATGCTATATCCCAAACCAAGTATGCCCTCTCTCAACTTGACCTTCCAGACAGCGACGTCAGTGTTGAAGAAGTTGACTTTATGCGTTCTGAGCCAAATGCTACTAAAGACGGGATGGTAGTTCTCAATCCACCATACGGTGAGAGAATGGAGCTAGACGATATCGATTCTATGTATCAAGGAATTGGTGATAGGCTCAAGTTCTATTGGTCTGGATACAAAGCTTGGGTAATCTCATCCGACCCAACTGCATTAAAGTACATAGGCCTAAGACCAAGCCACCGATACAAGGTGCACAATGGACCGCTTGAATGTCGGTGGGTAGGGTTTGACCTGTATGCGGGTTCTAAAAGATCAAGACGCTAGACTTGTAAATTGAAGTTCCTGTGATGCACTCCATTTGGTATGTGCCAGGGTAGAAGTAGCTAACGTCAAGTGAAATTCTACCAGCTGAAACTTCTTTAGTCACAACTCTTCTTCCTCTTGAATCGTAAAAATTTACTACAGCCATATTTCTTGTTGTTCCAGCATTAAACGAGATTATGTCAGATGATGGATTAGGGTAGATATTCACCTCCTTGATTGTGATTTCGTTAGTTCCCATACCTATGCTAATATCTGCTCCTGATCTTGGTTCTATTTTATATTCTTCGTAGCTATAGTTAAGTGGACCAGTTATAGTGTAGTACTCATCCTGAACCCAAGCTGGATCAGGAATATAAAGAAGGTCATTAACCTTGCAATCTCCTGAACCGTCGCTAAAGTATGCCTCTCCGTATTCTGCATCTGGTGTAGTGCACTGTGCATTATATATTCTAACTAAACAACCTTCGTATGGTTCACCAGAATTACCAATAGTTCCTGTTGGAAGTTGAGATGCGATAGGTAAATCGTTCCCCGAGCTTAATGTCTCAAAGTATGTTATATTTAATAGCTCAGTGTTGTCGAAGTACTCAGCCACCTCAGCTTGAACAACAATATTATCTCCAACAGTCGGTAGATTAGTGTTGTCGTAGACAAAAATTCCATTCCATGCTCCATCGCCATCCTGAATAAAGTATCCGTATTCACCTGTACCGGTAACAATTCCTCCTACGGTAACAATTTGCTCAATTAGTGGCGAGCTGAAAAGTTCTCCCTGAACTTCGTTGATGGTGTGCGTGATGGTTTGGCCTAAAAGNAATGATGGAAGGCAAGTAGCAGTAAAAAGANAAANGGNGTANANATGTCGCATGTTGGGGATTNTAAGTTTGTGTGCTCAAGTTAGCTAATAAGTACCTTTGTAGCATGTTAAAAATCGGGGGNCAATCAAGTGCAAAAAANNGCACNACTATAATAGGTATACTTTTNACNGCTCTTNTTGGTTTGAATTTNCTCTCTTCGTGCAATTACAAATCTGAAAAAGCGGATGTGGTGTTTNACAATCTGCAATTGATCGATTGCGATGGAGTNGGTAAAGAGGAAGCGGTGAAGTCTGCCATAGCGGTTGTCGATGGAAGAATTGTTGCGATCGGAGCTGATCAGGCTATAAGGAATGTATATAGAGCGGATGAATTTATAGACCTGAAGCTAGCATTTGTCTACCCGGGTTTTATAGATGCTCACTCTCACTTTCTAGGGTACTCATTAAATAAGGCAAAAGTTAATCTGGTTGGAACAGTTTCTTACGAGGAGGTTTTAGAAAAAGTAGTTGAGTATTCTTCAAGCTTACCTATTAATACATCTTGGATTACAGGTAGGGGTTGGGACCAAAACGATTGGGATATCCCCACGTATCCTAACCGCCTAGAACTAGACTCCATCTTCCCTGACAGGCCGGTAGCAATAAGCCGAATCGACGGTCATGCCCTTCTTGCAAATCGCAAGGCACTGGAACTTGCTGGTATGTTTTCTCTGAATCATTCGTCTCATATCTCTGGCGGAGAAGTCCACTTCCTTTCAGACGGTACTCCCTCGGGTCTTCTTGTCGATGAAGCAGCAGATCTCTTACTCGGCAAAATCCCTTCGCCAGATAAAGTCACCCGCCGGCGTGCATTAATTGAAGGTGAAAAGGACATGTTCAAAGTGGGCCTTACAACTGTATCAGACGCCGGCCTAGACGTAAACGACATAGATCTCATTAACTCACTTCACGAAAGCGGTGACCTTAGCATTCGAGTTGTGGCAATGTTCAGCGGCACTCAGCCTAACCTCGACCAGGCTTTCGAGCGTGGCCCATTTAGAACGGACCGACTCACAGCCGAAGCCATCAAATTCTATATGGATGGCGCCCTCGGTTCAAGAGGGGCAGCACTACTGGAGCCCTACTCTGACCGCCCTGACTTTTCAGGCTACCTTATGCAGGACTCTGCATCATATCGCGACGCCCTTGTCAGGGCTCACAACCTAGAATTCCAGGTATGCACTCACGGTATAGGCGACCGTGCCGTCCATCACATTCTCGAGCATTACAATGAAGTACTGGGCGGAGTGAACGACAGGAGGTGGCGCATCGAGCATAGCCAAGTCGTTTCCACTGGCGATTTACACCTATTTAGGAGTGCGTGTGTGATACCATCCATCCAACCCACTCACGCCACCTCCGATATGTATTGGGCGGGCAAGCGTTTAGGTAAAGGTCGAATCCGCCGCGCATACCGTTACCAAGACCTTAAAGACATATTAGGTATGGTGCCTCTGGGAACAGATTTCCCTATCGAGGATATTTCTCCGCTTAAGACATACTACGCTGCTACTATAAGGAAGGATGCAGAGGGGTATCCTGATGGTGGATTTAACATGGACCAAGCTCTTGATAGAAACTCTGCACTATTAGGTATGACGCTTTGGGCTTCAATAGCAAATAAGACAGAATCAGAAATTGGATCTATAGAGGTGGGGAAGTGGGCTGACTTTGTAGTTTTAGATAGGAACCTTCTCACTACACCTGAAGACTTAATCCTAAATTCAAAAATCCTGCGCACAGTTGTCGCGGGTAAAACAGTTTACAACGCACGCAAATAAATGGGCAACAGACTCACAATTTCACTTTTTGCAGGAATTACCCTCGTGGCGATTCTAACAACTTACTTCGTTTTCTTCAAGCAAGAACCTACGCTACCTATCTATCAACCCATCGATATCAACCCTGCTTTAGTTGATTCGAATCTTATAAAAGTGACAGATCACACCATCTCAGACTTCAATCTTGTAAATCATTTGGGTGATTCTGTATCCTTAAAAGATTTAGATGGCCAAATTTTGGTCGTCGATTTCTTCTTTACAAGGTGCGCAACCCTCTGTCCAATCATGACAGGAAACTTAAAATTGATAGAAAATTCACTACCAGAGGGCGTAAAAATTTTAAGTCACTCTGTAACACCTCAAGCTGATAGTGTGAGCGTACTAAAAAATTATGCAGAAAAACACTCCGTTGATGGTTCCAAATGGTGGTTTTTAACAGGTGAGAAAAAGGAGGTCTATAGACTAGCCAGAAAGAGCTATTTTTCGTGTTTAGATGAGGGAGATGGCGGTTATCAGGACTTTGTGCATACTGAGAACGTTGTTTTGGTGGATGCTAAGGGTAGGTTAAGGGGGTTCTATGACGGTACCTCTGAATGGGATATTTCACAGCTATACCGTGACATTCAGAACCTTTTGCAAGAAAAATAAAAAAAAGTTTGAGATAATACTTGGATAGGGAAAAAGACTGTGTACATTTGCACCCGCTTTCAAAGGAAGGCTAATTTTTTAGATAAACGGAGGTAGAAAAAAGTTGAAATAAAAATAACTTTTTAGTTGTAGAAAGAAATTCTTGCAATACATTTGCCGTCCGCTTTTAAATAAAGCAATTTAACGAAGCTCTTCGGAGCGGAATTGATATAAAGTTCTTTGACTTGATGCAGCAGCCCAAATCCTATCTTTATGCAAGATAGGTCCACACCAAAATTTCTATTTTGGAGTGGTTTTTTTAAAACTCTTCTTTTCGAAGAAGGGTCTTCCAACGTTATTTCTAATGAGAGTCAACTAAGATTAAAACTTACAATGGAGAGTTTGATCCTGGCTCAGGATGAACGCTAGCGGCAGGCCTAACACATGCAAGTCGAGGGGTAACAGGGAAAAGCTTG
>NZRP01000040.1 GCA_002693775.1 Crocinitomicaceae bacterium | reverse complement strand
TAAATGAGATGAATAGAAAGGAGTGGATAGTTAAATATTTGTTGGAATTTGTTATAATTGTTTTAGGTATAACTGTTTCGTTTTGGGTAAACCAACTTTCAATTAACGCTCAGAATAATAGGGAAAGAGTTAAAGTCTTGAATAGCTTAAAAGAAGAAGCTGATGAGATTTATGCGTACTGCCAAGAACGAAAAGAAAACTGGAATCAAGATTTATTAATACTTAATTCCCTGCTAGATGATAATTCCAAAGTAATTAAATCTGAGAATATTAATAAAAGTAGAATTCAATTCACATTAATTTATTACAGAGTTTTTGAACCCCCTACTGACCGTTATCATTCAATTATAAATTCAGGTCAACTTAAATATTTACACTCAGAAAAAATCAAAGAATTGATCAGCAAACTTCATATCACATATTCAACATATGTTCAAACTACCATTCAGCATGAAAGAGAACTTAGAGAAGAATTACTGAAATTAATATTGAAAGATCACCCTAATTTTATTTTAAGCAAGGACAATCGAAATATATCTCTTGAAAAATATTATAACATGTTACATATTGCAGTCAGTGAAGATGATAATTTACACTCTTCTTTAATTTTGTTGAGAGATTATCAAAAAAACAGAACCAAATGGCTGGAATGGTACTTGGCACTTGTTGAAGATTTAAATACTGAAATAGATTTAGCCTTAAAATTTAATTAAATCCCCATATAATCGTCAACAACAACATCATCGTTACTTGGTTGTTGTAATTGGTCAATAAGTGACTGCATATCAAAGAAATCCTGTTCTTTTTTAACCTTAGATTCCGTCATAGTCACTAAGGTTGTTCCTGATAAATTCAACTTATTACCTGTCGCGGGAATCCCAAAAAAATCCCCTGTATGAGTTCCTTTAAAATTCCAGTGTTTTACAATACGATCACCTTGTCCAAAAGCGTCAATTATAGTGAACTCGATATCATCAAATCCATTGAGATAATTCATGTAAAAATCCTTAATCGCCTCAATACCTACTAAATCACCATTTGAAGTAACAACAATAACGTCTTGATGAAAATTAGTTTCGTTAATAACAGTGGTGTCTCCTGACAAGAATTGAGTCCAAATATTTTCATATTTTTCTAAATCCTGTTCAAAAGTATCATGCACATCTTGTTTCATATTCGTATTTGATGTACAAGAAGTAATTGCGAATAACAGTATGTATAATAACTTTTTCATGTGATTAAAATATAAATATATCACTAAAGTATAAACATAAGGATATGTTTGTTACTCAGCTCTAAGAATCCATTTAAGAAGCTATCCACCCCTATCCTACTCTTGCTGTTCGTTAGGTTATTTACGTGGGTTAGAGATAGCCTCTTTAAGACTTGAATATATGCCGAGGCTATGAGTAACTTAGACATTAAATATGGATGACTTCAATGTCAAATAAAACTGAAAATAAGTTTGTTTACATCAGTAAGAATGGTTTCGATATATCTGAAACAATAAAGCCATTAGTTGCTGAGGGAAAGGAAATACCGCATTTTTATGATTATGATGTCTTTTTAAAAAATATACTTTTTAAAAAATTTGATCATATCAAATTCTTTCAATATCAATTTGGCTTTGAGAGAAGAATGCTTATTGTAGCATTAGTGTTCATTTATATTTGGGGCTTTAATTCTGAGTTCCATAGTTTTGAGTGGTACCTAATAAAAAAAATAAATTATTTATTCGAAATAGAATTATATGAGAATAGCTACTATACTTATTATAATTCTAGTACATCATGGTTTACGCTATTTAAACTAATAATTGGCTATCCAATTATTTTTGGGTTAATACACTTCAGTATTTCAAGAATAATTTTACTTGTTTTAAAAAGCTATTTTGGAATAATTATATACCGAATTATTAATCTAATCATAGAAATTATTACTTGGTTATTTATTTCTATACTAACAGGTACTATAGCAATTTTTGTGAGTGTTCATATCATAGGATCCATTTTGAAATATTTAAATATTTTTAATCCTTTAGAAAAATTGTACGGACTTTATGAATCAAATGAAAATCTATTCATTTTAATCTTTATCTTAATATCATTAACGTTAGGTAATAAGATTATGAATCAATTTGCAAATACATATTATTGGGAAGATTGTTTGGGCAAAATTGTTGACACTAGAAATGGAATAAAGAAATATTTAGCTTTAAGGAGAAGAAAGATGGAGTATTAATCTATCTCTTTCCTCTATGAATCCTTTTAAGAAGCTATCCACCCCTAAACTACTCTTGCTGTTACGTTAGGTTATTTACGTGGGTTAGAGATACCTATCATACTCATTATATTATAAAAAATTCTAGGATAGAATTAACTACTTCTGACATCTTCTCAAAATTGAGTGTTTCAATATCATCTGTTATTTCGTGGTAGTGAGGGTTTCTAAGAAAAGACGTGTCGTTTATCATAAGTGCTGGGATATCAAACTTCCAGTAGTTTAAATGATCTGACATACCAGCAAGAGAGTCACTTGTNGGAAAGTCAATGTTAAAGACNTCGATGTTTTTATTTNTTTTCATACCGTTAAAGACTTTTTGATTAAAATCTTTNTACTTCTCAATACCNACAGTCATAATGAAGTTTGCTGTAGTTGGATATATCATACTNAAGAATGGAGACGGGTAATCTTGACTAAATGGCTCGTCCGAGAAGTAACCNATCATTTCATAACAGATCATACCAATAATGTTGTCTTTATTTGAAGCTATTGATTTAGCATGCACATAGCTTCCCATAGAAGAAGTATTGAAAAAAGGTGGCTCTTCAAGACAATAGAACACAAAATCAATTCCGTAATCCAAATCATATTTGTTTTCTGTAACTAGTCTAATTGTTTCTAAAAGTCCTGCAACAGCACTCGCATTGTCATCTGCCCCAGGCTGATCACCACAAACATCATAATGTGCACCCATGATTAGTCTTTTTTCTTTTTCAGGTTGGTAACTACAAAGAACATTTCTGTATTCCTTATCATCAGCTATCCAGCTTTGATAAGAATATGATAATCCGCAGATTTCTATTTCATTCGATATGTAGTCAACCACTCGATTTAATGAATCTAAATTCTGATAGTTTCTAAATGGACGTAATTCGGTTAGGAATAATACGTCTTGATAAAGCCTTTTCTGTTGTGCTTTTTTTAATTGCATTTGATGTTTAATTATTAGTTATGTAGTATCTCTTCATAAATGAAGAGAGATACTACTTAACAATAGACCAGACTTATGTGGGTTAGAGATACCTGCTTTAAGACTTGAAGATATGCCGAGGCTATGAGTAAGTTACAGAGTGATATATTTACAGCATGAAAAATATTTGGAAATTACTTGGCGGTTTAGGAGGGATAATTGTAATTATAGGCTGCTTAATATCATTTATAACATACATGTATCAGATAACCTCCACTTTGTATTTTGATCCTAAGATGTTAATCACGCAACATGGTGGTTATATACTATCAAATTTATTTTTTTTGATAGGTTACTTATTAATTACAGTAGGTTTCTTTACAGCGAAAACCAGTAGTAATTGATGTAGTATCATTCTACTCTTGCTGTTACGTTAGGTTATTTACGTGGGTTAGAGATACCAAGCTTAAGACTTGAAGATATGCCGAGGCTATGAGTAACTTACAGGTCTTAATCTTATGTTATGCAAAGACTTTTTATTACTGTTTTAGCTTGTTTGATGAGTGTGAGTGTATACTCTCAATATGATTTAACTAAGATGAAGAAAAGAGGTAAGGTGAAATATCTTGCTATTAAAATTTATGATGTTATTGAAAAATTTGGTGAGATTGAAAAACAAAGATGTACCAAAGATGAAGAATGGTTTTTCGATGAGTTAGGTCACCCAGTGAAAGGCATACAATACCAATCAGAAGGGGTTAAATTAGAAACTAACTATCAGTATAACATAACAGGGAACTTAGTTAAAGAAAATGGTTACGCAAACGATAGCCTAGTCTTTGAGGTAATATATGAATATGACAAAACAGGCAGTTTAGTTAAAGTTACTGAGTATGATCCACCTGGAATAATTGAGAAAATAAAAGAATTTAAATATGATCAAGTAGGAAATAAAGTGTCAGAAACTACTTACAAATATGAATATGAAATTATTACGCATAAAATGACATATGAGTATGACAAATTGGGCAATGAAATCGAGAATATAAGTTATGGTTTAGATGGAAATGTGTATGACAGAAGAACGTATACATACAATGAGAAAGGGAAAATAAAATCAGAAACTAAATATTACGAGGGCGAAAAAACTGAGTTTCATTATAAATATGACAACAAAGGGAATAAAGTAGAAAAGATTATAATTCCTGAACATAAACCACAGATAACAACATTTTATTTTTATAGACAAGATGGAAGTCTAGAAAAAATGAAAGGTGGTAGGCATAATGATATTACAATCTTTGATTTTCGAGGAAATGTGATCCAACACGAACGCCATCTGAAAAATGGAAAAACTGTGATGTCATACTTTGAATATATTTATGATCATATGGGAAACTATACAACAGCGACTTTTTATAAAGATGGAAGCTATGATAAAAGAAACGCATATGAACTACAAGAATTCAAATTAGAATACTACGATTAAAATCCTTTTAAGAAGCTATCCACCCCTATCCTACTCTTGCTGTTACTTATTGCGAAGCAATATCTGCTTTAAGACTTGAAGATATGCCGAGGATATGAGTAAATTACAGACCATTAAACCAATAATTACATAAAATGCAACTACGAAATCATCTGCTTAAATTATTACCAATATGCTTTATTTTATTATCTGTATTATTTGTTGGATGTGAATCCAACGAAAGCAGGATTAATAGAATTGAACAAGAACTTTCGACTAAAATTAGTGAAGTGAACACATCACGAATTTTTGAAGCAGACATTATTGACACACTGAATATATTTAGACCAACATGGGAGCTAGATTGGGGTGGTAGACTTTTGACACAAGACAAGAAAACTGGATTTTCTGGACCCTCATTAATAGTCAATATGATTGGAAAAGACCGTCTATATTATAACGGGTTAAATATTTTTGGCAATAAAAATGGTAATTCGAGTTACCCATATAATATAACCAAATTACAAGCCCAAGAACTTGACGAGTACAATCGGTCATGGAATTTTTTCACCTATGGTGAAGTTATGATTACAAGTTATAATGCAGGCAACATTGAATTAGATTACGATCTTTCAAATGAAACTGGTCTTAATGAAGTTAATGCGATTTGGGGATATTATGCTACATATGATAGTGTACTTCAAACAATTAAAGAAAGTAATGTTAACTCAGGAGAAGAATTTTTTGAAAAATATCTAGAGAAAAAGGGAGGTGACAGTAAATCAAGGAATTTTTGTTTATTCGCTACTCAAAGTAAAAATGGTCAAACATTTCGCTTAAATGCATATTTCTTCGAACCTGATACTAAGGACTTAACAAATAGAGTAATAAGAAATTCTGCAGAAATTAATAAATTACAGTATGACTTCTTTAATAAAGCATATAACAGTTTAATAGAATAAGCTAGTCACTTCCCTCTAAGAATCCTTTTAAGAAACTATCCACCCCTATCCTACTCTTGCTGTTACTTATTGCGAAGCAATACTGAGGCTTAAGCTTGAAGATATGCCGAGTCTATAGCTAACTTGCATTCATCTTATTTCCAATAAACTAATTAATATGGACGCACTAGTACTAATTGCCACAATACCTGTTTTTATATCCTTATACGGTGTAATAAAGAAGCAAAGATTCTTCTTTTTGCTTGGATACTTTTTATTCTCTTTTCTTGTTATTCCAGATGAGATTTCCAGATATATTGATAGCCCTAATATTTCTCATGTTTTATTTGCAACAATTTTTGGACTTCAAGCAATTCTAACTTTTCCAAATAAACTAAATTATGATGGCACAAAGGTTTTTAAATCTTTTGGAATAAAGACAATGTTATCTCTATTTCTAATCAATCTAATAGCTGTATTATTAATAAATCTTCATCCAGATTCATTAATAGATGATGTTCAAACTAATGGACAGACGCTTACCATTGCAATGATTATTCATGGTGTTTTTGCATTGATTCCATTAATAGGATGTTATCTAATGCTATCAAACAAAATAGAGGTAAGATCCAACTAAATAATTTTAACTAGGACTACCCCTATACTACTCTTGCTGTTACTTATTGCGAAGCAATACTGAGGCTTAAGCTTGAAGATATGCCGAGGCTATAATTTTGTGATAGCCATAGGAACTTCCATTAACAAAATCTCAGAATCAATTAAAGAAGAAATAGAAATTTCTGTAATATCCCAAAAACCAACACCATCTCTCTCAGACAATTCTATTCCTTCTATTTGTACACCACCCTGAATTACAAAAATATAAATCCCATTTGATGGGTAATTAATATCATAATGTATAGTCTTTTTAGAATCTAAACTAGCAAGGCTAAACCATGAGTTTTGATGAATCCACACTCCATTATCATCAGGAAATGGAGATAATATTTGATAAAAAGTATTTTTTGTTTTTAAAGAATCAATCGACAACTGCTGATAACGTGGTTGTACATCCTTTTTGTTTGGGAAAATCCATATTTGTAGAACAGATACATCCTTATCTGAACTTGCATTAAACTCACTATGAATAACCCCTGTACCAGCACTCATTACTTGAATATCACCTTCAGATATCACACTTCCATTACCTAGATTGTCTTGATGTCTCAATGATCCTGACAAAGGAATAGTAATGATTTCCATATTATCATGCGAATGAAAATCGAATCCCTTACTAGCAGCAATGACGTCATCATTCAAAACCCTTAGACAACCGAAATTCATTCTTGATGAATCATAATAATTTGCAAAACTAAAAGTGTGATTTACTTTTAGCCAACCGTGATTTGCATGACCTCTAGAAGAAGATTTATGTAAAACATAATTACTCATGGAGAATATAAAATTGTTTTGGACAATAAGGTAGAAACATTACAACAAGTTCAACAAGAACTATCAAAGGATTAAGCCAACCCTTTCCTCTAAGAATCCTTTTAAGAAGCTATCCACCCCTATCCTACTCTTGCTGTTACTTATTGCGAAGCAATACTTAGTCTTAGACTTGAAGATATGCCGAGGCTGTGATTACCTTAAAGGTCTTAATCTAATGTTATGCAAAAACGTTTACTAGTAGGCTACTTATTTATAATCATAATTCTATTCAATTCAGGTTGTTCTCAGTTCAAAGAATATAAACATGTATTTATTCTTGAATTAAGCATCCCTGATCTTATGATTTCACTTTCTGATTACTCTAGTAATTCTGACTTTCGTTCAGCTATTTCTGATGCTAATGAGGCCCAATTAACATCTTCAGATGATTTTATTACTCTTTTTGCAGAGGCTTGGCATACTCAAGTTGCTTACCAGGAAAGTCCAACGCAATTGTGGCGAATTTTCCACAACATGAATAACCATGACCTGTTCCCTGCAAAGAGTACTGACGAAGAGATTATAGAAATTTTAGCTTCTGAAGCTAAGGCTGCAATAAATAATACTGAAAGAATTATCACGAAGCGTATTTCAAATAATTATACATACCAAAATCGTATAAATTTTAAAATAAATCAACTCCCTAATTGTAAATTAGAAATAATCACTTCTGCAATTGAAGACAAAAATAACTTTAGAAAAACTCTAGTATCATCAGGGAACGTGGAGTTTTGGCCTGTACTATTCAATGATGAAGTATACAACAAGATTATAGGTGCAGAAATCTCTTTTGCAAACTCAATACATCCTAATTTTTATGGAGACAATGCTCTTGCGGATAGCACACTATCTCCAGAGCAACTCGAAAGTAAATTCCCAATCCAAAGTAAAGGTCTAGTGCTAATCAGCCCTCAACGAGGTGAGGAGCTTATAACAGTTGGATATGCTCACAAGGATGACAGAGAAAATATCTCAGAGATACTTAATAATCCATTAATTAAAGCAGATATTGGTGAGGATGTTAAGTTTGCATGGAGCTCTAACCCTACTACTGTAATGCATAAAGGAGATCTTGGGATAGATACAAAAAGGGATAGTACAAGTACAACCTCATTTTACAAGTTGTATGCATTAAATGATAAAAGTAGAAGAGGCAAAGCGGAACTTACTGGAAAGAGTATAATAAACGCTCAACAATCCAAAAACGTTTATGGAGAGCCTGT
>NZRP01000039.1 GCA_002693775.1 Crocinitomicaceae bacterium | reverse complement strand
CTGGTGCTGCTTGAATTGGCTCTAGAACTCCTCCTATTCCAACTCCTCCACTCAAGTGAACGTTCTTACCAATTTGAGCACAAGATCCTACAGTAGCCCAAGTATCCACCATGGTGCCTGAATCTACGTATGCTCCCAGGTTAACATAGCTAGGCATTAATATAGTATCTGGCGCTATGTAAGCTCCATATCTCGCTACAGCATTCGGAACTACTCTTACTCCAGCTTTAGCATAGCCTTTTTTAAGAGGCATTTTATCATGGAATTCAAAGGGTCCAACTTCAATGGTTTCCATTTGAGCTATAGGAAAATTTAAAATAACAGCCTTCTTAACCCAATCATTTACAACCCAGCCTCCATGACCGTCAGGCGATGCGCATCTAAGCTCACCCTTATCAAGAGATGACAACACCTCTGCTATAGCATCAGTAGTATTTGACTCCCCAAGCAGCTCTCTATTATCCCAAGCCGCTTCTATTATCTGCTGTAATTTTTCCATCGACCCCAAAGGTAAGAAAGCACAAACTCATTACCTTGCAGTCATGGCACGATATATAGCATTTGATTGGGGGAAAGCTAGAACTGGTATAGCAGTGACTGACAGCAATGCCATTATTGCCTCTCCTCTTTCAACTGTCCCCACTAGCGATTTGATGGAGGAAGTCAAGAAATTATTTAACGAGGAAGCGTGTTCAGGATTTGTAGTAGGTGTCCCAGGGCTAATGATTGGATCAAAAACCGATAGTAGCGAAGGAATTGAAGCATTTATTTCAAAACTAAAAAAAGCCTACCCAGGAGTAGACATACATAGAGTTGATGAAAGACACACTAGCTCACAAGCTCTAGATGCACTTATTTCTGGGGGGATGAAGAAAAGCGAACGACGACAAAAGGGCTCACTTGACAAGGTCAGTGCAGCACTTATTCTTCAAAGATTCCTACGCTAAAAAGTTAAATTAAGTCTTACGACTCAAACACTTCTACGGTCTTCACCTCTCTAACCATATCGGTGAACTTACCCTCAAACCTTGTAGCTCTTACGATGTGGTTATCTATCCAATGGTAGTTTCCTCCTCTAGGCTTACCCATTAGAAGTCCGTGATATCTGATTCCGTGCTTTTTAAACCAAGCCTCAGTTACTTCTCTGTGCTCTTCAGTTCTTGAAGTAAAGAATGTCAGAATATGCCCCTCCTCATACCAACGGTTCATGGTTTCAATTGCATCTGGAAAGGGTTCGCAGGTAACCATGCGCTCCAGCTCCTCATTAGGCACATCTTCGGTAATAGTTCCATCGATATCGATAAGGTAATTTTTCACTCCATCAGGAAGGGCTGGTGATAGATTTACTCCATCTTCGTCTTTTACCGGGCGTAAGTTTTTCATTTGACAAAACTACTGCTCTGAAGTCACAATCACTTGCATAACAGGTCTTTCTGAGGCTTTAGTTTCTAACAATTTATCACGAAGCACTTTGAATCCACCTGCATTATTACTGAGAACGTGGAAGTTACCCCACCTATCTTGTGGAATTATGCCGTTCATTACTTTTTGATGAGCTGATTCAATAAGTGAAATTTCTTGTTTTAAAATTTCTTTAATCTCTTTTCTAATCTTTTTAACTGCAGTTTTCCTCGCTTTAGAAAGTTTAGGTTTACTGACTTCAAAGCACACCTCTAAATGCAATTGAGTCAGAACGCTTTGAATTAATTTATCATCAGATTTTAGGTTCTCAAGGCTGTCTACCGAGAATTCAGAGCGAAGGTATTGATCGACCCTAGCTTTAATCAGCTCATCAATTGTTTTCCATGATGTAGTTTCTTCAGTGCCTAGAGGCCAATCTAGAGAATTAAATAAGGCCAAATCCTTTTCGCTAACCACAAGTATGTGGTCTCTCAAATAAAGCGTTGGTTTATCAAATGGCAACTGCTCCCAATAAGCGAATTCTCCCGGGCCTAAAATCACATGGGAGTTCGCTAAGAGTTGCTCCTGGTAGTAGGGACGTAAAAGCACGGATGGACTGAGAGATTGGGCATTTTTCAGGACCCACTCGTTCCAAGGTGTTGAGGACGGATTTAGGGACGTGGATCCAGCTTTGAGACCGGATTCGATATTGATGATTCCTACACGATCTTCTCCTGATGGAGAGTAAAATAGGTTGATTTCGCGTGGTGTTACTTTACCCGGTTTTATTGAGGTGGCGATTCCCTGGCCGGATATCTCGCGGGCCATTTCTGGTGCAAATAGAGCTTTAAGGTCAGAATGTGATGCGTCGAGGACTACAAGACCTTTATCGCCGTACCATGAATGCATAAGGCGAATAAAGAACTGACCATAGGATTCACCTTTATCAAGAGACAAGTCGAGGTGCGGCCTGAAATCTAATTGGAGGTCGTCGCATTGATCGGTTAGCCAGCTCGAGAGGGTTTCCTTAATACCGTTAAGAGGAAGGTCGCCTACAGGAGGGGTTCCTGATGTTGGACAAGGCCAATTGTGTTTAGAGGATGATCCATATACCCAACTGATTTCATTGAAATCGTGATCTTCAGACGCCATCCAGAAGATGGGAATTACCGGTTTAGAAGTAGATTCTTGGAGTTCAGCAGCCTTTCTAATAGTGGTAATTGTTTTGTAGTGGAGAAAAGCAGGGCCGCCAAATAGTTGGAGTTGATGACCAGTGGTAACTGTTGAAGAGCTGGGGTCTGAGAGTCTCTCGAAGTTGGCTGGTAGGTCGAGGCCCATAGAGCTGTATTGGAAACGTAGGGTGGTGACAAGGGTGGTTTGAATTATAGGGTCCCAAGAAGCAGGAGTACCTTGAACCTCCACTACCATATCTCTTGTAGCGGAAAAACCCGGCCAATTAGATAACGGTTGAACGTTTTGAAAAATTATCTTAGACAATTGTTATTGCAATAGACTCACTGGTCCTGAAAGCTCTCTGATGCTTCCGTCTTCTAGAACTATGTTCAACACCCACACATAGACTCCTTCTCTAGAGATCTCTCCGTACATATTCATTCCATTCCACTCAACATCTTCTCCTGAAGTCTTCCAAACTAATGCTCCGCTCCTGTCGTAAACCTTTAGGTCTGCACCCAGGTTTGTTTCTAGTAAAGGCTGGAATACGTCGTTTAGATTATCTCCATTAGGAGTGAAAGAAGTAGGTACGTATGTGCTTCTTTTTAAGTTGTAAGACACATTAGACTCACCTTTAACTATTGATGCCTCATCACTTTGAGTATCTGGCGAAATAGTGCGAATGTTAAAGTCGTCAAGGAAGTAATATGCTTTAAGCCTCTCTGGCTCTTCAAAAGATTCTATCTGCTTACCAAAGTCAGAACCAAACATGCCAAATGTAAAATTCTCGTACTCTTCGTGTGCAGTAAATACAAACTTGATAATCTTCCAACCATTGTAGTAGTGGACTTGGTTTAGATAGAAGTTAGGGTGGTAATCTATGGGCTCTCTATCAACTTGGCTCATAGGTTCCACTGAGAAAGCTACACCTAGGTGGCTCACTCCGAGACCTGCTGCACTGTGTTCGTACACATCGCCGTTTGCAATTGCAAAAGAGAACTCATACTTCTTTCCTATATCTAAAGGCTCAGAGAATTTACCGCTGAGGTATTCTCTTTTGTTTTGGCCTGATCTTCTACAAACCTCTAGTCCTGCGATAGCTCTTCCATCGTATGCATCGATAAATGCCATTGGAGTTTCTGGAAGGTCACCCCCATTGATGCCATCCATGTGGTAGAAGTCTGGATTAGCTGATGTAGAACCTGTGTTAGTCCATCCGTCAAGCATATCCCACATTCCAGAAGAAGAAGGCAGACCCAGGCTTTCCTCAAAACTTCCGTTTACGATTTCCACTTGAGCGGAAGACCCAATAGAAAAAGATAACATGGCAAAAGCCATAGCTGCAATTATCGTAATGATTTTACATGGATTTGTCAGAAGCATATGCCAATTTACCACCTTTACCAATGGTATCCAAAACTAAATGCTCCTTCTAATTTTTCTGGACTCCAAAGTACGCTACCTCTGATGAACCACGACCTATCCCAAGGTGACCAAGAAGTGAATGCTTTCAGCTGTAAATACGTGCTTTTTGTAGGGTCTAGTGTATATGTAGATGCAGGATCTATATCATCCCAGTCCCCGGGATTTGTACTAACTAATTTATTAAAAGTTATATACTGATCCTTTATGGGCGTGTATTCCAACATGGCTCCCCATCTCCAGCCACGTGCACCCCTCATCAACCCATGCCACTCCACTCCCACATTAATTTTCACCTGTGGAAAAACTCCGACAAGGGGTCTAGATGTAGAAATGGTATCTTCTTCATTTTGAAGAGGGTCGCTTATGAGGATAATTTGGTCTAGTTTTCCTCTATTTGAATAAAAGCCTATGACATCTTCATGAATTAGATCTGAATTTAATCGAGAAGCTCCACCAAGAGAAGCTCCTAGCCTATACTGAAACTGCTTCATCTTTTTAAGGCTGAATGGGTGATTTACCTCGAAGCTGAGCTCTGGAATATGCGTGTTATTCTCTATCACGTAGTACTCAGCATGCTCAAATTCCTCAGGGTTCACAACTGCATTTACCCTAAACAGCATCCCCAAATCTGCGTTATCTCTCCACTTTTCCGGTTCTCTCTTCTTAAGTGTATCTACTTCTACGTCGGCTCTTATTGAAATAACACGTCCATTGATTAGAACAGTATCTCTTGGAGAAAGATCCGCGAAAGTTTCATGCATAGAAAAAGCCCCAACTTCAAGTGATGCGAATAGCTGCATCATCCCAATTAGGACTTTTCTAATGAGCTTCATACCTCTAAGGTAGGCCCTATTTACTTTTCAACCTTAATAGTCGCCGGAAGCACCCACTCTTCAGTTTCCTCATCTTTTACTGGCTCTATTTCTTTAGCTTTTTCTTCAACAGCTGGATGAACAACTGATTGAACTTCTTCAAAAACACTCTCTTCTGCAGCAGGCTCTACATCGACAGCCTCAATTACAGAAGTAGTTTCAATAACCTTAGTTTCTTCAACTACCTCAAGTACAGAAGTAGTGACAACCTCTTCGAATAACTCCTCAACTAAAACTTGTGTGCCTTCTATACTGTTTTGGACTCTTACATCTTCAGTTCCAGTATACTCAACTGATACTTCTGTTCTAGGAACTTCTTCATATAATACCTCCTCAATTACTGGAGTAGGTGTAGGTTGAGCTTCTGGAGAAGCTACCTCTTCAGGCATCATGTACCATGCCGCACCTAAAATGATTAAAGCTGTAACGAGTACGGTTTTAGTTGAAGTAGACCATGATACGACGTCTTGCTTGTCAAGCGCATTGAACACTGCCACCTTTGTTGATTCAGGAGTAGGTACTTCAAGTCCATCGTATAGGCCTTGTACGTGTTGTTCAAATTGATCCTTTGTTGATTTCATTTTCAATATTTTATTGAATATCCTCTAGATAAAATACTAGTCTTGTTTTTGGTTTGGGTTAGGTTGCGCCTTCTTTTCCATTTTACACAATTCATTCTGCAAGTACTTCTTAGCCCTACTTAGCTGGCTTTTTGAAGTATTGACTTCTATGTCTAGCATCTCTGCTATTTCCTTGTGTTTATATCCATCTATTACATAAAGTTTAAAGACCATGCCGTACCCTTCAGGCAATCGCGCTATCGCACGCTCGAGCTCTTCTCGAGTGAAATCACATTTTATTGACGCTTCTAAATCCATAGGGGTTGCATGAACATCAGAAATATCTAACTGATTAGCGTGCTTTAAGTTTTTTCGGTAAAGCGTAATAGCAGTATTCACTACGATTCGGCGCATCCAACCCTCGAAAGAATTATTTTCAGAAAAACTATCAAGCTTGGAGAAGATCTTAATCCAAGCTGTTTGAACTACATCCTCAGCATCAATTTTAGTATTTGTGTATCGAAGAGCAACAGCAAAAAGCAGCCCGCTGTAACGACCATAAAGATCGAACTGCGCGCGCCTATGACCTTTTTTACAAAGGCTGATCAGTTCTAATACTTCACTATCTACACTCACCTGAATCTTTATTTGTAGTTCTCTACGTCCAAATCTAACCAACTCATGGCAGATCTGTGGAATAAGCTTTCAAGACTTTGCTGATCGAGATTCATTTTCTCCATGTATTCGCCAAACTTCAAGTCGCCTAGTGGGAACGGATAGTCGGTACCCATACAAATTCTGTCAACGCCCTGCATGTCGATGACGTATTTGAGAAGTTTTTCGTCGTGAGTAATTGAATCAACCCAAAACTTACCACAGTATTTTCTAGGGTTAACGTTGTTATCTATTGCAACGAGGTCTGGCCTGCAATTGAAACCGTGCTCTATTCTTCCAAGTGTCGCAAGGAAGGCTCCTGATGCGTGAGAGAAAAGGACTCTAAGTTTAGGCAGTCTTTCGAGTACTCCGCCAAAAATTAGTGAGCAAGCAGCTCTTGAAACCTCAGCTGGCATTCCTACTAGCCATGGAAGCCAGTACTTTTCCATTTGGGATTTACCCATCATATCCCAAGGATGTATTAAGATGGCCATACCAAGTCTTTCGCAAGCCTGGAAGAAAGGGAACAACTGAGGGTCGCTCAAATTTATTCCATTGATGTTAGACCCAATTTGGACTCCAACATGGCCTATGGATTTGGCCCTTTCAAGCTCTTGAATAGCTAGCTCTGTGTCTTGCATTGGCACTGTGCATAGGCCTATGTATTTCTTAGAAAACTTAGCTACTAGATCTGCAATATGATCGTTTAAGAACGTTCCAAGCTCAAGGGCATCCTGAGGCTTAGCGTTATATGAAAACATTACAGGAATGGTGCAAACAACTTGTGTTTGAACTCCAAACTGAGCGTACTCCCCAATCCTATCTTTCTCGTCCCAGCAGTTTGAAGCAATCTCTCTAAAGAAGGTGTCTCCTTGCATCATCCTTGCGTATCCTGGACGCGAGCCCTCTTCTAGATGAATAAAGTTACCGTACCCAAACTTCGTAGACCACTTAGGCATATATCTAGGAAGTATATGTGAATGAACGTCAATTTTCAGCATTAGCGCAAGATAGNTTAACCCTTCTTAAATCTAATCTGTTTACNGGGCTGACTACCCAATCTTCAACATCNTTGCTCACAAAATGAGTAACCTGATCGTGAAAAAGTGGAATAACTGGCATTTCTTCAAANACTATCTCANNCATCCTTTTATAAAGCTCCCACCTTANGGAATCACTGTCCTCNGCAATTGCTTCAGAGTACANATGCTCGAACTCTTCANTATAGAAATGAGTGTAGTTNGGACCTCNAGGNCAGAAGTTAGATNCTTTAAAAAGTCCNAGNAANTTTTCTGCGTCAGCATAATCAGCAATCCAACTCTTAGTGAACATCTCNATTTTAGAGTTAGCAACGCGGTCCTTTTGGACTACAGAAGNAGCAATATCAATATCCACTTCAATTCCTATTTNAGCCCAATTATGCTGCAACACAACGCATACATCCTTATTGTCAGAAGTAGTTCCGAGAGTGATTTTACCTCCAGAATACCCAGCCTCTTCAAGCAAGGTACGAGCTAGTTCAACATCATACTCAGGCACTGAATACTCAGAAGCACCAGGCAAGGATGGCGGAACAAAATGATCAGTAGACAGCACAGAATTCCTCCTCAACACCTTAGCTATTGTTGCTCTATCGGCGCTTAGGCTCAGAGCCTTTCTAACTAAATTGCTAGACAACTCATTATCCATATCAACGACAACTCCTACGTAGTCAGTCTTAACGTAAGGCACTCTATAAAGGTCAAGGCTTTCAATATGCTTATCTGCTAACCCTCCCTCATCATTCATGAGGTCTTCCATGTAAGCAGGGTGTAATCCACTTATGAAATCATACCTACCCTGTACTAGTCCTAAATATTCAGACCCCATATCCGGAACAAATTCCACGTGCACAGCCTCCAAATAAGGCAAACTCTTTCCCTCTTCATCTCTTTCCCAATACTCAGGACTCTTATGCATCACAAGGGCAACATCCTTCACCCACCACTTCATAAAGAAAGGTCCTGATCCTGCTGACTCCACATTTAAATCACCCTCAAATTCGCTATCAATAATTGAAGCAAACGTAGTTGACAGAAGACCTAAAAATGGTGGGAATTCTTCTTCGAGGATTATCTCAATTTCTAAAGTGCTCAGATCATTTATCTCCGACACCTTATCTAGAATGGATATTCCTGGCGATGCAACTTCTGGGTTTCTAAGTCTTTCTAGAGAGTATACCACGTCACGCGCTTCAACCTGTCTGCCAGATTTAAACTTTACGCCGGGGCGGATTTTAAAGGTGTAAACTGTGCCGTTTACTTCATAGCTTTCAGCAACTGCGGGCATAATTTTCAAGTCTGGAGTGAGCTCGACAAGGCCGTCATACATTTGGTCTACAACCCAAATCGCCTCCAAGGAAGAAGAGTGAGCTGGATCCAATCTACTTAGCCCAGAACTTTCGTTATATCTGAAGACCCTGCAATCATCTTTTTTAACATCAGAACACCCGCAAATCATGAGGCAAATCGAGAGGTAAATCGAGAGGTAAATCGATGCTATAAGATGTACATTTGTCTTCACAATGGCAAGATACTTATCTTTTTTCCTGACTATAACTGCTTCTCTGATTTTTTCTACAGAAGATTTAGCCCAAACCCAAACACTATCAGGCCGTGTCACAGATGCTGAAACAGGAGAATACATCCTAGGCGCAACTGTTATTTCTGTAGGAGAATCTAGAGGAGTTTCAACTAACCTTTATGGGTTTTACAGCCTTCAATTACAGGAAGGTGAAAGCACCATTCAGATTTCATTCATAGGCTACAATAGCCATGTAGAAACTGTAAAAATGAGCGGTTCTAAGACTTTAAATATTGAGCTAAGCCCATCTACTGTCACGATTAAAGATGTAGAGGTAATAGGTAGTAGAACTGAAAATACTGAAAGCACTGACCTTGGCAGAATAGACGTAAGCATTGCAACGATTAAAAGCCTTCCCGCTCTTATGGGTGAGGTTGATGTACTTAAAGCGATCCAACTCCTTCCTGGAATCCAAAGCGCAGGAGAAGGAAATAGCGGATTTTACGTTAGAGGTGGAGGACCAGACCAAAACCTGGTTCTACTTGATAATGCTACTATTTATAACGCATCTCACTTATTTGGTTTCTTCTCAGTGTTTAACGCTGACGCACTTTCAAATGTAGACGTTCACAAAGGCGCCCTTCCCGCGAGATACGGAGGAAGGATTTCATCAGTTCTTGACATTGGTCTTAAAGAGGGAAACCGAAAAGACTATAGCTTCAGTGGTGGAATAGGTCTTATCAGTTCTAGGTTCACGGCTGAAGGCCCCATTAAAAAGGATACTTCAAGCTTTATACTTTCTGCAAGAAGAACCTACATCGACATCCTTACTAAGCCCTTTTTAAACAACACGGCTGCCGCAGGATCAGGGTATTACTTCTACGACCTAAATGCTAAGTTCAACCATAAATTCAGCGACAAAGACGAAGTTTTCTTAAGCGGATACTTCGGAAGAGACGTTTTTAAATTCAGCAATCAGAACTTAGGTTTCTCTACTGAAATCCCTTGGGGTAATGCCATGGGTTCATTTAGATGGAATCACCTTTTCAACGACAAGCTTTTCTTCAACTTCATCACTACATACAGTGATTACGATTTCTCGTTCACAGGAGAGCAGGAGGATTTCTTGTTTGGGTTTAGCTCAGGAATAGAAGATTGGAATGCTAAAGGTCAACTTAGCTACTATCCTTCTTCTAGGCATAAAATCAGGGCAGGAGCTGATTATGTAAATCACAAATTTCTTCCTCTGAGCTATAATTTGAAGTTTGGCGATACAGAAATGGACCTAGGAGTTTCTAATGAAACATATAGCCATGAATCTGGCGTTTATGTTGAGGACGAATGGGACATCAATGAAAACATCAAGGTTTATACTGGACTTAGATATAGCGACTTTAGACACGTAGGTCCATTTACTCGTTGGGACAGCCAGTCAAGTGAAGACTCTGTCGTATATGCTGCTGGCGATCTCGTGAAGAGATACGGCGGGTTTGAGCCTAGAGTAAGTGCTAGAGTTTCTACAGGACCTAAGTCGAGTATTAAGATTGGTTACAATGAAAACTATCAGTACGTACACCTTGCTTCACTGACTGGATCTATGATGCCTACTGATGTTTGGATTCCTTCATCAGACAGAGTAAACCCTCAGTGGGGCAGACAGTATAGTGCTGGATATTTCACTGATCTTGGAGAAAATAGAGACTACGAATTCAGCCTAGAGGGATATTACAAGGAACTTGAAAATTTAGTTGAGTACGCTGAAAACACCATGCCTGCAGATAACCTCTCTACCAACACGGACAACAACCTTGTGTTTGGCGAAGGATGGTCATATGGTGCTGAGCTATTTATCAAAAAGAGAAGAGGAAACTTGAACGGTTGGCTGGGATACACTTGGAGTAAAACTGAACGGCAATTTCCAGATCTTAATAATGGGAACATTTTTCCTGCTACTTATGACAGGAGGCACGACTTTAGTTTGGTCTTAGACTATAAGATTGATGAAAAGTTTAATCTGGGATTTGTACAGGTTTATGCAACGGGAAATACTACAACCCTGCCATATCAAATGTATCTTCTTGAAGGTAATGTAGTGAGCCTATATCAAGACAGAAACGGGTACAGAATTTCTCCTTATCACAGAGCAGATATAAGCCTTACATACTACCCTAAGGAAAACAAAAACAACCACTGGGTATTCAGTGTTTACAACGTATACAACAGAATGAACCCATACTTTATTTTCTTCGACACAGAAGGAACTGCTGCTGATGGAAACCTCGAGATTTCTGCTAAGCAGATTAGTCTCTTCCCTATTATTCCTTCCTTCACTTGGAACTTTAAATTCTAATGAAAGCACTGAGCACATTAGCTCCACTCTTTTGGAAGTACAAGGGTAGATTATTTGCTGGAATTATCTTTATCCTTATCACTAATGTGCTTGCAGTATTTGCCCCAGCTCTAGTTGGAGAAGGAGTAAATACTTTGAAGGATGCCTTTACTTTAATTGAATCAGGTATTACTTCATCTACTGAGCTACAACTTCCAGAAATACTCGCGACTGTGGGCTCATGGATGGGTGTGGAAAAGGATTGGGATGGAACTATAAATAGCAAAGAAGACATCCTAAGGCTAGTTACAATCATTGCTTTTCTACAAGCTGTGCTATACATGATTGTATTTTTCATAAAAGGTGTTTTCCTCTTTCTTACACGCCAAACCATCATCGTCAACTCCCGCCTCATGGAGTATGACATCAAGGAAAGAATCTACTCACATTACCAAAAGCTTGATGCCAGGTTCTACAAATCTAACGACACTGGCGACTTGATGAATAGAATAAGCGAAGATGTAAGCAGAGTAAGAATGTTTTTAGGCCCAGCAGTTATGTATAGCCTAAATCTGCTTACCCTAATCGTAATCGTCATTTTTGTCATGCTTAGCATAGACCGCGAACTAACTCTTTACGCTCTGCTCCCACTACCATTAATGTCTGTAGGAATCTACTTCATTTCCTCTCACATAAACAAACTCAGCGACGCAACATCAGCTTCACAAAGTGACCTTAGCTCCTTTGCCCAGCAACACATGACTGGCATCAGAGTCATTCAATCCTATCACAGAGAAGTCAAAGCTGCTGCTCGTTTTGAAAAGGAGTCTGACAATTACAAAGACAAGGCCCTCAAGCTTGTTAAAGTTGAGGCCATGTTTGCACCCATTATCATCCTTCTTGTAGGATTAAGCACTGTCTTAACTGTTTATGTCGGCGGTCTTAGCGTCATAGAAGGTAGACTGGAGCTTGGACACATCTTCCAATTCGTTTTCTACGTAAACCTGCTTACTTGGCCCTTTGCTTCTGTTGGTTGGGTCACTTCTTTAGTCCAAAAGGCAGAGGCCTCAATGAAGAGAATTCTGAAGTTTCTCAACAGCGAACCTGAAATCACTAGCCCCGACTCCGTATCTCCAGAACTTTTACGCTTAAATGAAAAAGGAATAACCTTCAAATCAGTTAGCTACACTTACCCTGAAACTGGCATCAAAGCAATTTCGGATTTCTCTATGAAGCTCTCTCCAGGAAAAATAATAGCCATTACTGGACGCACTGGCTCAGGAAAATCAACTGTAGCCCAGCTAGCAATGAGACTCATGGACCCAACTTCAGGATCCATTACTTTTGAAGGCATAGATCTCAAGTATCAACCTCTAAACGAGTTTAAAAGTAGAATAGGCTACGTTCCTCAGGAAGTCTTCCTCTTCTCAGATTCTATCGAGAACAATATCAGCTTTGGGTCATCCAATCCTGAACACCTAAAACAAGAAACGATTGAAAACGCAGCCAAACTCTCAGCCGTTCATACCGATATCGTGGGCTTAGAAAACGGCTATTCAACAATACTCGGTGAACGAGGCGTCAATCTCAGCGGAGGCCAAAAGCAACGCATTTCCATCGCCAGAGCTCTTATCAGAAAACCGGACATTCTCATCCTTGACGACTGCCTCTCAGCAGTAGATACCAAGACCGAGAAGCATATAATTTCAAGCCTACAAGAACTTCGATCTCTCAACCCATCAATAGCAACCCTAATGGTAAGCCACCGCATCTCTACCATACGTCATGCTGACCATATCCTAGTCATAGACAACGGCGTGGTTATCGAAGAGGGAACACACGAATATCTCGTTACCTTAGGCGGCCTTTACGCTGACATGAACACACAACAGGAACATGAAGCACAAGCCGTTTAAAGACCTTAAAGTCCTAGAATTATCAAGCGTCCTAGCTGGCCCACTAGCCGGCTCCTTCTTTGCCGAAGGATGCGCTGAGGTCCTTAAAGTAGAACACCCCGTTTCTGGTGACGTCACGCGTAGCTGGAGAACAAAGGGCGAATCTTCAGACTCACCCATCAGCGCTTACTACGCTTCAGCTAATACATATAAAAATGTCGTCCGCAAGGACTTAAGAAGCGAGGAAGGAAGATTTTGGCTTGAAGAGCAACTCGCCTCTACAGACCTACTTATAGAAAACTTCAAGCTAGCTGATCTAGAAAAATTCAACCTATCTCCTAAGTCTGTTGCCTCACGCCATCCTCACCTAGTCCACATCAGACTAGTCGGCTTCGCTAGTCAGCCCGAAAGGCTCGCCTATGATGTCGTAGTCCAAGCAGAGACCGGCTTTATGCACATGAATGGCGACCCCTCCTCAGACCCTACCCGCATGCCCGTCGCCCTAATGGACGTCCTTGCTTCAGGCCAAATACGCTCAGCAGCACTCTCAGCCCTATACTCTAGAGAACGCGGCACAACAGGTATCTACAGCGAAGTAAGCTTAGAACTCTGCGGCGTCGCCGCCCTTATCAACAGAGCCACAAACTACCTAATGAATGGCACAGAGCAGAACCGCCTTGGCTCTGCCCACCCAAACATCGCTCCCTACGGCGACATCCTCACTCTTAAGTCCGGACGTCAAATCGTCCTCGCCATCGGCAACGACTCCCAGTTTGAAGGTCTATGTAAGGTCCTCGACCTAGTCCACCTTCTTGCAACCCCTCAATTTGCTACCAACGCATCAAGGGTAAAACACAGAGAGTCGCTCTTAGCCTTTCTTCAAGAAAAAGCCTCAATGCTAAACGACGTCGAAGCTCTAATGTCCGAGCTCACCTCAAATAAAGTGCCTGCAGGAATTATCCGACCCTTAAGCGAAGTTTTCGCTCCAGGATCTGCAGCATCTAACCACCTAATCGAAGAAGAAATTTCAGGGGCTAACCGTAAGGTCGTTAAGCCCAGCAGTATCGCCTACTCTACGACGGTGTTTGGCAAATAAACATCATACAACTTCCCTTCAGAAACGTACAAGTTTCCCTTTCTAAGCCAAGGATTCAGCACCTTCAACTCGTGGTAATTCGACCCGTTCTCTAGCGCAAAAGCACTTAGACTTTCAATAGACGAATCTACCTTTACCACCCTTACATCGTATGGCCTATATAGATCCTTAGGAGCTAATCTGAACCCAAACTTCTCAGGATGGCTCAACACCTCTTTTACAGCAAGCATTCTGTATACGTATCGAGCAGTTTCAGAATTCAGGTGAAGATCCCAATAATCCTCTACTCCTTGTTCCTCTAACCTCTGTGTCACCCCAGCCATCCCCATGTTGTAAGAAGCAGCAGCAAGCGACCAGCTTCCAAACTTCTCGTATGCTTCTTTCAAATACATGCAAGC
>NZRP01000038.1 GCA_002693775.1 Crocinitomicaceae bacterium | reverse complement strand
GTACTGTTCCGGTGAAGGAATATGAGGAGTTCCAGAGTAAACTCTGATAGAACCTACTGCTCCCTTTCTTGAAGCCTTGTATTGAATATCCTGTCCTAAGCCTGTATCTAAACTGAACTGCCTGTAGTTGTTATAGCCATAAGCGATAGCCATAAAGTAGTATGTACGGTGATTTACTAATCTGTTATCACCCTGGGCAAATGCATCAGTGGTAATTCTAAAGCTGTGCTGAATTCCTTCATTAGATCCAATAACTTTTACATCACTAGTAGTTCCCTCAAACTGCTCATTGTATTCATAGTTGACCAGATAGGTAACGTCATTTTGTAAATCGCACTGAAAAATCATCCTAGCTTTCTCTACATCATCAAGGTCTGCAGGAGAAATACTATTATCTACTAATTGGTAAATTTTATACCCCTCAAAAACATATGATCTATCTAGATCAGTAAACTGCGTTCCATCTTCCAATTCTTTAGGGATAGATGGATCAACAGCAGTGTATGTTTCTTGGAAATTATTTGAAATAGGATTGTCATTCGTCAAGTAAAGAATAAGCTCATTCTCAAGCTCCTGAATTGTAACATCAGGGGCATCAGGTCCACTTACAATCTCGAAGCAATTATCAAATAATGACTGAGCTTTATCGTCAGCAAGTCTCAATAGTTTAACAGACTCAAATGGTTCTCCGCTATTAGCTCTAGCATAAATCATCCCCACAGTGATGTTATTGTAATCACCAGGTTCTAGAGTGAATGGACCAGCAGACTGTAAAAAGAGTCTATCACCCGCTGGATTTCCCGTCTCATACTCTGACCAATCTTCCACATTAACACCTTGCGTTCCCCATCTATATGGGTCAGTATCTCCCGGGAACATGTAATCTGCAGGAATCTCTAAGTTGGCGCCAGTTCCAGCGCTGATTCCATCACCTCCATATGCCATTCTCTGCCCGTTTTTCCAAAAACCCTTCATGTAATTATAGTAGTGAAGAGCCTGTGTTGGCTGACCATTAACACCAAAGTTCCAATTGTAGTAAAGGAACTTTCTCATCCCGTAACGCTCATTATCTACTACGCCATCACCGTAACCAATTCCAATACCATCGTATGGAATCCCCAACGAGTCTACAGCGTCAGTAAATACCGTTGTAAGTGGATTATCTAGACCGTCAGCATCTTGATACGGGCCCTCGAAAAAGTCAACACCCATAGCTGGAGGGTTATCTCCGTATCCTAGTGAGTACGATGTCGGCTCATCGAATGCGTCCCCGTTGTATGAGTAGCCCAGACCTCTTTTAACGTCACACCCTACGTAATCATCTACGTGACCACCAAGGTCTGAATCCACCCACTGAGCGAAGTAAGTTTCAGTTAATGTTTGGGTTCCCTGGTTGATAAGAACGTAATTGTAGAAGGTCATGTTATTGACCTCGTCATTGGTAGCAAAAACGAATGCCTGAGCACGGATTTCCATACCAATGGGCTCTCCATTGGATTCTGAGTGCACGTTTCCCTTGTCGTTGAATATCCAATAGAAAGTTTGGTCTCCATAAAGAGGAACCACATCTTCTCTACGACGCTCAGAACAATCTATATCTTGAAGAAAATCATACCAAGGGTAATCTCCATTTTGCGGAACATATAATCCGTCACCATCGTAATCAAGAAAAGGGCTTAAGTAATAGTCTTGGCCTAATCCTACGTTTCCATGAGCAGGATAGTTGTCGAAGTAAGCAGGCCTAACATATCCATTTGGAAACTGCTCATCGACCGTACCGTCAGCTATTGCGTCGTGATACTGCCTGTGACGCATTGCATCAGCCCTGTATGAAATAGAAAAATGATCGTATTCCTGACAAGTTTCAGCGCTCACTTCTGCCTCACCAGTATTTGTAAGAGGCCCAGGCCAAAAGTCATTTCCAGAATTCCTATACCTTACCGCTGCAAGTTTAAGCTGTTGGTCAGGAGAAATCCCACCAAGCCAAAGCGCTCCACCATAACACACACTTACATTTAATTCCTTAGGCACATAGTGAGCGCCTTTATCAATAGCCCTATCGTACCAAAGTGTACCCCCATTTTCAATAAGGGCCCTAACGTTATTCCACTCAAGATCACGGAGAGCTGTTGCTGGAGCACACGCATCTGCACGCTGATTTTCATACTCAACGTCGTCATTAACTGGGATCGGAAGGCCTTTCTGGTATTGAATGGTTTGAGTGGAAACGCTTGCAAACGCTATTAAAACAAAAAATAAAGATAGAAAGTGGTTTAGTCTAAGCATATGTTTTCACTTGGACTAACGAATATAGCGACTTATTATACTATTTCCAGCACTTTCAACGGGTCTGTATAAATAATAATCCCCCTCACTTTTGACCCCTCAATTTCCTGTAGCATTTGACAGTATTCATGAATTTGATCCTTGTGCTTTTCTGCCCCATCCTCAGATGATTTGTAATCAATTACAGACCAAACCCCATCTGACATCACTATCCTATCAGGCCTTAAAATTTCACCCTTAGTCCCAACAAAACTTTGCTCCGTCTCCACGTGAAGATCTATATCAAAATACTGCTTTGCATCAGGATGATTCAACACCCCTTCTATCCTTTTACATATCTCATCTTTATCAGCGGAGCTGAATTTTTTACTCGAGATAAACTTAGCTTTCACTGATTCCCATTCTCTAGCAGAGATTAATTCTTCTAGCAACCTATGCACCTCCGAACCCATTTCTCGAGGGTTCATTCTATCAGGTTGCGAACTTGCCGTCTCGCCCTTAGGCACTATTACAAGTTGAGATGTTTTAGACCCCGTAACTAGTTTTTCAGGGTAAAGCACTTTTGCAGTAGAGGGCATTAGTTCTTCTTTTTCAGGCGGGCTAAAATCAGTGGTTTGGTTTCCAGCAACCGCATCAATGCCTGTCATTTTTTTAATACTTTCTAAAATTATCTGAGGCATGGTTTTCACCTCGTCATAATTTAGCTTGCCTAGTTCAAGTATCACGTCAAGCCTTTCTACTGGCCTAGTAAAGGCAACATATGTAGTATTAATATTATCAAGGACAACCCTATCTATTTCCTCAAGTCTTTGGGATTCAAGAATCGTATCCTTCATGTCAGAATCTTCCATCATTCCTGAAGGAACCTCAACATTATGTGACTCTTCAAATTCAACTGGGATCAATCCCTTAAACGTTTTAATACTCTTATGTGGAACTAGAGCAATCACAATTTTAAATGCAAGTCCTTTAGCCTTGTGAATTGTCATTATCCTAACTGAATTCTCAGAGCAAGTAGTAACAATACTTTGCTTATCTCCCCCATTATCCCAAACCCTTAAAAATCCATGTATCCCACTTTCATCAGTAGACCCCACTTTTCTTGCAAGATCTATTAACGCTTCAGCATAAGCTGAATAATGCCTCGTAATTCCCATTGCCTCACACACGTGACCAACAAAACCTGCAAGAGGTCCTGATGTTCTTCCTACGAGGTCTAAATCTGGGAATAAATGCGAGAGCATCTCCTTAGTCTTAAACATCCCCTTCTTTCCTCTCTTCCCCTGTTTCTCTTCTTTTACGACAAACTCGTCAAGCATTAATGCCTCATCAATGGGCGTCCCAACTGTAGACAATGCTGAAGCGCACTGTAATAACGTTGCGCTTTGCCTATAATCGTCGGGCTGAATCAACCACCTCATAAGTGAAACAAGAGCCAGCGGACCTGGGTGTCTGCTCAGTTGCAAACTTTCCTCCGTCATGGGAGTTATGCCTTCTTTTAAAAGGTCAATTGCAAGTTGCTCTCCATCTTTATTCTCTCTAACCAGTATCGTGATATCCCCTCTTTTATAGCCCTCTTTTTCATGATGCCTAATCCTAGAAATAATTTTCTCAGTTGCCTCTTCTCTCCTGGGAGTAGCTTTAGAATTAACTGCCAGTTCTAGAAATACTCCACCGTTAAATTTCTTTTTAGGAGTTTGGGCCAAATCATCATAGACACTCTTCAAGTCATCCGACACAAAGCTTTTCATAGCATTAAATAGCTGATTATTCCACTCAACTATCTTCCTGCCAGTCCTGTAATTGTCTTTTAAAGTATTCGCGCTTTCCTCTCGAGTAAATGCTTCCTCTGCGTCTGAAATCGCTGGGCCGTGATCACCTGGCTGAAGGTTAGGCAGATCCATCAACTGTTTATAGTCGCCGTTTCTAAATCTGTAGATGGCCTGCTTACCGTCTCCTACAACGAGGGTTTTATGATTGTTTGCTAGGGCATGATCATAAAGCACCACGAGGTTGTGCCACTGAGTTACAGAGGTGTCTTGGAACTCATCCATAAAAATATGGTTGTACCTAGATCCTAACCTTTCGTAAATAAACGGTGCGCTGTTATTCCTGACAATGGCTGAAATCTTCTCGTGCATAGCGTTGAAAGTCCTGATGTTGTTGGAGGTTTGGACTTCCTCAACTTCATTACTCAAGGCAGTAAGCGTCCCTAAAAGAGCAATCCTTTTATTGAGATTTTTCGCCAGCACATAACGCTTGCCCTCGACTGTACTAGGCCTCATCTTCAAGAGTTGATCGTATACATCCTTCACAAAAGGCTGAACAGGAACAGCTGCAGCTTTTGAAGATTGAGGTGCTGTAGCTACAACAAAGGCATTGGGATCAGATGAGCAAGACTTAAGTCTTGCAGTGGGATCTTTAATCTCAACATATCTCAAATCCCACAACACCTTATTAATCCCACCATTACCATGGAAATCACTGTGAGGAATTCCCGATTTTGCAAGAGCGTCTATTGCAAGATCAAGAAGTTTATTCAGCTTTTTCTCAGAGGCAGAAGTTTCCTTTCTAAGGTCAGCGCTGATTTTTTTAAATCGAGTTGGATCTGTCTCCTCTAGTTGGTCGATCACAGCCTTCATCTTCTCCTGCATCAGAGTCTTGCCCAACTTGGTCAAAGGTCTTTTGATGCCCGCTTCTAAATCATCATCAACCCTGCTTAGAGCAAAGCTTTCTAGAAGAGATGTCAAGTCCAAATTCTCCTTAGTACCAAGTTTATCCAGAAGAATAGATACCGCATCATTGAGAACCTTATCCGATTCTATCTCTATTCTATAGTCTTGCTCTAAGGCCAAATCCCTTGCAAAACTCTTCACTAGTTTATTTACAAACTTGTCAATAGTCATCACAGATATATCGCTGTATCTGTGAAGCATTTCCTTGTGTAGACGCTCTGAACGTTTTACGATTTCATTCTGCGATAGCTTGAGTGAGATCTCTAACTCTTCGATCTTATCGCTTGTTCCTTTTACCAACTCTTCGAGATCCGTGAGGATGCGAGATTTCATTTCTGCGGCTGCCTTATTTGTAAAGGTCAGAGCAAGGATTCTTCTGAACGATCTAGGGTTTTCATACTGAAGGGCGCATTCTAAATATCTAAGCACAAGCCTATAGGTTTTTCCTGAACCTGCAGATGCTCGTACTATTTCAAAATTCTTCCCTTTGGTATCCATCTTAAGTTGGTATATCTTTCGTAATAATATGAAGAACCTATCTAAGAACAAGATTTTACCAGTGGTTGTTTCAGTATTTTTAATGCTGGGCATTTCTTCATGCTGGAAGAATAAAGAGGCGGGTAAAGTCCAACTCAATTTTAATCTTGAATGGTTTGGGGAAAGTGTTATGGTGGGCGACACAATAAGCTACTCTGAAAACATGCCGCTTAGGATAGAAAAGTTTAAAACCTACATTGATGATGTTACTTTGATAGGAAGTGATGGAGCGAGATATAGTTCTGGATCCATTAATCTTATCGAGTTTATGATGGACGATGTGAACATCACGGTGAGTTATGATGCAACGATATTAAAAAGGGGAATTGAGGTTGATTCCATTTCATTTGGCCTGGGGGTGCCCGCAGAAGTGAACGCCCTAGACAATGCTCCATCTACTTTCAGCAACGACCACCCACTTGGAACAATTGGTGGAGCTGGCATGTATTGGACGTGGGAAACGGGTTACATCTTTACCAAATTTGAAGGCAAACTTGCATCTGCTGAAGGCGAAGCGTTTACAACTCCATTTGCATTTCACACTGGTACAGATGAGTACTACAGAACTGTAACACTGCCATTTCCATCGAGCACTGTAATCGCAGCTGAGGATCTTAAAGAATTCAATATCGTTTTAGATTTAGGCGAGACTATTGAATCATCTGAGGACGAAATAGATTTAACTGACAATGCTGTCACTCACACACTCAATTACCCTGAACTAGCTGAGAGGTATGTAAACTTATTAGAGTATGCTTGGACCCTTAGCGAATAAAATTAATTGGGTGATTCTTATGTCTATCCTGCTAACTGCTGGATGTGATTGTGGCAAGCCACCGGTTTGGGAGGCTACTCCGTATGAATTAGATATTCCAGCTTTTTTCCCACCAATGGACATTCCTGCTGACAACCCACTGACCGTTGAGGGAGTTAAACTTGGACGTTTTTTATTCTGGGAAAAAGCAATGTCGTTAGATCACTCTATCTCTTGTGGAAGCTGCCATTCACCGGAGGCGAATTTTTCTGATCCTAACCAATTTAGTGAGGGGGTGGGAGGAATGCTTGGGAATCGAAACGCAAGTGCTATAATTAATTTAGGTTGGTCGTCTTCTTTTGAATGGGATGGAAGAGCTCTTTCTCTAGAAGACCAAGCTAGGGACCCTGTAGAACATCCACTAGAAATGAATGTTGAGTGGGAAGTAGTTGTAAATAGACTCCAAAACAACGAGTTAGCGTCTGGGGTGGATTATCCTCAATTGTTTTGGGATGCATTTGGTGAGGCAACAATTACTGAAGACTTAGCAGTAAAAGCCCTTGCTCAGTTTATGAGGACCATGATTTCTTCCAACAGCAAATTCGACAAATTTAAACGAGGCGAAGTATTTCTAAGTGATATAGAGTACATGGGATATCAACTGTTTTTAAAAGAAGGTGGTGATCCTGAAGTAAACCCTGGNGGAGAATTTGGAGCGGATTGCTTNCACTGCCATGGTGAAGCTGGNTTGCAGTTTTCAGACTATCTATTTCANAACAANGGCCTTGATCCGTCATTTGAANATGATCCTGGAAGGGTAGATATAACTGGNTGGCCATTAGATTCTGGNCTATTTAAAACGCCTACCCTCAGAAATGTTGCTCTCAGCGGGCCCTTTATGCATGACGGCAGATTTGCAACTTTAGAGGAGGTAATTGATCATTATGATAGCGGAGGTGTTCCGTCTTCAACTATAGACACTTTTATGAAATATACAACTGGGGGATTGCAATTAGCTCCAGTCCAAAAGGAAGCCCTTATCGCCTTTCTTCACACACTAACAGACACGACTTACGTCAATAATCCGGATTTCCACGATCCGTTCTAATCTGATTCACTTCTGGCTCAAGTGTGATGTTGTACTTCTGCTTTACGCTTTCAATTATGTCTTGAGCTAAAGCCCAAACCTCCTTTCCTGTCGCCCCTCCTTTGTTCACCAAAACAAGGGCCTGCTTGTCGTGAACTCCATGTGTCCCTCTATCGTGTCCCTTCCATCCTGCCTTGTCAATGAGCCAACCTGCAGCAATTTTAACCCTACTGTTTTTCGCTGGGTAATTTGGTAAGCCTGGGTGGTTACGAGTGATCTCCTCAAATTCCGCTTTTGTAATAATGGGATTCTTGAAAAATGACCCTGCATTTCCTAATACAGTCGGATCAGGAAGCTTCGACTGCCGAATTTTAATTACAGCATCACTCACATCTTTATGAGTCCTATCCTCAAGTGGTATGTGTTGTAATTCTGTTTCAATAGCTCCGTATGACATTTTAAGTTCAGAGTTCCTATCGAGAGTAAAAGCCACTCTAACAATTGCCCAATTTCCTTTTTCACGCCCTTTGAAAATTGACGCTCTATATCCCAGTTCACACTCTTCAGCAGTGAATCTTCTTAGCTCACCACTAGCAAGATTTACTGCCTCTACATGTTTTAAAACATCTACTAACTCTACTCCGTAAGCACCAATATTCTGCATGGGACTTGCTCCAACATGTCCAGGAATAAGACTGAGATTTTCTATTCCTCCCCAACCTTTTTCAATTGTTTGAATTACAAAGTCATGCCAAACCTCTCCAGCCCCCACTTCTACTTCAACCCTTCTCCCATCATCTTCAAGCACCTTAACCCCCTTATGACCTATCTGAATTACAAGACCATGGAAATCATCATGAAAAAGCATGTTACTTCCTCCTCCGAGAAGTAGTATAGCATGAGAATTCTCGCGAGCCCAATTAAGAGCATCACGCAATTCTTCGTCAGTAAAAACTGACGTATAGAAACTGCTTTTAGCCGGTACGTTAAACGTTAGCTTATCAGTCAGATTGTACTCCTGAGTGTACAAGGATTATCCTAATTTTGTTTTTACCTCGTCTAACCAGGTCTTTTCCATAGGGTCAAAGTCCCCATCAGAAATCAACACTTCAGCTAGAGCAAGATTTATGTTTTCCTTTACCTCTACATTGCAACTACTTAAAGTAGAATACATATCGTCTAGAGAAATATCAGCTGCTTTTTTCTTGTAGTCCATATCCATCTCCTCGTAAATTGCTTCAGCCTCATCACTTGTTATCTTTCCATCAGACTTCACTGCTTCAAGAATTAATCGAGTGAACGCAACTCTTTGGGCTTCACTCGAAAGAAGAATCCAAGTCTTCTTAACTGCACTATCAAATACCAACTTAGACCTAAGCCTAATAGGAGCATACTTTCGCCAAACCAGAATTACTACAACTATAATAAACGCGCTTACCATAAGCAAAATCTGATTAATATCTGGTCCTGTTGAAGTAGAAGTGATTAATGTATCGATGATAGAGTCTCGCTGCATATTTATTTAGTTGTATATATAAATTTACAAATTAAAGTGCAACTTAGCAGCATGATTTCAAGAGAAAAGGCTGAGGCCCTAATGAAAACTAAAGAATGGATTCTTGCCCTTGTTGAATGGGAGAAGTTTCACGAAACTGCATCCGCTGAGGAAAAGGATCCCAACAGTTTTCACGATATGGGAATTTGCAAGTTCAATTGCGGAAGAATGAAGGAAGCAATAAGCGACCTCGACCGAGCTGCCGAACTACAACCAGATTATGGATATCGATTTGCTGCAAGGGGATGGATGAAGCAAAGCATGGGCGACAGAACTGGTGCAATTGCTGATTATAAAAAAGCTATTGAACTTGACCCAAGTGACATCTACACTCAGAACAACTTGATTATATTAGAGGAGAAACGCAATAAAAAATCTAGAAACTGAACCAGAAGCCTTCGACACTTTCTACAATTTCTTTTTTAGAAGAGGTTGCGTATGCCGTTCTTGAACAACCGCAACCGCACAAGTGTGCAGTGGTTTTACCCTCACACCGTGCAATTGGAGCTTTTTACCGAGCGTGTGCGAGGATGTCTGGTGGGGCGACGCGCCTACCGAGAGCGTTTACGCTGAGTGGTTTTGTGGTTAGTGACGAAAAGGCGGAGATTGCTGATAGTTTGGAATCACTCGCTGCGCTTTATGAGGTGCAACTGGAGAGCGAAGGGGGGCAAGCCGGGTTTGAAGGGTTTATGAATTGGGGAGGTGTGGCGTTGCAGGATTTTGCTGAGGTGGACTTAAATATGCTTGATGCAAAGTCCGTGTTTAAGAATCTTAAGGATATAAAAGATATTGAGGAGTGGAGTTTTGATTCAGAGGAACTTACTGAAGATCAAATCCGTTTTAAAAATCAATGGTCTAGACTCAATCCACTTTACCAGGGGCTAAATGAATTACTAGCAAAAAGAGGGGTTAAAACTTTAGCAGGTGCCTCACGATCTCAGGCCATAAATGGTAGCACAGATGGGTTTGAAAAAGTGTTTGTGGCAGGACTTACTGCGATCAATCAAAGCCAGCAATCTTATTTAAATAAATGGGCAAATAGTGGAAAATTAGAGGTGTTTTGGGATGCAGATTCATCATACGCTGAAGATTTGCAGACTGAAGCAGGTCATTTTGTAAGGTCATATGATAAAGGGGACCAAAAAAAACTCGAAAGCAGAATTGCTTCTTCTCCGCCTTCAATAAAAGCTGTTGATTGTAGTAGTATAATGAGCGCCTCGACATATGTAAGGGAACAAATAATGCAGCTCACAGAAGATGAACTTCAAAGAACTGTTATTGTTGTTCCAGATGCCACATCGCTCCCTGTTCTACTTCAGGCGCTTCCACCTAAGGTTAATGGGTACAATGTTACAATGGGCATGAGCTTGCGCGAAACTCCTGTATACGCTTTTATAACGCTTATAAATAGAATCGTTAGCAGGCAGTCAAATAATTTAAAACTTCGATATGAAGAGCTAATGGCTCTTTTATATCAGCCAGTAATCGCTGAAGCATATGATGGCTTAGGACTGAAAAAGGATGCTAGCAGAGTGCTAAGTAAACTGGCTGGTAACCACTTGGTGTGGGTTAATGAGAAAAACATCAACGAGTTCAGTAAGGGGCCAGTAGAAGAATTTTTAAATGGAATCACACCTCTATTTAAAGGTGAGGCAAACAGTTACATTGAAGCACTATTGCAGTTCCTTAATGATTTATCTGAGAAGCTTGAAAATAGTTCTGATCCATGGATTAAGGCTGGATTGGATTGCGTAAGAAGAGCTGCGTCAGTTACTAAACGACTTCAAGAAAGTCACTCACCACTGTCTAATTCTAAGGATGTAAGAGCAGTTTTGAAAAAGCTCATGGCTGTTGAGAAGATAGACCTATTAGGTGAACCCTCGGAAGGTTTGCAGATAATGGGTCTTACTGAAACAAGGGCGATTGACTTTGACAACGTCTTTATTTTAGACTGCAATGAAGGAATGCTACCTAAGCATGAAGTAGAGGATAGTTTTATTCCTTTGGATTTGAAGCATTTGCTTAAAATGCCGGGGCGCTATGAAAAGGAAGCTACCTATGCTTATAGCTTTTATAGACTTTTTAATAGGTCTAAAAATGTGCACCTATTATATAAATCTGAAGGAGCTACAAATGATGGAAGTGAAATAAGTAGGTACATTCTTCAGCTTAAATCGACTTTTAAGCCAGGAGGTAGGTTGTTAGATATTGAAAACATTAAGTACAGTATGCCGCTTCCTGCTAAAAGGCCTGAGATTCCACCTCTAGTTCTAAGCAAAAAAATGAAAGAACGCGTTGTCGAGTGGAGCGAGGAAGGAATGTCTCCATCAGCCATTAATAAAATGGTTAGTTGCGAAAGAAATTTTGTCTACAGGTATCTTCTAAGACTTAAAGAACAGACGGATATTCAGGAGAGTATGGAATCAAACACTATTGGATCGATTATCCACTATGTTTTTGAGCACGGACTTAAGGAGTTTGAAAATGCCTTTATGCAGCCAGCTATGTTAAACTCCGTTCTGAATAGGTTAGACGAGTTGTTAGATTTAGCAGTTGAGGAAAATTACAATAAGAGTATTACTACTCAAGGTGAGAATCTAATCTTAATTAAATCAGCTAAGAGATCTATCACTAAACTTCTCAACAAAGAGATAAATGAGCTCAAAAGACCTGGGGCAGAAAAGATTCTTATTAGGGGTGTGGAAACTGAAATGAGCGAGGAGTACACACTAAGTAATGGTAGGGTTTTGAAGTTTTTTGGCCTAGCAGATCGAATAGAAGAAGCTGACGGTGAGATAAGAGTTGTGGATTACAAATCTGGAAATACAACATCGAAAGATTTAAATATGAAGGCGGATTTTGAGGAGCAATTTGATTCTGGAAAAAAGGGAAAGGCATTGCAATTGCTTGTTTATTGCGCCATGCTATTTAAAAAATTTCCACATCTGGAGTATGTGAGTTCTGGAATTAGGTCTGGGAGAAATTCGAAAGCTGGGCTAATTAAGTTGAGCTTCAATAAAAGAGATCATATAACTAAGTCAGATATAGATAAGCTTATCAATTGGATACAAGTGAGGTTAGAAGATTTAGAGGAAGAAGGACGTGAACTAATGCATGAGCACGATGCTAAGTATTGCGATTATTGCGTAGTATTAGACCCGCCTTACAATCCATTCGATTGAAGATGAAGATCCTTATTGTGACATATTATTGGCCACCTTCTGGTGGTGGTGGAGTTCAGAGGTGGTTGAAATTTGCCACTTGCCTGGATAAGCTGGGGCATGAAGTAGTTGTATATACCCCTGTAAATCCTGATGCTCCTATAGTTGACAATAGCTTAGAGGCAGAGATTCCCTCGGGAATCACGGTAATTAAAAAACCGATTTTTGAGCCTTCTCGATTTGTATCAGCCTTAACTAAAAAGGGAAGCAATGGAAGAACAGGTGCTTCTGGTGGCGGAGAAAAAAAATCCGTTACTAGTAAACTCGCACATTGGGTTAGGGGTAATTTCTTTGTGCCAGATGCAAGAGTAAGATGGGTTAAACCTTCCGTTAAGTTCCTAACAAAGTGGCTTAGTGATAATCACATTGATGCAATCATAACTACGGGGCCTCCTCATAGTATGCACCTTATAGGATTAGGATTAAAGAAATCATTTCCACAGCTCAAATGGATTTCAGATTTTAGAGATCCTTGGTCAGATATGGATTACTTGAGTGAGTTTAAAATGGGCTCACGCGCGGTTAAAAAAATGTTGCGATATGAAAGAGCCGTTGCAAAGAATTCAGATCATCTTATTGTCACATCTAAGGGGGCATTAAATAAACTATTAGAACACACTAATACTGATTATTCAATTATTCCCAACGGCTGGGACCCAGTTGACTTCCCAAAGTCGTTAAATAAAAAACAGAAGAGCAATGTTTTGAAAATAGGTCACTTTGGTTCTTTACATGGGTCGAGGAATGCTAGAGGATTATGGACTGCGCTAGAGAAACTCAATAAAGAAGGAAGGGCGTTTGAATTAATCTTTGCAGGCAAGGTAAGTTCTGATATCAAACAGGAATTAGCATCTTATAGTTTTAGCAAAAAATGTGTGTTTATGGACAGCCTCCCACACAAAAAGTCCATTGAAGAAATGTTGCAATGCGATGCATTGCTTCTTGTTCACAATGACACAGAATCTGCTACTAAAAGCACACCAGGCAAACTTTTTGAATACATTGCTACTGCTAAGCCTATCATATCTATTTGTAGAAAAGAGGGAGATTTAGCTTTTAGACTGAGCGAGATGAATTTGCCTTTTGTCGAACATGACGATGCTGAAAAGGCATATGAAATCATCACACAATTTGCAACCCAAACAAGTGTTGATGCAGGACCATTTACTCGAATGGCACTAACAGAAAAGCTAATAGATGTATTAAAAAGAATTACTCAGTAACTCTATACCACTCTTGAGTACGGAATAGAATCCAGATATAACCTCTTACCATAAGAGTGTCTGTGTTTCCGTCTTCAAACCACATTTCGCAAGCATAGATTGAGCCTTTCTTAGGGTCTAGTATTGTTCCGTTCTTCCACTCTTGATTCTTACCTTTAGCTAGCTCCATGTCTCTTACGATTTCCATGCCCCAAATTCTTTTGTCCTTTCTATCGTCTTCACATTTATCACAGTATGGATCCGGATCTTCATCTGGCAATCTGAAAAGCTCAACTACTTGCCCATAATATTTACCCTCTTTTTCAGTGATTTCAACTATACTCTTAATTCTTCCTGTTTCATCATCCTTCGTTTTCCACTTACCTACTATCGGACTTTGAGCAAATGAACTAGCAGTAAAAATTAGCATCAAACATAGTAGAACTAATGCTTTAGTAAAGAGTTTTTTAGTTGACATCATATCTAGGGTCTTTAGTTTTTTAATTGTTTTTTCGCCTGATTTCTTGCTTTATGCACACTTGCATTAAACTCAAATCCTAACAATAATACAGAGCTGTTAGCATTAACCCAAACTAAAAGGGCAAGGAATGTTCCAATTGACCCATAAAGTCTGTTATAAGAATCGAGGTGAGAAATAAGCCAGCTAAAGCCAAGTGAAATGATAATTATGAGAATCGTTGCCATTGTAGCGCCAGGCGTTAGGGTTCTCCACTTGTCAGTATCTGGATTGCCGAAATGATAAAGAATTGACACTGAAAAGTAAATAAGCAAGAGAGAAAGCAACCACCTTACTACATTAAGCCAAATAACTGTTTC
>NZRP01000037.1 GCA_002693775.1 Crocinitomicaceae bacterium | reverse complement strand
GAGATTGACATCATGCCTCTACCGGCATTACTTGACCCTCAAGGGAAAGCAGTAAGTAACACAATGCCTCAAATGGGCTTAAACGAAATCGTTAGTTGCAGAATTGGTAAGCACGTTACTCTTGAGATAGAAGCTGCAGATAAAGCAAGAGCAGAAGTAAAGGTAAAAGAGGCTTGTGAGAAGCTTCTTGTAAACCAGATCATGGAGCACTTTACTTTTAGAGTAGAAGAAGTAAAGTGACTTTACTGAACGCAGCTTGTTCCAAATAGACTTAGGAATAACAGTATGTCGTTTACACCTACAGTGCCGTCTGAATCTACATCGGCATTTCCTACGATTGTATTTGATCCAAAGTAGCTGAGAATGGTAAGCATATCGTTTACCCCTACAGCTCCGTCACCCGTCACGTCGCCCAAGCACACTAAATCAGGGCCGTTAGGGTTAATGTGTTGATTAGCCATTGTGAGGACGTAATCTGCAACTTTAATCCCTATTCTTCTGCCAGGTATGTCGTCAGCAGGAGGGTGAATGCCACCCCAAATTCTAGAAAGAGAGCATTGGTCGGAAGCGTCTCTGTAAGTTGCCCACTGAAGTATAATATCTTCTGAAGGCCCGTCTTCAAATACTAGAAATTCGTTTTGTGGCGCATGGAATTCGCCCATACCTCCTGGGAAATAAGCGCTTCCAGTAATTGAAGTCATTACTTCTGCTGCTGCTCTTGAGAATGTAGAGTGCCCGCTAACGTATCCCGCAAAAGGTGGTGTAACGAATGAAGGTCTTTGATATGGCCACCAATTTTCTGCAAGAATCCAATCAACGCCTGCAACATCTGTTAGAGGGTTGTCGATATAATTATGTCCTCGCCAAGCGCGAACCTTTGTTTTTCCAAGGTCATTTAAGTCAGGAAAATCCGGGTCGTTTTTATAAACGAGGCTACTCCATCCGTTCATTAGAGGGAGGCCCGCAAAATCAAAACAAGGCTCGGTAGGAGAGGAGCATTGGCCTCTGTCTGCCATCCAACGAATTGCTGAAACGGGTCTGATGTAGTCGTACCATCCCTTGTGGCTCCAGGCTGCGATTGCTGCGTCATGCATGGCGCCGCCTAGGGTGAAGTAAGAAAGTACGTCCCATTTTAGAGGAGTGAGAATGGGGCCTTCGCCCATCCAACGCGGCTCGAAATCTTCGTGGTCGCTCACGTGGTTTAAAAGCACAAACCAATGGCCGGGAGGGGTTTCAGAGTCGGGGCCGTCAGCCCAAAATTCTGCTAGGACGCGCCCGTAATCACCTCGCTTTACCATTTGTGGCTCGTATGCTTCGCCTGTTGTGGGGTTGTAGTTGTGGCCTGTGCTTATATCTCCACCCTCTTCCCAGTCATAAATCAAGTCGTAATCCTCGTAATCAAGCTCTAAGTAGTCGACATCTAGATTGCCAATGCTTGCAGGACTGATATCTATTTCTACTCCGTCAGAAGGGTCAAGGTGCTCAGACCACCTTAGCACCATGCTGAATCCCCATTGATATGGGTCGTCAAACCCCGTAGTTGTGTTTACGTCAATAAGTGGTGGTGCTCCCTGGTCTATCCAAACATGGTAGTCGTTCCCATTTCTTTCGTAAGTAGACATCTCAAATGCAGGTAAGCTAAAAGGTATTACACCTCCCCATTCAGGACTTAAAAACGGAGGAGTCTCCTCGCTTTCAATTCCCGACTGACCGATGAATTCACTTAGATTAATTGGCTGCCAAGAGTTGGGGTTTACAAGGTCTGGATTCCCCGGCTGCTGTTCAATCAACAGGTCTGGATTAGATGGCTCATAATGCGTATTTCCATAACCTCCAGATTCATTACTTCCATCTTGTAGCCCAAACTCAATCATCTTCGCNGCCAAGTAGTTNCCCANTGCTGCNCCACCATCTGAGATGTAATCGTGAGAATTATACGAGGGGTCGCCTCCAAGNGAAATGAACAACTCCNNNGCGTTAGCAAGAGTGGATTCNGCTCCAGGAGAAANCGNAAATCTGTGATTTATGAGCCTANACATTCCGTAGTTAATGGCAGTTTCTGTTAGAATCACNGCCTCTTCGCCATCNGCAGGNACTACNCCGTANAACGGAACNTNAAATCCGTNAAAATCTGANCCTANTAAATAAGGNNCNGCATTTTCATCGTACACCGCAAGGGCGTCGAACATTATGATTGAGGAGTGAAATAAATTTCTGGCATGAACTGTAGGGCGAGCCTGATCGTTTCTAATTGCTTCTAGCAACACTTCGTTCCACTGGCGTGCTACGCTGTTCTCGGGGGAGGTTTGGGCTAAAACATTAGTGCACACGAAAACGCTTAACCCAAGCGCAATTAAATGTGAATTCGAAAAAGCCATCTCAGACAAAGTTGGCTAGTGAAGAATTAATCTACAAATCATAACAATGCCAAAGTCAACAAAAGAGCAAAAATTTCAGTTTCAGTAGGTTCACCCTGCATGAAGGCTACGATGTCGAAAGGGCTAATACTGCTTTCTTTATATATGCAGAACACGTCGGGGCGTATGTTGCTGCGGCGTAGGGTGTACGCGAGATCCAAAGGGAATGTGCTATCGCCCACAAAGATTTGACCGTCGTAAAAAGTGTAGCTGATGGCATCTGTAAAATATGAGTCGCCAATGTAGAGTTTGCCGCCTCTATAGGTGTAGGCCAAATCGAACGTTGAACTACTATACCCGTGAAAGATTTTATCTCTACTTACCGTGTAAGTTATTTCACCTCTCCAATCAGGGCCTTCGCGGACCACTCCTCCATCGACGTGACAGGCAATTTGGCTCCACATCATGTTCTGGTCTGTATAGACGAAGGTTTGGGCTTTAGAAAGAGAAGGCGGTAAGACGCAGCTAAGCACGGCCAACAAAATGGCCCTCTTTATCATCCTCGAAACAGTCTTTATCTGTGCAGTTTTACCCATTAACGCAGCGCGTTTTTTTCTTCCAAAGATAAACGAGCAGCTTCAAGAGCCTGTTCAATATCAGCAATCAAGTCGTCGGCGTTTTCTAACCCAATCGACAGCCTCACTAACCCCTCAGTAATTCCTGTTCTTTCCTTATCCTCAGTGCTAACTCCGGCATGAGTCATACTCGCAGGATGCTCGGCAAGCGACTCTGTAGAACCTAAGCTCACAGCAAGTTGGAACACCTCGAGAGAGTCAAGGAATGCATGTGCAGCCTTTCTTCCGCCTGGAAGCTCAAACGCTAACATCGCTCCACCGTTCTTTTGTTGCTTTTTTACGATTGCGGCATTCTTGTAATCGCTTTTACCCGCTAAATCTTGCTCCCAAGCAGAAAGTACGTTGTTAATTCCATTTCTTGGAACGCCTGGTTTTTCTTGAAGGAAGTCGAGTACCTTTCTGGCAGATTCTGTTTGTCTTTTAGCCCTTATGTGTAGAGTTTCCATAGACCTTGCAAGTAACCAGCTAGTCCAAGGATCGGCCATTCCACCAAAGAAAGTTCTGTACTCGTAAACCTTAGCCATTGCTTTAGCCTCTCCGCTAACTCCACCTGCGATCAGGTCACTGTGTCCGCCAATATATTTTGTGGCAGAATAGACGTTGAGGTCTGCTCCAAGTTCAAGTGGACGCTGAATGATAGGGCCTAGGAACGTGTTGTCCACCACAACTAAAATTCTTTCTTCCTCAGTCGAATTTGACTTTGTCCAATTAGTAGCTAGCTCAATATCGTGAACCTGTAATGTGGGGTTAGCTGGCGTCTCCAAGTAAACCATTCCCGGTAGCGATTCAGGTTTCCCCATAGACTCGAGGTCGTCTAAACTGTCAAGCTTCACAACCTCAACCCCCATTTCAGGAAGGATGTAGTCAATAATGTGTTGTGTTCCGCCATAAAGAGGGCCCACGTAGTAAAGCGGTCTCTCCTTAGAAGTGTGTGCCATTAGCGTAGTGCTAATTGCCGCCATTCCGCTGGCGAAAAACGCTGCAGCATCCGCACCGTCCCATGTTGCCAGCCTCTTCTCAGCTACAGTAAGCGTTGGATTTCCCAGTCTTGAATAGATAAAGCCATCTCCCTCTGGTGTTTCAGCTCCTTCAATCCCGTAGGCAGTTTCCATAAGTGCTGCTCCAGCGCGAGCGCTTGGGAACACAAAGGTCGATGCTGGGTGGATGGGCGGCTTTACCGCGCCAAAGTTTTCAGAAGGATCGTAACCCGCGAACAGAGAACGAGTCTCAAGGTGGTGGTTTTTGTTTGGCTTCATGGTCTAAAATTAGTCATTTGTTTTGTCGAGTTTGTCGCTTGCTGAACAAATGCGTTTAAAATGCGGAAAAAAGTTAAAAATGTGCTAATTTGTGCGCTGAGTTCAAGATAAAACCGAACAAATGAATTTGATAGACGCTCTAGACCGCACAATTGTAGAACATCTTAAGTTTGATGGGAGGGCTTCTATGCAAGATTTAAGCGAGCTAACTGGCCTTAGCCGCTCAGCTGTCTTCGCTAGAGTTAAAAGACTTGAGTCAGACGGAGTGATTCAAGGCTATACAGTAAAGCTCAATAGAAAAAAGATGGGGCTTGAGATCAGGGCGTTTTGTAGTGTGAATCTTAAACTTCACGAAAGAGCGGCATTAGAAGATTTCGAGCACAGTATTGGCGGGTTCAGAGAGGTAAAAGCCTGCTACCACCTTACGGGATCATCTGATTACATGGTGGAGGTGCAAGTTTCCGACATGGATTCCTACCACAAATTCATTACACATAGACTCGCTGCCATGGATAACATTGCTCAGGTAAAGAGCATGTTTGTCATGAATGAAATACTTGAGAAGTAGCCTCTTAGTAAGCCCTTTTACTCAGTCATAGCAGCTATACCAGGAAGAACCTTGCCCTCAAGATATTCTAGCATTGCTCCACCACCTGTGCTTACATAGCTAACTTGATCAGCAAGTTTAGCGGCATTGATTGCTGCCACAGAATCTCCGCCACCAATAAGAGTGTAGCCACCCAAATCAGTTGCTTCTTTTAAAGCTCTTGCAACTGTGAATGTTCCATTTGAGAACTTCTCAAACTCGAACACCCCCATAGGTCCGTTCCATAAAATTGTCTTGCTTGTTCTTACAGCCTCAGCGAATCTTTCAGCAGAATCTGGACCAATATCCAGCCCCATCCATCCTGAAGGAATTTCAGCAGTAGCACAGTTTTGGGCGTTAGCCCCAGCAGAAAAATCGTCTGCAACAACACTATCAAGTGGAAGGAAGACCTCAACACCCTTTTCCTCAGCTTTTTTTAAGATGTCTAAAGCCCTAGGAACCATATCTGCTTCAACAAGGCTATTTCCAACATTTCCTCCTTGCGCAAGAACAAATGTGTAAGCCATACCACCTCCAATCATAAGCCTGTCAACCTTGTCTACCAGGTTTTCAAGGATGGCAAGCTTAGAGCTAACCTTTGCTCCACCAATAATTGCTAGTAGAGGAGCTGCAGGATCCTTCATCACCTTGCTTAACGCATCAATTTCGCCCTGAAGCAATTTTCCAAAGGCCTTGTCTACCGGGAAAAACTTTGCAATAACAGCAGTAGATGCGTGAGCGCGGTGAGCTGTTCCAAATGCGTCATTTACATATACATCACCGTTTTCAGCAAGCTGACCCGCAAAGAATTCATCTCCTTCCTTTTCTTCCTTGTGGAATCTTAAGTTTTCTAGAAGCGCAACTTCGCCTGGCTTCAGAGTTGAAGTAACATCGAGGGCAACATCTCCAACACAGTCTCCTGCAAACTTTACGCTTAAGCCTAATAACTCCTCAAGCGTAGGAACAACGTGCTTTAAGCTGAACTCTGGGCTCACTCCCTTGGGTCTGCCAAGGTGACTCATAAGTACAACAGAAGCTCCATTTTCAAGTAGGTGCTTAATTGTTGGAAGAGCTCTTCTAATTCTCGTGTCGTCTTGAACATTAAAGTCCGAATCTAGAGGCACATTAAAATCAACTCTAACTAGGACTCTCTTGCCCTTGATCTGAAGGTCGATTAATGACATTATTTATTGAATAGAGTTTGCATACCAACTTTAGAATCAACGTATGCAGCAAGGTCTGTGATGGCGATTCTTTCTTGAGTCATACCGTCTCTTTCTCTCACAGTAACTGCGTTATCAGTTAAAGTGTCGTGGTCCACAGTGATGCAAAGAGGTGTTCCAATAGCGTCTTGACGACGGTAGCGACGGCCTATTGCGTCCTTTTCGTCATACTGCACGTTGTGGTTAATTCTAAGTAAGCTTAAAATCTCCTTTGCCTTTTCTGGAAGACCATCCTTTTTAATAAGAGGAAGTACCGCTGCTTTTATTGGAGCAATAGCTGGAGGTATTCTTAAAACAGTTCTTTCTGCTCCTCCTTCAAGCTTTTCTTCAGTGTAAGCATTGCTAAGAACAGCAAGGAAAAGTCTATCTAAACCTATTGAAGTTTCTACCACGTAGGGAACGTAGCTTTCTTTAGTTTCTGGATCGAAGAAACGTAGCTTTTTACCGCTTTGTTCTTCGTGAGATTTAAGATCAAAGTCAGTTCTTGAGTGAATTCCTTCGAGCTCCTTGAATCCCATTGGGAAATTAAACTCGATGTCGCATGCTGCATCTGCATAGTGAGCTAACTTAATGTGATCGTGGAACCTGTAGTTTTCATCTCCCATGCCCAGTGAAGCATGCCAATCTTTACGAGCAGATTTCCAGTGATTGTACCACTCTTCTTGAGTGCCAGGCTTAACAAAGAATTGCATTTCCATTTGTTCAAACTCACGCATTCTGAAAATGAATTGACGAGCTATGATTTCGTTTCTAAACGCCTTACCTATTTGGGCTATACCAAACGGTAACTTCATCCTTCCGCTCTTCTGAACATTCAAGTAGTTTACAAAAATTCCCTGTGCAGTTTCAGGACGTAGATAAACCACTCCTGAATCACCACTCACAGCCCCAAGCTCAGTCTTGAACATTAGGTTGAACTGTCTTACGTCTGTCCAGGTTTTAGAACCACTAACTGGGCAAGCAATTTCAAGATCTTCGATTAGAGACTTAACCGCCTCCAAATCGTCAGTATCCATTGCAGACTTAAATCTGCCATTTATCTCGTCAATCTTTTTCTGACGGCGAAGGACGTTGGGGTTAGTTGAGCGGAATTCTTCTTCATTAAAGTCGTCGCCAAACCTCTTTTTACCCTTAGCTACATCCTTATTAATCTTCCCCTCAATCTTTGCGACAAACTCCTCAATAAGAACGTCTGCTCTGTAGCGCTTTTTGCTGTCTTTATTATCAATAAGCGGGTCGTTGAATGCATCAACGTGACCTGAAGCCTTCCAGGTGGTTGGGTGCATGAAGATGGCAGCATCGATTCCTACGATGTTGTCGTTCATTCTCACCATTGCTGTCCACCAGTAATGCTTAAGGTTATTTTTAAGCTCGCTACCAAGTTGCCCGTAATCGTATGCCGCACTTAGTCCGTCGTAGATCTCACTACTTGGGAATACAAATCCATACTCTTTAGCGTGGCTTATTACCTTTTTTAATCCGTCTTCTGCGCTCATTTTTATTGATGTTTTGCAACAATTGATGTTTGAACTTCGCAAAGTTACCTACTTAGCCGCGACAGAGTGCAGATAATTGTGAAATCCTTATGCTTAAAAATCTTTACTCGTTTCTAATCATGCGACTTACGTTTTTTATGCAGTTTGTTGCTGCTCTTTTATTCCTTTCTTCGAGTTCAAACGCTTCTTCTTTATTCTCCTATTAAGACCAAAAAACATATGACTTAAACAATGAAATTGTCGAGCTTTCAACTGAGAATAATCAGTTAAAAGCACAGATTAAGGACCTTAACAATCATGTTAACAACTTGGCTGACGAATTAAAAGATGTTGACGCTTGTTAATGAAGCATTCGAAGGCAAGTTCAAACTCATCAGTAAACCCTTCAGCTTTTAGCCAACTTTTAAACGTCAACCAGCTTAAAACGCTCTAGTTTTTGGTAAAGTAAGTTCATTTATAGCACTAGAATTCTATTGTAATTTTTTTATTTTTGTAGCTAATATTGAACAATCAAATATTACAACTTTAAATATCATTGCTTAACACTTTTATTCACGCTATTTTCTTTCACACAAGAATCGTATTCACAGGAGTGTAATGACATTTGTGCAGAGATAGATTTGAATGGGAGCACTATAGGTGCTCATCCGTGTAATATTTTCTTTCAAGTAGACCCAGTAACCTTTTCATATGATCAAGAAACATATGATTTAAGTTTATCATACATATGGGAAGTTAGTGATATAGAATTTCCTAATTCGAACACAGTAATTATAACTAACGACATACTCCAGTCTGATGAGACGATTTTAACTTTAACGGTTGACATCTTGTTAGAAAACCAGAATGATTCATTGGACATATTTACTTGCCAATGTTTCGAATCATATGACATTTCTGTGATTGTGGACAATTACGAACATTTTTCATGTGACTGTCAGCCCAACCTTCCCGAACCTACTTTTGAAGTTGATTATCTAATCGATTGTGGTGGTGGTCAGATTTTATTTAATAATACAACGGACGACTTAAGTTCTTATGTTTATGAATGGGCTATTAATGATGACGACAGCCAGACGACATCAATTACACAAGATTTCGGAATAACCTTCCTAACAGATGACGAAAGTCCTACAGAATCTTTCGTCATTTCCATGTCTGCGACAGATGCTGACAGCTGTACGGCAACAATTACTCAAGCAATAGAGATTCCTCAACCACCAAATCTTTGTGATTCAGTGGATTTTGAACTGAATTTTCTTGACTCCCTTCCTTGTGATTTAATGTTAGGTATAGATGCAATAGATTTTGAATATGATACCACTCAGTACGAGTTAGTAACAAATTATATATGGGATACAGGGGGGCTTTCAATAGACGGAACAAATGAAGTAATTGTTCCAAATAATTACGCCCTCAACTATGACGACCTCAACCTGACTCTTATTATAGACTTGATAAATATAAACGCCCCAGGAGAGTCATTTAGTTGTATTTGTTTAGAAACGTATTCTCTACAAGAAATTATAGACAACTACGATTATTTTTCTTGTGAGTGTCAGCCAGGTGGTGCGCCAATTGCGGATTTTAATGTTGTTAATGAAGGAGGTTGTGGCAACCAAGGAATTAATTTTCAAAACACTTCAATAGGAGGGCTTGGTTCAAATTATTATTGGGAGTTTGGTCCAAATGGTATTTTTGGCACCTCTGTTGAGTCTAGTCCGACAGAGGACATTATAATAGATGGAGGTTGGTTTTTAGACATTCCAATAACATTAAGTATCACAGACCTTAATGACTGTCAATCGTCTGTAACTCAACTCGTAGAAATAGGTCAAACTCCCAATCCAGGAGAAGATCTAGATGTGGCGCCAATCTGCTCAAACTTTTCTGCTCAAGCTGACACTTCGATTACTTTAATTTTCACCCCCGAACCTTTTGGTGGGGGCGGAATTGATTATTTTTATATTGACTGGGGCCTAGGCGACACGTTATTGTATACTCCACCCCCTATTGTGCCGACGTTTGACATTACTAGTCCTGATTATAGTAATTTGGGCTCATATCCTATTAATATTGATTTATATGGATTGAACGGCTGTGTGAATTCAATATCTTCAGAGCTGTTTATAGGGAGCAATCCTCAATTAGGCTCAACTTCACCGGGGAATACAACTGGACTATGCAGCCCTGTAGAAATTACGTATCCGGTATATGATTTTCAAAATAATGCAGCTTCAACAATATATACAATACAGTGGGGAGACGAAACATCTGAAGAATATACGCATCAGGAATTTCTTGACCTTATAGATCCAACAACAGGAGAGGTTTATTTAAGTCATTTGTATGAAATTTCTTCATGTGGTTATACGTCTCTTTCAGGCGTGCAAAATTCTTTTTTTATTATGATAACCGCTGACAATGATTGCGATGCCACAAACTTTATCCAAGATCCTGTTCAAATTAATCTTGAGCCCTCCCCTTTAATTACAGGAGACACAATAACCTGCGTAAATCAACCAACTACATTTACCTCTCCATCCACGGGCACATCAATTGATGATGATGATGAGTGTCAGAATGGAAAGCCAAATTGGTATGTGCTTCCGCTACAAGGACAAATCCCTCCAAACCCATCTACTTTACCTAACATCTTTAGTCCCGATACAAGCTCAATTTTTACTACCAGCTTTTTAGAGCCAGGGCTATACCAGATTAATGTTTTAGAGCAGCTTGCTGCTTGTTCTAACGGTCAGGATGATCATGAAATATGTGTTTATCCAGATATCCTAGAGCCAATTGAGAGCCATTTTCCAAACAATGGTTGCATTCCGTTGGAAGTAACCCTAACGGATCTTACACCGCCATTATCTTGTGGAACATTTAATAGAGAATGGGTTATTCAAAACGGAGCCTTTGAATGGGCGGCTGGTTCTGGGCCAAATTCTGAAAGCCCAACAATAGTATTGCTTGAACCAGTTGATTATCAGATAAGCCTCATCCACACACCCCCGGAAAATTTCCTTCCATCTAATTGTAATATTACGGGAGAATCCTCATTTATTATTGAAGCCTATGACATACCGGAAATTTTGATAGATGCCGATGATTACTTTATTTGCGAAACAGAAGAAGTTACATCAAGTATCATCCAGTTTGACGATGGAAATTATGACATATATGTTATTAATTGGTTCGTAGATGGCGTATATCATTCATCAGACTCATCGGAAATTGAACCAATCATTGTTCCTTTAAACAGTTTTGGCGAACACTCAATTGAAGCGACAGCAACTAATGTATGTGGAGTAGACTCGTCAAACATTTCGGTTTTAGTTTATGAAAACCCTGAGATTACAACAACTTCCTTGCCTGGAGAATGCTTAGGCAGCACAATAGAAATAGGTGCTTTTGGGGCGGATGACTATAGTTGGTCGTCCAACAATCCAATCATTTCAAACTCAGGCAATTCAGCTATTTATCTAGCTTCAGGAAGCACAACAGAAACTGTCACAGGAACAATAAATTATCAGTTTGAATCTTGTTCTTCTGACACCACCTTTGATATAATTGCATACCCACTTCCTGTAATTGACATAATTGGAGATTTTTCAATTTGTGATCAGGAAGAGCTGGATTTGACAACATCAATTTCAGATGGCACTCCTGATTATGATGTAAGTTGGTCAGAAGATAATTTGTCACTTATAGACGAGAATTTTATCACAATAGCTGATCAAAATATTACATCGCTTACTGCATATGTAGTAGATGATAACGGGTGTGAGGGCAGTGATGAGATAAATGTAGAAGTATACAGTCTTCCTATAGTTGATGCTGGACCTGACGTGCAATTTTGTAATCAATCAATCCTTACAACACTTAGCGACAACAACCCCTTTGGAGGTGTTTGGGATGGACTAGGAATCCAAAATGAATTTACAGGAGAAGTTGACCCTTCTGTTATTGGCGTAGGCACATCACTTATTTACTATGAGTACACTGACTTAAATGGTTGTGAAAACGCTGATAGCTTAACCATAGAAGTTATACCGCCGACCTTTGCTGAAGCCGGACCAGATATTGCGGTTTGTAATATAGACACCATAATTATACAGGACTCTTACACTCCTATTGGCGGAAATTGGACAGGAGATTTCATTGGCAATTCTGTTTCAGATTCTTTAGACATATCAAATTTTGATTCAGGCCTTTATCAATTTTTTTATGACTTTGGAGAAGGAACGTGTTTTACTCAAGATGCAATGATTCTTGAAGTATATGAGAGACCAAATGTTTACTGGGATGGCCCTGAATCACTATGTTTATATGAGTCGGGGATATTCGAATTAACCATTGAAGGTGGCACAGGTCCTTATTTCATTGAGTGGTTGTCAGATGTTGATTTAATAGTAAATGACGGGTATACTATTGCCAATTCTTGGGATTTTGTCGGCATTCAAGAATTAGAATTATTTGTCACAGATTCCAACGGGTGTTCAAATTACCTAAGCTTTGCAATCGACGTTATTGATTTACCATTTTTAGACGCAGGACCTGATACCACATTCTGTTTCCAAACTAATTATACAGCGCAATTAGAGGGCTTTTATCCAGGATTAAATGAAAATGGCAATGGAATGTTTTATGGTCTAGGTGATGCGCAAGGCGCCGTATCTCCTGAGGGAGAAGTTGACCCCTCACTAACAGGACCAGGCCTATTCGAAGTTGTATATCAGTTCACAAGTGCTATTACTGGTTGTGTAAACACCGACACAATTGATGTACAGATAACAAATTTGGAAATAGCTTTTGCTGGGCCAGACACTACAGTTTGTTTTAATGCACCTCAGATTAACTTAGAAGACTATTATCCAACAGAAGGGGTGTTGTGGACAGCAATAAATGGCACGCCATTAACCGCATTAAGTGACAACCAACTAGGTGTCATAAATCCCCAATTCTTACCTGTAGGAGAATATGACTTTTTATTAGAGTATGGAACAGGAACTTGCTACACAAACGATACAGTTTCAATTACCACCCTTGCGCTTCCAGAAATAAGCTTAGATAGCCAAGGAATATTCTGTTCAAATAATGGAGTTGTATCACTTACACAAGCAACGCCTCAAGGGGGAGTTTGGGAAGGCAACGGAGTAGTTGATGAAGATACAGGAACCTTTAATTCCGGTGTTGGGACAGGAACATATGATTTGATCTATTGGTACCTTGATGAGAGCACTACATGTTCTGACACAGCTTCACATTCTGTACTAATCCAAGATGTTCCAACAGTTTATGCTGGTCCAGACATTGAGCTTTGCAATCAATCCATTTTGACCAATCTTGACGGCTATATTCCTGGTTTAACGGATGGAGGAGAGGGAATTTTCTATGGATTAGGACCTGCAAATTTAGCGGTATCTCCAGATGGCACAATAAATCCTTTTGTTACAGGTGTAGGTGTGTTTGAAGCTGTGTATCAATTTACTTCTTCAGCTACTGGGTGTATAAATACAGACACTTTAGAATTTGAAGTTATAGATCCTGTAATTGCAAACGCCGGACTAGATTTTGCAATTTGTAATAACAGCCCAGATGTACAATTTGAAGACTACACCCCTGAAACTGGTGGAACATGGTTTGTTTTAGGAAACACACCTGAAAGCGCACTATTAGACCAAATTAATGGAATTATAAACCCACAGAATTTACTTCCTGGCATTCATGAATTTTTACTGGAATATGGCGAGGAATCTTGCTATACATCTGATACAGTTTCCATAACGATAATTGACTTGCCTAATGTAGAGGTGATTGAAAATGATGAATTCTGTTCAAATGATGGCATTGTACAACTAAGTGAAACAAGCTTACCAGGTGGCACTTGGGAAGGAGAAGGTCTAATTGACGATGCTTTAGGGACCTTTAATTCCAACCAACTAGGGGGCATATATGATTTAATTTACTGGTATACTGACACACTAACCTTATGTTCTGACACAGCATTACACCAAGTTGTTATTAATGATATACCACAGGTTTTTGCCGGCAACGATTTACTATTGTGTAATCAACCAATTAATGAACAGCTAATAGGTAATTTTCCATTAAACAATGATGGAGGCATTGGTGTATTTACTGGTTTGGGAGAAGCTGTAAACGCAATAACTGACGGGGGAGAATTTGATCCAATAGTTTCAGGAAATGGAGAATTTGATATTGTATACACGTTTACAAGTGATGAGACAGGGTGTTTTAATTCTGACACATTAATGGTGTCGGTTTCACCTCCGATTCCCGCATATGCTGGAGAAGACGTGGACATTTGTATTAACATTCCTGAGTTTGAACTTTTAGGGTCTCCAACGATTGGTTCCAATTGGTTTGGTGAAACGGTCGAATCAAATGCAGCGATTATAGATGCTTCGTCAGGTTTGATAGATCCAACTTTGTTATCTCCTGGAGAACACTCGTTCATGATAGAATTTGGGACTGGCACGTGTTATTCTTCCGATACTGTTGTTGTGACCATAGATTCTTTACCAATTCTAAACGTAACAGGCTCTGATGTTTTTTGTGTCAATGAGGGTGAGGTATCACTTTCATCGTTTAGTCCATTTGGTGGCACTTGGGAAGGAGACGGAGTTGTAGACTCGCAAGCCGGGACTTTCAACTCTGGTATAGGCGTTGGAGACTGGGACTTGATTTATTGGTACACAGACCCATTAACTTCATGTTCGGATACAACCACTCACGTAGTTACGATTTTAGACATCCCAACAGTATTTGCGGGTGATGATGTAGAGTTTTGTAATCAACCAATTCCATCAACTCTTGAAGGCTTTAGTCCTGGACTTTCTGATGGCGGTTCAGGTGAGTTTTATGGCTTAGGCGATGCTTTTGGGGCTATTTCACCTGATGGCATAGTCGACCCTTCATTTACTGGTGTTGGCAGTTTTGAAGTGGTCTATCAGTTTACATCAAACGCAACAGGTTGTACTAATACAGACACTCTAACATATACAGTTGTCGACCCAACAATAGCTGTTGCTGGCCCTGATACTACGGTTTGCTACAATGCACCGTTACTTCAGCTAGAGAACTTCTATCCATTATCAAGCGTTACTTGGTCAGGTTTAAGCGCTGAGGCTTCTGTCGCACTTTTAGATTCTGAAACTGGATTAATAAACCCACAACTACTTCTTCCGGGAGATTATGAGTTTATGATAGAATTTGGGACTGGCACGTGTTACACTACGGACGTATTAGTTGTAAGCGTAGAACCACTTCCAGAAATATATATTAGTAGTGATGACTCGTTCTGTGGAAATCTTGGAAGTCAAATATTAGAGGAGCCTTCACCAACTGGTGGGACTTGGTTTGGCTTAAACGTTTTAGATTCTCAAAGTGGTCTTTACAACACACTTCAACCAGCAGGCAGTTATCAAGTTAATTACACCTATACAGATCAAACTACCCAATGTGCTGATACAGTAATTCATGATGTAGAAATTTACCCTGTACCTGATTCTCAATTTGGATTTGACACTTTAGGATGTAACAATTTAGTTTATCCATTTTCTCAATTATCAACTGGCGCTAATGTATATGAATGGGAATTTGGAAATTCAGCTACAAGTGAAGAGCCATCACCTACATACATTTATCCTGATATAGGAGAGTATGTAGTCACTCTTTATGCATCAAATAATTGGGGTTGTGAAGACACTACTTCAGCAGTAATTGAAGTTACTGAGCTTCCAATTGCAAGTTTTTCTTTAAACACAGATTTAGGCTGTGCGCCATTGTTTTTGTCTGTTTCAGACGAATCGTATTCTCCTTACAGTAGCTATGAGTGGGAGTTAAATGGTCAAAGCTTTACAGGTAGCATTCTGCCTGACCAAGTCCTTACACAAGGTGACAGCATAATTCTTTACGACCTTCAATTAACTCTAACAAACTTGTGTGGAGAGAGTTTAAACACTCAAGAGATAACAGTACTACCTCAACCAGAAATGGAGTTTAATTTACAGTCTGAACCGATGTGCTCTCCCTATACTGCAACCATACAATATGCTGGAGTTGGACTGCCCACATACATTGAATGGGATTATGGTAATGGCCAAACATCTACAGGGGCTTCACCATTGTCTCCAACTTATATCGTAGACTCACTTACAACAACATACACAATAACACTTACTGGTGAAAATGAGTGTGGAACAGACACATTTTCTCTTCCAATAGAAGTTCAGCCTAACGATGTTCTATCAATATTTTCTACTAGCACCACTGACGGATGTCCTCCACTAGAAGTAGTAGTAAATAATTTAAGTCTTTCCTCAACGGACGTGTCATTTGATTTTGGTGATGGGAATTACTTCACAGGAGAGCAGGCGACAAACATATATGAGGAAGAGGGTGAATACACTCTAATTCAGTATGTAGACAACGGATGTTCTTACGACACATCTGAAATAGTAATTACAGTACACCCAGAACCAGAATTTGCCTTAATCTCAGAGTCTGACGAGGTTTGTGAAGGTGATGAAGCAACATTCTCTGTCGATGCAATATCACCTGGAGGTATTGAATGGGATTTTGGAGATGGTGGTGCTGCGAATGGTATTAGCGTAAATTATACATTTTTTGATTCTGGATTATATGATGTTGAAGCAACAGTTTTATCGAACATATATGGATGTGTTGGAGTAGAGAGCTTCTCAATTGAGGTTTTTCCTACCCCAGTTTTGAATATTGAGCCAAGTGCATTGTCAGGATGTAGCCCTCTTCCAATCACATTCCAAAACGAGACTTCTGTTACTTCATTTTGGACGTGGGACTTTGGCGATTCTACGCCTAACGGTGTAGAGGAAACGCCAACTCATACATTTACAAATAATAGTTACGTTCAACAGTCATTTGACGTGACAGTTGACGCGTTAACAATTAATGGCTGTTCTACAAATGGTGAATTCACAATAGACGTTCTGCCAGAGCCTATTGCCGCATTCGACATTAGCGATCAATTGCTTTGCGGCCTACCGTCGACGATTTACCTGAGCAATTTGTCAGACGGAACGTCACTACAATATCAATGGAGTGTAAACAACCAAGAAGCTGGCGGGGCATTCCAGCCTTCTTTTGAGGTTAACAATTATGGAGATCATTTGGTAGAGTTGCTCGTTACAAATTTATTTGGCTGTACTGCGACTGCCTCTGAAAGTGTGGCTGTATATTCATTCCCATCGCCTGAGATATTGATGACTCCTTCGGCTGGGTGTGCTCCTTTACAAGTTGCGTTTAATGATATTTCATCGGGATCTATAGGTACTAGCATTACTATTGCAAATGCTGATTGGCTGATCTACAATGGTCCTGTGCCTAACTTTCCTCTTACCATTAATCAATCAGGAAACTTTGTGCTGAACATGGTATCTATTTCTGCTGAAGGGTGTGAAAGCGAGCTGGAGATTCCGGAGATAATTAACGTTTGGCCTGAACCAAATGTAGACTTCGACGTAGTACCATTAGTTTATTCTTCATTTAACCCAAACTTATCACACCCAAGCAATACAGCATTTGAATTTTTGAACTTAACAACTGGTCATGAATCAAGCTATTGGGAGTTTGGGAATGGTGGTGTTTCAACAGAAGAGTCACCAGTGTTTGATTTCATTTTGCCGGGTTCATATCACACAACATTGACTGCGACAAGCGAGCATGGATGTGTGAGTAGTCATTCGGAAATGGTTACCATTTCAACAGAACTGGAGATATATGTGCCAAACTCATTCACCCCACCATTTGAAGGTTCTAATTCAAAAGGAATAAATGACGCGTGGAGGCCAGAATTCTCTAACTTAGATGTCATTGAATCGTATAATATTCAGATTTATAACAGATGGGGCATGCTTGTTTGGGAGTCAGACGATCCTGAGGAATATTGGCTTGGAGAAGCGGGAGAGAATGGGCAGTATTATTCTCAGAATGACGTCTATACATATGTAATTAAAGTAAACTCTAATACTTGGGTGGACAAAGGGAAAGAATTACGAGGATTCATTACGATTCTGCGATGATTGAGTTAACTTCAACAACGTGCAAATGAATACAGAAATAAGTAAGCTATTCACAGTTCTATTTTTTGTTTTAATTTGGGGACCTAGGCTAGGCGCCCAAAACATTTGCATCACGCCTCCAGAAGATATTATTTGGAATTGTGGAGAGGAAGATTGGGACTATGTCTACACGCAGACTGACGATGTTGTGGTTCATCAGTGTGATGACATAACAAACGAACTTTTCCAGCAGATTGAACTTGTAGTCGATGTCGACACTCTTGGCTGCTTTGACCCGATTTCTCCGAATGTAGTTTCAAGAATTACGCGAACTTTCTTAACCCCTGCACCACTTCAAAATTCTGAGTGTGGAACGTGGGTTGTTTGTGCTACTCAGACTATTGATATAGTAGATTTTGAAGCTCCGACTTTCACAGCTTTCCCTACTGACACATTGATTAGTTGCGAAGATTGGGACCTTTTAGACTATTTGATCAGTGGGCTTTTCCAAGTGGATTTTAACGACAACTGTGGTGTCGTAGATCAAACAATCGACCTAGATACCATTGTAGGTTATTGTGCTGCGGAACGTGAATTTCAATGGGAGTTTACCTTAGTTGATGAGTGTAATAACACTAGAATTGACACTCACTTTGTAAATGTTGTTGACACAATTGGCCCAGAGTTTTCGTTTACGCCTCCTCAAGAATTAGCGATACCATTTAAGTGTAAGGCCCTTGTTGTTTGGCCATTGTTAGAAGCATATGACATGTGTTCGTCAGTTGACCAAGTAGAATGGGGCGAGATTTCAGAAACTCAATTATCGTGTCCAAACCACTGGGAATTGTCAAGGTGGGCATATGCGGTTGACGCATGTGGAAACGCAGATTCAACGGAGTACTTTATAGAGGTATTAGATGACGAAGCTCCAGAGATAAACTATGTGCCTCTAGGATTTTCAGCATCTTGTGATGACATACCTATTTTAGAAAATGCGATAGCAATTGACAACTGCTTAGGAGAAGTGGACATGACTGTGGAGACAGACACCTTGTTTGGGGATTGCCCACAGACTTATACTATGACGAGGACGTTTACGGCAACAGATAACTGCGGAAATGCTTCGACGGCACAGCAATTAATAATTATTGAAGATTTCCAAAGCCCTCAATTAATAGTCCCAGATGATTATACTATTGAGTGTAGTGACGATATAACATTTGATCCTCCTGTTGCTTTTGACAATTGCGATGAAACTCCGCTAGTTGAAGAGGAACAAGAGATAGTTAATTTCCAATCTACAGGAACATATACTATTGAAAGAACCTTTACAATTACAGATGATTGTGGTAATTCGACTTCTGGGATGCAGATCATTGACGTAGTCGACACTACGCCTCCATATTTTACAGAATTTCCTGATGACATTGTAGTTGCTTGCGATGAAGACTATCCAACAGCTCCAGTTGAGTTTGCTGATGCATGCGACCCCAACCCTGAGTTAGTCTCAGTCAATGTTTCAGAGAGTTTTGAAGATTGCGCAAATGAATCTGTGCTTTATAGAACATTTGAAATTGAGGATGATGCAGGCAATTCGTATTATCAAACTCAAACAATCACCTTTGTAGACAGCATCCCTCCAATCTTCACTTTTGTTCCAGAAAATATCCAGGTAAATTGTACCGAAGAAGTGGAATACCAAATGCCAGAATTTAATGATGCATGTTCGCCAGACGGTATGACTTTAGTTATAGATGACGTTATAGAAAATGAGTTATGTGAAGACTATTACGATTTGTTAAGACATTTCACAGTGACGGACGCTTGTGGACAATCAACAACGGTAAGTCAAATCATAGAGGTTAGAGATGTTTCTGCTCCAGTATTAATAACAGAACTTGACTCACTTTTCTTTTACTGTTCTTACAACATGCCTTCTTGTGAAGAAACATTTAACGAGCTTGATTTTAGTGATGAGTGTGGGTCTAACGACTTGAATTTCGATTGTGAAGATTTAGTTGTAGAAGGTGAATGTGAAGAACAAGCCTGCATTATTGAGAGGAGATATTTTTGGCAGGATGGATGTGGTAATTCAGCGCAAGCTAGTCACTTTATTAGAATTGAAGAAACCGTTTTTGCTCCTTCGTTGCCGACAGGCATCACTCCTAATGGTGACGAATTTAATGAGTACTATGAGATACTTGATATAGGTCCTTTAATAGCACCTGGTGAAGGTGCACCGTGTGATTGGATTCCTGACACACGCTTTAAAGTAGTGAACCGTTGGGGACAAATAGTATTTGATAAAGAGGATTATAGAAATGATTGGAACGGAATAGATAAAAATGGAGAGCCACTAGCGCCAGGAACTTATTTCATCATTTTTGAAGCCTCAGGTAGCGCTTATTCAACCTTTGTAGACATTAGACGATGAGAACAGTAATAAACACGATACTGACATCGCTAATTATAGTAACTAGCCAAGCTAATGTTGGAGCTCAACAGGATTATTTGGCCTCTCAGTATAATTTCAATTCTCTTATGCTCAATCCAGCATATGCAGGGGCCCATTCCTACATTCAAACTTCTACAATGTATAGAAGTCAATGGAGGATAGAGGGTGCCCCTACTACCCAAATTCTATGTATAGACGGCAAGCTGGACAAACTGCCTATAGGGATAGGTCTTATGTACTCATCTGATAGGATTGGAGTGGTAAGAGAAAGGGTTTTAGGTGCTGACATGAGTTACCACTTTAGGACGAGTTGGGGTAAAATTTCATTTGGTTTAAGAGGTGGATTTGTCGGGTATTCAGCAAAACTTGATGATCTGGTGGTTTGGGATGAAAATGATCCTTTATATGTTAATGGAAATCTTAGAGAAAGGTTTTTGACTTTAGGGTTTGGAACATTTGTTACATCAAATAGTGGAAAGTGGTTTGGAGGGATTTCTGTGCCGGGATATTTTGCTAGAGATCACGTTTTAAGAGCAAGCCCTGATACAAGGTTCTATAAAAGGCATATGTATCTATACGGTGGAGGAGTAGTTGATGTAAGCTCAACAGTTGCCCTTAAACCGAGTGTTTTAATACGCTACATGGAGACAAACCCTATTCTAGTCGACTTTAATCTACACGCATTGATTTACGACAAAGCAATTTCAGAGACTCAGGTTTGGCTAGGAGCGGGATTAAGGACAAACATGAACTTCTTAATGTCAGTTGAAGCTGATCTTCCTTATAATTTGAGGGTTGGATACTCATTTGACGTAATTGGCAAGGGCCTTTACACTCATATGGGTGCAGCACATGAAATACAGATTGGGTTTGATTTTGGTGGATCAACAACAATAATTCAAAGCCCTAGATATTTCTAATCATGAGAAATAGTAATACATACTTGTGGATTTTTGCTTGTATCACCTTTGTTATCAGTGGTTGCTCCACTCATTTTTATTTAGAAGGTGTTGCTTTAAATGATCAAGGTGCTTATATGGAGGCTGCTGAACAATTTGAAAAATCATTAAAGAGCGATAAATATCAAGTTCATGCCTATAAAGCTCTAGTTGATATATACACTGAGCTGAATTCTCATGAGGAAGCATTGAGATGTCTAGATTCATTGAGATTATCAGAACAGGGCATGCTGACGGATGATCAGATGTTTTTAAAGGCGGAGTCTCACATGGCATTGGGCCAGTACGAATTAGCTATACAGACCCTTCGTGAGATGAAAAGCTCGCCAAGTGTTGAAGCAAGAAAAAATTCAATACTAACAATTGACGAGCGACAAATGAATAGCGTTTTCTACAGGGTTAGAAATGTAGAGATTGAGAACATGAGTGTTGATGGCCCTCATATTGCTAGCGCGGCCCTGCCTCATAGAGTGAACGACGACTTGTACTTTGTAGCTGAGAGTCCCAGAAAGTTTAAACAACGTAAAAAATCTGAAACACACATTGACGATTATACTGGCAACAGACTAATGGATTTATGGAAGGGCACGATAATAGACACATTAGGATATGGTGGTGCGATTAAACTTGAAGCCATGCCTATGCTTGAAGTAAATACAGAGTTTCATGATGGGGTTGTCGCATATCATAAAGGTGACACTATAGGTGTACTTGGGAAAACCTATGTTAAACCAGAAGAGACCTTTGTCGAGAAGCTAAAAAGACCGGCTGGTATGAGAATACTTCGCCCGATTCAACTGTTTCATGCGGATTTAATTACGGATTCTGAAGGGGTAAAGCATTGGGTTACTGGAGATAGATTAGACTTCTGTAATGATGAGTATATGTATGCACACCCGTCGCTTTCTCCAGATGGTTCAACCCTGTACTTTACATCTAATATGCCAGGAGGAAAGGGTGGTATGGACATTTGGAAAGTAGTTAGGGATGGAACTGGATGGAGTGCCCCAGAAAATCTTGGAGGGGTTGTAAATACTACTAGGGACGAAGCCTTCCCTACGATGAGACATAATGACACTCTTTACTTTAGTTCAAATGGCCACTTAGGTCTTGGTGGCCTTGATATTGTATATGCAACGCGAGAGGATGATAAAGAGTGGACTGCTGTAAATGACAAACTTCCTAGCCCTATAAATTCTCCAAGGGACGATTTTGGCCTACAACTTGACCCACATGGAGTCGGAGGGATATTTGCATCTGACAGAAATGGAATAGATAGCCTTTATCACTTTTCTAGTTATGACCCAGAAATTATACTTAAAGTCATAACAGTACATCAATCTGATTTGTCTTTATGGCCTGAGGTAGATGCAGAACTGGTTATATATGATTCTTTGAAAGTTGCTGGTTTTGTGACGGATTCAGAAGCGTCATGGACCTCAAAAATCGAAAGAGGCAATAATTATTTGATTGAATGTCCAAATTATTTGGGCTATATACCTGAGGCTTTTTACGCCCCAGAAGACCAAACAATAAAAGAACTACTAGTATATGTGCCTATTCCATTTGTAGTTAAAATTGGTTGCATGGACATAGAGGCAGACAACTATGATCCTGAGGCTTTAGTTGATGATGGCTCTTGTGAGTACCACGTGCCAGAAATTGACAATGAGATTGAAGAAGTTGAATACGACAATCCTCCTTCAATCAGTGGATGTACGGTGCCTCATGCATGTAATTATAACCCGACAGCAACAATTGATGATGACTCTTGTGAGTACACTTCATGCGTGACTGTTGTTACTGAAATTGAGGAAGAAATCAATGAGGTCGAGGTGGATGTGGATATTAAGACAGGTGATATAGTTGATTTAAAGATCCACTGGGATTTGGACAAATACTCAATTAGAAATGAGGACAAAGAAATAATTAAATCATTTGCAGAGTTCTTAATGGTTAATGAGCAATTCAATGTTCTTCTTATGTCTCACTGTGACATTAGAGCGACTCATGGATATAATGATGAATTAAGCCAAAACAGAGCAAACTCAATTATGCAAGCTTTAATTAATGAAGGAGTTCCAGCCGACAGATTGATTTCATTTGGCGCTAGTGAAACCTTCCCTATAATTTCATGCGAAACAGTTAACAGTTGTACTGAGGAAGAACATCAGACTAACAGGAGAACTGTTGCTAATATTTTAAGGCCTAACGAGAGAGTTGTTATACACAACGTTAAGGCTGGAGAGACGCTTTATGGGTTGGCTAAAAAGCATGGGGTAAGTCAGGAGGAGATAAAGCTTTGGAATGCGCTTGGAGGGCCTAAGATGAGGGTAGGCCAAGACATTCTCATCTACAAGGCGCGCTAAGTATTACCTTAGCAAATATGTCAGAAAGTCTAAGAATTGGAATTTTAGGTAGTGGGAGTTGGGCGACAGCGCTTGCTAAGATGGTGTGTGAGAATGTGGATGAGCTTAACTGGTGGATCAGAACGGAGGATATGTATGAGCATTTGGGCAAGTTTGGACACAATCCTAGATACATTGAATCAATACAATTTCCGGTTGATAAGCTGAGGCTTTCTCTGAATATGCAGGATGTAATAGACAGAAGCGACGTCTTGATAGTTGCTATTCCGTCGTTGTTTCTTCACGATGTTTTCGAAGAGCATAAGCCTCGTGGACTAGAAGGGAAGCTCGTTATTTCTGCAATTAAGGGTATGATTCCACAATTCAACAGCATTCCTGCACGATATCTTCACAAGCGCTTAAACATTCCTTATGAAAACATCGGGATTGTTTGTGGACCATGCCATGCAGAAGAGGTGGCTCGAGAGAGGCTGTCTTACTTGACGGTTGCTTGCCCAGATACTGAGAAGGCTGAGAGGTTTGCCTGTTATCTGAGAACTAGGTATATCAAAGCGAATACTTCTGACGATGTTTTTGGGGTGGAGCTAGCTGCGGTGTTGAAAAACGTTTATGCAGTGGGGGCAGGTCTGGCGCATGGTTTGGGTTATGGAGACAACTTTATAAGTGTGCTTATTTCCAATTCTGCTATTGAGATGAAAAGGTTTATTGATGCGGTTCATGACATCGACAGAAATATTAAAAGTAGTCCTTATCTGGGTGATCTTCTTGTAACAGCTTACAGTGTGAATAGTAGGAATCGTTCTCTTGGCACAATGGTTGGGAGCGGTTATACTGTCAAGTCGGCGGTTATTGAAATGAAAATGGTGGCAGAGGGGATGACAGGCGCAAAAGGCATTAATGAGATGAATAAAAAATTTCAAATTGACATTCCTATTGCTGATGCTGTCTATAGGATTCTTCATGAACGTATGTCTCCAGTGTTGGAAATGAGGCTTTTGTCTGATAACTTAGGGTAGTGTTTGCAAAGAAGCTGAATAATGAACTAATGGTAGCGCTCATTTTCATGAGCGTTTCTTTTCTATTCCCTTTTCTTAGCCCTGTGGCTCAAAACTATTCAGTTTCTTTCCTTCCCAATTCAGGACAATGGGATGACTTTGTCGAATATAGAGCTGACTTAACGGGCGGCGTTTTTTGGATGGAGAATTCAGGTTGGACAGCATGGATGGCGGGAGAGGGGTATGATGAGCTGTGGGAACACGAGGACTTTAATGGGGACGGGATGCCAGCAGTGCTTCAGTCTCATTCTTGGAAAACCACGTTTGTAGGCGCTAATTCTGAATCTATTAAGTCGGGTTCTAACCCAGTTGGACACAAGGTAAATTATTACAGAGGTAATGATCCTGAGAGGTGGGTGACTGGAATAGAGCCAGTAAGCACGGTGGGATACGAGGGGGTTTGGCCTGGAGTAAACCTCAGAATGGACGGATTAAGTAAAGGCACACAGCGCCTCAAATATGACTGGATAGTCGTTCCCGGCGGCGACCCATCTAGCATTGTTGTTAGACATCAAGGGACGGTGCCTGAGCTTAAACCAGACGGCACCTTAGTCCACAAACTAGGCTCTACAGGAGAAATTATTGAGGGCGCACCATTTGCTTTCCAGCTCTCAGGATCGACCCTACTCGAGGTTGATTGCCACTACGTTCTTACATCTCTAGAAGATGGCTCCTTTGAAGTCCGCTTCGAAGTGGGCGATTACAACCCCAGCCTTAACCTCGTGATCGATCCAGACATTGCCTTTGCCACATACATTGGAGCAACCCAAGCAAATTGGGGATTCACAGCTGGCTCCGACGAAGACGGCAATGCAATTGCTGGCGCTGCACTCTGGGACGGCGGCATGGGAACCTACCCCACAACTGCGGGCGCAATATCGACGGACTTCACATTTGAAAATGGGGTGTTTGACATAGGCATAACAGTATTCACTCCGGATGGTACGGGAATTATCTACTCGACAATTGCCGGAGGAGAAGGCATGGAATTCCCCGCCTCAGTAGTTTCAGACTCTAACGGAGATTTTTACGTTTTTGGCCCTACAGGCTCAGGTGATTTCCCCATTACTGGAGGAACCTATGACAACACTTTCAACGGCGGTCCATACTTAGACCTCAACATGTGCTGCTCATTCCCAGGCGTCTTCAACTCCGGTTCAGACTTGTACATTTTAAAGTTTGCCTCAGGAACTGGCGGCCTATTATCAGGAACCTATGTTGGCGGATCAGGCAATGAAGGAATCAACTCAGGCAGTAATCTCAACTACAATTACGGAGATGTGTTCAGGGGTGAAATCAACGTGGACGAACTAGACAGGCCGTGGGTAGCAACTGTGACTTCGAGCACCAACTTCCCCATTATTGGAGGGCCTTACCCAAGCTACAATGGCGGAGGAACAGACGGTGTTCTCTTCAGGATGTCATCGGACCTTACCACCATGGAGTGGAGCACCTATGTAGGCGGTTCAAACGACGATGCTGCGTATGGCGTGCAGTTCACCTCCGGCTTCGAACCAGTGGTTTGTGGTGGGACACGAAGCGCAGATTTCCCAGCTCTGGGCTCGTCTCACCAATTCGCGTTAGCCGGTTCGGTCGACGCCTTTGTGACCAGATTCCCTAACGGAGGAGGCACACCACTTGCGAGTACTTACTTTGGTACGTCAGACTACGACCAAGCGTATTTTATTCAGCTCGATGATGATGATTTGGTCTATATCTATGGCCAAACAGAGGGTGACATGGCCATTGTAGGTGACGTATATAATCTTAGCGTAAACGCAGGACAATTTGTCACTTGCTTTGATCCACAGCTCCAAAATATTGAGTGGAGCACGAGGGTAGGTGCTGGTGGAGGAAATAACGGAATTGAAATCAGTCCAACAGCATTTCTTGTTAGCGATTGCGGTCAAATTTTTATGAGCGGCTGGGGTGGCTCCACCAATACGGTTTTTGATTCAAGTACTAACGGTATGCCGGTGACTTCTGACGCCTTTCAAGGGTTTACCGACGGTAGCGACTTTTGGTTAGGGATGCTTAACCCTGGTGGGGAGGACTTGATTTACGGAACGTTCTTTGGCGGAGGAACTTCTGCTGAGCACGTTGATGGTGGAACGTCGAGATTCGATAAAAACGGCACAGTTTACCAGGCAGTATGTGCGGGATGTGGAGGGAATAACGATTTCCCTACAACCCCTGGAGCGTGGAGCAGTGCGAATGAGAGTATTAACTGTAACCTAGGCGTATTTAAATTTGAACTAGGGCTTATTTATCCAGATATAGATCTAGTGGCGCCTGAGATAATTTGTCCTGAAGACCCAATTCAATTTGTAAATAACTCTCAAGGGGGAGGTGAGTATTTTTGGGAGTTTGGAGATGGGAATACGAGCGAGGAGTTTGAGCCCACACATGTTTATGAGACTAATGGAGATTGGTTAGTAACTATGACTGTGTCAGATCCTATGGGATGTTTAGACCCTCAGTCGACGGATATTTCTCTGACTATAGCTGACCCACCCTCGCCTACTGTTGATCAAGTGGAGCCTATTTGTAATGGAGAGGAAGTTCAGCTTAACGCATGGGGTTCGGAGGACTTGTTTTGGCTTCCAAGCCCAACTCTTAGCGCAACAGACATACCTAATCCTATTGCATCGCCATCTGTTACAACAACATACATAGCTTATGATGAGAATGTTTGCGGAGCAGCTCAGGTTGAAGTGACGGTTGAAGTGAGCGAAGTAACCTTGGAACTTAGCACGCCAGGTGTTGCAATCTGTTTAGGAGACGGGATAAACATCACAGCAGAAGGTGGAGAAGATTACGCGTGGTCGCCACCACTTGGAATATCAGACCCCACATCAGGCAACGTATCGGCATCTCCTCTTGTGACGACTCAGTACACAATTACAGCAACAGATCAATACGGCTGTGAGGACTCGGGTGAAGTTCTCGTTACAGTTGTGCCAGGACCTCCTGAGGGAATAGTTCACGATCCGATTAGTATTTGTCAAGGCTACGGAACTTCACTCCCAGCTTCTGATGGCGATGCTTGGCTTTGGTCGCCTTATGTAAACTTGAGTTCCAACAACTCTCAATTCCCATACGCAACACCTGAATCCTCAATCACTTATACTTGTGATATCCAAAACTTATGTGGAATCGGAACTGACGAGGTAACGGTAAACGTAATTATTCCAGAGGCTTATGCCTCAAAGGACGGTGGAATTTGCAGGGGTGACGAGTTTCCAATTTCCGCTTCGGGGAATGACCCGGAGTCTACCTTCAACTGGGTTCCATCTCAGCTTGTAACACAATCAAACGCTGAATCTACTGAAGCCTTTCCGGTAGAAACCACAACCTTTACTGTCTTTGTAACTGACTCAAATGGGTGCACAGCAAGTGACGATTTGACGGTTTACGTTGGCCAGCCCCCATTCGTGGACGCTGGACCTGACAGGGAGGTAGAATGGCTTGACGAGGTGCGGCTCCTTGGTTCTACTGAAGGCGAGACTTTTTGGTGGACACCAGAAGAAAATCTAAGTTGCTCAGAGTGCGCGCTACCAGAAGTCCTTTCAGCTGAACCAGGGTGGTACGTATTCCACGCACTTGACGAAAACGGATGCGAAGGCACGGATTCCACCTACCTCGACGTCTTCTTCCCTGTTTACGTTCCTACCGCATTTACTCCTAATAATGACGGAGAAAACGACGCATTCTTCGTTCACGGTGAACGTTTAGATGGTTATAGATTGGTGATTTACAACAGGTGGGGAGAAGAGGTGTTTTACAGTGAAGACCAGGAAGAGGTTTGGACTGGATCCAACCAGGGAGGTTCTCACTATTGCTCCGACGGAGTGTATTTGTACACTTTGAGATATGAAGATTCTAGGGGCGCTTTGCTGTTGAAAGGTCACGTTACCCTTCTGCGCTAGCAATTAATATTTTCCTATCTTGCAAACATGGAGTTGAAATACACTAAAGCATTATTGCCAGGTATGTTTTTTGATTACGATTGCGTAATCATTCCTGGATTTGGCGGTTTCGTTTGTAATGAAAGGCCAGCGTGGTACGATGAAGAAAATGAGGAAATGGTTCCTCCTTCAAGAGACGTATTATTCAACCCCAACCTCACTCACAATGACGGCCTTCTATCCCAAGAAATAATCAGAACCACAGGAGTTACTTACTCTAAGGCTATGGCTCTTGCAGAAGAAGAAGCGTCATTTATTGCAAGCAAATTAAAAGCAGGCAACACAGTTGAAATTCCTGGAGTTGGAAGACTTTATTCAGGAGAAGATGGAGTAAACAGATTTACGCCAGATGCTGAATTAGTTAGGACGTTGAGTTCGTTTGGCCACTCTAGAATTCCACTCGCAAAACTTGCTGCTGACCCTGTGGTTGAGACAGGACCAACAACCCCAGCTCCATCGAACACAGAAACACCAGTAATTCCATTTAGAAGAAAGCTGGTAAGGGCTGCAGCAATGCTTTCCTTCCCTCTTGCAATTGGAGCAATTCTAGGCGGAACTTACCTAGCTACAGATAACAACAACTCGGGAATTATGCTAAGCTTTTTCCCAGAGCCAGAAGCTATCATTTCTACCTTCAGTCCATCTGAAGGAACGGAACTAGACGATCTAATTGTTGGCGAAGAAGGCGAGGTGAATGACCTGAACATTGTTTACGTCGATCCAGCTCCAGAGTCGACCAACGAACCGGAACCAACACCGGAACCAACCCCAACACCTCCACCAGCCCCTCAAATCAACTTCCTTATCGTAGGTGGCGCTTTTTCTATTGAAGAAAACGCACAGACACTTGCTAACGAACTTAAGAAGGAAGGGTATGAGCCATCATTCCACTATCAATCACACAACAACCTACACTTAGTTGTGTTGGGCGAGTTTGAAGAAGAAGAAAGAGCTAGAAAGGCAATGGCAAAGGCTCGCAAGAACGGCCGCACAGCCTCTTGGCTTAAAAGACTATAATTTAAGAGAACAGCTGCTCCAGCTCCTTGTGTCTACTTTCAGCGCAAGGAACTAACCCCTGCTCTAATAACAAGAAGATCTCACGAGCTCTTGCCTCTTCAGGGAACTCTTTTTTACCCTTCGATATTGAAGGTTTAGCTTCTACTTCAGACTGTTGCCATCTGAGCACCTTAGCACAAGATTCTTCAAACTTAAAGAGCCACCTATCTTCCTTTGTCACCTTCTCTAGGTAGACAATTCTCGACGTGGTGCTATCCCAAAAAAACGTACTAAACTCATCCAGCAAGTACTCAACCTTGTGCGGGTTGTCGCTTTTAACCTTTTGCCATTCAGCAGCGTCAAGCCCCTGCGAAGCAAGAAACTTCACAAACTCTCCTTCAACTGCTGAGAACTCCTCTTCTGTTAATCTTCTATATCTCATAAAAGGCATTATTCATCAATGCCTTCAAGCATGAACATAAAGGCGTACTCCATAGCTACTTCCTTATAGCGAGCAAATCTCCCTGAAGCACCACCGTGCCCCGTCTCCATGTTGCAGTACATGATAAGAACATTGTCATCAGTCTTCTCATCTCTAAGCTTAGCAATCCACTTAGCCGGCTCCCAATACTGTACCTGACTATCCCAATATCCAGTTGTAATCAGAGTGTGAGGGTAGTTCTTTGCCTCAACATTATCATAAGGACTGTAAGTCATGATGTAGTCGAAGTAATCTTTTTCTTTGGGATTTCCCCACTCATCAAACTCAAATGTTGTCAGAGGAATAGTCTCATCTAGCATTGTATTGATTACATCTACAAAAGGAACAGCAGCTAGGACTCCATTAAAAAGATCTGGGGCCAAATTCATCACGGCACCCATCAACAATCCACCGGCACTTCCGCCCATAGCGTACATGTGATCTGGAGAAGTGTACCCCTTATCAACTAGCGCCTCTCCACAGTCAATAAAGTCAGTGAAGGTATTCATCTTGTTAAAGAGCTTGCCGTCTTCATACCAGTGACGTCCCATCTCTGACCCACCCCTGATATGAGCCATAGCATAAACAAAACCTCTATCGAGAAGGCTCAACCTTGTGCTAGAAAAACCAGGATCCATGCTTGAACCGTAGCTTCCGTAAGCATAAAGAAGAAGAGGGTTTTCACCATTCATCTCAGTGCCCTTCCTGTACACGATGCTCACGGGAACCTTTGCGCCATCACGAGCTTCAACCATGATTCTCTCGCTAACATAATTAGCTGGGTCAAACTCTCCTCCAAGAACCTTTTGTTGCTTAAGCTGAGTGTGCGCTCTGTCTGCAAACCCATGCTCATACGTTGTAAAAGGAGTAGTCAGAGATGTATAGCCAAACCTCAACTTATCGCTATCGTAATCAGGATTAGACCCAGTAAACGCCATGTAAGCAGGGTCGTTAAACTCTAAGTAGTAGTCCTCAGATCCATCCCACTTGATGATTCTAATATTTGTCAACCCCTCTTCTCTTTCAGATAGAACTAAATGAGAAGAAAAGAAATCTGTACCCTCAAGAAGCACATCATCTCTATGAGGAATCACATCCTCCCAGTTTGCTTCAGAACAATCGCCCACAGGAGCCTTAACAAGCTTGAAATTCTTAGCACCCTTATTTGTGTGAAGGAAGAAGTGATCTCCATAGTGACTCACTCCATACTCGTGATCTGCCTCTCTAGGAATCACAACCTTAAATTCTGACTCTGGCTCATCAGCCCTAATGTATCTAGTCTCTGTGCTAAGAGTTGAGCTAGAGCTAATCATGATGTACTCTTGGCTTTTACTCTTGCTCACACCCACGTAGAATGTTTCGTCTGCCTCTTCAAACACTAACACATCTTCACTTACGTTAGTCCCTAATACGTGCTTGTAAACTCTAAATGACCTAAGCGTTTGAGGGTCTTTCTTAGTGTAAAAGACAGTTTTATTGTCATTAGCCCAAACCGCTCCTCCTGTCGTCTCAGGAATTACATCCTTGTACAGTTTGCCCGTACTTAAGTTTTTAAAGTAAAGAGAGTATTGTCGTCTACTAACAGTATCAACTCCGTAAACTAAAAGCTCATTATTGGGGCTAACTGATGTCCCTCCGATTGAAAAGTAACTATGCCCCTTTGCGAGCTTTGGCCCGTTCAGCATAATCTCCTCTTCAGTATCCATACTCTCCTTTTTTCTGCAGTTAAAGGCATACTCGTTCCCCTCTTCATAACGGCTGTAGTACCAGTACCCCCGATACTTCACAGGAACACTTTCGTCATCTTTTACAATCCTGCCTACGATCTCATCGTACAGCTTTTCTTGAAAAGCAACGGTAGGGGCAAGCACCTTGTCTTTATAATCATTCTCTCGATTGAGATAATCTATAACGTCAGCAGTCTGCTCGTCAGGAGTATCAGCTTCCTTCTGCTCATCGCTGAGCCTCATCCAGAAATACGGGTCTTCAAGTTTGTATCCGTGAATCTCAGTTACATGTGATACTTTTTTTGCATCAGGTGCTTTAACACCGACACCAGACTCACTAGTTATAAATTCAGACGAATTTGCCATAGAATTATTTTGGTTATTTGGCTTTGACGAGCACGACGCAATTAGCACTGCCACAACCAATAAATAGCGATTTAACATGTTGCAAATATAGGTTAGTCCACAGACCAACCTCTACCCAATAGCTCTTCAATTCTTGCTAGGTCTTCAGGCGTATCTACAGCAGGCGTTCTTCTATGAGTTTCACCAACTTCAATCTTCAATCCATTGTCTAGCCACCTTAGCTGTTCTAACTTTTCTCTTTCCTCTAATATGGTAGATTCTAATACCGCAACATCTTTAAGTGAAGACGAAGTAAAAGCGTAAAGGCCAACATGCTGAAGCCACGGTCCTTCATCAAATGGGATAGCACTTCTAGAAAAGTAAAGAGCTTCAGAAGATTTATTGCAAACGACTTTCACCCTGTTATTGTCCTCTCGACCTGGATCTGACGCCTTCATGGGATGAGCCAGAGTTGCAATCGTTGCTCCTGGTTTTCTTATTAATTCTACTAGTGACTTAAGCTGCTCAGAATGTACAAATGGTTCGTCTCCTTGAACATTCAGAATAGCGTCAGGCTCAGGGGTTAACTGCTTTACTGCCTCATAGCATCTTGCGGTACCGTTTTCACAACTAACCGGTGTCATTACGACTTCACCGCCAAATCTTTCAACAGCATCTTTGATTCTAAAATCATCAGTAGCAACAACGACCTTATCAACTACACCAGCGCTTTTTACCCTCCTAAATACTCGCTCAATCATAGCAACTCCACCGACAAGAGCAAGGGGCTTCCCAGGAAACCTTGTTGACCCGTATCTAGCTGGGATTATTGCAACAATATGTGATGAATCGCCCAAAGAAGTTTAATTTATCTCATAAGTGTAAACAAGGTTCACAAGCCTTGGAGCTTCTATTGCTAAAGGTCTTATTGAGTATTCAGCATTTAGTAAATTACTTACAACAAGACTCACCTTTGCATTTTCTGACACATTCGTTCCTGCCCTCATGTCGATAATCCAAGGTAACTTATATACGGGTTCGTCAGACCAACCAAAAGCCTCTTCAGTTTCAGGATTAATCTCATAATCGTAGTATCCCCAGCGTTCAGTTTCGTCATCATAATTCATGCTGACCCATTCCATAAGCCCCCAATCCACGAGACCCATTCTTTCCATATCTAAGAATGCTACATCTATATTCTGTAATGCGCTTTGGTATCTAGCGCTCACACCTAAGAACCCCTTTTCATTACTAACCTCCATGTCAAACCTTACAAGGTGTTGAGATCTGTACTTTAAAATGTTGTTCGAAGGATCGCTGCTTGTATTCATAAACGTAATAGTAGAATCAGCAAAGTCGTTGCCTTCTGTATTGTAGTCAAGGCGAGGGGTAAGACTTACAGGATTAGTGTAGGTGTAGCCTGCAAGTAGGCTTATTGTTTTTTCTCCTACTTCAGCTTTACCCATTACACTTACTTCAGCACCAGTAACCAGACTTTGTCCAGTGTTTACACTTCTAAACCCACGGCCACCAAGGTTGTCTAATCCCCCAAATCCTTCAGGGGCCACCCATTTAGCAAAAGTAAATTCAATGAAATCATCATAGCTCTGCCTGAATCCTGCAAGATCTAAATAGCCTACAAAATCACCTACCTTAAATCCCTGTTTTACTCCCAACTCAATACTTGTAGAAGTTTCTGGTCTGAGCTCAGTGTTAGGATAAATATTTAACTGCCCTAATCCCGTTCTAATATATTTTTCAGCAATAGTAGGGAATCTAAACCCTTGTCCCATGCTTGCCCTTAGGTAAGTTTCCTCTGCTAACTGATAATTGGCCCCGGCTCGAAACACTGGTTTTCCCTCCTTAGTGCCGTTGATATCAAAATGCTCATACCTAAGACCCATACTCAAATTAAGCTGCTCCGTTATAGGCTCGTCTAATTGCATGTAAGCAGCCATATTTCTTGCAGTGTTTACCCCGGAAGAATCTCCACCCATATATAGCTCTGCTTTACTAATTGTATACTGATGGACCACACCTGCAGTTAACGCTGCTTTTTCAAAGCCAAACACCCCCAACTTCTGCGTTTGAATTTCAGAATAGAATACATTTGAGCTATTCCCCTGACCATTGTCATTGTCATTGTTAAGATGTTGCCAGCGATTTCTAAAACTAGTTCTAACACCTGTTGGGCTAATGTACTCAACAAATGGATCAACAGTTCCTACTAGCTGCTTAGTCCTTGTTGCAGCTCCTGCAAAACTGCTGTAAAGCCCCGAAGCATTATCATCCCAAATCAAAGTGTTCAACGACTCGCCCTTCTGCCAGTTAGTACTTAAGCCATACTTAAGCCCAGGGATTTTACTTTCTCTTCTTCTGATATTGACATTAAGCCTAGCCTGAGAATTAGCAGCATACTTGTCAATTTTCAAAGGGTCAAAAGAGTTATCTAAGGTGTCTATAGTAGTCATGCCACTGATTGTATCAGTATATGTTACAATTTCAGGACCTTTGTGACCGTCGTCTCCCAGGAAATTACCTCCGATAACAACATCCCAACCTCCAATTTGTTGGCTATGTAAAAAACGAACATTGGCCTGCTGTAAACGGTTATCCCAATACAGCGCCTCTGACGACATGGGGTCTGAATATGTTCCATGCTGTAACGTCACTCTTGTTAAAGGGCGAGCGTCTGGAAAGCGAGTTCTAATATTTATCACACCGCTTAAGGCAGCACTCCCGTATAGAACTGAGCTAGCTCCTTTAATAATCTCAATTTGTTCTAAATTCTCAAGAGGTAAGAACCCCCAAGTTGGTCTACCTGCGTCTCCACTTAGTACAGGCAAGTCATCCACCATCACCATCACCCTAGAGCCTGCACCATAACTAAAGCCACTACCAGATCTGATTTGAGGCTCCCCATCTACCATGCTTACTCCAGGAGTTTGTTCAATTGCTGACTCAAGTGATGTGGTGGCTTTGTTTTCTACAAGAGCTGGCTGAAGAACTTCTAACGAGACTGTAACCTCAGCTACACTTTGCTCAAATCGTCCCGCAGAGACAACAGCCATATCCAGCACCTTAGATGTTGTTTCCAGGCTTATATCCCACCTTACGGTTTCTCCATCAACAAGGTTAAATTCTTTACTCATGCTTTCCATTCCTATGAAAGAGCATGTTAACTTATGTGCACCTGGTGCTAAGAACACGGAGTACTTCCCATCTAAATCAGAAGCAACTGTTACAACGCCATTGGTAATGTATGCGCCTATCAACAACTCTCCATTATCAGCGTCTTTTACAGAACCGGAGATAGTACATTGAGAATTAGACTTAAAACTTACAAGAAATGCAAGGCCTAGAACAAGGGGTTTAAACAGATTCAATTTGAACATACCCCAAGTAAGTAAATAATAGACGAAATCACTATAAACGTTGATAAATTCTAAGCCTATATAGATAAAGTTTTCTTCTCAAAGACCCAGTAATTAATTGAATTTAGCTGGGATAAAAACAGATGCGATAAGACGTTATATTTTTAGACTTGCTCGGCAGAGTCAGACGCGTCCCCGGCGATAGATACATCATTGCTTAATGGAGCTTTTCTCTGACTGATTAAAGAGAATGTCATGACTAGACAAGTCACTAGAATTACAACTAAAATTATAGCTGGATCAAACTTTCCTTCTGCCACTTGCTGAATTTGTTTATATGGCTCCCCACTTTTAGTTTGTAGCTGAAAGAAAAGTAGAACCGTAATAAGTCCCCTAGGCGCTATATATAAAAGTGATAGGGGCTCCTTGACCCTAAATAATAAAAGCCAAACTAATCTTGCAACATAAAGTATTAATGAGATAGAAAGGCCGTAGAACACAACCTCTAAATTCATAATTTTTGACAGAGAAATAGTTACTCCAAACATCACAAAGAAGAACGTTCGGATAACAAAAGCACTTTCAAGTGTTTGAGTGTGAAAGTCATGGCTAAGCTCCTTCATTTTTTCTTTATTTAAGAGGCTTCCAAACCAACTTTCGCCATTCTTATTCTTAAAAATTTTTGGAAAGAAAATTTGGGAATTATTCAGCATTAATCCAAAGATTAGAATTGATAACAACTCTCCACCCAATTCTAATTTTACCTGTATAGAATATATAAGCAAAAGAACAGCAATAGATAGGAAGACTTTAACGGAGCTTGTAATCTTTTGAAGGACATAAACAAGAAGATAGCTAACAACTATACCGATAATTAATGCTAAGCCTAAAGTCTTACCAATTGAAAATGCAATTTCCGAAGTGGATGAAGGATCCATATTCTTAATAACAAGATGGAATGCCATAATTCCCCAGATATCGGAGAATGTACTTTCATATATCATAAATTCCTTCTTTTCTTGACTCAAAGAGCTTACAGATGGGATTATGATGGCACTACTCATAATTGATACAGGGATAGCATAAATAAGAGCATAAATGCCCTCAATAAGTAGAACCTTTTGGAGAAGGTAAGCGATCCCTAACGAACTAAAAATAAGGATTATCAATGAGACCGATGCACTTTTTATAATTAATGGTAGCTTCTCTTTTGAAAGTTTTAAATCAAGCGCAGCTTCTAAAACTATAAAGATCAAACCAACCTTTCCGAGTAATTCTAATATTAAATTTTGATTTGGAATATCGCCATATCCAAAGAATAGTTCTATCAGCTTTTTTATACATATTCCCATTGCAATCAGCACAAGGACAGAAGGGATGTTAGTCTTTTTTGCAAGTAGGCTAGCGAAGTAAGACAAAATAATGATTGCGCTACCACCAATAATGACGTGATAAACATCAAGGTCCTCAATGTTAGGCATACTAATTATCGTCTGAACATATTCTATTATTGAATCAAGCATAACACCAAGTTAGTGATACTTAGCTAAATCCACCGGTGAATAGTCTGAAGAAATCATTGCCTAAAGCGAATACCATTAATCCTAATAGGCATATGATGCCTATAATTTGCGCATATTCAAGGATTTTGTCAGGAGCAGGCTTGCCCACGACCATTTCATAGAGTAGGAACATTACGTGACCACCATCTAATGCTGGAATCGGAAGAAGATTCATGAAGGCAAGAATAAGCGACAGAAGGGCTGTGTTTTTCCAGAACCTGTGCCAGTCCCAGTTGGGGCTAAAGATGCTGCCAAAGGTGATCAATGAGCCAACTTGAGAAGCTCCTGCAGGAGAGGCTAGGAATCTTAGAGACACCACGTATTCGTGCAAAGTATTGTAAGCTTTATGGTAGCCTCCAGCAATGCTTTCGCCAAAGGTGTAATCTATGTGGACTTGGCTTGCGCCCTGGAATGCAAAGCCTAGTTTGCCCAGTGAATCAGTCATAGCCGGTAAGATGAGTTCTTCACCTGATCTGTTAACTGTTAGAAGAAGTGGAGAGCTCTTTATACTTTGAATTTGCTGAGTCGCTTCATAGCTTGACCCTACAACTTTACCATCAATGGCAGTGATTACGTCACCGTGTGCTAGACCAGCTTTTTCAGCCTTAGAGCCAGGGTTTACGAGCTCTACAAATGTCGGTAGAAGTGGTGTGTAAAGAGGGCGGATGCCTGAGTCGATAAGGATTTGGCCTAGTTCTTTTTCAAGAGAAATAATTGCCTCAACGCCGTCGCGAAGGACTGTGACTTCAGTCACTTTTTCTGAGAAAAGTCTTCCGCTAAGCTCGCCGTAGTATTCAACTTCTTGACCGTTATACTTGAGGATTTGGTCTCCATTTTGAAAACCAAACTCTTCCATCCTCGGGTCTACATTGACGGAGAAATCATTTAAAATCTTGTCCTCACCCCAGCAGAAAAGGATCATGCAGTAGATTAAGTATCCAACAAGCAGGTTCATGATTATTCCGCCCAACATAATGATAAGTCTTTGCCAAGCTGGCTTTGAGCGGAATTCCCATGGTTGAGGTGGATTAGCCATTTGCTCAGTGTCCATGCTCTCGTCGATCATGCCGCTGATTTTAACATAGCCACCAAGAGGTAGCCAGCCAATTCCCCACTCAGTTTCACCGATTTGCTTTTTGAAAATGGAGAAGCCCGGGTTCATGAAGAGGTAGAATTTCTCAACTCTAGTCTTGAAGTATCGAGCCGCCAAGTAGTGACCTAGTTCGTGAAGAACAACTAAAATCGATAAGCTTAGTAGTAGCTGAAGCCCCTTAATCAATGCAATCATGGATGCAAATGTAGCTTTACACACCCTATCTTTTGTTTTTAGAGGGTAGATATTTGCATCTTGCAGGCGAATGAGATTCAAAAGAAAAACCCTAGTAAAGACCATTGTGTGGTTGGGGGGGCTTAGCCCTCTGATAGGGATAGCTTTATTAGTGTTGACTGCTCGATTTGGGGATTTGCCGGATACGGAGACTTTAGCTAATCCCAGGACTGATCTAGCAACTAGAGTGTTTTCCGTAGATGGGAAGATTCTGGGTAGTTACTATCATGAGAATAGATCGGACGTTAAGTATGGGGATTTGCCAGAGCATTTAGTAGAATCCTTGGTGGCAACAGAGGATGCTAGGTACTATGAGCATAGTGGGATAGACTTTATGGGTTTGGCCCGAGCTATTGCATATATGGGTAAGAAGGGTGGAGGTTCCACGATTACACAGCAACTTGCAAAACTGCTTTTTACAGAAGAGTATGAATCTGTGAGTTTTATTGAGCGTGCATTTCAGAAGCCTAAGGAGTGGATAATAGCATCGCGTCTTGAGGGACATTATACAAAGTCTGAGATCATCACTCTTTATTTAAACAGGTATGATTTTATAAACCAGGCGGTAGGAATTAAGAGTGCGGCAAATGTATACTTCAATAAAGATGTTAAGGATCTGAATATTCAGGAGAGCGCAATGCTTGTGGGTATGCTCAAGAATAGTGCTCTGTATAATCCTCTGAGGAGAATGGAGCTAGTTACGTCTAGGCGTAATGTCGTTTTAGGCCAAATGAACAAGTACGGCTATCTCACAGACTTTGAAGCTGACTCTTTAAAATCACTGCCCATACTTCTTAGTTACCAAAGGGTAAGTCATGACGAGGGTGCTGCACCATATTTCAGAGAGGCTTTAAGAGCTGAGATGAAAAGGCTTTTTAATGAGAAGGATTCAAATGGCGAATTTATCATTAGAAAAAGCGACGGCTCTAATTACGACATCTACCGCGATGGGCTTCAGGTTCACACAACTATAGACAGTCGACTGCAAGCTTATGCTGAGTCTGCCGTTTCTAAGCATTTGGGTGGTGAGTTACAAGCTTCATTTGACAGGGACCTTCGCAATAGACCTAGCAAGGATTACCCGTTCTTTGAGGATATAGATCCAGATGCTAGAAAGGCAATCATTGATGTTGCAATTAGAGATTCTGACAGGTATAAAAAGGCGAAGGGACAGCTCTGCCCGCATTGCAACAGACCCAAGTTTTATATCAGGGGTCATGAATTTGAGGACGGAACGTTTGGGTACGAGTGTAATGCTGATAAAGGTGGGTGTGGACATGCTTGGCATGGGTTAACGGATAAGCAGATCAAGAAGAGCTTTAATGAGAAGGCGAGTATGACGGTATTTACACACAAGGGGCCTGCCGATACTTTGCTGACGCCCATGGATAGTATCCTTCATAGGAAGAAGACACTGCACGCTGGACTTCTGTCGATAGAGCCTTCTACCGGTATGGTTAAGGCCTGGGTTGGAGGAATTGACTACAGATTTTTTCAGTATGATAACGTAGCCCAAACCCGCCGTCAAGTCGGGTCAACATTCAAGCCATTCGTTTATGCTACCGCATTAAGAATGGGGATGGGGCCTTGTGATGAATTGCCCAATCAGATTACTTGTATAGATCTGCCAGAGGGGTATGACCCACCGCGTTGGTGTCCGGAAAACTCGTCAGACGAATATGGCGAGATAGTGACATTAGAGTATGCACTTGCTAATTCCATGAACACTGTAACAGCAAAGCTTATTAAGACTTACGGAACCGACAGAGTTATAAAGCTAGCTCACGCTTTAGGAATTGAAAGCCATATACCCAATGTACCTTCGATTGCTCTGGGTGTGGCGCAGCTTACGCTAAAGGAATTAGTATCTTCAAACGCAGCCCTTGTAAATGGCGGGGTATATATAGAGCCTACCATAATTATTAGGATAGAGGACAGGTATGGAAATACAGTTTACGAGCCCAACCCGGAGGTGAGGCAGGGCTTAGACGAGCTAACTGCATATAGGGTAGTCAGAATGATGAAGGGTGTTATTGACGGTGCGTGGAATGAAGAACTTCAGAAGAGGATGGGTACTGGAATTAGGCTTAGGTATGACAATGAAGCTCGAGAGTACGATGGATTTACTGTGCCTATGGCTGGTAAAACGGGAACAACCCAAAACAACACTGACGGATGGTTCATGGGGCTTACTCCAGACCTTGTTACTGGGGTTTGGGTTGGTGCGCAAGATCCAACGGTACGATTCTCAACAACAAGATTCGGGCAAGGAGCGAACACGGGCCTTCCTATTTACGGCTACTTTATGAAGGACGCGTATGCGGATGAACTAGTGGCATTATCGCAAGAAGATTTCGTCAGGCCAGAGAGCTTGGGAGCGGATACACTTAATTGTAAAGACCAAGTTTCTGTATCAGGTTACACATTCGACTCTGATGGGTTTGAAGACGAGGACTTGTTCGAGTAATTTTGCGACATGGCAATTTCAAAAGTTGTAAGCTCGGCTGAAGAAGCCCTTCAAGGTGTTGAGTCAGGGATGACTCTGATGCTGGGAGGGTTTGGGCTTTGTGGTATTCCTGAGAACTGCATTGAGGAGCTGGTAAGAATAGGCGTGAAAGATTTGACCTGCATTTCGAATAATGCGGGCGTTGATGATTTTGGTCTAGGGAAGCTTCTACAGAAGAGGCAAATTATCAAAATGATTAGCTCTTATGTCGGAGAGAATGAGGAGTTTGAACGCCAAATGCTTTCTGGCGAACTCGAAGTCGACCTTATCCCTCAAGGCTCACTTGCAGAAAGATGCAGAGCTGGCGGAGCTGGCGTTCCTGCATTTTTCACTCCAGCAGGCTACGGAACGGAAGTAGCAGAAGGAAAAGAAGTTAGAATCTTCGACGGTAAACCTCACATACTTGAATCTGCTCTAATATCGGATTTTGCCTTCGTGAAGGCTTGGAAGGGCGATTCAGCAGGAAACCTAGTTTTCAAAGCAACAGCCCGCAACTTCAACCCCATGATGGCCATGGCTGGCATGATTACAGTCGCAGAAGTTGAAGAACTTGTGCCATTAGGTGAGCTTGACCCCAACACAATTCATACACCTGGCATTTTCGTTCAGCGCATATTTGTGGGCGAGAAGTACGAGAAGAGAATCGAACAAAGGACAGTACGCCATGCTTGATAAAAACGGGATAGCAAAAAGAATAGCTCAGGAAGTTAGAAACGGCTGGTACGTAAATCTAGGCATAGGCATACCCACACTTGTCGCTAACCACATCCCGGAAAGCATAGACGTAGAGTTCCAGTCTGAAAACGGAATCCTAGGCATGGGGCCATTCCCAGTCGACGGCGAAGAGGACTCAGATCTGATCAACGCCGGCAAACAGACCATTACGGCAATGCCCGGCGCCGTCTACTTCGATTCCGCTACCTCATTCGCCATGATCAGAGGACGACACGTCCAGTTAACAGTTCTTGGAGCCATGGAGGTCAGTACCTCAGGTGATATAGCAAACTGGAAAATTCCAGGCAAAATGGTAAAGGGGATGGGTGGCGCGATGGACCTTGTTGCTAGTGCTGACAACATCATTGTCGCAATGATGCACACAAACAGAGCCGGCGCCTCAAAGCTACTCCCTGCATGCTCGCTCCCATTAACTGGCGTTGGATGCGTAAAAAGAGTGGTGACTAACCTTGCAGTTCTAGACATAAAAGATGGAGCCTTTCACCTTGTTGAAAGAGCGCCAGGAGTTAGTGTTGAAGAAATTGTTCAGTCGACAGCTGGCGATCTTGTAGTGCCAGACGAGGTTCCTAAAATGTCAATCTGATCAGCCTCTTATTTTTACTGAAACAGAATCGCAGTCTCCATCAATTGGAGGTGAAAATTTTGTAACCTTAACTTCTACCTCGAGCACTGAAGTTAGCTCTGACTTTAAGCTGTTTACTATCCTTTTCCCCACGTGTTCAATCAGCTTCGATGGGATAGCCATCTCTTTAGCCACAATTTTATGGACTGCGCAGTAGTCAACTGTATCTATTAGATTATCTGATTCTGCACTAAGCTCGAGGTCTGCTGTAATAACAACGTCAACCTGGTAGTTGCCTCCGATTTTAGTTTCCTGCTCCATGCATCCATGGTGAGAGTAGAATCTCAATCCGTTTACTTCAATCTTTCCCATTATGTGCTCAGTTCTACTTTGATTTCAAGAGCATTTTTAACTCCACTTTCAAGTCTTTCAAGAGTTTTCTCCTTTCCTAGAAATTCAGCAAACTCAAACATAGATGGTCCGCCACCTGCTCCAGTTAAAGCAATTCTAAATGGCAGCAAGACCTGGCCAAACCCTAATTCACGAGACTCTAAAAACGCCTTGAATTCCGCCTCAATTGTGTCGGCAGAAAAGACTTCAATATTTGCAAGTACACCAGACAGGTCTGACATATGAGAAGCGGTCTCCTCCTTCCACTTTTTCTTTATCATCTTAATTGCAAAATCTTCTTTAGAGGGAGTGCTGAAAAGCCATTTAGCATTAAAAATGTCTCCAATAAAACTTACTCTTTCAATCATCATATTCACAATGCTTAGGGCATCTTTCTTGCTTAGTTCAACACCTTTACTTGGAGCAAGTTTGTAGAGTTCTTGTGCTAACTCTGAGTGGGGCTTTTCACGCAGGTAAAGTTCGTTAAACCATTTGGCCTTATCAGGGCTAAACCTCGCGCCTGACTTAACTATTCTGTCAAGAGAAAAAGCTGCAGCAGCCTCTTCCATTGTAAACTTTTCCCTTTCATCTCCAGGGTTCCATCCTAGCATAAGTAGCATATTGATGAATGCCTCTGGGCTGTATCCATTTTCCCTGTAGCCTGCGCTGATGTTGCCAGTTTTGGGGTCCTTCCACTCAATTGGGAACACTGGGAATCCTCCCTCGTCTCCATCTCGTTTACTCAGCTTACCATTTCCTTCTGGCTTGAGGATAAGCGGAAGATGAGCAAATTTTGGAGGAGCCCAACCAAAACCCCTGTAAAGCAGTATGTGAAGAGGAGCACTTGGCAACCATTCCTCTCCTCTAATAACGTGGCTGATTTTCATGTGATGGTCGTCGACTACGTTAGCTAGGTGATATGTCGGAAGTCCGTCCATTTTCATAAGGACCTTGTCGTCAACTATAGCACTTGATATGCTTATTTCACCTCTGATTTCATCATTGAACACAACGTTCTCGGGTGTTTCAGGAGTTTTAAACCTAATTACGTATGGCGCGCCTGATTCTAATTGCTGAACTAGTTCTTCTGAGCTCATTGAAAACTCATTGCGGCAGTTGCCACGAGTACTAGCATCATATTGGAATACCTGCTTTTTTGACTCAGCATCCTTACGTAATGCATTGAGTTCCTCAGGAGTGTCAAATGCGCGATAAGCCATGCCTTTATCCAGTAGGCATGCTACTGCTGAAGCGTATAATTCAGATCTATGGCTTTGCTTATATGGACCCAAAGCTCCCCCTTCTTTTACCCCTTCGTCGATTTTAATTCCACACCATGAAAGAGCTTCTTCAATGTAGTCTTCAGCGCCATTTACAAAGCGAGTTTGGTCTGTGTCTTCTATTCTAAGAAGAAATTTTCCTCCGTTAGCCTTTGCAAAAAGGTAGTTGTAAAGCGCAGTCCTAACACCTCCTATGTGAAGAGGGCCAGTGGGACTTGGGGCAAATCTTACTCTAATATTCTGTGACATAATTGCTAATTGTAGCAGAGCGCGAAGTTACATCTAACAAGTATCAACTCTCAACTATCACGTATACAGTACCGGTAAAAGGTTTTAATAATGTACGGAAGTTTGTTCTAGGATTAAATCAATAACAGATTAAAGCACTAAGTAATAAAGTCCAATTAATTGGTAGGCTGAGTCGTTTATGTTTGATGAAGGTAAGAAGAACGTAAATTTTCCAGCGGCTCAGAGTTTGCTATGGAGGGCCTATTGGTGTGCTAATTGATAAAAGAGGTCAAGCTTACGCGTGCCTTTTATCTAGCAGCCTGACCCCTTCTTTTTATTCTATAATTCATTGGTCAGCCGTATGTCAGTAATTAACTTTACAGTTGACTATTAAGTTCACCATGAGCAATAACGGATTACTTAAATCTTCTCTCGCAAAGAAGTATATGATGGCCCTAACTGGTCTTTTCCTTTGTCTATTCTTAGTGGGCCACCTACTTGGGAACCTTCAACTTTTTGACACAACTCCTGAAGGGGCAGTAAAGTTTAACGAGTACGCTAAGTTTATGACTACCAACCCTTTGATTAAGGTGCTGTCATACCTGACTTATGCTTGTGTTTTATTCCACGTTGTGGATGGGTTTGTGCTTACAATTCAAAACAGAAAGGCAAGGCCAGTTAAATACGTCGTAGAAAAAGGCTCTGCAAACTCTAAATGGAGCAGTAGAAATATGGCTCTTTTAGGGACCCTACTACTTGTATTTATTGCTACTCACATGCAGAACTTCTGGTTTAAAATGAAGTTTGGCACTGTTCCTACTGTCAAAGGTACTGATGGCACTGACCTTCATGATTTACATGCTGTTGTAACGAACTTTTTCAACCCAGTGGAAAATGAGTACGCTCTTTTCATGGTGATATTCTATGTCCTTTCTATGGCAACTATGGGCTTCCACCTTCAACACGGGTTCTCGAGCGCATTTCAATCCTTAGGCATAAATCACCCTAAGTATACTCAGATTATTAAAAATTTAGGAATGGGATTCTGTATTATAGTTCCTCTTGCATTCGCAGCAATCCCTGTGTTTTTATACTACATTCAAACAGCTCACTAAGACATGTTAGATTCTAGAATTCCAGAAGGGCCGCTAGCAGAAAAGTGGAGTAAGCATAAAGACGATATTCGTCTGGTAGCCCCAGCGAATAAAAGGCTGATAGATGTAATCGTTGTTGGAACTGGTCTTGCAGGATCTTCGGCTTCTGCGTCTTTAGCTGAGATGGGTTACAACGTAAAATCGTTTTGCTTCCAGGACTCGCCTCGTAGAGCACACTCAATTGCAGCTCAAGGTGGAATTAACGCTGCTAAGAATTACCAGAATGATGGTGATTCGATTTATAGGCTTTTCTATGACACAGTAAAAGGCGGAGACTACCGCTCAAGAGAAGCTAACGTTCATAGACTTGCTGAAGTAAGCGTAAACATCATCGACCAATGTGTAGCTCAAGGTGTTCCCTTTGCTCGTGAGTACGGAGGCCTTCTTGATAACAGATCTTTTGGCGGAGTACAGGTAAGTCGTACTTTCTATGCGAAAGGTCAAACAGGACAACAGCTTCTTTTAGGAGCGTACTCGGCTTTATCTCGCCAAATTTCTAAAGGCAAGGTTGAGATGTTTAATCGTCACGAGATGATGGAGGTTGTAAAAGTTGATGGAAAAGCAAGAGGAATCATTGCTAGGAACCTTGTAACAGGAGAAATAGAAAGACACAGTGCTCACGCAGTTGTTCTTTGTACTGGAGGATATGGGAATGTTTTCTACCTTAGCACGAATGCAATGGGGTCTAATGTAAGTGCCGCTTGGAAAGCGCATAAGCAGGGGGCATTTATGGCTAATCCATGCTTTACTCAGATTCATCCAACATGTATTCCTGTATCTGGTCACTATCAAAGTAAACTGACCCTAATGTCAGAATCATTGAGAAATGACGGTAGGATTTGGGTTCCGAAAAAGCTAGAAGATGTTGAGGCAATTAGAAAGGGCACTAAAAATCCTGTTGATCTTTCCGAAGAAGAGAGAGATTATTACCTCGAGCGTCGTTACCCAGCATTTGGCAACCTAGTTCCTCGTGATGTTGCTTCTAGAGCTGCTAAAGAAAGATGTGATGCCGGATATGGAGTTAATGATACTGGTCAAGCAGTATTCTTAGACTTTGCTTCTGCTATTGTTCGTTACGGAAAGACAGAGGCATCAATCCAAAACTTAAACAACCCATCTCAAGATAAAATCATTGAACTTGGCAAGGGAGTAGTAAAAGCTAAGTACGGCAACCTGTTTGACATGTATCAGCAGATTACTGATGACAACCCTTACGAGACTCCAATGAAGATTTACCCTGCTGTTCACTATACAATGGGAGGACTTTGGGTTGACTATAACCTTATGACAACAATCCCAGGATTGTTCGCCGCTGGTGAGGCAAATTTCTCGGACCACGGTGCAAACAGACTAGGTGCATCAGCTCTTATGCAAGGTTTAGCAGATGGGTACTTTGTTCTTCCATACACTATTGGTGATTACTTGGCTGACGATATTAGAACAGGAAAGATTCCAACGGATTCTCCTGAATTTGATGCCGCAGAGAAAAAGGTAAAGGACAGCATCGAAGCACTAATCAACAACAATGGCGATACTCCAGTTGATGATTTCCATAGAAGACTTGGTCTCATTATGTGGAACAACTGTGGAATGTCTAGAAATGAAAAAGGACTTAAGGGAGCAATTTCTGAAATCCAAGAGCTTAGAAAAGAGTTCTACAAAAAGGTTAGAGTTCCTGGGACAGCAGACGAGTTCAACTCTGAATTAGATAAGGCATCGAGAGTTGCTGATTTCATAGACCTTGGCGAGATGATGTGCTTAGATGCATTGACTCGTTCTGAGTCATGTGGCGGTCACTTTAGAGAAGAAAGTCAAACTGAGGAAGGCGAAGCTCTTAGAGATGACGAAAACTTTGCATTTGTTTCAGCTTGGGAGTTCACAGGAACACCTGCAGAGGCAAAACTTCACAAGGAAGAATTAGAATACAAGAACATTGAGCTTAAACAGCGTAGCTACAAATAATCATCATGAATATTACTCTTAAAGTTTGGAGACAGAAAGGCCCTAACGCAAAAGGAGCCATGGAGACTCATAAGATGACAGATATCTCTGGTGATATGTCTTTTCTTGAAATGATGGACGTTCTTAATGACCGTCTAATTAGAGACGGGGAAGAACCATTTGCATTTGATCACGATTGTCGAGAAGGTATTTGTGGTTCTTGTTCAATGTTCATCAACGGAGAGGCGCATGGACCAGGTAGAAACGTAACTACTTGTCAGCTTCACATGCGTTCTTTTAAGGATGGCGAGACAATTCACGTTGAGCCTTGGAGAGCATCTGCATTTCCTGTTATTAAAGACCTATCAGTTGACAGATCTTCATTTGACAGGATCATTCAAGCTGGAGGATACATAAGTGTTAATACATCTGGGGCGACTCAAGATGCAAACGCTATTCCCATCCCTAAGGTTGACGCTGAAGAGGCTTTCGATGCAGCTACTTGTATAGGATGTGGCGCATGTGTTGCAACATGTAAAAACTCGTCAGCAATGCTATTTGTATCTGCAAAGGTTAGCCAACTCTCTCTTCTCCCTCAAGGTAAGCCTGAGTCTAAGGAAAGAGTACAGCGTATGGTAGACCAAATGGACTTAGAAGGATTTGGCAACTGCACAAATACAGGAGCTTGTGAGGTTGAGTGCCCTAAGGGCATCAGCCTGACGAACATTGCTCGCATGAACCGCGAGTTCATGAAGTCTTCTCTTTCATGACCTACTTTAGGAGTGTTAAACTTAAGTTAAAGGCATCAGTGTTTACTGAGACTAACTCATTGTTCAATAAACTTGTACCATGAAAAATTTCCTGCTACTTGCTTTCGCAATCATTCTGTCAACGAATGTTCTCGCTCAAAAGAAAGCTGACATCACATTTTCAGTAAGTGCTGTTTGTGGTATGTGTGAAGATAGAATAGAGGAAGCATATGACGTAAAAGGCATCGTTATTGCTGATTACGATTTGAAGACTAAAAAGCTTCACGTTGTATATAAAACAAAACAATTCCCCAACGAGTTAGACGTTCATAAGATTGCCGCCGCCGCTGGTCACGATACAGAAAAGATCAAGGCAACTGACGAAGCATATGCAAATCTTCACTCTTGTTGTAAGTACAGAGAAGGAGCTAATCAATGCTCTGGCGACCAAGATAATTCACACGATAACGATTAATCTTCTTTTATGAATTTCTTGAAGAGCCTAATTCTAGCGATACTTTTTATCGTTCCTGTTACTTTATCCTATTCTCAAGTGATGCTAAAGGGAAAAGTATTCACCCCTGAATCGCAAGAAGGATCTAACAATGTCTCTGAGCAGTATCAAGGAGAGGTAGAATACATTCCACTTCCGGGAGCAACAGTTATTTGGAAATCAGGATCAGCTGTTAATTCGGAAAAGTCACCTTCTGGGACTACGACAGACGCTCATGGATACTTTAAAATAAGAGCATGGAATCTGGGAGATACCCTTCAAGTAAGTATGGTAGGATACAAAACTGTGGGCTTAGTTTATTCTGGTCAGAAGTATGTTGAGATTCCTCTTAATCCGGGAGTAGAGTTAAACGCTGTTGAAGTGGAGGGTAGAGTAGCCTCTACGTCAATTTCCTTGTTAGACCCTTTAAACATACAACAATTAAACAGGAAAGAATTAGCAAAGGCAGCATGTTGTAAGTTAAGTGACGCTTTTGATACAAATGCATCTGTCGATGCTTCATTTACTGATGCTATAACTGGGTCTAAACAAATTAGAATGCTAGGTCTAGACGGGAAGTACACACAAATTATGGTTGACAACCTACCAGGCCCCAGAGGACTAAATGTTCTAAAGGGATTAAGCTTTATTCCAGGGCCATGGATAGACGGAATTACTATATCTAAGGGAACAGGATCTGTTATTAATGGCTATGAAAGCATTACAGGTCAAATCAATGTCGCTATGCGGAACCCTGAGAATGCGGAACCACTTCATATTAATTTGTTTGGAAGCGGCAATGGTAGGTTAGAGTGGAATCATGTTAGCCAACATAATATTGACAGAAGGTGGTCAACGACTATACTCTCTCATTCAGAAATTGGGGAAAGACTTAATGATAGGAATGGCGATTCGTTTTTAGACACTCCATTATCAAGAGATTTTGTTCTAAGAAACGAATGGAAGTATTTAGGAGATCGTGGGATTCGTGGAGAATACAGCATAAGCGCTGTAAACCTTAAACAAATGGCAGGTCAAAAAGGCGCATTTATAAACAATACAGCTGATCCTTTTGTTATTCTTGAAGATCTTTTAGATAATGATAACGATAGTCTTTGGACTGCAGCAACAAAGATTAAAAGAGTGGAGGCTTCAGCTAAAACGGGTTATGTTTTTCCTAGACAAGAATGGAAGTCAATAGGATCTCAATTTTTTGTCTCTAGGCATGAACACAAGCATAAGTTTGGAAATAGAGAATACCTTGGAACTGAAAACTTTTTTAGAGGGAATGTACTATTCTCAAGCATAATTGGCAGTACAGATCATAAGTTCACAACTGGGGCGAGCATGCTTTATGACGATTTCAATGAAGTTGGTACTTGGGCAGCATCGAGTAATGTTTGGGATGCAGCATCCGATACAATGTCGAGAACAGAGGTTGTGCCAGGCGTATTTTTTGAATCCACATGGACAGCAGGAGAGAGGCTAGTTGCGATTGCTGGTTTAAGAACTGATTTTCATAACCTATATGGAACTTTTGTTTCACCAAGGCTCCATGTGAGGTATAGTTTAGCGGAAGAGACATCCATCAAATTTGTTGCTGGAAGAGGATTTAGGACAGCTAATGTGCTGATGGAGCAATTAGGTACTTGGGCTAGCAATAGAAGATGGAATTTCCAACAGGATATACAACCTGAAATTGCAACCAACATTGGAGTTAATCTAGTTTCTAAGTTTAAACTGAACTCGCGAGACGCATCACTTTCTCTTGATGGCTATTTGACTGACTTCGAAAACAGAGTAATAGTTGACTTGTACAACTCTTCTGACAAAGTTGAGATTTACAATGCAGATTTATCGAGGTCGACAACAGTGCAAATTGAATTTGATTGGTCACTTCACAGAAGGCTAGATGTAAGAGCGGCATACAGATGGGTGGATGCTAGAACAGACTACATAGACTGGACAATTGATGAAATGAGAAGAGATCCATTTGTTTCAACTCACAGAGCGTTTACTCAGTGGAGTTACGCAAGCAAGCCTAAGTCAAAGGGCCAGCAGTTCAGAGTCGACGGAGTGCTGCAGTGGGTTGGAAGTCAGGAGCTTCCTGCAAGCTTCTTCGACACATCTTCTGAACCGATTATCTCGCCAAATTTCACCCAAGTGAACCTTCAATTAAGCCAAACCTTCAAAGACGAGGTCGAATTGTATGTGGGAATGGAGAACATTTTTAATGTTAGGCAGAACAACCCTATTGTTGGTGCTATTGCAACAATTGAGGGCCCTGAACTTGACCCCAACTTCAATGAGGTCTTTGATGCTAGCTTAGTGTACGGACCCATTTTTGGCCGTTTGACGTATGCTGGATTAAGATGGACATTAGGTAAGTAAGCCTTAGCCGTGCATAGTCTCGTCTTTCCCGTATTTTTTTATAATTTCACCTTCGAAATCTAGAAAATCTTGCCAACGCTTATCTACGTCAATGGTAGTAGCATACTTTCTTGCAAAACCTAAAAAAGTAGTGTAATGATGAGCTTCAGAAATCATCAGTTCTCTATAAAACTCTACAAGTTCAGGATCTTCAAGTTTTTCAGTAAGAAGCCTGAATCTCTCACAACTCCTCGCTTCTATCATTGCAGAAAAAAGCAATCTGTTAACTAATTGATTCTCCTTAGAACCGCCACCAGTTAAGATGTGCTTAGCAAGCTCTCCAACATAGCTGTCTTTCTGTTCGTAATGAAGTTCCATTCCTCTCTCACGGATCTTACTTACTACCATATTGAAGTGCTCTAGTTCTTCGATGGCAATCTTAGTTAGCTCCTCTACGAGTTCTTCATACATTGGGAATTTAGTGATGGTGCTGATGGCGTTTAACGCTGCCTTCTGCTCACACCAAGCATGGTCGCTAAGCACAGCTTCGAGGTTCTCTTCACATAGCTTTACCCATCGCTCATCTGTTGCAAGCCTTAGCCCCAGAAGTACATTTTTAGCATTTTCAAACTTCGACATCCTACAGCTCTATTCTAATTAATGATCCAGTTGAAAGTAGATGTCCGTCCTTGCCCTGAAGGCATAGTTCGCCGGAAGTCATTTGGCCTGTAGGAAGAACCCTGCGCCATAAAGTCTCCAACGAAGTAGGTGGAATCCCAGAATATGTATTCATCACAACAAATCCGCCAGGTAATATAACCTTTGCTACAAGCTCCACGATCTCCTCAAGGTGATGATCTAGCTTCCACTTTTCATTCTTAGGCCCCAGTCCCCAAGTAGGAGGGTCAAGCACCACTGCATTGTATTTGTTTCCTCTCTTCACCTCCCTCTTTAAGAACTTCAGAGCATCCTCAACAACCCATCTTATCCCTTCAAGTCCACTCAACTCCATATTCACCCTAGTCCAATCTATCACCTGTCTAATCGCATCAACATGTACAACGTCTGCCTTAGCCGATTTAGCTGCTAAGCTTGCTCCGCCAGTGTAAGCAAACAGATTAAGTAGCTTTTCTCCAGGTTGAATTTTTTCCGCGATATACTCCCAATTTGCAGCTTGCTCAGGGAAAACACCTACGTGTTTAAACCTTGTTGTTTCAAGCTGAAAAACAAGCTTCAAATGATCCAGTTGAGGCGAATTGTATTGCAAATGCCACTTTTCTTTTATGTCAGCCTTATTTAGCCAGTAGCCATGCTTTTTGCCTGTAGGCTCAAAGCTTGCGTCTGCATTGTCCCATTTGTCATATGATAGGGACTTAGGCCAAACCGCACCCGGCTCCGGTCTATTAAGGACATACTTACCAAACTTTTCTAGCTTGGATCCATCACCAGAGTCTATTAGCTCGTAATCCTTCCAGGAGGTGGCGATAAATCTTGTTGATTTGTCAGTATTCATTTCTGATTGCAAAGTTCGTTAACTTTGGGCCGAATAATGGCAAGAAAAAAAAAGAGGTCAAGCAGTAGGGGGTCAAAAGGTCAGAGGGGAAAGCACAGTATTACTCAATCAGGCCCTCCTAAAAATCTTCGCAAAACAATTTTAGACGTTTTCAGGGATAAGCCCGGTAAGCCTCTCAATCACAAACAAATATCTTCAGCCCTTGGCATTCTTAACCACGATGTCAGAAGGCTAGTTATGGAACTGCTCAGTGAGATGGCATCTCAGGAAAAACTAATCGATCTGGGCCGAGGCAAATACAAGCTTGTTCCACAGCAAGTCGCGGCGACCGAGGGAACGATACAGATAACCAAGTTTGGCCGTGGCTTCGTTCTCATCGAGGATGGCTCCGAGATCAAGCTCGCTAAAGGCGCAACGGGATCAGCCTTCTGGGGTGATACCGTTAAAGTCGAATGGGCATCCTTCGGTCGTAAAACCGTTCCTTTTGTTAGCGAAGTCACTAAGCGAATGCGCGAAGTGTATGTGGTAATTATCGAGCAGATAAAAGACTACGCGTTTGGCCACCCAACAGACCCCAAACTCCACGAAAGCTTCTTCATTCCGCCATCAAATCTCAATGGCTCAATCGAGGGCGACAAGGTCCTCCTTGAAATGGTAAGCTGGGACAGAAATGACGACAGTCCCATTGGTAACGTTACACGAGTTCTAGGCCAAGAAGGAGATAACGATGTTGAGATGCATGCCATACTTGCCGAGTTTGGCCTACCCCTAGAATTCCCCCCTGAAGTTCACGACGAAGCAGCAGCTTTCACTCCTAGCTCAGCATCAAAAGGCCTCGATCCAGCGGAAATTACTAAGAGGAGGGACATGCGCGACGTCCTTACCATGACAATTGACCCTCATGATGCGAAGGATTTCGACGACGCTCTAAGTATGAGGAAGCTAAAAAATGGCAATTGGGAAATAGGCATACACATTGCCGACGTGAGCTATTACGTGAAGCCTGGATCAGCAATTGACACCGAAGCTATCTCCAGGGCTACTTCTGTTTACCTCGTCGATCGCACCATCCCCATGCTTCCAGAGGTCCTTTCAAACGACCTCTGCTCCCTTAGGCCCAATGAGGACAAATACGCCTTCAGCGCTGTCTTTGAGATGGATGAAAATGCAGTTGTGGTGAAGGAGTGGTTTGGTAGAACTGTGATTCATTCAGATAGACGGTTTGCTTATGAAGAAGCCCAAACCCGCCTCGACACCGGCGAAGGAGATTATGTAACAGAACTCCGCGCCTTCTTTAGCCTTGCCTCTAAACTCAGAGAACGCAGATTCAACAAAGGCGGTATAGACTTCAACACAGAAGAAGTTCGATTTGAACTAGATGCAGACGGTAGGCCTCTACGCGTAAAAATCAAACGTATGAAGGAAGCAAATAAACTCATCGAGGACTTCATGCTTTTGGCAAACGTGCGCGTTGCTTGCTTCCTTGCTAAGCTCCACCCCGAGAAAAACGTCCCAACCAGAACTAGCGTCTACCGTATTCACGACAAGCCAGCCATTGAAAAGCTCAGCGCCCTAAGAACATTTGTGGGACGCCTAGGCTACCACATGCCCAAGCCGAACACCAGCAACGCGGAGTCCCTCATCCGAGACCTCCTAATCGCCACGGCAAATACCCCGGTCGCGGAAACGGTAAAAACCATGGCAATACGTTCCATGTCTAAAGCTGAGTATACCACAGACAACATTGGCCACTACGGCCTTGCCTTCCCATTCTATACTCACTTCACATCTCCAATCAGAAGATACCCAGATGTGCTAGTACACCGCCTCCTCCAACAATACCTGGACGGCGAAAAAGACGCTAACAAAGAAGTCCTCGACTCTCGTTGCCATCACTCCGGCATCATGGAAAAGCGTGCCGCAGAAGCAGAACGCGCCAGCATCAAATACAAGCAAGTAGAATTCTTGATGTCAAGAATAGGAGAGACCTTCCAAGGCATTGTGTCTGGTGCAGTACCGCGAGGTCTATTCGTTGAAATAAGAGAAAATAAATGTGAGGGTTTTGTCCCTAAAGATGCATTTCCAAACGATCATTGGGTCTTCGATCAGGATAGATTAGGTTTTGAAGGTATACGCTCAGGAGAACTAATAGCTCTAGGTGATGAAGTGACCATTAGAGTTGCTTCAGCTGATCTATTAAAACGTCAACTAGAGTTTGAAATTCTAGTGAAATAATCTGTATTTTTGCCGTCTCGCGCTTGTAGCTCAGTGGTTAGAGCAGTGGACTCATAATCCATTGGTCGTAGGTTCAAGTCCTACCAGGCGCACCTATAAGCGCCGCCGGAGTACGGCGGCGCTCTTTTGGCCTCGTAGTTCAATGGATAGAATAGAAGTTTCCTAAACTTTTGATCCAGGTTCGATTCCTGGCGGGGCTACGAATTGATTTAAAAGTTAATTATAAATTCAAGGCATGGAGCAACTTATATCGTTTTTTACAGATATGCCAGATTACTACAAGCTTATCTGGATAGTGTGTTGTCTTTCTATTGCTCTAATTGTTGAGTCAATTACACCACTAGTTAGAGGAGGTTTTAGGTCAAGGCAACACATGACTACAAACTTAGTTTTTCTATCATTTGTTGTTGGTTGTAATTTGATAATAGGTGCACTTACAGTGGGTTTGTATTCTTGGCTTAAAACAAGTGAGTGGGGGTTGTTGAATTTGATTGATGCGCCACTTTGGGTTGAGTTGCTGATTTCGCTTCTAGTATTAGACTTTATATCTCAGTATTGCGCACACTGGTCATTACATAATTTCAAACCTTTATGGAGACTACATTTAGTTCATCACAGTGACACACATGTAGACGCTTCAACAGCCTTAAGGCTTCACCCCCTTGACTATTTTGTAAGAGAAAGCTTTGCGATTTTAGCAGTCTTCATACTTAATACACCTCTTGCTTTTTACATCATTTATAGGTTCATTACAATTGCCTTTACTCACTTTATACACGCAAACATACGCCTTCCCCTAACCCTTGATAAGGCGATAAGTCTTGTGTTTGTTTCGCCGAACACTCACAAGTTTCACCACCATTATGAAGAGCCATTAACAGACGCTAATTATGGGAACATTTTTTCGATTTGGGATAGGTTGTTTGGGACCTTTTACTACGGTGATATAGAAAAGGTTAAATACGGTCTAGACGTCACAGATGAGAAAAAAGCGGACAATCTAATGCATCAACTCCTGATGCCTTTTATCAATAATGGTAGGGAAAAGGTTTAGCAGGGCGAGCCAAACGCTATTAAGAATAGCAGTAGGTCATTTACATTAACAGCGTCGTCACCGTCAAGGTCAGTTTCGCAAGTATTTATGCAGCCAAAGTTAGAGATCAATAACAGTAGGTCTGCAACAGATATTACCTGATCTGAATTGAAATCGGCAGGGCAACCAGGCTCATTTACGATGTTAGGTTGGACGAAGAAAATTCCTCCTTCGATAGAACTGACTGCTACTACGCCGGAAGGGAAATAAGGGTAATTAGACCAAGTTCCGTTAAATTGGGCATCGTCATTATCTGGGTAAATGTCGAAGTAAGCGACTTCTTCCATCACACCATTTGCTATGTTTGAGATATCTGCAATTCTAAGGCCCGCTCTATAGTTACTTTGATAGCATAGGTCTCCAACTACGTAAAGATTGTGATCGATTGCACTTGTTGTACTGACGTAATTACCAATTAATTGTGGGGCAGAGAGGTCAGCAACATCCCAAATAAATGTTGTTGTGTTTATGCCGTCGTAGTATTCATCTAACTCGTCTCCAACAAGGAAGTAACGCTGATCTTCTGTTAGCCAGCCTTGGTGAGTGTATTGAGAGTTGCTGTAAGTTGAGGCGCTAATCATATACGTGTCTGATGGGTCGCTCACGTCAGCAATTGTAACAGTATTCTCATTACAAGCAAAGGCAATTTCCTTTCCCTGAAAGTTCGAGTCAGGGCCATTGTAAATCACGACCTGTGCATCATGAGTGTACCCGTCTTGAGAGAAATCGCCAACTAGAACGGGTTGGATGGGATCGCTTACATCAAGAATGTGTAGACCTCCTTCAAAAGTGTTAGTGCCCACCGCATAAAGCATGTCAGTTTCCTCATTCATAACAAGATTATGCGCTTTTGAGAACCCTTCATATTGTGAGTCGTGCTCAAACTCAACAGGAGGGGTTTCTACTTCGCCTAATTTCATCAAGTCAAACACCTGCATTCCGTGACCATATGCTTCAGATACTATGAAGGCGAAGTTGTTTGCCACCTTGATATCTCTCCAAGTTGAATTTGCTCCTGACGCCGGTAGATTTCCAACGAACACAGGATTAACGGGGTCTGAAATATCAATAAACGCTGTTCCTGATTTACGTCCTAAAATTGCGTACTCAACACCTGTTATGGGATCAACCCATCCCCAAACATCATTTGAGCCAGTACCTCCAACTTCACTGCTGGGCATATAGCTAAGCAGATCCACGTTGTTGCATGGGTAATTCCCTGCCATGCCGTTTACGCAAGGGGTTTGGGCTATAGCAAGAGTGCTAAAATAGAGAAGGAGGGTAGTGAACAGATGTTTCATGAGCATAGTTTAACAGGCGCTACCATAGTCAGCTAAAATTCCAAGGATATCTCCCACCCCTACAATGCCATCTCCGTCTACATCATAATTACAACCTGAAGGACAGCCAAACTCGCTCAGACTAAGAAGTATGTCGTTAACCGTTATAAACCCATCATTATTAAGATCAGAAGAACAACCAATGGGTTCAATGTATTCGTTGACTATTATGTTTTGGGTTGCGGTTGTTGTGTTTCCGCATTCATCTACAACTGTGTATGTTCTGATTATTTGATGCCCTGAGGGACATGCCTCTCCTAAGATGGTTTCAGTTGCCATCATGGTAGTGGCTGAACAGTTGTCGATCGCTAAAGGCTCAACTAATTCATAGTCGTCTCCGCATGTAACAACAAGATCATTAGGAAAGGATGTGAATGTTGGCGCTTCCATGTCCATTACAGACAGTTCCTGAGTGAAAGTAGTAGTGTTGCCTGCTCCATCAACTGCAACATAAGTTCTAATAATTGAGAATTCACAACCGTCCTCACTTCCTGAATCAACAAATGTGATTGTTAATGGGTCAGTTTCGTCAGTGGCAGTTATGAAAATATCAGATGTAGGATAGTCTTCGCAGTCAATGTAAACTACTGACGCTCCAGTGATTGCGGGACCGTCGGTGTCGACGGCAGCCTCTTCATGAAACCAAGCATCCCAGACCAAGTCGGGATAATCGACATATGGATTTCTGTTACCTTGGTGAGTTTCCACTTTATCATTTCTATCCAGCTCTTCAGAGTCGATGGGATCGTCTAAATGCCATTGATAAAGTGTTTCCGGATCGCCTATTTGATTTATGTCTCCCACTTCGTCAGGATACATGGTGTAGAAGTAGAAAATTGATCTTGCGATATTGCCTTTATGCTCTTCTCGTGGCTCCCACACGTTGCCTGATTTTTCAGACCAAAACTCGTGGTCTGACGGCTGATTATCCTGAGAAGTGTATGTATTACCTATTACCCCGTACCACTGTGCTTGCGAGTTGTTTACTTCGCCATAGGGATAATTGCTCCTTGAACTATTTGCATTCCCATGGCATGGCTTCAGAATGTAGATATCAGACTTCATGGGTTCTGATGAACCAAAGAAACTCTGAGGAACTATATGTTCGGCGTTAATGGGGTTAGGGTAGGTTACATAGCCTCCATCTTGAGTAAATCCGGTGTATACACACTCAATCTCCCCATTAAAGTTATCGATATACCCATACATCTGCATCCTTGCTTGGTTGTAACCAAGGCTGTGGTGATAGCCAGTATGCCAGTTGTTTTTCAACCAAACCCTCAAATCTTCTAAATTCAGATCAGAAGGCGGTTCTGGCTGAGCTACAGAAATAGCAGCACTCAATAAAGCGGTAAAACTTAGAAGAAAATGTTTACATGGGTCTTTCATGGTGCTATTTAGCATATAGACTGCTAATATCTTAACTAAATCCTTTATTCGAAGGTTGCACAAAGTCAGTTCTCATATTTTATATGTTTGATTTATGAAGAAGTCCACGGCTTTATGGCGATTAATATCAGCTTTTGGAACCATGTTTGCTGAACTCTCGTGGATTTATGCCAGTTTTCCTCAAACCAATGAATATTTAGCGGGGTTCAATAAAGGCCAATTATCCCTTATAATCGCGGCAATTATTGCACTCCAAATTGCAAAGCGATGGATATAATCCCTTAAAAGAGGTATTTCACAAGGTTATGAGTAGTCCTATATTTGCGCCATGCAAGTGAAAAAATTAAGCGATCTCAGACCCGATGAAGTGGGTGTTATAGAGAGAGTTGATACTCCAGAGGAGGTTATGGCGCTTGTTCAAATGGGATGCTGTGAAGGAGCAGAGGTAGAGGTAAAGCACGTAGCACCATTGAATGGACCCATGGCAATTTGTACTTGCGGAAGAACTCTAGCAGTAAGAAAAGAGGCTGCTGCTCACCTTTGGGTTAAGGTTGATTAAAACAAGTTGTAAGTAATCAAGGCTGCTAGGTATGCAAATAATGTATACCCTAAAGTTGATCCGATCGCCCACTTCCAGCTATCAAGTTCCCTTCTTATAATTACAACGGTACTCATACACTGCATGGCAAACATGTAGAAAATGAGCAAAGAAGCTGCTGAGCCAGTGTTGAGCAATGGCCTTCCAGTTGAGGGATTTATCTCAGTCGAGAGTCTTTCTTTTAAGTCTATTATCGAATCACCTTCTTCAGCAGGAAATAATGTCTGCATTGTCCCCACAAAAACCTCCCTTGCTGCAAATGAACTAATTACAGCAATGCCCATTTTACCATCATAACCAAGTGGCTCGAAGACAGGCGCAACAAAATTACCAATAGAGCCTAGATAGCTCTGTTCTAACCTTTCACTAGCATCCATGGACTCTCTTTCCTCAAGTGTTCCAGGCCCCATAAAAGAAAGAGACCAAAGCACTAATGAAATAATCAAAATCATAGTTCCAGCTTCTTTTAAGAACACGCCAGATTGGTTTAATGCTTGTCCTGCAACTGATTTAAAAGAAGGCAGTCTGTAAGGAGGCCATTCTTCCGCAGCCTCTATCCCCTTTTGAGGATTTGACATAGTTTTATTTAGAATAAATGCAAGACTTAAAGCAGCTATTGAACTAAGGAGATATAGCCCAAACAAGAACAAACCTTGCAGATGAATCCCTCCTACAACTTCCTTGTTAGGCACAATAAAAGCAATAAGGAAAGTGTAAACAGGCAGTCTAGCATAGCAGGTCATCAGTGGCGTAACAAGAATTGTTAGCAATCTTGATCGAGTATCAGGAATTGTTCTTGCAGCCATGATAGCTGGGACAGCACACGCTAGACCGCCCACCAGTGAAACAGTTGACCTGCCTGATAGACCTAGCGATTTGAAGAACCGATCACTCATATAACCGAGTCTTGCCATATATCCAGAGTGCTCGAGAATTGCGATAAATCCAAACAAGATGGCTATCTGAGGCACGAAAATAACAATGCCACCAAGTCCTGCAAGTAGGCCGTCAACTAAAAGCGAAGTGTACCATGCCTGAGGCATAACGTCTTTCAAATAATCAGCTGCCGCGCTAAATCCGCCATCAATTAAATCCATGGGGTATGAAGCCCAAGAGTAAACCGCCTGGAAAATCAGGAAGAAGATAGCTATGAAAATAATATTCCCCCAAAGAGGATGAGTCAAGATATTATCCCACTTCTGTTGTCTTTCCCTCT
>NZRP01000036.1 GCA_002693775.1 Crocinitomicaceae bacterium | reverse complement strand
GCGCCGTTTTGGTCTTCCCACTTTCTAGTGCGGAGCTTACCCTCGATGTACACTTGTGAACCCTTGCGGAGGTATTTGCCAGCAGTTTCAGCAACTCCTCTCCAAAGAATGATGTTGTGCCATTCGGTTTGGGTTACTTTCTCGCCTGAATTTCTATCTCTGTAAGTCTCAGAAGTAGCTAGAGAGAATGAACAAACTGCGACTTCACTTTGAGTGTAACGCATCTCTGGGTCTCGGCCAAGGTGACCGACAAGTATTACTTTATTTATTCCTGCCATATTAAGCGAAGGTATGGATTAGCACAAGGAATTAAAATTCTTATTGCAGAAAGTTGGTCAGACATTTCGTTTTCAATTGAATAGGCGTATTTTTGCCCCCCAAATAAATCAAAAAACGCGGCTTTGGGGTCGCATTTAACTAAAACTCAAGCAACTACATCAAGCTATGACAAAAGCTGACATTGTAAGCCAGATCGCAGAACAAACTGGTATGGAGAAGCACGACGTGCAAATAACTGTTGAAGCATTTATGCGCACTGTACGTGATAACGTGGAAAGAGGAGATAACGTTTACCTAAGAGGATTTGGTAGCTTTATCGTAAAAACAAGAGCGGCTAAGACTGGTCGTAACATCCTTGCGAAGAAGTCTATCCGTATTCCTGCTCATAACATCCCAGCATTTAAGCCTGCTAAGGAGTTCCTAGAGAACGTAAAGGCAAAGGTTGCTGTAAAGGCATAAGCCTAAATGAGAATTACCTCAGGACAAATAATTCTATTGATTACAGCAGTTATTGTGACTGCTGTAATCGTTTTTTCTGACCGTTCTCCAAGTTCTGCACCAGATGCTACAGAGTTTGTTGAGCAAACGGTTACAAAGGAAGACGTTCAAATAGAAAAAGCTCTTGAGATAATCAATGGAGGAGGAGCTCCTATGGAGGGAATCCTTATTTTAAAAGAATTAGCTGATGCTGAGGAGCCAAATATTAATGCTGCATTTTTGCTTGCGCAGTTTAGCGTTACAAGTGGTCAGTTAGACAAGGCAGTTGAGAGATATACTCAAGTGCTGGAACTAGACCCAGATCACATCGATGCAACATGGGAATTAGCTATGTTGAACATGAAGATGGGGGATTTAGAAGCAGCAGTTAGTAGATTTGAAGACTGTGTTGACAAGGATGAAACCCTTTCCAACGGTTATTTCTTCATGGCGCAATGCTATGATGCGATGGGAAGAAAGGGAGAAGCCCTTGAAGCATTTAAGACTTATTTGCCCCTTGCTCCTGACTCAGTAGTAGCAGAGAGCGTAGAGGCATTTATTAATAGACTGGAAGTCGAAGCCACTAGGGCAGACGACGTTAACCCATAAAGAATTATATCATGCCAAGCGGAAAAAAGCGCAAGCGTCATAAGATGGCTACTCACAAGAGAAAGAAGCGTCTACGTAAGAATCGTCACAAGAAGAAGAAGTAATTCTTGTTTCGCGTAATGTTCGCGAAACTTTCTTGTTTCATGGTTTTGCCTAGCAGTTTTTGCTAGGCTAATCTCATGTGCGATGAATTCGGAGTTAATTATTAATTCTACCTCGAAAGGGGTAGAGCTAGCCGTATTAGAAGAAGGCAAGCTCGTAGAACTGCATCGCGATCCAGGTGAAACTTCCTACAGAGTAGGAGATATTTATTTAGGTCGGGTTAGGAAAGTAATGCCTAATCTGAACGCTGGATTCATAGATGTTGGCTACGAAAGAGATGCCTTCTTGCACAACAGTGATTTAGGTGTTCAGTATAAAACACTTCACAAGTGGACTAAGCTCGTAATCTCAGGCAAGCAACCCGTTTCTAAAATCGATAAATTCAAGCTTGAAGCGAATATCGAGAAGAAGGGGAAGATGCAGGATTACGTTAGCTCTTCTCAGTTAGTACTAGTTCAGGTTGCTAAAGAACCCATTGGTTCAAAAGGACCTAGACTTACAGCAGATGTTACTCTGCCAGGTCGTTTTTTAGTTCTTGTTCCATTCTCAGATAAGGTAAACCTATCGAGTAAACTAAGAAACGAAAAGGAGAAGAAGCGTTTAAAGAGTTTGATCAATAGTATTCGCCCTCCTGGGTTTGGAATTATCGTAAGAACAGTAGCAGAGGGTAAGAAGTCTGCTGATCTGCACAGCGATTTATCTGACCTTTTGAAGAGGTGGGATGAAATGTACAAGGGTCTTAAGAGAGCAAAGCCAGGGAAGAGAATTCTAGGTGAGCTAAATAAGACTAGCACAGTTTTAAGAGATGTTCTAAGACCTGAATGCGAGCTTATCAGAGTAAATGATGAAAAGCTTGCAGACGAGGTTAAGACCTACTTAGGNAGCATNGGGTCTGACAAGGTTGATATGGTNAAATTCANCAAGGATAAGGANCTGTTTAATACCCTNAGNATNCANCGTCAGGTTAANGCNACTTTTGGGAAGAAGGTAAATCTTAAAAACGGNGCATACCTNATTATCGAGCAGACAGAAGCAATGTTTGTTATCGATGTGAATAGTGGAGGAAGGAAGAAGGGAGCTACGTCTCANGAGGAAAACGCTTTAATTACTAATCTCGAGTGTGTAGATGANATTGCTAGACTTCTCAGGTTGAGNGATATTGGAGGAATCATTGCCATNGACTTTATNGATATGGCGAAGAGGGAGAACAATAAGAAACTNACTGAANCTATGAGNNCTGCAATGAAGAAGGATAAGGCAAAACACAACATTGCTCCTCCAAGTAAGTTTGGNGTAATGGAGCTTACTCGTCAAAGAGTTCGCGACGTGGCTGAGGTGAAAACAAAAGATACATGCCCTTCTTGTAACGGCACAGGTAGCATTCAAGCAGCTATCCTGGTTACGGATTCTATTGAGTCGAGCATTAAGTACCTTTCTAAAAAAGGAGAGGGTCACAAAAAGATGTCACTTCTACTCCATCCNATCNTAGAAGCATATCTTGTTAAGGGAGAAATCCACAAAATGCTGAAGGGGATTTGGGGNTCTAGTATTAGAACTAAGTGGGAGAAGAAGTACGGAATTGAGATCGCTATAGAGTCAAATTCTTCAGTGGAAATTTTAGAATTCCATGTTTTTGATTCAAACGGAAAGGAGTTGTCTAACTAAGATCTTCCAAGCATATCCTTAGGATAGCAAAGGAAAGATTTAGTAACATTTCTCGATAGGCTTTCAAGNGTCAAATTGTCGTTTGCTTTTGCAAAGTCGATTAATCCGCCGTCCTTGCTTTTAAGCATGATGCCGTTTTCCTTGTATGGTTGATTGTCTACAGAGCCTGAGCTTACGTAGTAGTTTGCCTCTTCTTCTGATAAAGACCAAAGCTCCATAAGAGTCTTTACTCTCTCATCAATATCGCTTTGAGAGAANTCCTCTGTTCTGAGCTCAATCCTGAATAGTTTTCTGTCAAGGAGTCTAGAGCTCAAGTCAGAAAGAACTTTATCAGGGTGAAGNCGCCAAGCCTTCATGGCGTTGTAAATGTCGCTATCGTCTAAATCGCAAAACTTATCTAGTACGCCCTCGGTAGTTGCGAAGCTAACCTTGTCATAGTCGTTTTGGAGAAAAGCACTCAATGCTGGTGATGCAAAAAGCACTTCACCATTTCTACTCAAATCCTTTGCTCTTTTAAGTGCTAGCATAAGCATGTGCTCGGCGCTTAAAACTGTTCTGTGCAGGTAAACCTGCCAGTACATTAGCCTTCTTGCTACGATGAATTTCTCAATGCTGTAAATACCTTTTTCTTCAACGACTAGTCTATCATCGACAACAGCAAGCATTTTAATAATTCGTTCACTACCTACTTTTCCTTCAGTAACTCCTGAGTAAAAGCTATCCCTAGCTAGGTAGTCAAGNCTGTCCATNTCGAGCTGAGAAGAGACTAATTGATGGAGNAATTTCTTCTTGTATTTATTCTGAAAGATCTCAATAGCAAGGTCAAGAAGGCCGTCGAATTCTTTNTTGAGCCTACTCATAATAAGCTCGCTGATNTCTTCGTGATGTACATCTTGAACAATNCTNTTCTCTAAAGCGTGGCTGAATGGACCATGNCCTATATCGTGAAGCAAAATGGCAAAACAAACGGCTTCATCTTCCTCTTTNGTGATTTCTACACCCTTATATCTGAGCGTGTCNATTGCTTGTTGCATNAAGAATAAACANCCCACAGCGTGGTGAAATCTGTTGTGAACGGCACCTGGGTAAACTAGATGTGAAAGCCCCAATTGAGAAATCCTTCTAAGTCTCTGGACGTATGAATGGTCCATAAGTTCAAGAGCCCTTGAGTGTCTNAGAGTCACAAATCCATAAACAGGGTCATTTAGGATTTTATGGCGATTAGTAGTAGACATTAATTCTAAGATACGCGTTACTTTGTAAGAATTACGCAAATTAAAAGCATGACTAGACAACCTCATATACTTTGGGCTGACGACGAGATAGATATTTTAAAGCCACATATACTATTTCTAGAAGGGAAGAATTACAAAGTAACTGGGGTAAATAGTGGAACGGAAGCCTTGGAAGAAATAGAATCACAAGCATTTGATGTAGTCTTTCTAGATGAAAATATGCCTGGATTGAATGGCATAGAGACTCTTCAAAGGATGAAGGAAAAGCGTCCNCACTTGCCAGTAATTATGATTACAAAGAGTGAGGAGGAGTATATCATGGAGGAGGCTATAGGTTCAAAGATTAGCGATTATTTGATTAAGCCAGTTAATCCTAATCAGATCCTTCTTGCTGTGAAAAAAGTGCTCGATGGGAAGAGACTTTTGAGTGAAAAGGCGATGCAGGATTACCAAAGGGAGTTCCGAGAAATTGGGATGAAGTTGATGGGGAAAATGGACATTGATAATTGGTATGATGTTTACAGAAGGCTAGTTTTCTTCGATCTTGAGTTGCAGAAGTCTGAAGACCAAAGCATGCAGGACGTATTGAATATGCAGTTTGAGGATGCAAACAGGCAGTTTGGGAAATTCGTTGAAAGTGGGTACGAGGATTGGGTTGCTAGTGGAGATGATGGTGATACTGGAGGGGTNCCGTTGTTGTCGCATAGGGTGTTGCCGAAGGTGTTGCCGGAGGTAATTGAAGGTGCTGGGGGAAGGCCGGTTTATTTAGTAGTGATTGATAATTTGAGGTTAGACCAGTGGGAGACTATTGCGCCACTNTTGAAGGACAGCTTNAGGACAGCTGANAATAGGTCTTATCTGAGCATTTTGCCTACGGCGACTCAATACGCAAGGAACGCTCTTTTTGCCGGAATGATGCCTGCGGACATTCAGAGGTTGACTCCGGAATATTGGAGGACTGAGGATGACGAAGGATCGAAAAATCAGTTCGAAGAGCAATTGCTAGGGAGACTGATTGATAGGCTTGGGATTGTAGGGAAAACGAGCTATCACAAGGTTACTAATCTAGCTNCCGGTCGCAAGCTCGTTGATTCATTCCACGAAACAAAGGGGGAAGTGCTGACGACTGTTGTATACAATTTTGTCGACATGCTNAGCCATGCAAGAACCGATATGGATGTAATCAAGGAGCTTGCTGATGATGAAGCTGCGTACAGAGGTTTGACCTTGACGTGGTTCGAGCATAGCGCATTGAAAGAACTATTTGATAAGATGGCAGAAGAAGGTGGGAGGGTTATTGTAACTACGGATCACGGNACGGTGAGGGTGAAACAGGAAGTCAAGGTAAGGGGGGATAGATCAACAAATTCAAATCTTAGATACAAGGTGGGAAAGAACTTAGGTTATTCTGAAAAAGAGGTGTTTGAGTGCTTGAACCCTGAGAAGTTTGGGCTACCAAAGCAGAATATAAGTACGGGATATGTCTTTGCTAGAGATAGAGATTTCTTTGTGTACCCAAANAATTATCATCAGTTTGTAAANTACTTCAAGGATACTTTCCAGCACGGAGGGGTAAGTCTTGAGGAAATGGTNGTTCCGCTTGCTATTTTAGACGCGAAGTAAATTTGCATCTATGGAAGTAATTCTGGAAATAGAAAAGTACGAGTTAGGGGAGTTAGGTGATGTTGCAAGAGAGCTTGCAGGAGTGTTGCCAGAAGTGGGTGTGCTAGCTGTACACGGAGAAATGGGTGTGGGGAAGACCACTCTTGTTAAGGAGCTTTGTAGAGAATTNGGAGTTGTGGATGAGGTGAGTAGTCCNACGTTTGGTCTTGTGAATGTTTACAAGGCAGGAGAGANGNTAATTAATCATGTGGACCTTTANAGACTTAAGAATGCAGAAGAGGCAGAGACGGCAGGGGTGTTTGAGTTGTTCTATTCAAATGCACTTACAATTGTTGAGTGGCCNGAGCGCATTGCGGATGAATTNCCGCTTGAAATGATGCTTTTGAAGATNGATTTATGTGAAAACTTTAACCACGATAGTAGCAGAAGACTTGTTTTAAGTCGAACTTAGTGTTCTAATCGCACTATCATGGATTCACAAAGAGAAGGAATCAANGCCTTAGCTAGGGAGGCAGCATTGCTCCCAAAAGAAGAGTTACTGCAAGTAAAAGCAGGATCGTCAGATTTGTTGATTGGCATTCCTAAGGAGACAAGTCTTCAAGAAAAGCGCGTTGCTATTACTCCAGAANCTGTTGCGCTATTAGTTGCTCACGGACATCAGGTAGTAGTTGAGTCAGGTGCTGGTGAATTGTCATACTACACTGATATTGACTACAGCGAAGCTGGTGCAAGGATTGAGCACGATAGAAAGGAAGTTCTTCAGGCAGGTCTTGTGATGAAGGTTGAACCGCCTTCTTTAGAAGAAGTGGGTATGATGAGTACTGGTGCGACTTTAATCAGTGCCTTGCAATTAAGCGTTCAGAATGAGAATTTATTGAATGCAATGGGGGCCAAAAAGATCACGGCCATTGCTTGGGATTACATCAGGAATAAAAGCGGCATCTTCCCCCTAGTGAGAGCTATGAGTGAAATTGCGGGTAACACTTCTATTTTGAAAGCAGGTGAATTGCTAGCTGCTGCAGGTGGAAGGTCGGCTATGCTAGGAGGTATTAGCGGTGTAAGACCTAGCACAGTAGTAATTATCGGAGCCGGCACAGTAGGTGAATTTGCGGCACGAGCGGCAATGGGATTAGGCGCTCAGGTGAAGATTTTCGACAATAGACAGCATAGGCTAGTTAGGATTCAGCAGAGCTTGGGGAGAAGGGTTTGGACTAGCACAATTCAGCCATCAGTTTTAGACGAAGCCTTAAGATNTGCAGACGTCGCTATTGGAGCATTAAGGGGCGAAGGTCCTAGGTCACCTATGGTCGTAAGCGAACCCATGGTAAGCGCCATGAGAGAGAAAAGCGTAATCATCGATGTGTGTATAGATAGGGGAGGATGTTTCGAGACATCTAGAATTACGTCACATGAAAATCCCACCTATACTGAGTTAGGTGTAATTCATTATTGCGTTCCAAACCTTGCTTCTTGTGTTAGTAGAACTGCAAGTGAAGCGCTGAGCAACATTATTGCTCCTATGCTTTTAAGTATTGCTTCAGACGGTGGAGTCGAGTCTGCAGTTAGAAGTNCAAACATNATTCGCTCTGGAGTATATATGTTCAAGGGAACNTTGACTCATAGCGGAATTGCTGAAGAAAGAGGNTTGCCTTACAAGGATTTAGACCTTCTTTTAGCGNCTTACTAGATCACTTGCCTCCTACAATTTTGCGTATCTCATGTAGTTTCATGAGTGCGTCAATTGGTGTGAGGTTATCGATGTCTAAGTCTAAGAGCCTATCTCTTACGTCTTCAAGAGCTGGGTCGTCGAGCTGGAAAAAGCTCATTTGAACGCCTTCCTCTACTTGGGTTGATGCCTTAGGTTGAGCAGAAGTTACGTGTGGGCCAGTCTTAGAATTGCCCTTTGAATTTTCAGGGTTAGATCTTGAAGATTCTAAGTCTGTAAGTACTTCTTCGGCCCTTCTTACTAATGAGCGTGGCATGCCTGCAAGTTTTGCTACGTGAATACCAAAACTGTGGTTNGATCCTCCGGGCACTAGTTTTCTTAAAAAGACAATGCTTCCATTTACTTCCTTCACATTCACGTTGAAGTTGCGAATTCTGGGGAAACTTTCTTGCATTGCGTTAAGCTCATGGTAGTGAGTGGCAAATAAAGTGAGAGGTCTGATTTTTTCAGACTGATGCAAATGCTCTGCAATTGCCCAAGCAATACTCACGCCATCATAAGTCGAAGTACCTCTTCCAATTTCATCTAGTAGTACTAATGATCGCTGGGTAAGGTTGTTTAAGATTGACGCGGTCTCATTCATTTCTACCATGAAAGTGGATTCTCCGCTAGAGATGTTGTCAGATGCACCCACTCTTGTAAAGATTCTATCAAGAATGCCCAGTTCTGCTGATTTAGCAGGGACAAAACTTCCACTCTGAGCCATCAAGCAAATCAGGGCTGTCTGTCTGAGTAAGGCACTCTTACCTGACATGTTTGGACCTGTAACCATTAGGATCTGAGCCTGTTCAGGGTCTAAGGTTANGTCGTTTGCTACATAGGTTTCGCCAATTGGAAGCTGCTTCTCTATCACAGGGTGCCTTCCGTCTGAAATCATCACCCCGTGCTCTTCTTTCATACGAGGTCGAGTGTACCCATTTTCATTTGCCGTATCAGCATGGCTTACGAGTACATCTAATTCACCCATAGCCCTTGCATTNCCCAGGAGCTCAGCGGTGTTTTTTGTGGTTTCAGCAACAAGGTTGTCGTAAAGCCTGTGTTCTATAACAAGAGCCCTTTCTTTTGCGTCAAGGATTTTGGCTTCTAATACCTTCAACTCTTCAGTGATATACCTCTCTGCTTGAGTTAGAGTTTGTTTTCTGATCCATTCCTCTGGAACCTTATCCTTATGCGCGTGCCTTACCTCCAAATAGTAGCCAAACACATTGTTGAAGCCTATTTTCAAAGAACTTATATCAGTTCTTTCAACTTCTCTGAGTCTGATCTCTTCTAAGGCCTTATCGCTGTCGAAAGCGAGTGATCTTACCTCGTCTAATTCCTCGCTAACTCCCTTTTTAATTACTGCTCCCTTACCAACTTGAGTTGGTGCTTCTTCTTCTAGCTCGTTAACAAGTCTAGAAAGAAGGTCGTNACAAGGGGATAATCTTTCAAGGGTAGGAATCAATGCTTCTTCCCCTGCAGTTTCATCCGCGACTTGAATAACAGATTCTAGNCCTTTTCTCAACTGAACCATTTCCCTAGGGTTGATTCTGCCAGAACTTGCTTTTGATGCAAGTCGCTCAAGGTCACCCACGGATTTAAAGATGTCAACGAGCTTAAATCGTAATGCTGAATCCTCAAGAAGGGTAGAAACTGCTTCGTGACGAGCTTCAATCTCTGACTTTTCAGTAAGAGGCATTACAAGCCAGTTTCTCAGAGTCCTTGCTCCCATTGGAGTGTTTGTTCTATCCAGGCAATCTGCTAGAGCAACTCCGTCAGGATGCGANGGATAGATTATTTCAAGATTGCGAACCGTGAATCTATCGAGCCACATGCCATCTGCCTCTCTTAATCTCTTTACCCCCTGAAGGTGCCCTAGTTTAGTGTGGTGTGTATATTCTAAATATTGAAGAATTACACCGGCTGCTACAGTTGCTTTAGGAGCCTCATGTAGCCCAAACCCCTTCAGCGACTTGGTCCCAAATAGTCCATGAAGTTTCTCCTTCGCGTACTCTTCAGTGAAAATCCAATCATCGAGCTTAGACCTAGGAATGTCGTCTCCAAACAGTGAAACTAAATCGAGTTCATACTGTCTTTGGCACACCCACTCCTTAGGGCTCAAACTCCTTAAAAGCCTATCTATCCACTCAANCCTTCCCTCAGCAGCAAGGAACTCACCAGTGCTAATGTCGAGGAAGGCGACACCGCAACCCTTAGGAGTGTAGTGTAGTGCTGCTAGGTAGTGATTTTCCTTAGACTCGAGAACTTGGTCGTGCATCACAACGCCTGGGGTAACGAGTTCAGTAACTCCACGCTTGACAATTCCCTTAGCTTGTTTAGNATCTTCAAGCTGATCGCAAACAGCAACCTTGTGCCCAGCTCTCACAAGTTTAGGGAGGTAGGTGTCGAGGCTATGATGTGGGAATCCTGCAAGTTCAATCTCTGAAGCACTTCCGTTGCCTCTCTTTGCTAGAATGATGCCCAGAACCTTAGCTGCAACGATNGCGTCAGCCCCAAATGTTTCATAGAAATCGCCCACCCTGAAGAGTAAGATGGTGTCCGGATGTGCTGCTTTAATCCGGTTGTATTGCTTCATTAAAGGGGTTTCCTTTCCCGCCACGTCTTCTATAAATTGAGATTTAGACCAAATTAGCAACAGCGCCGGTCTATTCTCTAGAAAAAAGGGAGGTGCTTATCCACAAGCAACGAACACCNTATCAAGCAACTTTTAGCCCGGGGTTCGAAGGATTGTTTTCCTGCTCTTCACAGTATTTNCTGTCGACAACAAACTCCTTAACATCTGAACCTGGAAGTTCAAACATAGCTTGAGTAAGTAGAGATTCTAAAATCCCTCTTAGTCCTCTAGCTCCAAGTTTGAATTCTACTGCTTTATCTACAGCCCAATCAAGAGCGCCAGCGTCAAACTTCAGCTTTATTCCGTCTAGCTCAAACAAGTGGATGTATTGCTTGATAAGAGCGTTCTTAGGTTCAGTCAGGATCCTTCTAAGTGCAGTTTTATCAAGCTTGCTCAAGTATGTAAGGACAGGGAATCTTCCTACTAATTCAGGGATAAGACCGTAGCTCTTAAGGTCGGCTGGGCTTACGTGTGATAGTATATCTTCTCCCATTCCAGCAGAAGTTCCTGTTTTAAATCCTATTGTGCTCTGCTTGTGNCGGCGTTCGATTAATTGNTCAATACCTGAGAATGCACCACCGCAGATGAATAGAATATTCTGCGTGTTAATCTTGATAAGCTTTTGTTCAGGGTGCTTTCTACCGCCTTGTGGAGGGACATTTACTTCTGTTCCCTCGAGTAGCTTCAGAAGAGCTTGTTGAACACCTTCACCACTTACGTCTCGAGTAATTGAAGGGTTGTCGCTTTTACGAGCAATTTTATCAATCTCATCTATAAAGACGATTCCTCTTTCTGTTNCTTCTACATCATAATCTGAAGCTTGAAGCAATCTAGAAAGAACGCTTTCTACGTCTTCCCCTACGTAACCAGCCTCTGTTAGAACAGTTGCATCTGCAATGCAGAACGGTACGTCTAAGAGTTTAGCAATAGTTTTTGCAAGTAGTGTCTTACCTGTTCCAGTCTCTCCAACTAGAATTACGTTTGACTTATCGAGCTCTATCTCTGCACCCTTTTTTGGGGGATTTAGAAGTCGCTTGTAGTGATTGTAAACGGCAACACTAAGAGTACGCTTTGCAGAATCCTGGCCTATTACGTACTCGTCGAGGTAGGTCTTTATTTCTGCTGGTCTCTTTAGGTCAATTTTAGGGATTGCCCTTGGAGCTTTAGCAGCTTCTTCCTTGACAATGTTAGTCGCTTGGCCTACGCAGTGGTCACAGATATGCCCTGACATGCCCGCAATGAGCATATCTACTTCATTCTTGGGCCTCCCACAAAACGAACATTTATCTGCAGCCTTTTTTGCCATTTTATCTAGTTAGTACTTCGTCGATCATACCGTACTCCTTTGCCTCAGCAGAAGTCATCCAGTAGTCTCTNTCACTGTCACGCCAAACATCGTCGTAAGACTTGCCCGAGTGGTGAGAGATGATCTCGTAAAGTTCCTTTTTAAGTTTTTGAATCTCGTTAGCAGTGATTTCGATATCTGAAGCCTGTCCTCTTGCTCCACCAAGCGGTTGGTGGATCATGATGCGAGAGTGCTTAAGTGCAGTTCTTTTACCTGCAGCTCCTCCACAAAGAAGTACTGCTCCCATTGAAGCTGCCATGCCAGTACAAATAGTTGCAATCTCTGGTCTTATGTACTGCATTGTATCGTAAATCCCTAGACCTGCATACACNCTTCCTCCAGGAGAGTTGATGTAGATCTGAATGTCTTTTGACGGGTCAGTNGATTCTAAGAATAGAAGCTGAGCCTGAATAATGTTAGCGATGTAATCATCAACGCCCGTTCCTAAAAAGATGATTCTATCAGCCATTAAACGAGAGAAAACGTCTACCTCTCTAAAAGGCATAGGTCTTTCCTCGATAACAGTTCGAGTCATGTTTTCAGGTCCATATACTGAAGAGATGAAATCNCCAACAGTATGGCTACTTAGTCCTCTGTCCTTGACAGCGAACTTCATAAATTCATTACGGTTGTTCATGTTGCTTTGAGAATATGTAGGCAATTTAGTCTACAAGAATTTAAAAGTGAGTTCCTGGACTAATTGGATATTCACAAGGCTTATTTAACCTCTGCAGCTAGTTCAGCGAACTTCTCGTAGCTGATAGACTTCTCCTTNATTGTAACGAGAGTCTTTAGGTGGTCAACCACCTTTCTTTCAATGATTACGTCAGCAATTCTTCTACGCTCGTCGTCTTTTGCGAGCATGCTCTTTGCTACGTTAGTCATTGTTTCTTCGTCCATAGGCATTCCGTACTGAGCGTATTGAGCGCTAATGAATTTCTTAGCTTCAATTTCTAACTCNTCAGCTGTAACCTTNATGTCAAGGTCCGCCATTACTGCTTTTTGGACTAACTGCCAGCGAAGAGAATCAGCGTAACCAGCGAATTCTGCATCAATCTGCTCAGGAGTAACAGGCTTNTNATTCGTAAGCATAATCCAACGCTTNAAGAANNCGTCNGGAAGCTCAATCTTCATGTGCTCAACAAGATCNACAACAAATCTTCTGCGNAAAACCCACTCTGCATCTCTATCGAAGTAATNTTCAAGGTCCTTTTCAATCTTAGACTTGAANTCCTTCAGNTCCTTAANCTCTCCTTGCGGNTAGATCTTGTNGAAAAGCTCTTGGTTTACTTCGTGCTCTTNAAGAGACTTGATTTCTTCTACGCCAAACTTNAACTNACCCTTTAGATCGTGAACCTGCTCGTNAGTGATGCCTAGCATACGGCCNAGNTCGTCGTGNCCTTTAGCAACCTTATGTGGNTCAAGAANAACNACGTCGTTTTTCTTAAGTCCCACTAGCTTCTTTGCCATCTTNTTGTCGTCAACAAACTCGATTGAGATTGAGCTACGGCTTTCGATACCGCCCTCTAAAATCTCACCNTTGTNGTCAAGCTGAACAAAAGTTCCGATAAGCATATCNTTATCTCCAGACTTCTCTACATCGTTAACCTTACCGTGCTGACGTTGCATNTCCTTGATGCGGTTGTCAATGGCTTTCTTNTCAACNGGGATNGTGTTACGAGTGAATTTGGCCTTNTTNAGATCAAGTTTAATCTCTGGGGCCAAACCAATTTCGTAGTGGAAAGTAAATGAATCAGGGTTGTTCCAATCTCCGCTATCNTCTAGNGTTTCAGAAGGGATAGGNTTTCCTAGAACNTCTAGTTTGTTATCCTCAACGTGCTTCTGTAGTGCTTCAGAAAGAAGTTTGTTAAGCTCGTCAGNAAGNACATTTCTTCCGTATTGCTTGCGGATCAATCCCATTGGGATTTTGCCTTTNCGGAATCCNGGCATCTGAGCCTGNTTTCTGTATNCTTTTAAAGAATCTTCACAGCGACCTTCGTAATCNCTTTTTTCAAGGGTAACGCTAACGTGCGCTCTCANCGCATCAATTGGNTCCTGACTTATTTGCATGCTTTCCTTTTATGGATCAAAAATGGATCTTATCCGGAAGAGTTGGAATTGTGCGGGTGGAGGGACTCGAACCCACACACCTTGCGGCACTAGATCCTAAGTCTAGCGTGTCTACCAATTTCACCACACCCGCATTCCAAAATAGGGGTGCAAATATATGACTAACTATCATAAAACGACAATAAAAAGTAACCAACAAACGTAATTTTTATGTCTAGCCCTCAAATCTCCTTTTGAGATTGCGCTTATTAAGTTTTTTCACTTGGTTTACGATAGTGTTTTTTTTCGTTTTTCAGGTGTTGCAGCCCAGCAATCTTCTTTGCTGTGTTTAGATTTTCCTTTAGCATCTAAAGCAATAGTAAAACTCACGAATGATATGTGGGGGACAGACCTTCAATCTTTAAGAGCTGATTTTAGATTAGGTATATGCTAGATAAGCAAACTTATTGGGGGTGGGTAGAGTACAGAGACTCAAGTATTACTGTCGATTATTTTGTAGATCTGTATAATGAGTATAAAGTTTGAGTTAAAGTAGATGAAATAGAAAGGGCAAGTTTTAATTATTTAAAAATGTCTATCCATATATTTAGCGCATGGCAAATACATCAGACATTAAAAATGGAATGTGTCTAAATCATAATAATGGTTTATGGCAAATTGTTGAGTTTTTACACGTAAAACCTGGTAAAGGTGCTGCTTTTGTGAGAACTAAACTGAAGAATATTGAGACAGGTAGAGTTGTAGATCACACTTTTAACGCTGGTGCAAAAATTGACCCCGTTAGAATTGAAACTCGTGAGTATCAGTACTTGTACAACGATGATATGGGCTTTCACTTTATGAATTGCTCTACTTATGATCAGATTACTTTAGGTAAGCATCTTATAAATGCTCCAGAGTTTTTAAAGGATGAGCTTATTTGCCTCATTGTATTCCATGCTGATGAGGAGCGACCTTTGTTTTGTGACCTTCCTAACCACATTGAGGCGGAGATCACTTACACTGAACCAGGTGTGAAGGGAGATACTGCAACAAATACTCTTAAACCTGCAACTATTGATACAGGAGTAGAGGTTAGAGTGCCTCTATTCATTAATACTGGCGATTTTATCAAGGTAGATACTCGCACTAAAGAATACACAGAGAGAGTTAAGAAGTAATTTCCTTTTGATTCCTTTTCTTAGAAGCCTTCAATTCCAAATCCATTACCACCAACAGAGCTATAAAACCCCAGAAGGGTGCGCTTGCCTTGTCTGTATCTAGGTAATTGTTCAGCACCCCGTGAATGAAATAGGTCATTAGGCCTAAGTAAACTGAAACAGCTAGGTTTCGTTTGTCCTTATTATTAATTTCATTCCACAGCCTGAACCCCAGAACGGAGGTCCACCACACGAGCAGTAGAACCAACACAAGCCCTGGCACACCTTGTTCAGATAAAGGGCCTAAGTACTCACTGTGTGCGTTTCCACCATCGGCATTATTAGTACTTATGGAGGTCCTGTACTTATCCTCTTGGAAAGGAGCGTATACAAACTGATAGGTCCCTGGTCCCCATCCTGAAATAGGTCTTTCTTTAAAAAGAGACCATGCACAATTCCACCTGTTCAGCCTTTCTAAGTTGGAGTCGTCACTACTAACGTTGGAAATAGATTCAACGTGCTCAGTTAGATTGTCTGACGAGTCTTGCTTATTTCGTTGTAACTCTATCAAGATCGAATCCTGATTAACAATGAGCAACCCTAGGGCAACAACTCCAATCGCGACTAACTGCTTCCATTTGAAGCCCATTTTCATTGCAGTAAATAAAGCTGCTACGCCCACAAGACTCACCCAGGCTGCTCTTGTAAAAGAGAAGACAATTCCAATAGCAAGTATGAAGGTTGAGATGCCTAATAAAACTCTTGTTATTGTGGGTCTGTCTTTTTTCCAAAAAAGTGCTATAGCTGGGGGAAACATCATCGCAAGGACAGCTCCATATGAAGTGTGATCCTTGAAAAATGGTTTCATCATCCAATGCCCAGCGTGTTTGCTGAAATCGTGCCCAGCATGTCTAATTAGAGTGTAGATGATTACTATCGTCAACGGGAATAATAGCATCATAATCATCTTCTCTTTGTACTCTGGCTTGTTGAGCATGATGTTCCCTAGAACAAAGAAAAAACCGACGATAAACCAAGTTCTTGAGATGAGAAATTTGATAGAGACTAGCATATCCCAACTTGTTGAAGTTGAGATGATCATCCATAATAAGGTTCCTCCAATTATATAAGTTATCGGGTGCTTGAAAAGTCTAGAGTCTACTGGGTAGCCAGTGCATGATCTAATTAGGAAGATCCCTAAGGTTAGTATGAGCATGGGCTCAGTTGGTAGGTATAGACCAGGAAGATTGTATGAAAACTCCTGCATGTTAAGGCTTAGAGGCACTGCAATTAATAGTGCTCCCATAAATAAGTCCATGCGCTTCACTCCCCACCATGCAAGTACAATAGCGGCAGGTAAAAGAGCCAGCCACATGAATTCATAGTAAATGCTAATACAAAGTATTAGTGAAAAAAGACTCCCTACAACAAGGGCTATTTTATCTGAAGCAAACTGCTTCACTATCCTTTCTCTCCAGATTTAATGCTATCCATAACAAGAAGCACTATGAGAGTCATTGCTAAAGTTGAAAGAACACTTACAACAACAATTAGCCATCTAACAGGATAAGATTTTTTATCAGCTGCTTCTGCGAAATCGACAACTAAGCTAGAAGGAAGGTGTGTTTCAGCATCAACCTTTAGTAGGTCGTATCTCTTTTTTAATGTCGCCAATTGCTCGTATGCTGGCTCAAGGAAATTAGCTAGCTCATTGTAATCATTAGCAAGCTTAGATATTCTGTCCAAATCGTTTTGGATAGTTCTAGCTCCCTTTAAATTGTTGTTTGCAACAGCTGTTCCGTACTGAACAGTCAGGCCTTCAACTTGAGCTTCGAAATCATAGATACCTTGAGCGTGTAATTCTCCTAGCTTGTTTTCTGCAACGTGTATTTCTTCCAGTGCTTTTTCATAAGACTGCTTTGATAGCTCAAACGCAAGTTGAGCTCTCTCATTTCTAAGCTTGTTAGCAAGGCTGTCTGTTAGCTCTACTAAGTGATTAGCTATATCCTTAGCCATCTCTGGATCCTTGTCCATTACAGCAACACGAATTGAGCCGTATCTAGTTAGTGAAGCACTAACATTGCTATTGTATTCCTTTTGAAGAAGTGTCTTTCCTCCCGCTTCAGTTGGGTCTATTTCATAGTGCTCATCTAGGTTGTGAGCTTTTATGATTTTAGTTCTAACAAGGTTGGAATTCAGCAGTTGTAATAGCCTTTCTGCATCTTCAGTTTCACCATAAGCTAGTAGGTCACCTGATTTAGTTTCTTCGAAGAATTGTTCTCCAATAGAGCTTTGGGTTGTTGCAAACATTATCACGCTTGACTCAAACTTTTCCTCCATCATAAGAGAAACAGCTGAAGAAGCTACAATAGCAATTATGCCTACGATGATGAAAATTCGCAGTCTATTGTACACAAAAAGAATAAGATGAGAGGAGTCCAAATTTGACTTCATAAGGTTAAAGTAGATTAGTTAACTACAGACGAGCAAAGTTATAACTTTGAACCCATGTCTCGTATTGCCTTAAACGCACGATTATTAATTTCAGGAAAGCTGGAAGGAACGGGTAGGTTCACCCACCAGTGTTTCAAAAGACTAGTTGAGCAAAGGCCTAACGATGAGTTTATTTTGTTCTTTGACAGAAAGCCATCTGAAGAATTTGAGTATGGAGATAATGTAGAAAGTGTTTGTCTACTACCGCCAGCTAGAAGGCCATGGCTTTTCGATGTTTGGTTTGATTATTCAGTAAAAAGGAAATTAAAGAGGTGGAAGGCAGATGTGTTTGTGTCAACAGACGGCTACATAAGCAGGACAACCAATGTTCCTCAGCTCAATGTAATACACGACATCAATTTCGAACATAACCCAGAGTGGTTGCCATCTAGATACGCTAGGCATTTCAAATCGAGATTCCCTCAGTACGCGAGGTTAGCCAGTAAGCTTTGTACAGTTTCTGATTATAGCAGGAGGGATATTGCATCTAATTACGGTGTCGACGAATGCAACATCACTGTAATTCCCAATGCGCCGGATTCCAGTTTCAAACCTGTGGATGACAAGCAGAAGGCTAGGGATGAGCATACTAGTGGAAATCCATATGTGGTATTTGTTGGCTCACTTCATCCCAGGAAAAACATCCCTGGAATGATTAAGGCTTTTCAGAAGTATAAGGAGCTAGGCGGTATGTGTGATTTATTGATGGTGGGTGTATCAATGTGGAGGGACGAAAAACTACAATCAGACTGTGTCCATTATGCTGGAAGACTTAATGATGACAAACTAGTTGAGGCTGTTTCTGGTGCTGAGGCTATGTTGTACTTGCCGTTTTTTGAGGGGTTTGGCGTGCCTATTGTAGAAGCAATGGCATGTGGTGTGCCTGTAATTGCTAGTAATTGCACTTCAGTTCCAGAAGTTTGCGGAGAAGCTGCAGCAGCACTTGTTTCTCCAGAGGATTATAAGTCTGCAGCAGAAGCACTTCTTAAGCTAGAATGCGATTCTGAATTTTACAGATTAAAAAGCGATCAAGGAATTAAACGTGCCTCTGAGTTTTCTTGGGATAGGAGTGCTCAAATACTTTCAAAAGAAATTGACTCCCTGCTGAATGGCTAAACTGTTGCCATATCTGGAACCAGGCAGGATTGAAGCTGGATGTGATGAAGCTGGAAGAGGGTGTTTATCTGGGCCAGTTGTAGCTGCTGCCGTTGTGTTAGATGCGGAGACTGCTCGTGCGCTGGCCCTCGATGATAGTAAAAAGTTAAGTGAGAAAAAGAGAGATAAGCTTAGGGAGCTGATTGAGGAAAAAGCTCTCGCTTGGGCTGTGTCGTTTGTGAGTAATGAGAAGATAGATGAAATAAATATTCTTCAAGCATCTTTTCTTGCAATGAGAGAATCCGTAGACCAGTTATTTATTAAGCCAGAACACATTCTTATTGATGGAAATAGATTTGTCTCTTCTAAATCTATGCCCCCTCACACTTGTGTTATAAAAGGTGATGGAAAATATTCCTCAATCGCCGCTGCGAGCATACTTGCGAAAACTCATAGAGATGCCTTTATGAAACGGGCAGCCCTTGAATTCCCAGGTTATGGGTGGGAAAAAAACGCTGGATATCCTACCGTAAAACACAAAGAAGCTATCAAAGAGCTGGGAACGACGAACTTACATAGAATGTCGTTCAAACACGATTAACCTGGGTTGAACTCAAAATTTCCTGCCAATCTATTAGTTTGGGATGAAATCGAGATGTAGATTTACGAGACGTATAATCAAAACAACCATGTATCGTTTAACCCTAACCTTTTTAGTTGCGCTTTACGCATCATTTAATGTTGCTCAAGCTCAGTGTACAATTTTCTTCTCAGAGTATGCAGAAGGATCTTCAAATAACAAGTATCTAGAGATTTACAACCCAACAAATGCAGTTGTTGACCTATCTGGATATGCTTTCCCAAGTGTAAGTAATGCTCCTTCAATTCCAGGTGAGTATGAGTACTGGAACACTTTCTCTGAAGGCGCGTCAATTGCTCCAGGCGGAGTTTATATAATTGCTCATGGATCTTCAGATCCTACTATCCTTGCTTTTGCAGACCAAACCCACAATTACCTCAGTAATGGAGATGATGGGTATATGCTAGTTGAGGGAACTGAGGATGATTATGTTCAAGTTGACGCAATTGGTGATTGGATGGCTGATCCAGGTTCAGGCTGGGATGTGGCAGGTGTTGCAGGAGCGACAAAGGACCATACTCTAGTTAGAAAGGAGACAGTAAATGCTGGTAATGGCGGTGACTGGGCTACTTCAGCCGGAACTTCAGAAGAAGATTCAGAGTGGATCGTTTACGACCAAAACACATGGACTTACCTAGGATCTCACGTGTTTACTGGTAGCTGTGGAGCTGCAGTAGAAGGATGTACTAACGCTAACGCAACTAACTACGATGCTGCTGCAACTTCTGATGATGGAAGCTGTTTGTTTGATAACGCATGTAATGTTGACGCTGTAGAAGTAGAAGCATTTAACTACGGATTTGAGCCAGCTGATCTAATTGTCGAAGTTGGAACACAAGTAACTTGGACTAACCTTGGAGGGTACCACGATGTTAACTTCGATATAAGTGCATTGACAGGTGAATCATTTGGCAACCCAGAAGCATTCTATCTGCCAGCTGTGTCTAGCAGCGCATACGAGTGTATAGGTTCTCACACCTTTAACGTTCCTGGAGTTTACTCATACGACTGTTCTATCGGAAGTCACGCATTAAACGGCATGGTAGGAACAATTACTGTTGGAACAGGCGGTTGCACTGATGCTGCAGCACCTAACTACAACGAAGCTGCAGATTGGGATGATGGTTCATGCCAAGAGTCACAGTTCACTTCTATTTACGACATCCAATTAGGCCAAGAAACTGGCCTTTATGAAGGTGTAGTTGTAAATACTTCTGGAATTGTAACAGGAGTGTTTGGCTCATCTGTGTCTGTTCAAGATGGAACAGGAGCTTACTCAGGAATTTGGATGTACGGTTCAGACGTAAGTGTTCAAGTTGGAGATGAGGTAAATATTACTGCTACTGTTGGTGAGTACTACGACCTAACTCAACTTTCTTCTCCTGCTGTATCTATTGTAAGCCAAGGCAATGATTTGCCAGCAGCTGAACTACTAGGAACTGCAGATGTTCTTGCAGAGCAATGGGAGGGAGTGCTAGTTCACACTAGCGGTACTGTAGACAACGATGCTTTAGGATTTGGAGAGTGGTCATTAACTGATGGTTCTGGACCAGTTAGAGTAGATGATAAGGGATACGATGCAATTGGAGCTGGACTTGCTTCAATGGGATTAACTCTAGATGTTGTAGGTCCACTTGACTACAGTTACAGCAACTTTAAAATCCAACCACGTGATGCTTCTGATGTATTGCTTCACGGTTGTACTAACAACACAGCTGACAACTACAATTCAGACGCTTCTATAGATGATGGTAGCTGTCAGTTCTCAGGTGCTGAGTGTACTGTATTCATTTCTGAAATCGCTGAAGGTTCTGGAAACAACAAGTATTTAGAATTATACAATCCTACTAGCTCTACTGTATTCTTATCACAGTACACTATGGCTAACTGTAGTAACGGTTGTGATAACCCAGACGCTCTTTACTTAACAGATCAATTCGATTTCTGGACTTTCTCTTTCCCTATCGACGCTACTATTGAGCCTAACGGAACTTACGTTATTGCTCACCCAAGCGCTGATCAGTCTATTCTTGATGTAGCAGATATGACATACTACTACTTGAGTAACGGAGATGATACTTATGGACTTGTTGAGTTTGTAGGTCAGGATTCAGTTCTAGTAGATGTGGTTGGTGAAATAGGAGATGACCCAGGTTACGGATTCACTGTAAACGGTGTTACTAATGCAACTCAGAATGGTACTCTAGTTAGAAAGCCAACTGTGAACGCAGGTAACGCGGGCGAGTGGGCTGGATCTGCTGGTACTAACGAGTTTGACGGTGAGTGGACTATTTACGAGTCTAACTACTGGGGTGATATCGCAGTTCACACTTTCACGGGAGGCTGTGCAACTAACACTGCTGGATGTACAGATCCAGGAGCTGTAAACTATGATCCAAATGCAACAGAAGACGATGGTTCTTGTGTGTTTATCCCTAACCTAACAGTTCAGGAAATCCACGCTGGACCTATCTCAGGTCAAGTGATTACTCATGGTACAGTTACTGCTGTTTTTGAGCCATCATTTGCTCTTGCTAATAACCCATCATTTGTAATCCAAAACGGAACAGGCGCATACTCTGCAATCTGGTGTATTGGAGATGGCGTTGCTGTAGGAGACCTAGTTGATGTATCAGGAAACGTTAGTGAGGTATACGGCTTACGCCAAATCCTTGGAGCTACTGCTACTGTAATTTCATCAGGAAATGATCTTCCAGCAGCTGAGCTGCTTTCAACTTCAGCAATCAATGACGAGCAGTGGGAGAGCGTACTTCTTCAAATGCTTGCCCCTGTGTCTAACGCAGATGCTGGATATGGCGAGTGGCTACTAGATGATGGCTCTGGAGCTGGTGCTGTTGATGACTTTGCATACGATGCGGTAGGCGACAGCTTAGACGTAGATGGTGTTATGGTACCACTTGTTGAAGCAGGTGTTACTTACCGAGTAACAGGACCTAACTTCTACGCATACGGTGCATGGAAGCTTGCTCCTAGAGATTCTTCAGACGTAGTACGTCTTGGTTGTATGAACTCTGAGTTCCCTAACTACGACCCACTTGCTGCAGAAGACGACGGTTCTTGTGCAAACGTTGAAGGATGTACTGATGAAACAGCAGATAACTACGACCCTTCAGCAACTGTTGATGATGGTTCATGTGTTGTTACTGGATGTACAGATGAAAACGCATTGAACTACAACCCAAACACAACTAACGAGGATAACGCTTCATGTTACTACACTCTTCCATCAATTGTTATCAATGAGATTCACTTTAACCCATGTTCAGCACAGGGTGATGACTTCGAGTGGGAGTTCTGTGAGCTTCACAACATTGGAGATCTGCCAGCTGATTTAAGTGGTTACCAGTTTATCAATGGAGCTTCAGGTGAAGACCAAATCGGTCTTACATTCCCTGCAGGTTCATCTATCGGCGCTGGCGAATTCATCGTTATCACAGTAGCAGGTGGCCTTGGAGCACCTAACTACGAGGGTAACGGATACCAAGTTTTCACAATGGAGTTAGGTAACTTCTCTAACGGAGGTGAGTCGGTAGCTCTACAAGATGCTTGGGGTAATGAAGTGGACAGAGTTGAGTACTCTTCGGAAGGCGCTTGGCCAGGTGAAGGATTCAGCATCCTAGGTTCAGTTCTTATTGCAAACCCTAACGGAGGTTGTGCAACTCTAGAGTACATCCCAGAAATCCTTGCTGAATACATGGCAAGTGTTCCTGGTATGGATAACGAGTTTGGCTCTAACTGGCAAGCTTCATGGGTTGATGGAGGTACTCCAGGTGCTGCGAACTCTTCAGCATTTGGTTGTAACGATGCAACAGCATGTAACTACAACCCAACAGCTTACCTAGCAGATAATGATGCTTGTGTATACGATTGCTACGGATGTACTTACCCTACAGCTGAGAACTACACTAACGGAGCAACTATTGACGATGGCACATGTACGTTCAGCATTGCTGAAAACAACTGCCCATCTGATATTAACGGAGACGGTACTGTTTCAACAGGAGACCTTCTGTTGTTCCTATCAGCGTTTGGAACTATCTGTAACTAACAGAAAGCAATACATATAACAAGAAAAGGCACTCCATCTGGGGTGCCTTTTTACTTTACAATAATTCTTGTAGTGTCTTGATTAGATAAATTGAGAGCTCTGTCTTCAATTGTGAATCTAAATCTCAATGTGTCGTAATCACTTTGCAAATGCCAAGTGTTCATTGCAACCTCTACCACTCCGTTAATTGCTTGGTTTGAGCCTGAAGGGTTTGCCCTGGGCACTCTGTAGTAAAATGGAACTTGTCCTGCTTCAGGATCTAAAAAGATGTGAGTCCAAACCCCATCGCGCAGTTCATCATACTCACATTTAAGATTGTAGTAATGCTCGCAAGTAGGACAGAAGGGGAATAACACATCGTCAGAATTCAATCCCAAATCGCCATCTCCATCTGTCACATTAAAAATCAATGAGCCACTTCCTAAATCATCAACCTCAAAAGAGACAAATTCAACAATGGGCTCATCAGGATAATTTGCCTCAGGCAAGCATCCTGCGCTTGCAAGAGCACAGCAGAATACCATAGGCTTAAATAATTTACCCCAATTCATCATATCAAAGCTAGCACTTCCGAACTTAGCCCCATGGAATCAACAAGAGAAAATTTAATGTCCCGCATATTGGGAGGTGGTGATTTTAATTCTCTTGCACTAGAAGTGTTTAGATTCCAAGCGCAATACAATGCCACTTATTCAAGATATCTAAAACTATTAGGCGTTGAGCTTGAGTCTGTGAAGGCCCTCGAACAAATCCCTTTTCTACCTGTTGAAGCTTTTAAGTCAAACAAAGTGGTTACAGGAGAATTCAATCCTGAGGCAGTTTTTAAGAGCTCAGGCACTACTGATTCAACTAATAGGTCTGAGCATAGAGTGAGGGCTGTAAGTTGGTACCACAAAGTGTCTATGAAGGTTTTTAGCGAGATTGTGAGGCCAGTGGGCGGTGTTGAGTGGTTTGGCCTATTGCCAGGGTATCTAGAAAGGGGAGATTCTTCTCTTGTTGAGATGGTGAGAAATTTCATGGGTGACAAGGCATGCGATAAGCGCTTTTTTTTACATGAGTACTCTGAGTTGAGCTCTCTTGTTAAAAGTGAGATAGCTGAGGGAAGTGATGTCTGCATAGTAGGAGTTACTCATGCTATCCTGGATATGATAGAGGGAAGAGAGGGGCTTGAGTTATCTGATGCTGAAGCTGAAAAGCTGACCATTATTGAAACCGGAGGGATGAAGGGGTATGGGAGAGAGCCCATTAGAAGTGAGGTTCACGATAGGATAAATAAGGCCGTGCCTGGTGCTAAGATTTTAAGTGAATACGGAATGACTGAGTTGTTGTCTCAGGCTTATTCAATAGACGGTAGATTCTTTGAATCCCCATCGTGGATGAGGGTGATGATCAAGGACACATCAGATCCCATGACAGAGGTTGAGAGAGGTAAGACGGGGAGGGTTCAGATAATTGATTTGGCCAACTTGGATAGTTGCGCCTTTATCTCTACTTCAGATCTTGGTCGAATGGAGGCCGTTGAAGGCTCTAATAGGTTTGAAATTCTAGGAAGGTTTGACCACAGCGAGGTGCGTGGTTGCAACTTACTTAGCGTTAACTAGGAAGTAATTCTTTTTACCCCTTTGTAGAAGTAGCTGTCTACCATTAAGAAGATCAGTGCTTGAAATCGTACAATCTGCACCCACAAATTCTTTATTAACCCTAATTGAGTTCTCCTTGATGGCTCTTTTTGCGTCACCCTTAGAATCTAAGAATCCAGTTAAGTCTGTTAGAAGGTCAATGATGCCTACTCCATCCTTTAGATCAGATGATTCAATCTCACACTGTGGCACTCCTTCAAAAACAGAAAGCAATTCAGCTTCTGGAAGCGCAGCCAAGTCCTCTTTAGCACTCTTGCCAAATAAAATACGAGAAGCCGCAATAGCTGTTTGAAGATCTTCTTCCGAGTGAACTCTTCTAGTTACATCTTCTGCAAGAGCTTTCTGTAGAATTCTTGCTTTAGGGTTTTCAGCGTGCTCAGCTTCTAGAGCCTCAATCTCTTCGCGTGACTTCAGAGTGAAGATTCTAATGAATTTACCAGCGTCTTCATCAGCAGAGTTGATCCAGTATTGGTAGAATTTGTATGCTGAAGTCCTGTTCTTATCAATCCAAACATTGCCTCCTTCACTCTTGCCAAACTTGCTTCCGTCAGCCTTAGTAATTAGCGGTGCCGTCAAAGCAAATGCTTTACCTCCCCCTTTTTTCCTGATTAGCTCTGTACCAGTGACGATGTTTCCCCACTGATCACTACCGCCCATTTGGACCATGCAATCTTCATTCTTCCACAGGTGGTAGAAATCGTAACCTTGAACTAGCTGGTAAGTGAACTCAGTAAAGCTCATTCCACCTTCAAGTCTGTTTTTCACACTATCCTTACTCATCATGTAGTTCACAGTAATGTGCTTGCCTACATCTCTGATAAAGTCAAGGAAGGTCATGTCCTTAAACCAGTCGAAATTGTTCACCACCTTAGCTCCGTTTTCACCAGAAAAATCAAGGAACTTTTCTAATTGTGCTTTTTGGGCTTCAAGATTGTGATTGATAACATCGACATCGAGGAATTGACGCTCAGCTGTTTTTCCACTCGGGTCACCTACCATTCCCGTTGCCCCTCCAACAAGCGCTAAAGGTCTATGCCCCGCGCGTTGCCAATGCACTAGAAGCATCACAGGAACAAGATTGCCAATGTGTAAAGAATCTGCAGTGGGGTCAAAGCCAACATAGGCAGAAGTCATCCCCTTTGCCATCTCTTCTTCCATTCCTGGCATGATGTCGTGCAACATGCCTCTCCACTTCAGTTCTTCAATCAAATTCATGCTGTAAAGATATCAAAGAAGAGGCAGTAATTGCTCCATTCTCATGCCTCTACTGCCTTTAAGTAAAATAGTTTTACCTCGAACTGTTTCTACTTCCCAAACCTCTTTTAAATCATCAACTCTTGAGAATATTCGAGCGTCTCTTTCATTCACAGCATAAAATTCCTCTCCGACAAAAACAGCGTCAAGCCCTAACCTATCACAAAGCCCCACTATCTCCTTATGAGCTTCATGCGAGTAAATACCTAATTCCCTCATATCACCCAGAACAACAAGTTTCTCTCCCTCTATATTCTTCGCAAAAGACTCTAGCGCTCCAGTCATACTTGAAGGATTTGCATTGTATGCGTCCAAAATGATGGTGTTCTTCTCAGTCTTAGTAGTCTGCGATCTGTTGTTCGATGGCATGTATTCTGAAATAGCCTCGCCTATATCCTTCTTGTCTACCTGGAATTCTAATCCGCAAGCTATAGCTGTAGCGATGTTGTCTAAGTTGTAATCTCCTTCAAGATTTACTTCTAATTCCTCACTCGTAAAGCTTCCTTTAGCCCAAACAAATTTCCTTCCACCGTCTTTCACAAACCTTGCTACCGGTTCGTGTTCATCGCTCCCATAATAAACACAGTCAAGCCCACTAGATATCTCCATTAATACCTCATGGTTTGCGTTTACAAAAGCCTTTGCAGAGTCCTTTGATCTTAGATAGTCAAATAGCTCTCCCTTGCCCTTCTTAACTCCGTCTATTCCGCCAAACCCCTCCAAGTGAGCTCTACCAATATTTGTAATTAAGCCACAAGTCGGTTCGGCTATTGTGCAAAGTGCTTTTATTTCCTCAAGGTGGTTAGCCCCCATTTCAACTACAAGTAATTCTGTGTCGGACGGAGCAGATAGTAGAGTTAATGGAACGCCTATGTGATTGTTGAGATTCCCTTTAGTGGAATGAACCTTGAATTTCTTAGCTAGAACTGCGTTAATTAATTCTTTAGTTGTTGTCTTACCATTTGAGCCTGTAAGAGCAAGTACAGGTATGTTAAATGTCCTTCTATAATTTCTGGCTACATTCTGAAGAGCGGTTAATACATCATCAACTAAAACACATCCTGCAACGTCTTTTAAAGAAAGGTCATCTACTACAGCTGCAATACAACCAGCAGCAAGCGCTTCTTCCGCATACTTGTTTCCGTCAAAATTCTCACCCTTCAATGCAAAGAATAGCATACCTTCCTTACACAACCGAGTATCAGTAGTTACTCCATTCGATGCGCTGCGGAATAATTCAAGTAAATTTTCAGTGGGCATTAGTAAGGTGTTTACACAAAGAAAAAGCCCCGATGCATAAAATACATCAGGGCTTTAAAAAAGTTATTAGTCTATTAATGTCCAGAGTAAGGAACTGGCGTTCCAACTCTTGTCATTGCACATCTAAAACCAATAGAAGCAGAGCTTTGGTTTTCGTCAAGGAATCTACGAGTACCTGGCACTAACCAGTATGCTCTATCATCCCAACCTCCACCTTTATATACTCTTGATTGCTTATTTACAAGAGAAGAAGTACCGTAATCGTACATTCTATTCTCACCAGGGTCTCCTTCGTTGTCTGGAGAAAAAGAAGTCGATGAATGTAAATCACCATCCTTGTAGTCAATGTTGTCTGCCACTCTGTAGTTAGACCTGTTGATATTCTCTTCAACTGTTACATCTCTAAACTTCATATCTCCAGGAACAGCAATAATGTTGTCGCTCATGCCTTTTCTAAGGTCTGAAGCTATTAATGCTTCACTGTCTACAATAAGCTCAAGAGCCTCAGCCATTAATGTTTGAGCTTCTTCGAGTTGCTTCTTTTGTTCAGTTTCTAGAGCTTCTTCATACTTAAGTTCTAAGCTATTCATTAGCTCCTCATCTTCTGGAGTAATTGCTTTATCTCCAATTTGATTTCTGTAATCAATTAAGAACTTGCTCGTTGCATCGATGTCATAAACAACGTAATCGTATTTGTCAGCAGGATTTCCTTCTGGGTTCTTTACCATAGTTTGGTAGTTGTTACCACGGAAAGGACGGAATTCCTCAGCATCAAGTGTTGTAAGTGGACGGTAAACGTCCATTACCCACTCGTTAACATTACCAGCCATGTTAAATAAACCGTAATCATTAGGCGCATATGCGCGAACCTGAACGGTGATATCACCAAAGTCGTCTAGTGCGCCAGCAACACCCATGTAGTCACCACGTCCTCTAACAAAGTTAGCGTTAATCTCACCATAGCCTTTATCTCTGATCTCGTCGTTTCTGATGTAGTGACCGTCCCATGGGTAAGTTCTACGCTCTTCAACAAGCTCGCCAAAGCTGTTACCAATCAGACCAAGTGCTGCGTATTCCCACTCAGCCTCAGTTGGTAGTCTGTAATCAGGAAGAAGAAGTCCATCCTCCATCTTAATGTCTCTGTATCCACTTGAGTTGGGAGCGTAATCTTTTACCCCTTCAACATCTCTTTCTCCAACATATTGGCGGTTAAAGTATGTCTCAGTTGTGAAGTGCTCTTCATCCATTTGAGATTCTGGGCTGTGTACGAATAATCCTTCTTGTACAAGGATGTTCTCGTTCACTCTGTCTGTTCTCCACTTACAGAAATCGTTTGCTTGCCTCCAGCTAACACCAACTACTGGGTAGTCTCTGTATGCAGGGTGGCGTAGGTAGTAATCTACCATAGGCTCATTGTATGCAAGCTTTTCTCTCCAAGCAAGAGTGTCAGGCAATGCGCGCTCAACAATCTCTGGGAAGCTGTTCCCGTAAATTCTGTCTAACCACTCAAGGTATTCAAGCCAAAACATGTTTGTTACCTCAGTTTCATCCATGTAGAATGAACTTACAGTTACGCGTCTAGGTGAATTATCCCAGCTGTTCATTAGGTCGTCCTCAACTTGACCCATTGTGAAGGTACCACCCTCAATGAAGATCAGACCAGGGCCTGTTTGTTGCTCGTAAAAGTTTGGCTTTTCAAAACCTCCGTTTTCAGTATGGTTGTACTTCCATCCAGTTGCACCCGATCGTTCGCGGTAACAACCCGTAAGAGCAATTATAGCTCCTAGGGAAGCAAATAATGTGATGTGTAGTTTCAATTTCATCGTTATAGCAGTTATTTATATAACTAGAAAGTTGGGCAAGGTATTTTGCGGAACTTGCCTTTTTTCGATTTGCAGTCAAATTTCAATGTCATGCTCAACTCGTGAGCACCACCTGTAGCAGGAGTTAATTCTGAGATAGTGATGTCGTAGCTGTAGCCAAATCTCATGATATCAGATTCGATACCTACTACTGCTATCAAAGCGTCTCTGTACTCGGTAAATGCTATGCCTCTATACCACACACCTCCAAATAGAGGTCCTTTGTTTACAAATAAGCCTAGGTTCATTTGTCTGAACTCTGCTTGCTGACGGAAAAGGAAGTTTGGAGAGATAGATGCTAGTACTTCGTTCTTGATATTCTTCTTTAATGGAAATTTACCTCCACCATGAACAGTAAGTTTCATTGGCAGACGGCTAAGACCAACAACCAGAGATTCGTTAGGCTCATTTAAGTGGTGAGCTGCAAATCCTAAGTGAAGCTTGGGAGTAAAAAGAAGTAATCCAGCTCCAAAATCTACGTTTTGAACTTTACCTCCTCTTGGTTGATCCTGTGTTTCGTAGATGAAACCACGACGAGGGTCAATCATGTCTCCAAAAGTCAGGTTGCTCCAATCAAGAGCTCTCTGGAAATAGCTTGCCTCAAGTGCGGCACGCATGCTAAGCTTTCTAGTTAGCGATTGCTGGTATGCATACATTCCAGTAATACGCGTCGTTTGTAGAGTGTTCTGTCCTGCTTGGTCGTGCATTACTGTTAATCCTAGACCACCCTGAATTGAATTTATGTGTTGGTCGTAAGAAACAGCTTGAGTCACGTAGTTTCCACTCATGGCAGGCCATTGGTTTCTATATGCCATCACCATACGGGGGCATCGGTCAGATCCAGCAAAGGCAGGATTCAAAAAAAGTGGATTCGCGTAGTATTGAGTAAACTCAGGGTCCTGTGCGTGTGCTTCATTAGATACACCAGCAACAAGAACGAACGCAAAAAACGTACAGTGTATAAGGTATTTCAGTTTCATTTTAAACATAGAGATTCCCATTAACCTACAATAATACAAAAATTACAACATTAATCTGGGATTATTCTCACAGCAGGTTCTATAACAATAACCACAACTTAATAGCGTTTATTACATGATTCGTGCCGAAATTTGGCAAATAACTCATGAGATCCGACTTAAAAAATAAAAGAATATACACACTCAATCGTTTGTTCGCGATCTGTGCTCTTTTGTTTTCTGTTTTCTATGCATCTAACGCTCAGTTAGTTGCGCAAGTGACTTTATCTGGAGAAGCTGAGGTATTGGAGTTAAACTGGGAATCTTCTAATCAAGATTTATCTAGTATTGAAATAGCTGAATTCAAAATAAATTCAAGGTGGACTGGAGTGGAAATTCTTGAATCAGAATATGTTTGGATTGAATATTTTGGTGAAATACCTGAGACTTTTCAAACAGAATTTGTCATTAATAAGCCAGAATGGAGGGTTGTTAGAGGTGCAAATTCAAATGAATTTTATGCTCAGCATAAAATGCCGGCTTTTAAGGTGGAAAATGGTCAGTTGTATAAACTTGAGTCATGGAGTGGTATCGTTGCTTCTTCACCTTCATTGCCCTCAAGAATTGAAAGAGATTGGCCAGAACATTCAGAGTTAAGTGAGGGTTCTTGGATAAAGTTTGCTACAACAAATGAAGGATTACACAGAATAGAGGGGGGTGATTTTATTGCAAATGGAGTTGACCCAGATACAATTAATTTTTCCACTATCGCTGTTTACGGAGGTGGAGGTAGAGCTTTACCTTTTGCAAATAGTGAGGATAGGCCCTTAGACCTGCCTCTATTACCTATTAAGGTGGATGGAAACACCTTGTTTTTTTATGCAACAGGTGTGGATTCATGGTCATATGATGATGGAGATGAGAAGTGGGAGCATGAAAAGCACCCTTGGTCTGATACTGCGTTTTATTACGTGAGGCTTAACGCCCCGGAATTTATTGAAGGTAGCAGGATAACGGAGGCTGATGAAATTGATCTGCCTGTGACTGAGACAATTGAAAAGCATGTGGCTAGGATGTTTCACGAGGTGGAAAATGTGAATCTAGCTCATTCAGGTAGGGAGTTTTATAATGAGCATTTTACATACCTGGGTTCTCAATTTTTCAGCTTTTATTTCAATGTGCCCAACCTTACCGGAGATACTGGTATTGTTGAATCGAGGATTGCAGGAAGAACGCTTGGGACGACAAGTACATTCAATATGGACTGCGTTGGAGAGACATATACAACTGATGATATCGCTCTAAGTGAAAACAGTTTATTGATCGCAGCAAAGAGGAATTTGAGCATAGAAGCCCCTATGAGTGGTGATGGTGTTAGCGTTGAAATGACATTTGAGCCAGGAAATACAGAAGCTGAGGGATGGATAGATTTTGTTAGGCTTCAAGTGCCACAGGAGCTTAAATTCTATGGCGGTCAATTTCACATTAATGGGACTACAGAAATTAATGAGGGGGAGGCGTGTGAGTACTTATTGAGCGAAGCGGATGATGTTGATGGTGTTTGGGATATAACAGATCCGTTATCACCAGAGATTTGCTCAGTAGAAGGTATAGGTTCTGATGAGTTGAGTTGGGAAGCGCTAAGGGACACAACTAGAAGGTTTGTGGCATTCAGATTCAGCGCTGCTCATGGAGTTGAAGCGAGGGGAAACGTGCAGAATGTCGATTTACACTCATTGAAGGATATCGATTTAGTGATCATGACTTCTCCACTATTAGATTCGGCGGCTCACAGGTTAGCAACTCTTCACTCAAACGAGGGAATGAGGGTTGCGGTGGTGAATCAACGAGAGGTTTGGGATTGCTTTTCATCAGGTTCTCCTGATCCAACTGCTCTGAAGATGCTTATGCTAATGTTGAGGGATAAGGCGGAATCACCTGAAGATGAGCCTAAGCACCTTCTTTTAATGGGAGATGGGTCATACTTGAATAGAAACCTTCCAGCTGATGGGATGGATCTTCTTACTTATCAGAGTTTGAATTCGGAAAGCACGGTAAGTAGCTATGTGACTGATGATTATTTTGGGCTATTAGAGGATGATTTTAGTGATGCTCCAGGAGATAAGCTTGCTATAGGAGTTGGTAGAATTCCTGCGCCTTCATTAAGTGATGCCCTTGCTGTAGTTTCTAAGATTGAAAATTATCTGGGTGCACCAATTGATTCTACAGGAGTGGGAAGTTGCGTGGGAGATGATGAGTCTTCTACGTTTGGCGAGTGGAGAAATAAGATTCTTTTTGTGACTGATGACCAGGATGGTAATAACAACGACGGTTGGAGGCATATGTCTGATAGTGAGGTGCATTCAGATCACGTAGCTGAGAATTACAATGAATACGACATCATAAAAATCTACCCAGACGCGTATGTTCAGGAAGCTACTCCAGGTGGAGAGAGATATGATGAAGCTGAGGCAGAGATTCAGCGAAAGGTTGAAGAAGGGGCCCTGATTGTAGACTACATAGGTCATGGCGGTGCAAGAGGTTGGGCGCATGAAAGGATTTTAAATACGACGACTATCAGAGAGTGGACTAATAAGAACAGACTGCCTGTATTTATGACTGCTACTTGTGAGCTTTCGAGGTACGACGACCCAGAAGTGGAATCTGCTGGAGAGATGTTAGTCTTTAACCCCAACGGAGGTGCAGTAGGTTCTCTTACTACTACTAGAACTGTTTTCAGTGGAGGTAATCAGGAATTGAACACGGCCTTTTTCCAAACCGTTTTAGACGAGGATGAAGGCACGGGTTTAATGCGCTGTTTGGGAGATATCTGCAAGGACACGAAGAACTCTCCTGAAGTAACAAGCACTGTGAACATGAGAAATTTCTCGCTTTTAGGAGATCCTGCTATGATGCTAGCATACCCATCTCATAAAGTATTCTTTACAGAGGTGCCTGACACAATTAAATCGCTAGATCTTGTGACTATAAGCGGGTTTGTCGGTGATGAAAATGGAGAAGTACTTGAAGATTTCAATGGATTTATCTATCCTAAAGTTTTCGATAAAAGATCTTACTTAAACACATTAGATAATGACGAAGTTGCTGGGTCCTTCTCGTACAGCATGTTCAGAAATGTGATTCACAAGGGGCTATCTTCTGTAGAAAACGGAGAGTTTACATTCCAGTTCGTTGTGCCAAGGGATATCGATTACTCATACGGCAATGGTAGAATAAGTTGCTATGCGTTAAGTGGTGAGATAGACGCTCATGGTGCTTCTGAAGACTTCATTATTGGTGGCACTTCAGATTCAGTAGTTCCAGATGATGAGGGGCCAGATGTTGACCTCTACATGAATGATGAATTGTTTGAAAGAGGTGGAATTACTTCTGACGATCCGTGGCTTTACGCTAGGGTATTCGATGAAAGTGGAATCAATACTGTAGGAAACGGAATAGGGCACGACTTGAAGGCCGTTCTTGATGGTGAGTACGATAGCCCCTTCATATTGAATTCGTACTTTTCCGCTGATCTTGACACTTATAAAAGTGGAACAGTAAGGTTTCCTTTTAAGGATTTAGAGGAAGGGGAGCATCAGCTGATTTTGAAGGTTTGGGATGTCCAAAACAATAGCGCAACAGACACAACAGAATTCATTGTAGTCAACTCATTAGAAGTAGCACTCAATGAGGTAATAGCATATCCAAACCCTGCTTACGATGAGGCAACTTTTAGATTCTCACACAATCAGGAATGCAATGCTATCGAGGCGAGAATCGACATCTACGATTCTGAAGGAAGGTTTGTGAGTACTTATGAGACTGATTTGCACGCTCACGGATCGCGAACGGATTTGTACACTTGGGATTTAACCAATTCAGCAGGTGCAACTGTGAAAGACGGACTTTACGTCTTTAAAATTGAATTAAAAGCATTAAATGGCACAACGACACAATATGGAAGCAGACTTGTCGTTGTAAGGCCGTAATCCCGTGCCTACATTTGCACGACCTACATAAACCATGAAAAACTTTCATCACTATATAACGGTATGTTTAGCAGTAGCTACTATGATTTGTGGTAGCTCAACTGAAGCATATGCTCAGCTTACACCTGAAGAAGCTGCTAATGCTGTACAGCTAAATACCATTACGACAGCTGTTCCGTTTTTGATGATAGCGCCAGATTCAAGGTCTGGAGCTCTGGGTGACGCAGGTGTAGCACTTTCGCCTGATGCAAATAGCTTGCATTGGAATCCAGCGAAGATGGCTTTCACAGAGAATGAGCTTGAGATGAGTTTGAGCTACGCTCCATGGTTGAGAGCCCTTGTTGATGATATGAATCTTGCTTACCTCGCAGGTGTTAAGAAGACTAGCAGAAGACAAGCAGTTGGATATTCTTTAAGATACTTCAGCCTGGGTAGCATCACGTTTACTGATGAGACAGGCCAAACAATAAGAAACTTTGAGCCTGCTGAGCTTAGCCTTGACGCAGGATTTTCTCAGAAGTTTACTGATAAGTTCAGTGGTGGTGTAGCAGGAAGGTTTGTACACTCTAATCTTACTGGTGGTGTCACTTCTCAAGGAGCTAATACTAAGCCCGGTATTTCTGTAGCAGCTGATTTAGGTCTGTTTTATACAAACCAATATGCAGACTGGGGTAGCAAGAAAGGCCAATTCAATGTTGGAATGAATATCTCTAACATTGGAGCTAAGATGAGCTACACTAATACTGGCCGAAGAGACTTTATCCCAACTAATCTTCGTTTAGGTACTGCTTATGTCATGGAAGTTGACGATTACAACGATGTAACATTTACGGTTGACTTTAATAAGTTATTAGTGCCTACATCTCCAGCATACCACAGAGATAATGCTAATGAAATTGTAAGCGGATATTCTAATGATGTTGGTGTAGCAACGGGTATGGTTCAGTCGTTCTACGATGCTCCAGGCATTGTTACTTATGCTGACGACGGATCTTATAGCATTTACCCCGGAAGCCAGTTTAGAGAGGAGCTAAGAGAGATCAATATTGGAGGAGGAATCGAGTACGGATTCGCTGATGTTTTTGCATTTAGAACAGGCTACTTCTACGAGCACTACTCAAAGGGTAATAGGCAGTTTGTTACTCTTGGTGCAGGACTTAAGTACACCGTCTTCACTATTGATTTGAGCTACTTAATCAGCACTACTCAACAGAATCCTCTTGCAAATACTCTAAGATTTACTCTTAGAATGCAATTCGCAGATCTTGATGCTGCGCTTAACGAGGAGTAAATACGTTCACTAAAAGTTTTGGATATTAGAATAGGATATGGCTACGATGTACACCGCTTAGAAGCTGGTGAAGAATTGTGGTTAGGTGGACTTCTATTGCCTTCAGAATTAGGGGCAGTTGGGCACAGTGACGCAGATGTTCTATTGCACGTTATCTGCGATGCTTTGCTTGGAGCTCTAGCTCTGGGAGATATAGGTCAGCATTTTCCTGACACAAACTCACAGTACAAAGGGATAGACAGCAAGAAGCTATTAAAAGCAACTTGGAATTTAGTAAAGTCTAAGGGATGGGAAGTAGGTAATGTAGACTCTACAGTATGCCTTCAGTCTCCCAAGCTTGCTCCTCATATAAACTCAATGCGTGAGTGTATTGCTGGAATTTTAGGCGCAGATATAGATCAGGTAAGCGTAAAGGCAACCACTACGGAAAAACTAGGTTTTGTAGGTACAAGCGAAGGAATTAGCGCACACGCTGTCGTGTTTTTGAAGAAGGGGTAGAGAGTTACTCTTCGTTATCTTCAAAGTAGAATACTCTCAGTTGAGCAGTATCTCTTAAAAAGTCGACTTTCCTAATCTCCACTCTAGTGATGTTTAGGCCTGTTCTCTTCTTTAAATCGTCTATTAAATCTTGGTTTTTATCAGGAGTGATAAGCTCGATTTTCTCATACATGATAGTCTTTCGACTTTCGTGCTTTAAAAGCCAAATCTTCTCTAAACCATAGGTTACTGATATAATAAGAAGGTTTGTGAATATAAGCTCTGAATGACTAATCTTCTTATTTGCAAGGGCATTGATTACAGACACACCTATAACAATAAATAGATATGTCATTTCCTTAATAGGGATAGGATCTGTACGATATCTAATTATGCCAAATATGGCAAATAAACCTAAAGCAAACCCCAGTTCAAGCTTTACGTTTTCCAGCAAGAAACATAGGCTGAATACAGTAACACTTATCAATAGATAGGTGAATAAATAGTCCTTGTTTTTAGTGGCTGGGTAGTACAGGTAACGAACGATAAACCCAATTATTAAAAAGTTGAATACAGCTTTAATAAAAAGTTCAATGAAGTCATCGAAATCAATTAGTTCTGCTCCAAAAAATTCAATTTCTGAAATCCATATCATTAAATCTTTTGGCTCTTCTGAAGATGACACTTCTTCAACAAAAATATCGGATGAATCAACACTAAGGCTATCAGTCTCAAACTCTTCCTCAGTTGGTGATTTAGAATCCACTACTTCCAACATTACTTCGTGGGGGAAATCTTCTTGTGCGTATACAGAAGTTGGAGTAGAGGTAAATATTATTCCCGAAATAGCGAGAAGTGCAAATAAATTTTTCATGTGCTTATATTTTCTTGAGCAGAGTAAGCATCTTGTAGTACTTTGTCTAAATGTAAAAACTTTCTCTTGAAGTTGTTGATCTTCAGTTGAGGATACAACTTGGCAGTAGCCATGCAGTACTTGCTTATCCTAAAAGGATGAATCCTTTCTTTTTTTATTAATCTTATAAAGTCAGACGATAGATTTCTCTTCGCTTGCTTAACCTCTGCAATCACTATTTCGCCTAAGTTATTTTTATTCGACTCAACATCCTTGAATCTAAGGTTTACATCAATTGTAAGGCGTTCCTTTCTTAGTTTATGTACAAAGGTGATTCGGCTGAATTTGTTCCAATGTTGTGGCTTAAGAGTAAGACTCTTTCCCATTGTTTTATCTACGAATAGCTTGTTCTCGCCCTCTAAGCTATTTGGAATAGCGTCTACCTTGATTCGCTTTTTTATAGTCTTCCCCTTGTTATTCTTGCGCTTAACTTCTAGAAAAGAAATGCCAGAATCTATGTATTCTCTGAAGCGAACTTTATTTCTATTCGTTTTGCCGTTGTGATGTTGATGGTAAAACTGGAAGTCCTCAGTGTCGAAGTAAAGAGAACGATATGTGTTTAACCTTTTCCCTTTTATTTCAAGAACGTAATACTTATCGACTAGCTTAGGTAGGATTTTATGAAGCGTAGCAATAGGAAAGATAAACTTTGTGTCAGTTCTTTTCATCAGTTTTACCTCGTCCATTTGGGACAGCGAAATAGGCTCAAACCTCGATATATTTTGGGCTAAAGAATCCAATAGACAAAGGTGAATGAAAGAGATTCTAAGTTTCTAACGAAAAGTAGTAAAATCTTGCAGGTTTGCAAAGTTACGAACTTGTACTTTGATTATATCTTTGCCGCTACCATAAACTAGAACTATGGCTAAAAAGAAAGCAAATAAACTACCTCACTCAGAGGCTGTATACCGCAGGTGGTATCAGGAAATGTACCTAATGCGTAAGTTTGAGGAGAAGTGCGGACAGTTGTACATTCAGCAAAAGTTCGGCGGATTCTGTCACCTTTATATCGGTCAGGAAGCTGTACTATCTGGGATGAATGAGGCGATAAAACCTACAGATAGAGTAATTACAGCCTATAGAGACCACGCTCACCCACTAGTTTTAGGAACAGATCCTAAGCTTGTAATGGCAGAGCTTTATGGAAAGTCTACGGGGCTTTCTAAGGGTAAAGGCGGCTCTATGCACATGTTTGATAAGGAAAAAAATCTGTTTGGTGGTCACGGAATTGTTGGAGGCCAAATCGGTCTCGGTGCAGGAATCGCATTTGCCGACAAATACAGAAATGAAGACCATATAACAGTTTGTTTTATGGGAGATGGAGCTGCTCGTCAGGGAATCCTTCATGAGACGTTCAATATGGCGATGAACTGGAAGCTTCCTGTGATTTTCATCATAGAGAACAACCAGTATGCTATGGGTACTAGTGTTGAGCGTACTACCAACGTAACTGATATGTCTAAGATGGCACTCAGCTACGAAATGCCTGCTGAGACGGTTGACGGAATGAGCCCAGAGGATGTATGCGCTGCAATTCAGCGTGCTGCAAAAAGAGGTCGTAAAGGCGAGGGTCCAACACTTTTAAACATCGAGACTTACCGTTACAAAGGTCACTCGATGTCTGATCCTCAGAAATACAGAACTAAAGATGAGGTCTCTGAATACCAGGCAAAAGACCCTATCACTCATGTAAAGAATGTATTGCTTGAGCAGAAATGGATGACTAAAGAAGAAATTAAGGCAGTTGAAATAGATGTAAAGAAGCAGGTTGAAGAGGCTGTTGTCTTTGCAGAAGAAAGCCCACTTCCGCAACCGCACGAACTTTACGAAGACGTTTACACACAAGAAGATTATCCTTTTGTAAAGGACTGATTTAACTAAAAGAATTGAATCATGGCTGAAATTGTAAAAATGCCCAAACTGAGCGACACAATGACCGAAGGGGTTGTTGCTGCTTGGCATAAAAAGGTAGGAGACGAGGTTGAGAGTGGAGATCTTCTCGCGGAAATCGAGACTGATAAGGCTACTATGGAATTCGAGTCTTTTCAAGATGGATTCCTACTTTACATAGGAGTTGAAACAGGTGATACAGCGCCAGTTGATAGTATTCTTTGTATCCTTGGAGAAAAAGACGAGGATTATCAAGAGCTATTAGTTTCAGCAGAGGAAGCAGAACCAGCAGCTACGGAAGAAGATAAAGCTACAGCGGCGGCTCCTGCCCCTGTAACTCCAGTTTCGGTGAAGCCAGCTCCAGATCTAGATCCGGCACCTGCTCCTGCAGTGACACCAGCAGCTCTTAAATCGCCAGTGCCAGCACCTCCAATTGGAAATGATAGAGTTGTTGCTTCGCCACTAGCGAAAAAGCTTGCAGATAAATTGGGACTTCAACTTAATAGAATCCCTGGGTCAGGAGAAGGCGGTCGAGTTATTAAGCGCGACGTAGAAAACTTTAAGATGGCAGGTGCTACTGGCATGCCAGTTCTTACTCAAGAGAAATTTACTGAGGTAGGTGTAAGCCAAATGCGTAAAGTCATCGCTTCCCGTCTTGCAGAGAGCAAATTTTCAGCACCTCATTTCTACCTACAGCTAAGCATTGATATGTCAAATGCTATTAAGGCTAGAAAGGCAATTAACGATCAAGGCTTCTACAGAGTATCGTTTAACGATATGGTTGTTAAGGCTACTGCAATGGCTCTTAAGAAGCACCCAGCTGTTAATAGCAGTTGGCTAGGCGATCGAATCCGTTATAACGAGCACGTTCACATTGGTGTAGCTGTTGCGGTTGAGGATGGGTTGTTAGTTCCCGTTGTGCGTCACGCAGATGGTAAGTCGTTTGCAGGCATAGGTGAGGAGGTTCGAGAATATGCTCAGAAGGCAAAGGCGAAGAAGCTTCAGCCGGAAGATTGGGAAGGAAACACGTTTACGATTTCGAACCTTGGAATGTTTGGCATAGAAAGCTTTACTGCAATCATAAACCCACCAGATGCATGTATCCTAGCTATTGGGGGAATCAATGAAGTTCCTGTTGTAAAAGACGGCCAAGTGGTTCCAGGAAATGTGATGAAAGTGACTCTTAGCTGTGATCACAGAGTAGTGGATGGGGCGACAGGTGCAGGATTCTTGCAAGATTTCAAAAATCTTCTAGAGAATCCTGTGTTGATGTTAGTTTAAAAATATTAGATGCGGTAGATTGCATAAGCCGCATGTCTAATACACGACCTAACTCTTTAACGACTTCGATTACCTACCTCAAAGGGGTAGGTCCTAAGCGTGCTGAATTGCTTCAGGTGGAGCTGGGTGTGTTTACATTTTTCGACTTGATCCAGCATCTGCCATTTAGGTATGAGGATAGATCTAAGTTTTATAAGATTTCTGAAATAACAGCTGATACGACGTCGATTCAGCTGGTGGGAAAGATTAGGTCTAAGAAGATGTTGGGTGCTGGGAGGCACAGTAGGCTAGTGGCTATTTTTGACGATGGGAAGAAGAAAATGGAGTTGGTTTGGTTTAAGGGTGGAAAGTGGATTCAGAGTTCGTTGCCGCTCGATATTAACGTAGTGATATACGGTAGGCCACAGAATTTTAAGGGAAAGTGGAATATTGCGCATCCCGAGGTTGAGAGGGCGGACCAGTTTGAGAGCCGAGGTGGGGGCGGATTACACCCCGTTTATTCTTCGACGGAAAAGCTGACTTCGAGGGGTTTGCATAGTTCAGGGTTAGGCCGGTTGATTCGTGTTGCTCTCAGTGAGGTGAGGCGGGAGATTGAAGAGACGATGGGGGAAGAGATACTGAAGGAGTTGAAGATGCCGGGGAGGCTAGAGGCTTTTGATTTAGTGCATTCGCCTAAGACTCTGCAGGAGGCTGATAGTGCGTTGAAGAGGTTGAGGTTTGAGGAGTTGCTGTATTTGCAGCTGACATTATTGAAGCAGAAGCACTCTGTAACTGTGAACATGGAGGGCGTTAGGTTCGAAGAGGTGGGAGATAAGTTCAATGAGTTTTATAACGAGAAGTTGCCATTTGAGCTGACTGGAGCCCAAAAAAGGGTAATGAAAGAAATTAGAGCTGACCTGAATACAGGGGCTCATATGAACAGGCTTCTGCAGGGGGATGTTGGGTCGGGCAAGACTATTGTGGCGCTGATGACGGCGCTTCTTGCCATTGATAATGGGTTTCAGGCCTGTATTATGGCTCCTACAGAACTTCTGGCGAATCAGCATTTTAAGGGAGTGACTGAGTTGTTGGGCGAAATGGATGTGAGGGTAGAATTATTGACTGGGTCGGTTTCAAAATCTGCAAGGAAGCCCATACTTGAAGGGCTTGAGTCTGGTGATGTTGATGTGATAATTGGGACGCATGCCTTGATAGAGCCTGCCGTGAAGTTTGCTAATCTGGGATTAGCGGTGATAGATGAGCAGCATAAGTTTGGCGTAGCTCAAAGGAGTAAACTATGGGCTAAAGCTACGATTTCGCCTCATGTACTTGTTATGACAGCGACTCCTATTCCCAGAACTTTGGCGATGACGGCTTATGGGGATTTGGACTGCTCGGTTCTAGATGAAATGCCTCCAGGAAGGAAGGATATTAAGACTGTTCACAGGACTGATTCTGGGAGATTGGGAGTGAATGATTTTATAGAAAAGCAGATAAGTGATGGAAGGCAGGTATATGTTGTCTATCCACTGATAGAGGAGAGTGCTACGCTGGATCACAAGGATTTGATGGATGGGTATGATAGTTTAACCCGAAGGTTTCCACTACCTGAGTTCAAGATAGGAGTGGTGCACGGGCGCATGAAAGCTGAGGATAAGGAGTTTGAGATGCAGAGGTTTGCAAAAGGAGAGACTTCGATTTTAATTGCTACGACAGTGATAGAGGTGGGAGTAAATGTGCCCAATGCTACACTAATGATAATTGAAAGCGCAGAGAGATTTGGGCTAAGCCAAATGCACCAACTACGCGGTCGAGTCGGCAGAGGAGGAGAGCAGAGCTATTGCGTATTGATGACTAAGGATGAGTTTAGCAAGGAAGCTAGGCGAAGGCTTGAAACTATGTGTAGAACTAATGATGGTTTCGAGATCGCTGAGGTCGATATGGATATAAGAGGACCTGGTGATGTGACGGGAACTCAGCAAAGCGGAATTCCAGATTTGCAGATGGCTGATATAATGCGCGATAGAGACCTAATGATAACTGCGCGTTATATCGCTGGCAACATTTTGGAAGAAGACCCTCAGCTCGAGCTAGCAAAGCATCAGATATTAAAAATAAACTTGGATAGAATTTTGGAAGGCCGTCCCAATTGGAGCCGAATTTCTTGATATTAGCCCCATGTCCTCGAAGAGACATTACATATTATTATTCGTAGCTGTATTGTTTGCTTATGCAGCAATTTCTGGTTATTTCAGCATTAAGTCAATTGGAGAAGTTAAGGTTGAAAGCCCAGCAGATTTTGCGCCAGATGTGTTTACTAGCTGGACTATAGATTATTCTGATTCAACAAATGTTAAGATGGTGTTTGAAGGAAAGGACGATTTGGGGATGACGCTGAAGGTGGTGCATAATACTAGGGTTGATGCCCAGGTTTTACCTGGATTTGAGTTTCGTGAATGGAGGGGTGGTTTATTAATTGGTGATAGTAAAAGTTTAGCAGCATGGGTTGAAATGCCTGGAGAAATGGCATTGAGGTGGAGGTCTGAAGAAGGGGTGAATGCTAGGCTTTACAAGACGCCGAAGGGATACATTCTAGAAAAGGCTAAAGGTGATTTAGTCGTTTGGGAAGAGGAACTCAGGATTCCCAAATTCATTTTAGATAGAGGTGGTTATGAGTTTACAGAGGATGAGAGCGATTTAGCTATAAAGTATGATGCAGTGGTGGAGGCATTGGATGGAAAGTTTATGGCATCTGATTTAGGGGATAGATTTACTTGGGTGTTTGTGGGAGCTGGTTCGACTGAAGTATTAGAGAATCATAAGGTAAGTAATCAGTCGGAACAGAGCTCTGAGTTAAGGGGCTTGCTTGGTGTTATTCGAAACCACCGCACTTCTTCTGACATGGATATTCTTTTTAATGAAGATGATTCTGTAGTTGAGGCATGGGGTGAAGATGGTGAATTGGTTTGGTCTAGAGAAGTTGAAGCAGCTCCAATAGGCGAGGCATTTGAGGTGGATATCTATGCAAATGGAAAATTTCAAACTGCGTTCGCAACCTCTAAGGGAGTATACCTTATAGACGTCAAGGGAAATAACGTGAGTGGTTACCCTTATAAAATGAGGAGTGGGGTGACTGGATTTAGTGTTGTCGATTACGATAGGAACAAGAAATACAGATTTCTTGTAGCTACCGCTGATGGTAATATTACAAATCTCAAGGGTGAGGGTAAGAGGACTTCTGGCTGGAATTTCGCGAAACTATCTGGTGGAGTTTATGTAAAACACTTGTACCATTTGAGGGTGGGGTCTAAAGACTATATCTACGCAGGATGTAGTGATTCAAGTGTGAAATTGCTCAAGAGGGCTGGGGGAATCAGAGCAAATACAGAAGTAAAAGTGGATTCTAGATACTCGCCAGCATTCAGGCTTTCTAGCAATATAAGTAAGTCGTCAGTTCTGTTTATCGATGACACAAACACATTGCGCGAATTCACAATGGGTGAGACGCGAGAAGTGGGTATGTCAGGTCTGGTTAAGGCAGACAGGGTCGAAGTACTCGACGTTAATTCTGACGGCAAGAAGGAAGTGGTGGTGTACTACGATGGTAAACGCACGATTTGGAATTCAAGAAACGAAAAGCTAGACTAGTAAATAGTTCTTAGTCCTTTAGGATACTTCTGCTTATTACGATTTTCTGAACTTCAGAAGTTCCTTCGTAGATCTGAGTAATCTTCGCATCACGCATTAAACGCTCAACGTGGTATTCTTTAACGAATCCGTATCCTCCGTGGATTTGGACTGCTTCAACAGTTTGTTTCATCGCAACTTCTGAAGCGTAAAGCTTAGCCATGCTTGAAGCAAGGTCGTAGTTTTCGCCTGCGTCCTTAAGAGCAGCTGCTTTGTATACAAGAAGTCTAGCGCACTCAATCTGAGTTGCCATATCTGCAAGCTTGAATCCAATAGCTTGGTGCTTGTAAATCTCCTTGCCAAAAGTTTTTCTCTCCTTCGAGTATGCAAGAGCTAATTCGTAAGCTCCAGCTGCAATTCCAAGCGCTTGAGCAGCGATACCAATTCTACCTCCGCTTAGTGTCTTCATAGCAAACTTAAACCCAAACCCATCTTTACCAATTCTGTTTGCTTTAGGCACCTTAACGTCAGTGAACATCAGTGTGTGAGTGTCAGAGCCTCTAATTCCAAGCTTATCTTCTTTCGCACCAACTTCGAATCCATCCATTCCGCGCTCAACAATAAGAGCACTGATCCCTTTGTGGCCTTTGTCGGCATCTGTTTGGGCTATAACTATGTAATAAGAAGCAGTTCCACCATTAGTGATCCAGTTCTTAGTTCCATTCAAAAGGTAGTGGTCACCCATGTCGATAGCAGTAGTCCGCTGCGAAGTAGCATCAGAACCAGCCTCAGGCTCACTCAAGCAGAATGCACCAATCTTTTCTCCTCTAGCAAGTGGCGTTAAGTACTTTTGCTTTTGCTCCTCTGTGCCAAATGCCTCCAATCCGTAACACACAAGCGAGTTGTTTACACTCATGCAAACGCTTGTAGATGCATCAACCTTACTGATTTCTTCCATAGCAAGAACATAGCTGACAGTATCCATGCCTGATCCACCGTATTTAGGGTCTACCATGATGCCTTGGAATCCCAGTTCGCCTAATTGGCGGATTTCTTCAGCTGGGAATCGTTGTTCGTTATCTCTTTCAATAACTCCTGGCTTAAGCACATTATGTGCAAAATCCCTCGCTGCATCACGTACAGCTAACTGTTCTTCTGTAAGTTCGAAATTCATCTTTATCTTTTCATTCGAATGTATAACGAAGATACGACAACAGATGCCCTCAAAAAGAGTTGGACCGTCATTGGATTGATGAGTGGTACTTCTTTAGACGGCTTAGACATTGCTAGAGCAAAATTTGAACTCACCTCCCAAAGTGATTGGGTGGGTGAACTAATTAATTTTAAGTGTTATGACTACCCAGATGAGCTTAGGGGTAGATTGCGAAGTTCTATGGAATTAGGGTCTTTAGATCTTAAATACCTTGAGCGAGATTGGTCTAGGTTTGCAGCTGAAAAGGTCCTTGAATTAAAAGAAGATAGCGATCTGTTATGCTCACATGGTCATACAGTTTTTCACAAACCAGAAGATGGAATAACACTTCAAATAGGTTCGGGATCTATTCTAGCCTCATTAACAGGTTTGCCAACTGTTTGTGATTTAAGGTCACAAGACGTTTCTCTTGGAGGAACAGGTGCACCACTAATTCCTGTAGTAGATAGAATGCTGTTTTCTGAATACTCAGCTTGTGTGAATCTTGGCGGGTTTTCAAACATCTCACTTTCTAATGATGATTCTACCATAGCATGGGACATTGGACCTTGCAATAACCTGTTAAATCTTCTAGCAAGAGAGGTTGGCTTAGACTTCGATAAAGATGGTAAAATGGCTCAAGAAGGACTAATATCAGACGGGCTTTTAGATGATTTACTTAAGCTTGAATACCACAACTTGAAGCCTCCTAAAAGTCTGGGGATGGAGTGGTTTTACAATGAAATGCTTCCAGTTTTAATAGCTCATAAAGGGCTAAGCTTGGAGAATATGATGTGTACATCAGTTGATTACATTGCAACAACAATAGTAGCAGATCTACCAGTCGGCTCAACTCTGTTTTCAGGAGGCGGAGCGAGAAATAAATATCTTATTAGAAGGATTTTAAAGATGGTAGATGGGACAGATAGAAAAATTATAATCTCTGAAGCACCTATGCTTGATGCAAAAGAGGCTTATGGATTCGCATTTTTGGGGCTTTTAAGATGGCTATTGATGGATAATGTTCTTAATAGCGTTACTGGTGCTTCTAGGTCCACAAGTTCAGGAGCTATTTACCTACCTTAGTGGAGTTTTCGTTCACTATCTTTGCACCTTAAGTTAGACGGTGAAGATGAGAGATTTACTCAAAGCTTACGAAGAAAAAAATCCTGAGATAGTTTTTAACTGGAAGGATAGAGAGACTGAGGCAGAAGGGTGGGTAGTTATTAATTCGCTACGTGGAGGCGCAGCTGGTGGAGGTACTAGAATGCATCCAAGAGTTGATAAAAGAGAGGTTGAATCTTTAGCTAAAACGATGGAAGTGAAATTTACCGTTTCAGGCCCTCAAATTGGAGGAGCTAAGTCTGGTATAAGGTTTGACCCTAATGATTCCCGTAAAAAGGGAGTTCTTGAACGTTGGTATGCAGCTGTGACTCCGCTTTTGAAAAATTACTATGGTACTGGTGGCGATATGAATGTGGACGAGATCCACGAAGTGATTCCAATTACTGAGGATAACGGGGTTTGGCATCCACAGGAAGGAGTTTTTACAGGTCATTTTAAACCTGATGAAGCCCAAAAAGTTCGCCGCATCGGCAACCTCCGCCAGGGTGTATCCCAAATCGTTGAAGACACCACTATTTCCCCAGATGTTACCAGAAAATATCGTGTAGCTGATCTGATCACAGGATACGGAGTTAGCGAGTCGGTTAGACATTTCTATAATATCTACGGAGGTTCTGTCGAAGGAAAGAGAGTTATCATCCAAGGGTGGGGAAATGTCGGTTCAGCAGCAGCTTACTACATCACTCAAGCAGGAGCAACGGTAGTAGGAATCATTGATAGAGCTGGCGGCTTAATCGATACTGATGGCATGGACTTTGAAGATATCACTAAGCTTTTCTGCGATAAGGACGGCAACTCTCTCAGAGCTGATAATATGATGAGCTTCGAGGCTGTAAATGATAAAATTTGGGACGTTGAAGCAGACGTCTTCCTTCCTTGCGCTGGATCTCGTCTTATCACGCAAGACCAAATCGACAGACTTCTTGCCTCTGGACTACAGGTGATTAGCTCAGGAGCAAATGTTCCTTTTGCTGACCCAGAAATTTTCTATGGAGAAATCGCTGAATCAGTTGATGAGCGTATCACAGTAATACCAGACTTCATTGCAAACTGCGGTATGGCTAGAGTATTCGCCTACCTAATGAGCTGTGAAAACATCGATATGTCTGACAAGGCAATTTTCGAGGATACTTCATTAATTATCAAGGAAGCTCTCGAAGCAACTCACGCTATGAGGTCTGAGGTGAATCTCCTCACTGCAACTGCATTTAAAAAAGCCCTGAACACTCTCAAGTAATGATCCCAATTATTCTATTAGTAGTCTTTGTTTTAGGCTATGTTGCAATTGCTCTTGAGCACAACATCCACGTGGATAAAGCGGCTTCAGCTCTTATAACAGGTACAGTTTGTTGGGCGATTTTCGTGCTCGGTTACAATGTGGTCCCAGAGCATTTAAAGATTGATTTTGCAGAATTCCTTGCTTCTCATGATCATGGGCTTCTGAGCACTTTCTATGAGCATAGACTACTCCATCACATGGAGGAAATCGCTAACATCTTATTCTTCTTACTTGGTGCTATGACCATTGTAGAGCTTGTAGATGCTCACGAGGGTTTTAGAGTGATTACTGATAAGATTAAGACAAATAACAAGGTGAAACTGCTTTGGATTATTTGCATTCTTACATTCTTCTTCTCTGCAGTTCTAGATAATCTTACAACTTCTATTGTGATGATTTCTCTTCTTAGAAAGCTCATAAGCGATAAGGAGACTAGATGGATTTTTGCTGGTATGGTAATAGTATCAGCAAATGCTGGTGGAGCGTGGTCTCCTATAGGCGATGTGACTACAACCATGCTGTGGATTGGAGGTCAGCTAACTACTTCTGTGATTGTTGTTAACCTTATCGTACCATCTCTTGTAGCTATGCTTGTTCCTCTAGGAATAATGTCTGTTAAGCTTAAAGGTGAGGTGGAACGACCTCAGGCTAGCGAGCAGGTGGGTGAGAAGACAACCAACTTTGAGAGAAACCTAGTATTCATTTGTGGAGTATTAGGTCTTCTGTTTGTTCCAGTATTTAAGACAGTAACTCACCTTCCACCATTTATGGGAATGATGCTTTCATTAGGTGTTATGTGGCTAATTACTGAACTACTTCACAGAGAGAAAAACATTGAGGACAAATCAAGACTTTCAGTTATAGGAGTTCTAAGAAAAATTGATTCAGCATCTGTTTTATTCTTCCTAGGAATCTTACTTGCAGTAGCGGCTCTCCAAGAGGCAGGTCACTTGAGATTTGTAGCTAAATTTCTCAAAGAAGAGCTTAATGACATTTATTTGATTAACGTTGCAATTGGACTGTTGTCTTCTGTAGTGGATAATGTGCCACTTGTTGCAGCATCTAAAAACATGTATCCAATTATTGCCACAGATGTTTTAGCAAATTCATCAAACCCAGAATGGTATGGTATGTTTGTAAAAGACGGTAAGTTTTGGCAATTACTAGCGTATTGTGCAGGTACTGGCGGTTCAGCTCTTATTATCGGTTCAGCAGCAGGTGTTGCTGTGATGGGCTTAGAGAAAATTGACTTCGTTTGGTATTTAAAGAAGATCAGTTTAATAGCAATTGCTGGATACTTAGCAGGAGCAGGAGTATATGTGTTGATGTTTGCTTAAGGGTAACTTTTTGAACTTTTAGAATTTTAAAACACTTGGGGAGTGACTGATTAAGAGGCACTATTTCGCAGAACTTAGACGTTTAGTAAAACGATAACTAAAATCCCATGTATAAATTCCTCTTATTACAAGCTGACACAGCTCAAGTAGCTGCAGAAACAACTGAGAATGTCACAGAAGTAAATGTTCTTGAACTTCTAATGACAGGAGGTTGGTACATCATGTTGCCACTTGCTTTTATGAGCTTGATTGCAATGTATGTCTACTTCGAGAGATACTTTGCAATCAGAAAGGCTGCAGCTGAGTCGCCAGATTTTATGAACAGAATAAAAGACTACATCAGCTCAGCTCAGCTTCCAAGCGCTAAGAATCTATGTGCTCAAAACGACACTCCTATGGCAAGGATGATGGAAAAGGGAATTGCTAGAATAGGGAAGCCATTAAAAGATATCGCAACTTCTATTGAAAATGTAGGTAAGCTTGAGATCTATAAAATGGAGAAGAACATTAACATTCTTGCAACTATCGCTGGAGCTGCTCCAATGGTAGGTATGCTTGGAACTGTGATTGGTATGGTGAATGTGTTCTTAGAAATGGAGTCTACAGGAACTATTCAGGTGACTGATATTTCATCAGGTACAAAGCAAGCAATGGTTACTACTATCGTAGGTCTAGTTGTGGGTATTATAGCTTACATGGCATACAATCACCTAGTTGGAAAAGTCTCTAAAGTTGTACATAAGATGGAATCTACATCCATTGAGTTTATAGACATCCTTGAAGAACCAGCTAGCTAATGGGACTAAGCCAAAGAAATAAAATCAACGTATCAGCAGGTATGAGTTCCATGACGGACCTCGTATTCCTTCTGCTCATATTCTTTATAATTATATCTACTCTTGTGAAAAATGGTGTGAACGTTGAATTGCCATCATCTGAGAGTTCAACTTCTGCAAATCCATCGACAATAGTAAGTGTTACAAAGGATGGTAAGTACCACGTTAATAGTAAGGAAGTAAATAAGGAAGATGTGAAATATGAACTTAGCAAGGCACTTCTAAATCAAGAAAAGAAAGTTGTCTATCTCCAAATTGACGAAGCTGTCCCAACGGGTTCAACTGTAGAGCTAATTGGAATGGCTAAGGCTAATGATTGGAAGGTGATGATAGGAGCAAATAAAAAATGAGCACAGGATCATTACATGAAATAAACGCAAAGAAGCATAAGCTTAAGGCAGGAGTCCTTACAGCTATTATAACTGTGTGCATTCTTGTTTTGTGTTTTACCCTAACTGCTTTTACAATTCCTGACCCACCGCCAGGAGAGCAATTTGTGTCAATTGGTATTGCAGATTTAGGTGATTTGGAAGATGCTGGAGGGGAGACTGAAACGGAAGTCCCTTCAGAAGTTGTTGAAGAGGTAGTTGAAGAAGCTGAAAGCGTAGAAACTATTGAAGAACCTTTTGTGGCTGAAGAAGTTGTTACTCAAGAGGTGTCTGATGTATCGATTTCTGATGAAGTTAAAGAAGAGGTCGTGGAAAAAGTTGTTGAGGAAAAGTCGAAGATATCAATTGGAGCAGCCTTAGTCAGCAATAATGCAGCTTCTGGAGGCGGAGGTTCTCAAGGTGAAACACAGGGAGTAGGCAATCAGGGCAATGAGGAAGGAAAGATTGAGGGAAGCGGAGTTGTTACAGGTGACTTTGGGTCAGCATATCTTGATGGAGCTGGGATGCTTAGCCCTCCAAGTCTAAATGAGAAACCAGCAGAGGAGGGGCTTATTAGAATGAAGATTGTAGTAAACTCAGAAGGGAAGGTCATATCAGCGGCTTATGATGCCGTTAATTCTACTTCAGGAGATACAGAATTGATTCGACTTTCAAAAATTGCAGCAAAATCNACTTTATGGGAGACATCTTCTAAGCCAAGAAGGTCAGGCTATATGGATTTCAGATTTGAATTAGAGTGATGGATTATCAAGGGGCAATAGAAGTCCTCTTTACGAAGCTTCCAATGTTTCAGCGTACCGGCCCGGCTGCATATAAGGTGAATTTAGACGGTACTAAGGCAGTTTGTAATATGCTTGGTAATCCTGAGAATGATCTCAACTACATTCATATTGCAGGCACAAATGGAAAAGGAACAGTCGCTCACATGATTAGTGCTACTCTTCAAACCGCCGGTTATAAAGTCGGACTATTTACCTCCCCCCACCTCATTGATTTCAGAGAGAGAATCAGAGTCAATGGAGAGATGATACCACAGGCAGATGTAGTGGGTTTTGTTGACGAATATGAAAATAAATGGAGTGATCCGTCGTTCTTTGAGCTGACATTTGGGATGGCTCTTAAGCACTTTCAAGCTTTAGCAGTCGATATAGTTATCCTTGAAACAGGTATGGGAGGAAGGCTGGATAGCACTAATGTTATTCCTTCTGCAGAGGTATGTGTTGTTACAAACATAGGTCTTGATCATCAGCAGTTTTTAGGCCAAACCATCAGGGATATCGCCGCTGAAAAAGCCGGTATTCTCAAACATGGTGTTCCAGTCGTGCTAGGTAAAATGAGGCCAGAAGCTCAGTCTGTTATCCTTGAAAAAGCTCTTAAGACTAGCTCAGAGATGAACTACGGCCGAGTAACCCCAGAAGGACTCAATGAGGACTACAGCCCGTTCTTCAAGGAAAATACTGCTACTGCATATGAAACACTCAAAGTTTTGAATTCCCAAGGATGGGATATACCTGAGTCAATAATTATTGAGTCCTTTAATAATTACAGAGAAATTTCAGGCCAAAGGGGCAGAGCAGAACACCTTCATGCCACACCTACAATGGGAAGCCTGATTATTGATTGTGCGCATAACCTCGATGGTATTAAGGGATTTCTCGAAGGGCTTTCTAGCCACGAAAAACATCTCCACATTGTGTTTGGTACAGTCGGCGACAAGGATCCAACAGAAATTCTATCCCTTATACCCATTAACTCCACCATGTACTGGTGTGCAGCTGACATTTCTAGGGCGATGCCTACAAAAATACTTCAGGAATTTGGTGAGAACGCTAACCTTCGTGGCTCAAGCTACAGTTCAGTTCTCGAAGCGACAATCGCAGCTCGAACCGCTACCCTAAATAACGATCAAGCCCAAGCCGTTATTTGCGGCAGCGTCTTCGTTGTTGGTGAGGTTATTTGAGCCTGTAGACCTTGTGAACGACATAGGTGTCGGGAGTTGCGTCGTCGATTTGGCCTCCACCTATATTGTGCAGAACACGCCCATTTTCTAATACTATCCCCACGTGGTCAACTCCTCCAGATAGCTTCCACCAAAGGATGTCGCCAGCTTCATAATCCCCCTTTGACACTTCCATATCGAGACTAGCGAAATACGGGCCCAAATTTCTCACGCGCCTGTGATCAATATTTGTGTCCACTGACTGTCCATTTGAAGATCTAAATTCCTTGATTTCCTTTTGAAGAGAAACTCCAACGTTTTTAAAAGCTCTAATTACTACGTCTGAACAAACTCCAGTATGAGCTGGAACATCACCATCAGGATAAGATAATCTTAAGTATGAAGGGTCGTATCTGATTGAAGGGTTTATAAGCGATGAAAGTTGAGATATGAATTCTTGTTTATTTACTTCGTGTATTTTAGCTATTGGAAAGGGTAGGTCAGTTTCCGATTGAATCTGAATTTCTGGTTCCGGAACCGGATCTTGAACGGCAAGTAATGTGTCAAGAGACTCTTCAACTGTAGCTTCTTCAACTTTAGGTATTATTGCAGAGGCTGGATTGTACAGGTATAGCCCAAGTGATACAGTCAGGGCTATGAATAATGTGATTGCAGGTAGTTTTTTCATAGAACTACAACGCAAACAAAATTTAGTTTCTTGTATTAAAAATTGATAAGTCTTGTTAAGACTCAATATAAAGTGGGTAGTTAAATAAGAGTGAGATTATTGAAATATGTGATTATGGCAATAATTAAAACGATAACGCCCATGAAAAACATGATTCTACCATGTCTCTGATCAGTCTTGCTATACACTGGCACACGATTTCCGTTTGGAAGTGTTTTTTTATTAGTCCAAATCGCATATCCCATTATAATTCCTAGAACTCCACCTAATAAACTAGATAAGTATCCTAAGATGACGTACATCTTCGAAACCACGAAAATATTCTTGGAATTTAAGTGTAGGATATCGTCAGGATTAGATAGGTCATTAATTCGTCTTTCTTTTAATTCCAAAAGAAAATCTTGGCTTATATCTTCACCTCTTTCTGTAAGTATTTTTTTTGACAAACTGTAATTGAATGGGCCCCACTCATCTTGTTTTAGTAGCACATCATATAATTCTTCATTTGAGAATTCAAATAAAAAATAGTCTTGGTCAACATCATTTACTATAGCATCTGTAGAATTGACGAAGAGGACCTCTGCTTTTTCAAATTGATCTTGAGGAATTAAAATCTGTAGGTCTTTGAAGGTTGTGTTGCCTGCAAATGTGATGTCGAAGGACTCACTGTTCTCAACAACTTTATACTCTATAGATCCAGATTCAAGAATCCTAAAAATAGGCTTAGCTTCTTCAGGTGTTTTTACGGTTCTAAATAAGGCAAATGACATATTG